>NZ_JBIAWG010000006.1:30305-516898 GCF_042895285.1 Streptomyces sp. NPDC001406
CGCGGCGCGGCAGAGCGCCGGAGGAATCCTCCACCTCCACGCGCAGGCGCCGGTCGCTGCCGGTGAGGCTCCAGAGTGCCATCCGAGGCCGCCCCGGTCAGCCGCCCACGGGCACCCGCGACCCGGCGCGGCGCGCCACGGCGCTGGAGCACCGGTCAGCCGCGTTCCGGTACCAGGAACTCGCACCACACGCATTTGCCGCCGCCCCGGGCCTCCACGCCCCACACGTCGGTCAGCATGTCGACCAGCAGCAGCCCGCGCCCGGAAACCCCCGACTCCCCCGCCTCCCGGCGGCGTGGCAGGGCGCTGGAGGAGTCCTCGACCTCCACGCGCAGGCGCCGGTCGCTGCCGGTGAGGACTCTGAGGGTGACGACCGCGGAGCCCTCGGTGTGCATCAGGGCGTTGGTGATCAACTCGTCGGCGACCAGTTCGATCTCGTCGGCGCGGTCGCCCGCGCCCCAGGCGCGGACCGCGGCGCGGATCATGTGCCGGGCCAGTGTCAGCGCCTCGGGGTCGCCGGGGGCCACGTGCTGCTGGAGCCGGGCGGGGGTCCGCACGCTGTCCAGGACCCGGCGGCGCAGCAGGAGCAGGGCCACGTCGTCGTCGCCGCCGCGCGCCTCGGCCACCTGGATCAGCCGGTTGGCGAGGCTGCGCACGTCGTCCGGGCCCGCGGCGATCAGCGAGGTGAGGGTCTGCACGCCGTCGTCCAGGTCGGCGCCGGGCTGCTCGACGAGTCCGTCGGTGCACAGCAGCAGGGTCTGGCCGGGGTCGAGTTCGAGGGTGGAGACCGGGTACTCCAGCCGGCCGAACTCGGCGGAAAGACCGAGCGGCAGCCCGCCCTCCACGCAGACCCGGTGGCAGCTGCCGTCCGTCCGTCGCACCAGCGGGTCGATATGACCGGCGCGGACCACCTGCACCACGCCGGTGGACAGGTCGGCCTCCGCGTACAGGCAGGTGGCGAAGCGGTCGGTGTCGAGTTCGTGCAGGAAGACGGAGGCACGGGCCATCACGGTGGCCGGCGTGTGCCCCTCGGCGGCGTAGGCGCGCAGCACGATACGCAGCTGGCCCATGACGGCCGCCGCGTGCGTGTCATGCCCCTGGACGTCGCCGATGACGGCCCCGACCCGGCCGCTCGGCAGCGGGATGAGGTCGTACCAGTCACCGCCGATGTCCCGGCCGAGGGAGCCCCCGGCGGAGGCGGAGCGGTAGCGGACGGCGACGTCGGCGCCGGGCACGCTGGGGATGGTGCGCGGCAGCATCGCCTGCTGCAGGCCCTGGGCGAGGTCCTTCTCCTGCTCGTAGAGCATGGCCCGCTGCAGGCTCTGGGCGATGCTGCTGCCGAGCGCGACGATGACGGTGCGCTCCTCGTCGGAGAAGCCCTGCCGGTCGTTGTAGAGAAGCCCCATGGCACCGATCGGGCGGGCCTGGGCGATGAGCGGCAGATAGGCGGCCGAGGTGATGTTCAGGTCGGTGATGTGCGGCCACAGGATCGGGTACCCCTGGGCGAACTCCTCCCGGGACTCGATGAAGCGCGGGCTGAGGGTGCGTACGACCTCGCTCATCGGGTAGGGCTCGTCGATCCGGGTGACCCGGGTGCCGGGTACGAAGCTGCCCTCGGGGCCCTCGGCCACCAGCCGGATCCGCCCGGCCTCCACCAGGCCCATGACCAGACTGGTCGCGCCCAGGTGCCGTACGCCGTGGGTGTCCTTGAGGACGTCGATGACGTCCTGGACGCTGCGGGCGTGCGACAGGGCCGCCGTGATGACCTGCACGACGTTGGTCTGTCTGCGGACCGCCTCGTCCTGGGCCGCCCGCAGGCTGCGCGCCTCGCTGTCCTGCAGTTCCTGTGTGGCGTCCCGGACGATGCCGATGACCCGCCGCGGCCGGCCCGTCTCGTCCCGCCGGATGTAGCCCTGGGTGTGGGTCCAGCGCAGCGTGCCGTCGCGGCAGCGGATGCGGAAGTAGGCGCCGTAGTTCTCGCTGCCGTCCTTGATGGCCCGGGCGACCACGGCGTCGAGCCGGCTGCTCTCGGGCTGGGGCACACGGAGCGACAGGCTCTCGGGGCGTCCGTCGTACTCCTCGGGGAGGATGTCGAACACCTCGTGGGCCTGGGCGTCCATGTGGAAGCGGCCGTTGTCCAGGTCCCAGTCGAACGAGCCCATGCGGTTGAGCGCAAGAATCGGATCCGGGTGGGCGGGCCGGTCGTCCGGGACTGACAGGGCCGGCGCCCCCTGATCAGCCATGGGGCCACCTTGCCAGGATTCGTCCGATTCTTCGACCGGGATCGAGGGCACGGTGGGGCTCAGTCGCCGAAGACGCCGGTGGGGCTGTCGAAGATGCTGTCGGTGACGGTCGTGCCGTCGTCGGGGACGAGTCCGCCGCCGTCGGGCAGGTCGGGCACGTCAGGGACGGTGCCGGGGCCGGTCTCGTCGGCGGTGTCCGGGGAGGCGGCGGTCCCGGTGGCGGCGGAGTCCGGGGAGGACTTGGAGATGCCGGGGGTGGGCCGGCCGCCGACGGGAGCCTGCTGGGTTCGGGGGACGGTCGCGGACGGCGTCGCGGTGGCACAGCCCGACGCCTGCGGCCGTACCGGGGCCACGGCACCGCCGGCGTCCGCGGCGACCGGGGCCGTCGCGCCGCCGGAGTTCGGGCGGCGCGTGGGCGTCGGGGTGGCGCAGCCGGCCGGGACGGCGGAGGGGGCGGTGACCGGCGCCCTGCCGCTCTCGCCGGGGGAGGCACTGGGGCGGTTCTCGTGCTCGTGCGGCTTCTGCTGCTCGGTGCGCGGCGGCTGTGTCGCGCTCACCGGCGGGTGTACGACGTGGTCGTGGGAGACATCGTGACCGGTCGGGCGTTCGATCCAGGCATGTGACCCGAGGTCGATGATCGTGATGCTGGTGATGGCGTGCGGTGCCGGGGTCACCTCCAACACCTCGCCGGGCCGGTAGCCCGACCAGGCCTGCCCGCCGGTGCCGGCGGCGCTGTGGGTCGCCGTGGGCGGCTTCAGCGGGTTGCCGCAGGCGCAGCGCACACGCGGCACACCGCGGTCGTCGACCAGCACGGCGGTGCCGGCCTGCAGGACGGACTGGAATCCGGCCGCCTGCCCGTCCCGGTACCCGTGGTTGGTGACCCGGGTGTCCGCGCGCAGCACGACCGGCGTCAGACCGCGCAGATATCCGGGTACCGCCGTCCGGGTGATGCCCTCGGCCCGGGCGAACGCGCTGCCCCTGGCCGGGTCGGCGGCCAGATAGCCGATCTGCCGCTCGACGTCGCAGCTGCCCACCCGTGCGGTGCCGCCGTACAGGCCGGGCGTGCCGCCGGAGACGGACCGCACCCCGCTCACGGGCAGGGCGATGTTCCCGATGGGGCCGACCGACTGCGCCGTCCGGGTGATCTGGTCCGCGGAGTGGGGGCCGCCGGTCGCCGTGGAACCGGTGAAGGGGTCGGGGCCCTGGGCCGCGACCGGCTGCAGGAAGACCTCGCCGCTCGGACCGGTGTCCCCGGCGCCGTCGCGGGCACAGCCGGCGACGAGGAGCACCGCCGAGAGCAGACAGGCCATGACGGTGGTTCCGGTGGGTATCCGCACCACGTTCTCCCACTTCAGCTGGGGCAATTCGTTCACTATTGTCTGCTTCACTCGCTCGGGTTACGCAAGTGGAGCGGTGCGGTACACAGGGTGACGAGCGCGTGGGGCGCGCCGTGCCCGCGGCGCCACAATGGAGGCAGGAGCGCACGGCCGTGAACTGGTTCACCGCACCCGAGTACTGGTGGAGCCGACTGATCTTCCAGCGGGCTCTGGCCGGCGTGTATCTCGTCGCGTTCCTGACCGCGGCCCTGCAGTTCCGTGCGCTGCTGGGTGAGCGGGGCATGCTGCCGATCCCGCACTTTCTGCGCCGGGTGCGCTTCCGGGACGCGCCGAGCCTGTTCCACCTCCGCTACTCGGACCGTCTGTTCGCGGGCTGCTGCTGGGCGGGCTGTGCCGTGTCGGCGGCGCTGCTCGCGGGCATGGACTCACAACTGCCCCTGTGGGGCGGACTGGTGCTGTGGCTGGTGCCCTGGGCGCTGTATCTGTCGGTCGTCAACGTCGGCCAGACCTGGTACGCCTTCGGCTGGGAGTCGCTGCTCCTGGAGGTCGGCTTCCTCGGTGCCTTCGTGGGCAACGACGAGGTGGCGCCGCCCATCGTGGTGCTGTTCCTGCTGCGCTGGATCCTGTTCCGCGTCGAGTTCGGCGCCGGTCTGATCAAGATGCGCGGCGACGCCTGCTGGCGGAAGCTGACCTGCCTCTACTACCACCACGAGACCCAGCCGATGCCGGGCCCGCTGAGCTGGTTCTTCCACCATCTGCCGCAGCCGCTGCACCGCGTCGAGGTGGCCGCCAACCACTTCACCCAACTCGTGGTGCCGGTCCTGCTGTTCACCCCGCAGCCGATCGCGACGGCCGCCGCGTCCCTGATGATCGTCACCCAGCTGTGGCTCGTGTTGTCCGGCAACTTCTCCTGGCTGAACTGGATCACGATCGTGCTGGCCCTGTCGGCGCTGCGGATCCCCGCCGCCGCGCCGTCCGTGCCGCCGGCGCCGCTCTGGTACGAGATCGTGGTCCTCGCCGTGGCCGCGCTCATCGTCTGGCTGAGCTACCACCCGGTGATGAACATGATCTCCCGCCGCCAGGTCATGAACCGCTCCTTCGACCCGCTGCACCTGGTGAACACCTACGGCGCGTTCGGCAGCGTCAGCCGTATCCGCTACGAGGTGGTGGTGGAGGGCACGCTCGACGACGTCCTGCACGAGGACGCGCGGTGGCGGGAGTACGAGTTCAAGGGCAAGCCGGGCGATCCACGGCGCTGGCCGCGCCAGTTCGCGCCGTACCACCTGCGGCTGGACTGGCTGATGTGGTTCGCCGCGCTCTCGCCCGCCTACGCCGGGTCCTGGTTCGGCGCGCTGGTGGAGCGGCTGCTGGAGAACGACCGGGACACGCTGAAACTGCTGCGCAGCTCCCCGTTCCCGCTCGACGAGCCGCCCCGCTACATCCGCGCCCGTCTCTTCCGCTATCGCTACACGACCTGGCGGGAGCTGCGGGAGACGGGCGCGTGCTGGGAACGGACGTATGTGCGGGACTATCTGCCGCCGACACGGCTCGCCGAGGCCATTCAGAGGCGGTAGACACGGGTGGCGGTGCCCGAGAGGACGGCGACGCGCTCCGCCTCACTGAGCTGTGGGGTGAACTCGCCTGTGACGGTGAGCACTTCGCGGTAGGTGGCGGCCAGTGTGCACACCGGCCAGTCCGAGCCGAACATCAGGCGGTGCGGGCCGAAGGCCTCCAGAGCCACGTCCGTGTACGGGCGCAGGTCGCCGGCCGCCCAGGAGGCGTGGTCGGCCTCGGTGACCAGGCCGGAGAGCTTGGCCACGGTGTTGGGCAGTGCGGCGAAGGTCCGGACGGCCGTCGCCCAGGGTTCGATTTCCCCCGAGGCGATGGGGGGTTTGCCCAGGTGGTCGAGGACGAAGGTGAGCCCGGGCAGTGATGCGGCCGCCTCGGCACAGGCGGGGAGCTGGTGGGGCAGGACGACGAGGTCGTACACCAGGCCCGCGTCGGCCACGGCGGCGAGCCCTCGGCGGACATCCGAACGAAGCAGCCACTGCGGGTCCGGCTCGCCCTGGACCTGGTGGCGGATGCCCTTCAGGTACCGGCCGCCGGGGAGTTCGCGCAGTCGGGCCAGTTCACCGGCGACGTCGGGGCGGGTCAGGTCCGTCCAGCCGACGACCGCGCCGACGAGGTCGTGCGCGTCGGCGAGGGCGAGGAACTCGGGGGTCTCCTCGGGCACGGTGACCGTCTGGACGAGGACCGTGCGGTCGACTCCGGCCGCCCGCGCCTGCGGTGCCAGCTCGGCGAGGGTGAAGTTCCGGCGCAGCGGCCGGAGTTCGGGGCCGGTGATCCAGTCCTGGTCGCGGATCGAGAGGTCCCAGACGTGGTGGTGGGCGTCGACGGTCACGGCAGCTCCCACACGACGGGCAGACCGGCGCCCGCGCCGTCGGCGGAGTAGTCGTGCACGACGTCGAGGAGTTCGGCCATCCGCGTCTGCCAGGCGACGTTCACCGGCAGCTTCTCCAGTTCGGCGAGGAGGCGGCCGTAGTCCTCGCACTCCAGGAGGTGGAAGAGGTCGGTACCGCTGCGCCAGATCGTCCAGGACGTGGCACCGGCGGCACGGATGGCGTCGGTGAGCTCGGCCGGAACCTCACGGTGCGCGGCCTCGTACGCGCCCACGCGGTCCGCGCGGACCCTGGTGTGCAGGGCAACTCTCATGACGCCTCCTCGCCGGGCAACAGGCCCGCCTCGCGCAGTTCCCGCCAGCAGGCGTCCGGGACCGCGGTCTCGAACTGGTCGGCACAGTCGTGGACTTCGGACGCTGAGCGGGCCCCGACCAGGACGCCGGCGACCGCCGGATGTGCGGCGCAGAAGGCGAGGGCGGTGGCGCGCAGGGTGGTGCCGTGGCGCTCGGCGATTGATTTGAGGCGTAGGGCGCGGTCCAGCAGTTCCTGCGGCGCCGCCCCGTAGTCGTACGTCGCTCCCGGCCGTGGATCCGCCAGCAGGCCGGAGTTGAAGGCGCCGCCGATGACGACCGACGTGCCCCGTTCGCGGGCGGCCGGCAGCAGGTCGGTGAGCGCGCTGTGGTCGAGGAGGGTGTAGCGGCCGGCGCACAGCACCACGTCGACGTCGGTCTCGCGGACGAAGCGGGTGAGCATCGCGGTCTGGTTCATGCCCGCGCCGATCGCGCCGACCACGCCCTCGTCCCGGAGCTTCGCCAGGGCCGGGTAGCCCTCGCGGAAGGCCTGCTCGGCGTGGTCGTCGGGGTCGTGGAGGTAGACGATGTCCACCCGGTCGAGGCCGAGCCGTTCCAGGCTGGCCTCCAGGGTGCGGCGGATGCCGTCGGCGCTGAAGTCCCACACCCGGCGCCGCGTGGCGGGCACGGCGAAGCCGTTGGCCAGGTCGTCGCCTGGGAGGTCCGCGGGCTCCAGGCGCCGGCCGACCTTCGTGGAGACCGTGTACTGCGCCCGGGGGAAGTTCCGCAGGGCCCCGCCGAGCCGTCGTTCGGACAGGCCGAGCCCGTAGTGCGGGGCAGTGTCGAAGTAGCGGATGCCGCGCTGCCAGGCGGCGGCCACCGCCTCGTGCGCCTGTTCCTCGCCGACCTCGGTGTACAGGTTGCCGATCCCGGCGGCGCCGAAGGCCAGCGCGCTGACCTCGACGCCGCTGCGGCCGAGGGCGCTCATCGGCCCGCCGGGCGCAGCCTGAGGCCCTGCATGCCGCCGTCGACGGCCAGGGCGGTGCCGGTGGTGGCGCCGGACAGCGGGCTCGCCAGGTAGGCGATGGCGCCCGCGACCTCTTCCGCGGAGACGAGGCGTCCGGTGGGCTGCCGGGCCTCCAGCGCGGCGCGCTCGGCGGCCGGGTCGGGTGCCGCGTCCAGCAGCCGGCCGATCCACGGGGTGTCCGCGGTACCGGGGTTGACGCAGTTGACGCGGATGCCCTCGCGGACGTGGTCGGCGGCCATGGCCAGGGTCAGGGAGTACACGGCGCCCTTGGTGGCGCTGTAGAGCGCCCGCCGCGGCAGTCCGGCGGTGGCGCCGATGGAGCAGGTGTTGACGATCGCCGCGTGCCGCGACCGGCGCAGATGCGGGAGGGCGGCGCGGGCGGCGCGGACCATCCCGAGGACGTTGACGTCGAACACGCGCCGCCATTCCTCGTCGTCGTTGTCCTCGACGGTGCCCTGGGCGCCGATGCCGGCGTTGTTGACGAGTATGTCCAGTCCGCCGAGTTCCCCGGCCGCCCGTTCGACGGCCTCGCGCACCGATGTGTCGTCGGTGACGTCGGCCCGGTAGCCGAGCAGTGGCTCGTCCACCGACGAGGGGTCGACGTCCAGGACGGCGACCCGGGCGCCGCGTGCGGCCAGGAGTGCGGAGGTGGCCCGGCCGATCCCGGAGGCGCCGCCGGTCACCAGGGCGCTCAGTCCCTCGAAGTCGCTCACGCCGCCCGTCCCTTCTGTGTGGCGGGGTCGGCGGCCCAGAAGGTGCCGCCGGGGAACGTGTACCGCGCGATGGACTCGGGCCGCATGGTGGCCGAGAAGCCCGGCGTGGTGGGTGCCGTGTAGTGACCCTGGCGGATCACCACCGGGGCGAGGAAGTGCTCGTGCAGATGGTCGACGTACTCGATGACCCGGTCGTCCGTGGTGCCGGAGACCGCGAGGTAGTCGAACATCGCCAGGTGCTGGACGAGTTCGCACAGTCCGACGCCGCCCGCGTGCGGGCAGACCGGGACGCCGAACCTGGCCGCGAGCAGCAGGACGGCGAGGTTCTCGTTGACGCCGCCGACCCGGGCCGCGTCGATCTGGACCACGTCGAGAGCGCCCGCCTGGAGCATCTGCTTGAAGACGATCCGGTTCTGGACGTGCTCGCCGGTGGCGACCTTCACAGGGGCGACGGCCTCGCGGATCGCCGCGTGTCCGAGGACGTCGTCGGGGCTGGTGGGCTCCTCGATCCAGTACGGGTCGAACTCGGCCAGCGCCTTGGTCCAGCGGATCGCCTCGTCGACGTTCCAGCGCTGGTTGGCGTCGATCGCCAGGCGGATGCCGGGTCCGACGACCGAGCGGGCGACCCGGCAGCGGCGTACGTCGTCGTCGAGGTCGGCGCCCACCTTCAGCTTGATCTGCCGGAAGCCGTCGGCGACGGCCTGGGCGGCCAGCCGGGTGAGCTTGTCGTCGTCGTAGCCGAGCCAGCCGGCGGAGGTGGTGTAGGCGGGGAAGCCGCGCTCCAGCAGCCGGGCCCGGCGCCCCGCGGCTCCTTCCCGGCCGCGGCGCAACAGGTCCAGCGCCTGCTCGGGGGTGAGCGCGTCGGTGATGTACCGGAAGTCGATCTGCCGCACGATCCACTCGGGTTCGGCGTCGGCGAGCAGCTGCCACAGCGGCTTGCCTGCGCGTTTGGCGGCGAGGTCCCAGACCGCGTTCACCAGGGCCCCGATCGCCATGTGCATCACGCCCTTCTCGGGGCCGAGCCAGCGCAGTTGGCTGTCCCCGATCAGGTCCCGGAAGAGCGACCCCGGGTCGTCGCACAGCTCGTCCACGGAGCGGCCCAGCACATGGCCCCGCAGCGCGTCGATCGCGGCGACCTGGACCTCGTTGCCCCGCCCGATGGTGAACGTGAACCCGTGCCCCTCGTGTCCGTCGGGCGCGTCGGTGCGCAGCACGACGTACGCCGCCGAGTAGTCGGGGTCGGGGTTCATCGCGTCGGAGCCGTCCAGCTCGCGCGAGGTGGGGAAGCGGATGTCGTAGGTGTCGAGCGCGGTGACGCGGGCGGGGGTCGGGGACACGGAAGGCCTTTCGGTCGGTGAAGAGGGGGCGGCGGGGGTCAGTCCTGGGCCCGGCCCGTCGTCACGCGGGCAATCATGAGTGCGACGAGGATGATTCCGCCGTAGATGGCCTGGATCCAGAACGACGGCACCTGGGCGAGGGTGAGCAGGTTCTGTACGACACCCAGCAGGAGTACGCCGGTGAGCGCGCCGAACATGGTGCCCTTGCCGCCGTCCAGGCTGATGCCGCCGATCACGGCCGCCGCGAACACGGTGAAGATCATGTTGTTGCCCTGGTTGGCGCTGATCGCGCCGACATAGCCGGTCTGCATGATCCCGCCGACCGAGGCGAGGACCCCCGCGACGACGAACACGCCGAGCATCACGCGCTCGACCCGGATACCGGCCGCCCGGGCCGCGTCCGCGTTGCCGCCGATGGCGTACAGGGCGCGGCCGACGCGGTGGTACTTCAGTACGAACCCGGCGACGGCGAAGGCGACGGCGGCGAGCCACACCGACATCGGGACGGAGAGGAAGGTGGTGGTCGCCAGCGAGTAGAAGCTGTCCGGCATGCCGAAGAGGGTCTTGCCCTTGGTCGCGCCGACCAGCAGTCCGCGCAGCACGATCAGCATCGCGAGCGTCACGATGAACGCGTTGAGCCGGAACTTGACGACCAGGATGCCGTTGAAGGCACCGACGGCCGCGCCGACGAGGAGGACCGCGAACAGCGCGAGCGGTGCCGGGAGTTCGGTGCCCCAGCCGGACTGGGCGGAGGGCAGCACCAGAAGCGCTCCGACGGCGGGCGCGATGCCGACGACCGACTCCAGGGACAGGTCGAACCTGCCGGTGATGAGCACCAGCGACTCGGCGAGCACGACCATCGCCAGCGCGGCGCAGGCGCCGAGGACGGAGACGAGGTTGCGCTCGGTGAGGAACGAGTCGTTGACCACCGCGCCGAGCACCATGAGCAGCAACAGGGCGGGCACAAGGGCGAGTTCGCGAGCCCGGCGAATCAGTACGGCCCTGGCCGCCCGCGGGTCGGGGGAGCGTACCGGGGTGAGCGGTGGGGCCTTGGTGTCAGCCATGGTCCACTCCTTCGATGGAGGCGATCAGCTCGTGGTCGCGCCAGCCGGCCGGGTGCTCGGCGACGACGCGGCCGTGGAAGAGGACGAGGACGCGGTCGCAGCGGCGCAGGTCGTCGAGTTCGTCGGAGACGACGAGCACGGCGGTGCCGTCCTCGCGGGCGCCGTCCATGCGGGCCAGCAGGGACTCCTTGGACTTCACGTCGACGCCGGCGGTGGGGTTGATGAGGACGAGGAGGCGGGGGTCGGAGGCGAGGGCGCGGGCCATGACGACCTTCTGCGCGTTGCCGCCGGAGAGGTCGGAGACGGGCTGTTCGGGGCCCTCGGTGTGGATGTCGAGGCGCTCGATCAGCTCGGTGGCGAAGCCGCGCCTGCGCCGGGTGCCGACGAAGCCGTGACGGCCGAGCCGGTCCAGGACGCTCATGGTCGTGTTGTCGCCGATGGTCATGGACGGGACGAGGCCCTGTTCGTGCCGGTCGCGGGGGACGCAGCCGACGCCCGCCGTCAGCGCGGCCCGTACGTCGCCGAAGGGGAGCGCTTCCCCGTCGAGCCGGGCCGACCCGCCGCTCGGGGGGTGCAGACCGGCGAGCGACTCGGCCAGCTCGATCTTGCCGCTGCCGCTGGTCCCGGCGAGTCCGACGACCTCACCGGCGCGCACGGTGAGGTCGACGTCCCGGTACGCGGCGGAGTGGAGGCCGCGCACGTCGAGCACGACGGGGGAATCGGCGGCGACCGTGGTGCGCACCTGGTCGTACCGGGTGACCGTCTCCCCCGCCATCGCCTCCACCAGGGCCGCCCTGGGCAGGTCGGCGACGGGAGCCGTGGTGATCCAGCGGGCGTCGCGCAGCACGGTGACGGTCTGGCAGACCTCGTACACCTCCTGGAGGTGGTGGGAGATGAACAGGAAGGTGACGCCGGAGTCCTGCAGCGCCCGCATGCGGCTGAACAGCCGCTCGATCTCATGGTTGTCGAGCTGGGCGGTCGGCTCGTCGAGCACGATGAACCGGGCACCGAAGCTCAACGCCCGTGCGATCTCCACCATTTGGCGGTCCTCGACCTTGAGGTCGGCGGTGCGGGCCTCGGGGTCGACATGGACGTCCCAGGTGTCGAGAAGCTCGGCGGCCTCGGTCTTCAGTCTGCGCCAGCTGATGAAGCCCCGGTTGAGCGGCTGGCGGTTGATGAAGAGGTTCTCGGCGACCGTCAACTCCGGTACGACCGTGGGCTTCTGGTAGACGCAGGCGACCTTGCTCCGCCAGGCGTCGCGGTCGGTGAGCGGGGGCGCGGGCCGGCCGTCGAAGCGGACGGTGCCCTCGTCCGGCGCCTGGAGGCCGGTGAGGACGCCCACGAGGGTGGACTTGCCCGCGCCGTTGCGGCCGACCAGGGCGTGGGACTCGCCGGGCAGCACGGTGAGCCGGCCGTCGGCGAGGGCGACCGTGGGGCCGTAGCGCTTGACGATGCCGCGTGCCTCCACCAGCGGCGCGTTCTCGGGTGCGCTCATTTGACGGTGTTGCCCCACAGCTTCGGGTCGTCGACGTTGTCCTTGGTGACCAGGGGCGCGGGGAGTTGGTCCTCCAGGATGCCGCTGGGCAGCTTGACGATCGTCGAGTCGTGGTCGGTGGGGCCGGGCTGGAACGTCTTCCCCTCCATCGCCGCCTTGATGTAGTACATGCCGTACTTGGCGTAGGCATCGGCCGGCTGGGAGACCGTCGCGTCGATCTCGCCCTTGCGGATGGCGTCGTACTCCTGCGGGATGCCGTCGTTGGAGACGATGGCGATGTGGCCCTTCTGGCCGGCCGTCTTGAGCATGTTCTTCGACTTGAGGGTCTGCAGCGTCGGCGCCAGATACACCCCGCCCGCCTGCATGTAGATGCCCTTGATGTCGGGGTTGGCGTTGAGGAGCGTGTCGAGCTTGGAGGCCGCGGTGTCGGACTCCCACTTGGCGGGGATCTCCAGCACCTTGAGCTTCGGGTAGTTCTTCTTCACGCAGGTCCGGAAGGCCTCGGAGCGGTCCCGGCCGTTGACCGAGGCGAGGTCGCCCATGATCTGTACGACCTTGCCGCCGGTGATGTGCTTGCCGAGGTAGTCGCAGGCCTTGGTGCCGTAGGCGACGTTGTCGGCGCGGACGACCATGGCGACCTTGCCCTTGTCGGGCGCGACGTCGACGGCGACGACCGGCACTCCCTTGCGGTCGGCCTGGTCGAGTCCGGCCTCGATGGCGGCGCTGTCCAGCGGGGCGACGACCAGGCCCCTGACGCCCTGGTTGAGCTCGTTGTTGATGTCGGTGATCTGCTGCGAGGCGTCGCTGTTGGAGTTGACGGTCTTCAGCGCGTCGACGCCTTCCGACTTGGCCATCTTCGGCACGTAGTCGTTGTACGACTGCCAGAACGGCGAGGTCAGCAGGGGCAGGATCACCCCGACCTTGCCGGTGCCGCCGCCCTTGGCGCCCGCGGCGCCGTCGTCCTTGGTGCTGCCGCATGCGGCGAGTACGAGCGAGGCGCCGACGGCCAGGGCCGCCACGCCGATGATCCGGGGCCTGTTCCGCTTCCTCAGTGTTCTGCCGGGCATCTGGCAGCTCCTCATCGAGCGTGTTCGAGCAGATGCCCGCATACTTATCAGACCACTCCTGCGATACAACAGCCTCCGAACGCGGATTTCGCCGCTTCTTGCTCGTAGTGGTCGGACCACCTTGGTGGTTAGACTGCGACGCACTCGGCGACTGGAGGAATGGCGTGGAGGAAGCAGCCCCGCAGAAGGGCACCGTGACACAGCGCGCCATCGAGCGGATCAAGGCGATGATCGCCGACGGCAGCCTCGAACCGGGCCAGCGTCTGCCCACCGAGCGGGATCTGGCCGCCCAGCTGGGCATTTCCCGCAGCTCGATGCGCGAGGCGATCCGCGCGCTGACGGTGCTGGGCGTCCTGGAGGCCCGGCACGGATCCGGTATCTATGTCACCGCGCTGGAGGCGGGCGACCTCCTGGAGACCTTCGGGGTGGTCGCCGACCTCTCCCGGGGCCCGCGTCTGGTCGAACTGCTGGAGGTGCGCCGGATCCTGGAGTCCACGGCGACCGCCCTGGCCGCCGCGCGCATCACCCCGGACCGGCTCGCCGAGGTGGAGAAGCACCTGACGGCGATGAACGCCACCGACGACCCCGAGGAGATCCTCGCCCACGACCTCACCTTCCACCGCGAGATCGCGGCCGCCGCGGGCAACGACACCATGGCGGCGATCCTGGAGGGCCTGTCCTCCCGCACCTTCCGCGCCCGCGTCTGGCGCGGCTACCAGGAGGAGGGCGCGTTCGCCCGCACCCGCCGCGAACACGCGGCGATCCACCGCGCCCTGGCCGCCCGCGACCCGGAGGCGGCCCGCGCGGCGGCGGCCGCGCACGTGGGCGAGGTGGAGGAGTGGCTCAGAGCCCAACTGGGGCCCTGACCCACCCACATCCGGTCATCCTCCCGCCGCGGGCACCGGCCCGCACGCAGGCAAGATCGAGGAACGACCCAAGACCCAGCCGGGGCCCTGCCCCACGCGCACCCAGTCAGCCACCCACCACCGGCACCGGCCAGCACGCAGGCAAGATCGAGGAGCAGCTCAAAACCCTGCCGGGGCCCTACCCCACCCGCGCCCGGTCACCCACCCACCACAGGCACCGGTGGCTCCGGACGCCCTCCCCGTGCCTCGGACCAGGCACGTAGCTCATTGGCCCCGACCTCCTCGACCACCGTCTGCAACGCCTGCCGGGCCGTGGTGTCTCGTTCGGGCTCGGGCAGGAGGACGTAGCGGTCGATCGCCCGGCGCAGGGTCTCGCGCGCCTGCGCGGCCAGCACCCAGCGCGAACCGGCGCCGTACAGCTGACGCATGCCGGTGAAGAAGACGGCGCCACCCGCGATCAGAGCGGTCAGCCAGGCGGGAGCGTGCAGACCGGCGGCCACCACCGTCACCGACGTGGTGAGGAGAGCGCCGAGTTCGGTGACGTGGTGCAGCCTCCTGGCCCGGTCACAGGTCCGTGCGTAGAACGCCAACTCCCGTCGGGCGAGGGCGAGCAGGGGATCCGGTTCCGCGGCCCAGGAGTTGTCGGGGACCCTTCTTCGTCTCATCGGCACATCATCGTGGCCGGGCCCGCGCCGGGGAAACCCCGGGCGGACGCACGGCCGGACACACCGGGCGCCGGCCGTGCGTACCGCGGGTTCATCCCCTGCGCAGCCTCAACGTCAGCAGTTCGAACGGGCGCAGCCGTACGGTGATGCGGTCGCCGTCCCGCTGCGGCGGCTCCCCCTCGTCCCACGCGCGCTCCAACAGGTCCGTGGCCGTGACGTCCGCGACCTCGAAGCCCGCCGTCAGCGTGGCCCCGGCCCGTCCTCCGTGGGCCTCGTGCAGGCGCACCACGACGTCGCCGCTGCCGTCGTCGGCGAGCTTCACCGCCGTGATCACGATCGCGGAGTCGTCCACCGTCACCAGCGGGGCGACCTCGTGGGCGCCGGTCAGCCGGCGTTCCGGGAGGTTGATCCGCCAGCCCTCGCGGACCGCGTCGCCGATGCCCGCGCCCGGTACCAGGGCGTGCCGGAAGCGGTGGACGCCCTGGTCGGTCTCGGGGTCGGGGAAGCGCGGGGCGCGCAGCAGGGAAACGCGCACCGTGGTGGTCGTACCGCGGTCGCCGTCGGTGCGCACGGTACGGGTCACGTCATGGCCGTACGTCGAGTCGTTGACGACCGCGACACCCCACCCGGGCTCCTCCAGATGGACGAAGCGGTGGTTGCAGGCCTCGAACTTGGCCGCCTCCCAGGAGGTGTTGGTGTGCGTGGGGCGGTGGAAGTGCCCGAACTGGGTCTCGGACGCGTACCGTTCGGCGTGCAGATCCAGCGGGAAGGCCAGCTTGAGGAACTTCTCCGTCTCGTGCCAGTCGACCTCGGTGTCGAGGACCAGTCGCCGCTCGCCCGGCGGCAGCGACAGCACCTGGGTGACCCGGGAGGCACCGAAGGACCGTACGATCCGCACCGACCGGCCGTCCTCCCCCGGATTCACCTCGTCGGTGTCCGTGAGGTCCGTGACCGTGTTGCGGTAGAAGGCGTCGACGTCCCAGGCGTCCCACATGTTCGGGAAGTCCGGGTGGAGTTGCAGGAGGTTGGCGGCCCGGCCCGGGGCGATCGTCTCGCGGTCGGCGTCGATGTCGTACGCCGACACGACCAGGCCGTGGGCGTCGATCACGATCCGCAGCAGGCCGTTGTCCAGGACGTGTCCGCCGTCCGGGCCGGGTGCCAGGGTCGTCGCGCCCTCGGTCACCGGGGTGCCCGCGCCGCCCGCCGGGATGCCGGCCCGGGTGTGCGGGGCCGCGTTGAAGGCGAGGAGGGCCGGGCCTTCGCCGGCCAGGGCCCGCTGGGCCGCGTCGATGATCGCGCCGAGTTCGGCGGCGAGACGTTCGTACGTGGCGCGGGCCTCGCGGTGCACCCAGGCGATGGAGGAACCGGGCAGGATGTCGTGGAACTGGTGCAGCAGGACCGTCTTCCAGATCCGGTCCAACTCCTCGTAGGGGTAGGGGAATCCGGTGCGCACGGCGGCCGTCGCGGCCCACAGCTCCGCCTCGCGCAGGAGGTGTTCGCTGCGGCGGTTGCCCTGCTTGGTCCGCGCCTGGCTGGTGAGGGTGGCGCGGTGGAGTTCGAGATAGAGCTCGCCGACCCAGACGGGCGGATGGGCGTACTCGGCCTCCGCCTTCTCGAAGAAGGCCGCGGGTGTCTCCCAGACGACCGTCGCCGAGCCCTCCAGATCACGCAGGCGGGCCGCCTTGGCGACCATCTCGCGGGTCGTGCCACCGCCTCCGTCTCCCCAGCCGGTGGGCGCGAGGGACTGCCGGGCGGACCCCTTGTCCTTGAAGTTGCGGGCCGCGTGGGCGATCTCGGCGCCGCGCATGGAGCAGTTGTAGGTGTCGACGGGCGGGAAGTGCGTGAAGATGCGCGTGCCGTCGATGCCCTCCCACTGGAAGGTGTGGTGCGGGAACTTGTTGGTCTGCGACCAGGAGATCTTCTGCGTCAGCAGCCACTTGGCGCCCGCGGCCCTGATGATCTGCGGCAGGCCGGCCGCGAAGCCGAAGGTGTCCGGCAGCCAGGCCTCGTCGTTCTCGATGCCGAACTCGTCGAGGAAGAACCGTTTGCCGTGCACGAACTGACGGGCCATCGCCTCCGAGCCCGGCATGTTGGTGTCCGACTCCACCCACATGCCACCGGCCGGCACGAACCGTCCGTCCGCCACCGCCTTCTTCACTCGCGCCCACACCTCGGGCCGGTGCTCCTTCACCCACGCCCACTGCTGGGCCTGCGACATGGCGAAGACGAAGTCGGGCTCCTCCTCGATGAGGGCGGTCATGTTGGCCGTCGTACGGGCCACCTTGCGGACCGTCTCGCGCAGCGGCCACAGCCACGCCGAGTCGATGTGCGCGTGACCGACGGCGCTGATGCGGTGGGCGGAGGGGACGGCAGGGGCCGCGAGGACCTCGGTGAGGCAGGAACGGGCCGCGGCCGCCGACCCGTTGACGTCCTGCAGGTCGATGGCGTCGAGCGCCCGTTCCAGCGCCCGCAGGATGTCCCAGCGGCGCGCCGACTCCACGGGCAGTTCGGCCATCAGCTCGCCGAGCACCTCCAGGTCGATCACCAGCTGCCACACGGTCTCGTCGAAGACCGCGAGGTCCATGCGGGCAAGGGTGTACTGCGGTTCGCTGCCCGCGGTGTCCCTGTCGCCCAGCTGTGTGGGCCGGAAGGGGTGGTAGTCGAGGATGACGGGGTTGGAGGCGGCCTCGATGTGCAGCCGTACCTCCTCGCCGCCCTCGACGGGCGCGCCGATGCGCACCCACTGGTTGCGCGGGTTGAGGCCCTTCACCGGGGTGCCGTCGGGCCGGTAGACCAGGCCCTCGCACTGGAAGCCGGGCATGTTCTCGTCGAAGCCGAGGTCGAGGAGGGCTTCGACGGTCCTCCCGGCCCAGGCCTCGGGCACGGTCCCGGTCACCCGGAACCAACTGGTGCCCCAGGGAGCACCCCACCGGGCGCCCACCGCGATCGGCTCGGGCTCGGCCGCGAGCCCCTCGTCGACCGGTACGGGCTCGCCGGGCGCGTGCCACACCGCCACCTGGAGGGGCACGGACTCGGGGTACACGGCGGGGCGGACGCGTTCGTCGAGGACGCGCCTGAGACGGGCTTCGACCAGGCTGCGGTCGTCATGCATGCGGGGTGCTCCGTTGCTGGGTCGAGGGCGGTTACCAGGTGTGCGTGACGGTCACGGGGGCCGACGCGGTGTAGAGCTCCCCCACGGCCCGCACTTCGAACCGTGCCGTCTGCTCGCCCTGTTCGGGCCGGAGTCCGGGGACGAAGTACGCCCGCTGACAGGTGCCGCCGAGGAAGCGGCGGGTGCCGTCGGGCAGCAGGCGGTGCAGCTCGTAGTGGCGTACGTCGCCGGGAGCGGCGCCCCAGGCGAAGCGCAGGTCGCCCCCGGAAGCGGCGGTGATCCGGGCGTCGGTGGGGGCGGCGGGGGTCCGGGGCGTGTCTTGGACGGCGAGTCCGCCCAGCCGCCAGCGGACGGGGCTGTCGGTCGCGGTGAGCCGGACGCCGATCGCGTGGAGGGTGCCGGACAGGCCTGTGAGCCGTACGGTCGTGGTCTGCCAGCCGTTGACCGAGTTCACAGCCGAGCCACAAAAACCAGAGCCACCGGATCCACTGGAGCCACCCGACAGATACGTGTACGGCGGTGTCGCACCGGCGGTGCCCGGCTCGGCGGTGGCGACGGCGAGCTCGACGTTCACACCCCCTGCATCGGCCCGATGCGTCAGCTCGACAACCGTGTCAACAGTGATCGGCAGTCGTGTCGCATACAGGTCCAGCACGACCGGTTGATCCAGTTCACCGTCCACCAGCACACTGCTGCCACCCCGCCACGCGTCCGCGAAGTCGAAGGTGACGGTCGGCCGCTGCCCCGTCGTGCGCACCGCCCACCGACGGGACGGCAGCCGGTCCTGGAGGCCGAGGTGGTTCCACGGTGTGTCCGAGGTGACCGCCCCCTCCTCGTACCAGCGCAGCCCGTGCCCGGTGTTGAAGACGCTCGCGAACGGCACCGACGACACGGTCGAGCGGTCCGCGACCGACACCGCCGGCGCCCGCCACGGGTCGCTCCCGTCCGGCCGCGACGGATCCAGCGACCGCCCGGTCCAGAACCGGTCGTCGGCGGCGTGGAAGTCGCCCGGGGTGCGCCCCGCCGGCAGATGGTTGCGCGTCCACTCGGGCCGGTAGAAGCCGATCGAGGTGACATGAGCTTTCCCGGTCGGCACGATCGCGTCCCAGTTCACCGAGGTGTTCGAGCCGTTGGACTCGACATCGACCCCCGCCCACAACTCATAGCGGTTGCGCCCCAGTTGGACGGCCTTGCGCCCCGAGGAGGCGAGCGTGCCCGAGCTCCACCGGAAGTCGACGAACATGTCGTCGGCGGCCTGGAAGAACGCCTGGTTCTGGCTGTCGAGCGCCCCCTGCCAGCTCACGCTCCCGTTCACGGTCATGGCGTCGTACCAGGTGACCCGCTGCCCCTTCGCCGCGGCGAGGGACTTCAGCTCCCGTACGAAACCGAGCATGGCGGAGCCCAGGGCGCTGTTCCCGCCGCCCGTCTCGGCGTTCACGAACCAGCCGTCGAAGCCGTAAGCAGCTGCCACGGCGACGAGCTGCGCGGCCAGCGGGTAGTGCCCGGCGGAGTCCTTCTGGACGAGGTCGCGGGTCCACTGGAGCTGTCCGCCGTAGGCGACGGGCGGCAGGAAGATGTTGCCGAGGACGGGGACGCCGTGCCGGTGGGCGGCGTCCACGATCGGCGCGTTCGGGGCGAGGATCAGCCCCTCGCCCGCCGAGCCGCCCCAGAAGACGAGTTCGTCCAGGTACGCCCAGTGGGTGAGGGCGTAGTGGTCGGCGGTGGCGGAGCCCTGGGACGGGTTGCTCGACGTGGGCCCGAAGGAGACCAGTGCCTGGATGCGGGCCTGGCCCGAGCGGGCGGTGGTGTTGGCCGGGGTCGGCGTGAAGCGGGCGGCGAGCGGCACCGAGGCCGCGTTGAAGGCGAGGTCGGGGTCGTCGGCGGCCCGCCAGCTCTTCAGGCTGCGCCAGGTGATGCCGGTGTCCGGGGTGCCCGAGGGGAACGAGTCCGGGTACCAGTAGGAGGCGTACGGCTGAGTCGCGGGGGTGGCCACCGGGGCCGCGGTGGCGGGCAGGGACGGGGCCAGGGCCGCCGCGCCGGCGGCGATCAGGACGGTGCGTCTGGTGGGGTTCACGAGCGGGTGCCTCCTTGTGGGGTGGGGAGTACCTGGTCGGAAGTGACGACTTCGGTGATGCCGCGGGCGGCGAGGTGGTCCTTGTCGTCCGCGCGGGAGTCGAGGACGGTGGTGGGGCGGGCGCCGTCCGCGGCCAGCCGGAAGAAGGCGTCGAAGACGGGTCCGCCGGGGGCGCACCGGGAGCGGTGGGCCGGTTCGGCCGGTACGACGAGTGCCGTACCGCGGGCGGTGGGTTCGGCCCGGGGTTCGCGGGCCGCGGCCGCGAGCACGCGCGCGATGTCCTTGGGCCGTCGGCCGTTGGTCAACAGGCCCAACGTGTATTCGAGTTCGGGGAAGTCGGCGAGGGTGCGGGAGACGTCGTGGGAGCACCACCAGGTGATGCCCCACAGATCGGGACAGTCCAGCGCGTTCGCGACGGTCGCCTCGGTGAACGCGGCCGCGTGTGCGGCCGGGACGAGCGGTGCGGGCGCGCCGACCTCCTGGAGCCACACGGGCCGGTGCGGGTCGTCGGCCCAGGCCTTGCTCAGTTCGATCAGATACGCGGCGTGGTGCTCGGTCGGCACGGAGGCGCGGCCGTGGCGCTGGGCGGTGCCGTTGAAGACCCAGGAGTGCACGGCGGTGACGTCGCCCAGGCGGGCCGAGTGCTCCGGGGTGAACGGCTGGTCGTCCTGGTACCAGGCGGCGTCGTACGAGGCGTGCAGATGGAGCCGGCCGGGAGCGCCCTCGGCGCAGGCGGCGAGGAGCCGGGACAGCCACTGTGCCGCCTGCTCGGAGGTGATGCGGTCGGGGTCGGGGTGGGGCCCGGCGGCGAACTGGTTGACCTCGTTGCCGATCGTCATCCCGATGAAGTTGGGCCGGTCGGCGAGGGCGGCCGCGAGGGTCCGCAGATAGTCGGCCTCCGCCTCGACCACGTCCGGGTCCGTGAAGAGGTTGCGCCGGTGCCAGGTACCCGTCCAGGCGGGCAGGAAGTCGAAGCTGCTCAAGTGCCCCTGCAGTCCGTCCACGTTGACGTCGAGCCCGCGCTCGGCGGCCGCGTCGGCGAGCGCGACGAGCTGCTCCACGGCACGCGGCCGGATCAGTGTGCGGTTCGGCTGGAAGTACGGCCACAGCGGGAAGACCCGGATGTGGTCCAGGCCCAGTGCGGCGATCGAGTCGAGGTCGGCGCGTACGGAGTCCGGGTCGAAGTCCAGCCAGTGGTGGAACCACCCTTCGCTCGGGGTGTAGTTGACGCCGAAGCGCACGGCAGGAGGCATGCGGTGTCCTTGCGAGCGGTGATCGGGGTTCACCCCTTGACGGCGCCCTCGCCGACCCCGCGGAAGAAGTACCGCTGGAGACAGGCGAAGAGGGCGATGAGCGGTGCCACGGCGATGACCGTGCCGGCGGCGACGAGCCGTTCGTCGCCCGCGAAGGTGCCGTGCAGATAGTTGAGTCCGATGGTGAGGGTGAATTTGGACGGGTCGCTGAGCACGATGAGCGGCCACAGGAAGTCGTCCCAGGCGCCCATGAAGGCGAAGATCGCGACGACGGCGAGGGTCCCCTTGACCGAGGGCAGGGCGATCCGCAGGAACCGCTGCCAGGCGCTCGCGCCGTCGACGAAGGCCGCCTCCTCGATCTCGTACGGGAGGTTGCGGAAGGCGTTGCGCATCAGCAGGACGTTCATGGCGCCGATGGAGCCGGGCAGGACGACACCGACGAGGGTGTTGTTGAGGCCGAGTTCACGCATGGTGGTGAACTGGGCGATGACGATGCCCTCGACGGGCACGAGCATCGCCAGGACGAAGGCGAGGGTGGCGACCCCGCGGCCCCGGTAGCGCAGCCGGGCCAGGGCGTACCCGGCGAGCGCCGAACCGACGCAGTTGGTCACGACGTTGGCGCCGGCGACCTTCAGCGAGTTGAGGGCGTAGTCCCAGACGGGGATGGTGTCGGCGACCCGCGCGTAGTTGTGCAGTGTCGGGTGCCCGGGCAGGAACGTGGGCGGGGAGCTGAAGATGTCCTCGGTGGGGCCCTTGAGCGAGGTGGACAGCTGCCACAGGAACGGTCCGACGGTGAGCGCGAGCACGATGAGCAACAGCGTGTAGCGCAGCACCAGTTCCCACACCCGGATGCGGCGTCCGTGCTCGTCGGTGACCCGGGTCTCCCGGGCGGCGGCGGGCGCCCGCGGGGGCCGTACCTTCTCCATGACGCTCATGTCTCGTCCCTCCGGTCGGCGCGCAGGACCAGCAGCATCAGTACGACGGTCACGGCGAAGACGACGACCGAGAGGGCGGATGCGTAGCCGACGCGGCCGGTCAGGCCGGTACCGGTGCGCTGGACGAGCATCACGAGGGTGGTGTCCTCGCCGGCCGGGCCGCCGCTCGGGCCCGCCATCAGATAGACCTCGGAGAACACCTTGAAGGCGGCGACCGAGGAGAGCGCGGCGACCAGGACCATGGTCGGGCGCACGGCGGGCACGGTGACCGCGAGGAAGCGGCGCACCGGGCCCGCGCCGTCCACCGCCGCGGCCTCGTGCAGTTCGCGGGGGACGTTCGCCAGCGCGGCCAGATAGATGATCATGTAGTAGCCGAGACCCTTCCAGACCGTGACGGCCATGGCGCTCAGCAAGAGCAGCCACTGGTCGCTGAGGAAGCCGACCCGGCCGATCCCGGCCGTCTCCAGGAGGGAGTTGACCAGCCCTCGTTCGTCCAGCAGCCACACCCAGATGAGCCCGACCACGACGATCGACGCGACGACCGGGGTGTAGAAGGCGGACCGGAAGAAGGTGATGCCGGGGATGTTCTTCTGGACCAGCAGGGCGAGCAGCAGGGGCAGGACGACCAGCGCCGGTACGACGCCGAGGACGTACAGGGAGCTGTTGCGCAGCCCGGTCCAGAACATGCCGTCGTGGAGCAGCTCACGGAAGTTGGCGAGGCCCACGAAGCGGCCCGGGATCAGGGTGCGCCGGTCGGTGAGGGAGTTGTACAGGGTGGAGAGGAAGGGGTAGAGCACGAAGACACCCGTGACGAGGAGCCCCGGGGCCGCGAACAGCCAGGGGCTGGTGGGCAGTTGGCGCCGCACCCGGGACCGTACCGTGAGATCCGCCATGCCGGTTCAGCCCTGCTGCTGAAGGAGCTGGTCGCAGGCCTTGACAGCGTTGTCAAGAGCCGTCTTGGGGCTCTCCTTGCCCTGCAGCGCCTTGGCGACCTCGTTGCGCAGCGCGGTCTTCATCTGCTCGCTGAACAGCACCGGTGTGTAATTGACCGCGTTCTTCAGGGACTTGGCGGCGGCGATCCGCACCTTCGTCTCGTCGGTCCCGTCCTCCTTGGTGAAGTACGCATCGTCGAGGGAGCCGGCGGTGCTCGGGAAGATGGCCACCTTCTTGGCGAAGGACATCTGGTTCCGCGCGTCGGTCACATAGTGCGCGAAGGCGACCGCGGCGGGCGTGTGCTTGGTGCGGGAGTTGACCATCACGCCCATCACATACATGTTGACGTGGCCGGTGCTGGTGATCTGGTCGGTGATGCCGATGTTCCGGTACAGGTTCGGCGCCTGCTTCTTGAAGTTGCCGAGGTCGAGGGCGCTGCCGGGGTTCATGGCGACGGCCTCGGTGAGGAACTTCTTGCCGGAGGACTCCGGGGTCGCGGTCAGGGCCTGCGGGTCGAGCGCCTTGGCGTCGTACAACTCCTTGTATTTGGCCAGGAGTTCGACGCCCTTCGCGTCGTTGAAGGCGAAGCCGGTGCCCTGCCGGTTCATGAGCTCGACGCCGTAGCGGCCGAAGTCCTCGATCGTGGGCACGTTGGCGAGGGTGGCGACCTTGCCGTCGCTCTGCCCGGCCAGCTTCAGGGCGTCGGCGAAGAGTTCGTCGTAGGTCTTCGGGGGCTGTTCCGGGTCGAGCCCGGCCTTCTTGAACAGGGACTTGTTGTAGAACAGCGGGCCAGTGTTCAGATACCAGGGAAAGGCGTACGTCCCGCTCGTCCCCGGTATCCGGTGGCTCGCCCACGCCCCGTCAAGATACTCGGACTTGTACTTGGCGGCGGCCTTGTCGAGGTCGAGCGCGAGGCCCGCCCTGGCCAGCGGGGCAACGAGGTCGGGTGAGACGTTGACGACGTCGGGCAGGGTGCCGCCGGCGGCGTCGGCGCTTATCTTGTCGGCGTATCCCTCGGCCGGCTGGTCGATCCACTTGACGTGGGTCCCGGGGTACTTCTTCTCGAAGGCGGCGATCACGCCCTCGAAGTAGGACTTGAAGTTGGCGCGCAGATTCCAGGTCTGGAAGGTGATGTCGCCCTCGACCTTGCCGGAGGCGTCGGTAGATCCGCCGCCGTCGTCGCCGGAGCCGCAGGCACTCAGCGGCAGGACGAGGGCGGCGACGGCGGCAGCGGCGAAGGCTCTGCGGGATGTGGGCACGGTGACACGGCTCCCTTGGCGGCGTCGGCGGCTGGGACGCCAGCGACCATGCCCGCGGCGTTCGGAAGAAGTCAATGGATTGGCCGCAGCTAAAGAAATTCCCCTGACATTAGTGCAGGTCAATGCGGTGTGGCTGAAAACTTGCGACGGATCGCTAATGCGCTTTAGGGTTCTTGCACTCAAGCGCATTAGCTGTAATCCCCGCAGAAATGGGAGCAACGTGACAGCCAAGCGTTCCCCCGCCCGCCGGCCGACGATGAAGGACATCGCGCAGCGCGCCGGTGTCTCCGAGAGCGCGGTGTCCTTCGCGCTCAACGGCCGTCCGGGCGTCTCCGAGGTCACCCGCGACCGGGTGCGCCGGGTCGCCGAGCAGCTGGGCTGGCGGCCCAGCACGGCGGCCCGCGCCCTGTCCGGGGAGGGCGCGGCCACGGTCGGCTTCGTCCTGGCCCGTCCCGCCCACACGCTCGGCGTGGACTCCTTCTTCCTGCAGCTCGTCTCCGGGATCCAGGAGGTGCTGGCGGAGCGTCATCTCGGGCTGCTGTTCCAGGTGGTGGAGGACGTCGCCGACGAGTGCGCGGTGTACCGGCGCTGGTGGGCCGAGCACCGGGTGGACGGTGTGCTCGTCGTGGACCCGCGCGCGGACGACCCGCGCCCCGACCTGCTGGACGAACTCGGCCTGCCCGCCGTGGTGATCGGCGGCGCGCCCGACGAGCGGCACCCGGGGCTGTCGACGGTGTGGGCGGACGACGCGGGCGCGATGGCCTCGGTCGTCGACGAGTTGACCGCCCTCGGCCATCGCCGGATCGTCCACATCGCCGGACTGCCCGGGCTCGCGCACACCCAGCGCCGCATCCGCACGCTGCGCGCCGAGGCCGAGCGGCGCGGCCTGACCGGGGTGACGTCGGTGACCACCGACTACTCGGACGCCGAGGGCGCGGCCGTGACCCGTCGGGTGCTGCGCGGCTCCCCTCCCCCGACCGCCCTCATCTACGACAACGACGTGATGGCCGTCGCCGGTGTCGCCGCCGCTGCCGAACTCGGCTTCTCCGTACCCGCGGACGTGTCCGTGGTGTCCTGGGAGGACTCGGCGCTGTGCCGCATGGTCAAGCCGTGGCTGTCGGCGCTGTCCCGGGACAGCGGGGAGTTCGGGCGTACGGCGGCACGCGAGCTGACCGCGCTGCTGGACGGGGGCGCGGCGCGCGCGGTGCGGGTGCCGGTGCCGCGCCTGACGGTCCGGGGCAGCACCGCGGCCGCCGCTCGCTACGATGAGCCGTCCGTCTGAAGTCGGCCACGGGGGAAGGAACATGGGATTGGACGAGGGCGCGGAGACGATGGTCCCGGTCGAGATCGACGGCCAGACGGTGCTGATGTCGGTCGCTCCCGGGGAACGGCAGCCGGGGCTCGACCTGGGTGAGGAACAGGAGATCGGCTGGCGCCGCCCGCGTCTCGAACCGGTACTCGACGGCCTGACGGCGGTCGCCCGTGCCATGGGCACGCGACTCCAGCAGACGGGGGCGTCGAAGGCCACGGTCGAGTTCGGCTGCGACGTCTCCTTCGACACCGGACAGTTCCTGGCGGTGGTGGGCAAGGCGTCGTCCAGGTCCACCTGGAAGGTGACCCTGGAGTGGAGCGCGCCGGAGGCTCCGGGAGCGTAGGGGTGGCCGGCTGGAGGGAGTTGCTGGAGGCGGCGACCGTCGCGCTGGACCTGCCGGAGGCGGGCTCCGGCGGAACCGGCTTCGTGATCGCCCCGGGCGTGGTGGTGACATGCGCCCATGTGGTGTCAGGGCCGGGCGGCGTGCGCGGGCGCATCGGCGCGGGCGCCGAACTGACGCTCACGGTGTCGGACGACGAACGGTACCGGGGGGTGAACGGCCTGGACATCGCGTTCCTGCGCTTCACTCCGCAGGCGTCCTCGGCGCCGTGCGCCCTGACCTCCCCGTACGTCGAGTTCGGCGACCGCATGTGGGCCTACGGCCATCCCCGGGGCGACTACCGCGCGGGCCAGTGGGCCGGCCTGGAGTACCAGGGCGACTCCCGGCTCGCCTTCGACGGCGCGATGCCGATGCCCCGCGGCTACGGCACACCGGTCGGCGAGGGCTTCAGCGGCAGCCCGGTCGTCAACGAGCGCACGGGCGCGGTGTGCGGGATGCTGGCGCGCTCCAACAAGGCGGGCAGCGCGCACCTGGTCCCGATCTCCGAGGTCGTGGCCCGCTGCCCGGTTCCGCAGGCGCCGGTCGCCTGGCTGGGGACGCTCACGGACGAACAGCTGCGCGCGGGCGGGTTCAGGTATCCGGGCGCGTTGTTGCGTGACTACCTGGAGGCGGCGCGGGAGGCCGCCGACGAGCATCCCTACGCCGCCCTGCTCACCGATCCCGGCGGCATCCCGCTGTCCACGGTCTACGTCCGCCAGGAGGCCTCGCACACCGAGGACCGGGCCGAGGAGAGCCCCGGCCACCGCCCGGCCGGCCGAGGCAGGTCCGCCGCCGGGCGTGCGCTCGCCGAGCACCGCCATGTGCTCTTCACCGGAGGCGCGGGCAGCGGCAAGTCGAGCCTGCTGCGCCGTCTGGTCTTCACCGCCGCCTCCGCATGGCTCGGGGACCCCGGCCCGGCACCCTCGTACGTCCCGGTGCTGGTCGCGGCCGACCAACTGCTGGACCGCCCGCTGCCCGAGGCGCTGGCCGACGCGCTGGCGCGGGATCTGCCGGGTCTGCGTCGCTCGCCGGCACCGGAACTCTTCGAGAACGGGCCGATGCCGACGGTCGACTGGCTCGTCTGCGTCGACGGGCTCGACGAAGTGCTGGACCCCGGGGACCGCGGCAGGGTCATCCGGTTGATCCAGCGGTGGGCGCGTGAGCCGTATCTGCGCTTCGTGGTGGCCACCCGGTCGCTGGTGACGGCGGAGATGAACCGGCTGGACGAGCTGGAGCGGTACGCCCTGCTCGAATTCGACGACGACGAGATCGAGCAGCTCGCCCATGCGTGGTTCGAGGCGCTCGACGTCGAGGACGCGGGGCGGCGGGCGGGCGCGCTGGCCGGCGAGCTGCGCCGCGGACGGCTCGCCGAGGTGGCGCGCAATCCGCTGTACCTGACCATGATCTGTGCGGTCGCCGCCGTGCGGGACCTGCCGCGCAACCCCGCCGGGCTCTACGCGCGGTTCATCGGCATCCTCCGGGAGAAGGGAGCCCAGCGGCTCGTACGGAGCGACCCGGCCGTCCACGGCATCACGCCCCTGCTGCTGGAGCGGGTGTACGACGCCCTGCATCCGGTGGCGGAGCTGAGGCAGCGCGGGGACACCCGCTCACTGCTCGACCAGGTCCTCGAACTGCTCGCCGACCACGACCCGCCCCATGCCGCGGCGCGGGAGACCGTGCTGCGCGCGCTCACGTTCACCGGTCTGGTGCGACAGCGCGGCGAGGACCTCTACTTCCTTCACCACACGGTCCAGGAGTATCTGGCCGGCCATGCCCTGGCCGACCGCCTCGACCCGAAGGATCCGGAAGCCCTGCGCACGGTGCGCGAGGCGATCGCGGCCGAGCGTCCCAACCAGGCCCTGTTCATGGCCGCCCGCTGGCACGAACAGGGCTCGCCGATCGCCGAGTTCCTGCGCACGGTCGTGGACGGGGGCGGCTGGCGCGACCTGTTGCTGTGCGCCACGGTCCTCAGCGACGAACTCGTCACGGACGAGCGGCTCACGGTGCGGTTCACCCGGGCCGTGCTCAAGCTGTACGACGGCGGCGACGTCACCGTGGGCGACCTCGACGTGGACACAGTGCTGGACCGGTTGTACGCGGTGCTCGATGCTCCGGGCCTGGTCGACGTCATCGGCGATCCCACCGTCCCGCACTGGGCGCGCTCCGGGGCGCTGAGGCACTACGTGCGGCGCGGCGCGGAACAGGCCGCGGCCCTCGCCGCCGAACTCGCCGACGACCCGGATCTTCCGGCCGACCTGCGGGTCGTGGCGGCCACACACCTCGCGCGGGCGGGCGATCCCGAGGCCGCGTGCCGTCGCCTGACGGCTCTGGCCGGGGATCGCGACCATGTGCCGGAGACCCGGCAGGAGGCCGCCGTCGCGCTCCTCGCACTGGACGAGGCCGCGGGAACCGACGCGCTCGCCCTGCTCCTGCGCACCGCGGACTTCCCCCGGCTGTACGTCGAGAACCTGCTGCGGCTGCTCCCCGACGACCTGCCGCCGCAGACGTGCGTGGCGCTCACCGACGCCCTGGCCGGGCATCCCCTGCAGGCCGAGGACCCGCACATCATCGACTATCTGAGCGGCGTTCTGCTGGTGCGCGCCTGGCCCGATCTCCTGGAGGAACTGTGCGCGGACCCCACGGTTCCGCTGTATCTGCGGCACCGGGCCACCCAGTACTTCCCCGGACACCGGGGACACCCGGACCAGGAGACGATGCGTCTGCTGTGCACACAGGTCGTACAGAGCCCGGGGTCGTCCGAGGACGCGATCGCCATCGCGGTGGACAGCATCCACGACGCGGCCCTCGTCGAACGCGTGGCACGCGACGGCCGGCTGAGCCAGTACACCCGGCTCCGGGCCGTCGGGCGGCTGATCCGGCTCGACCGGCCGGCCGTCGCCGCCGAATGCCTCGGCGCTCTCTCGGTCGACCGCTGGCACCTTACGCGGGTCTCCGAACTCCTGCGCGAACTCGGGGAGTCGGTCAGATCCCGGCAGATCCTGGTCGACGCCTTCGAGGATCCGCGCAACACGGTCACCGACCGTCTCGCACACGTCTCCTCGCTCATCGGCCTGGGCGCCTCGGACCTGCTGCGGACGCCCCTGCTGCGCATGGCCGAGGACGCCGGTGTCGCGGTGGCGGACCGGCTCGAAGCGGTGGAGGCCCTGGGGGACGTCGACCCTGCCGTCACCGCCGGTCTGCTCCACGGCATCGCGGCGGACGACGCCGTGCCGGGACGGGTGCGCCGCGACGCGGCAGCCCAACTGCTCAAGACCGGTGACCGGGGCGCCGCCTCGGCCCTGCTGCGCCGCATCGCCGAGGACACCGGCGTCGGCATGCTCGACCGCATCAGGGCCGTCGACCACCTGGCCGACGTCGACCTGCGAGCCGCCGCCGAAACCCTGCACCGCGTCCTCGACGAGGCAGGGCTGCCCGACGAGCACCTGTGGCGACTTCTCGCCCTGGCCGATGCCATGACCCCGGACGTGACGCTGCGCAGACGCCTGGACGCGTTGATCGACGACGTGACGGTGCCCACGGAATCCCTCCTGGACATCGAGGACGAGTCCCTGCTGCAGGTCGCCGTCGTCGTCCCCCGCCTCCGGGGCACCCTGACCCGGATCGCGGAGGATCCCGCGGCCGAGCCGTGGGCACGCACCCGGGCCGCCGGCGCTCTGCTCGGGCTGGTTCCGTACCCGCGCTGGAAGGACCTCATGGCCGGGGTCAGCCCGGACCCCATGCACGTGCTGAGCCTCCATCTGACCCTGGGCGGAACCGGATCCTCCGCGTACGACCCGGCGGTGTGGCAGACCCTCGCATTCGCCCAGGGCGAGGAGGCTGTGATCGTCCCGGTGGGCGCGCTGGCCGGCGTCGATCCCCGGGCGGCCGCGGCGTACTGGACCGAGTCCGTCGAGCGGCGGCGCCCGGAAGCGGTCACCCGACTGGGCCATCTGTGGCTACTGGTGCACGACGAGGGCACCTCGGAGCGGGTGCGGGAGCAGCTCATCTCGTGGGTGCGGGACTCCGCGGCACCCCTCGCCGAGCGGATCGCGGCGGTGACGACCCTCGGCGCGAGCCTCGACGAGTCCTGCCACACCCTCGCCACCGAGGACACCACGCCACCGGAACTCCGGGTCGCCATCTGCGAGCACCTCCCCGCGAGCGGCGCCCTCAACCGCATTCCCGTCGTCCGTGCCCTGGCCGCGGACACGGCCTGTCCGGTCGACGTCCGCGCGCGGGCCGCCGCTCTGCTCGCCGAGGACCTGGGCGAACAGGGCCGTGTCGTCCTGCGCTCGCTCTCCGGTCCCGGCACGACGGACCCCGAGGCCCATCTCGGCGTGGCTGCCGCCTGGGTGAAGCTGGACGTCGGGTGCGAGGCGGAGGCCGCCTACCGACGGGTCGTGGAGGACGGACACGCACCCGCCCGCCACCGTGTCCTGGCGGCGGACGGGCTCATGAGGTGGCGTTCGGCACGCAACCGGGCGCGGGAAGTCCTGCGTTCGGTGCTCGCCGACCAGGACGTGCCCGTCACCGTGCGGATCGAGGCGGCCGAGAAGCTGATCGCGGCCCACGAGCCCGCCGACGCGCACGTCGGGCTGCTGCGGCTGGCGCCGGCCCCGGAAGCGACCCCGGAGGAACGGTCGCGCATCGCGGACCTGCTGCCCGCCGACCTGCGGGCGTACGTCGAGCGCAGGGGATGACCGGCGGCTCGACAGGCACCCCGGCCCCGACGACCTCTCGACGCGCCGCGCGCAACCGTGCACAGTTCTCCCTACGTACCGACCGGTACGCGCCCGCGCACCACCCCGCACCCTCCCTAGGAGCGCCCGTGACCAGCTGGATCGGCCGGACCGCCGCCGAGATCGCCGCCGCCGTACGCGAGAAGCGGGTCACTCCCCGGGAGGTGGTGGCGGAACACCTGGCGCGGATCGACCGCCTCGACGGCCGCATCGGCGCGTTCCGCAAGGTGCTGGCCGACTCGGCGCTCACGGCCGCCGACGAGCTGGCGAACCGCTCCGATCTGGCCGAACTCCCCCTGGCGGGCGTGCCCGTGGCGGTCAAGGACAATCTGGCCGTGCGCGGCGAGTCCACCCTCATCGGCTCGATGGCGACCCCGGACACACCGGCCGACGACGACCATGTCACCGTGGCCCGGCTGCGGGCGGCGGGCGCGGTGGTCGTGGGCCTGACCAATGTGCCCGAGCTGTGCATCTTCGGTACCACGGAGGGCGTGCTCGGCACCTCCCGCAACCCGTGGGACACCTCGCGCACGGCGGGCGGTTCCTCGGGCGGCAGCGCGGCCGCGGTGGCCGCCGGGATGGTCCCGGTCGCCCTCGGCAACGACGGCATGGGTTCGCTGCGCATACCCGCGGCCAACTGCGGCCTCGTCACGCTGAAGCCGGGCCACGGGGTGGTGCCGGCCGGGATCGGCAACGGCGACTGGTTCGGCATGTCGGAGAACGGACCGCTGGCGACCACCGTCGAGGATCTGCGCCTGGTGCTCTCGGTGCTGGCCCAGGAGGAGTTCATCCGCCGGGAGGAGCCCACCACCCGCACGATCGCGGTCTCGCTGCGCAGCCCCCTCGCCGGTGTCACCGTCACCAAGCCGTATACGACCGCGGTCCGCGAGGCGGCGGGTGTGCTTTCCGGGGCCGGTCACCAGGTGCGGCGGGCGAATCCGCCGTACCCCCTCTCGCTCGGCGTCACCGCGCTCCAGCACTGGACGGCGGGTACGGCGGTGGACGCCGAGGGCCTCGACCCGGCGCGGCTGGCCCGGCGGACCCGGGTGCACGCCGCCGTCGGCCGCCGCTTCGTACGCGGAGTGCGCACCGGCGAGCGGCGCGAACGCCTCCGGAGCCGGCTGACCCCCTTCTTCACCGAGCACGACGTTCTGCTGACCCCGGCCCTGGCCCGCCGCTCCCCCCGGTCCGTGCCCTGGCACGAGCGGGGCTGGCTGCCCAACGTCCTGGCCAACACCAACTACTCGCCGCTGACGCCACCGTGGAACCTCACGGGCTGGCCCGCGATGTCCGTGCCGTTCGGCACCCTGCCCTCGGGCGCCCCCTGCGCCGTACAACTGGTGGGCCGGCCGGGCACCGAGGCGGCCCTGCTGGAGCTGGCCGAGCAGTTGGAGAAGCTGCACCCGTGGCAGCGCACGGCGCCTCTCGACTAGCGCACGCGTCCCGCGCCGTCAGCCCAGTGCCTTGTACATGATGTGCAGCCCCACCCGGCCGTGCCGGGGGTGGTCGAACGCCTCCGGCACCGTGCCCAGGATCGTGAAGCCGAGGGAGGTCCAGAGTTTCACGGCGGGATTGGTCTCCACGACGGCGTTGAAGACCATCGCGCGATAGCCCTGCGTCCCGGCCTCGGCCAGGAGGTGTTCGGCGAGGGCACGGCCGATGCCGCGGCCGGCCCGGTCCGGGTCGACCATGAACCCGGCGCCCGCGACGCGCGCGACGGGGCCGCCGTAGTTCGGGGTGAGATACGCGGAGCCGACCACGGCGCCGGTGTCGTCCTCGGCGACGTAGACCCGCTTTCCCGGACCCATCCACAGGGACCGGGCCGCTTCCTGCGAGGTGTCCGGGTCCCAGGCGTATGTCTCGGCGGCGGCGACGATCCGGTGCCAGAAGGGCCAGATCCGTGGCCAGTCGTCGGCCACGGCTTCTCTGATCAGCATGGGCGTGAGTCTCGCACGCCCATGCCAGGCGAACGCGATGCGGCCGACCGGTGGGTCAGTCCACGCTCGGCAGGATGTGGGGTTCGGCGAGGTCGTCCTCGTAGCCCGCGAGGCGGATCGGGGCGGACCGGGCCCACACGTCGAGGCTGCCGAGCTCTCCGGGCCTGCGGCCCGCGCGCTCCGTGCGTTCCTTGGGGCGCTGATCGCGATTCGTCTTCTCCGGTGTCACCGCGCACTCCTTATGTGTCGGGTCACCCTCGGGGCGTACCGGTCAGTCTGCGATCCGGTGCCTGACGCCCGCTCGGGTCTGGATTGAAGGCCAGTTCGGACGCGGTGGCGCCGGTTACTCGCAAGGGCAGGCCGTGGTGAACCGGCTTGTCCCGGGACGGACCGTGGGTGTGGGTGGGACCCCGTACTGCTGCCCGTCGGAGTACAGAGTAACCAAATGAGCGGGGGTCCGCTCGATCGGGAGTGCAAACAAGGTGTAACTATCTCGAGTCGCTCGGTACTCCATCAGCACCATTCTGGGACTATTCATTACATATTGCTTGGTTCGGATCACCCACTTGGCGTACATGAGCGACCACGTCGTGCAGTTCAGTTGCCGTTGGCCGCGCCGCAAGCTCGCCATGATCTGCTGAGGTACCGCAACGGCTGTCTCGCGGGAGGACTGACGCATGGAGCTGCGCAGCGTCGAGGAGCTGATGGACCTGTTGTATGCCGGCCGGCACCAGCACGCGCTGCGGACCGCCGCCCTGCTGCGCCGCAGCCGTCCCGCCGACAAGGAGCTCCAGGTGGCCGGTCTGGTGCACGGCATCGGCCGGCTGCTGGGACCGGGCCACGAGACCGGTCAGGCGGACCGCGCGGCCGACGCGGTACGTCCCCTGCTCGGCGAGCGCGTCTCCCACCTCGTACGCCACCACCGCGGGCCCCTCGGCCCCGCCGACGACGATCTGCATCGGCTGCGCCAGGCGGACGAGGAGAGCCGGACCGCCGGATTCGACGCCGGGGTCCTGGAGGACTGGCGCACCGTGCTGGAACTGGTGTCGGCCCGGAACTCGCCGCTGGGGGCTGTCGACTGACGGTCCGTCATGAGACGGTACGGCGATGACGTCGTCGTACGGGCTCAAGGGCAGGGCGGCCGTCGTCACCGGCGGCACGCGCGGGATCGGGCGCGCCGTGGCCGGGGCGCTCGCCGCCGCTGGGGCGCTGGTGTGCGTGAGCGCGCGGGACCCGGACGAGGTGCGGCGTACGGCGGCCGAGCTGGGCGGCATCGGGCTGGCCGGGAACGTGGCCGACCCGGAGCAGCCGCGGCGGCTGACGGAGCTGGCCCTGCGGGAGTTCGGCCGGCTCGACGTCCTGATCAACAACGCGGCGACCAACCAGCCGTACGGGCCGCTCATGGACGTCGACCCCGAGGCGTGGCGGGAGGCGTTCACGGTGAATGTCGAGGCACCGCTGCGGCTGGTGCAGTGCGCGTGGCGGGGGTGGATGCGCGAGCACGGCGGCGCGGTGGTCAACATCTGCACGGAGGGCGCGGGGCACGTCGGGCCGCATGTGGGGGCCTACGGCACCAGCAAGGCCGCCCTGGTCCATCTCACCCAGCAACTGGCGGGTGAGCTCGCGCCCCGGGTGCGGCTCAACTCCGTCTCTCCCGGCCTCGTCCGCACGGACATGGCCCGGTTCGTGTGGGAGGCGGGCGAGGAGGAGATCGCCGCGGGGCTGCCGCTCGGGCGGATCGGGGAGCCCGAGGACGTCGCGCGGGCGGTGCTGTGGCTGGTCTCGGACGCGGCCGCCTGGGTCACCGGCGCCGATCTGCTGGTGGACGGCGGGACCCGGGTGCGGGCCGCGTCCGGCTCCGGGCCGTACGCGGTGCACGAGCGGCTGCGGCGGGGGCCCGAGGTCGAATCGGCCGCGCGAGCGCCCGTGAAGGGCGACGGACCCGGCGCGCGCCCGCCCGGTGGAATGTGAGCCTGACCCGCACACCGGCCACCGGATCACCGCCCGGGAGCGGGCGTCACCACTTGCCCGGGCGTACGCCGTGCACGAGCGGCTGCGGCGGGGGCCCGAGATCGAGTCGGCCGCGCGAGCGCCCGTGAAGGGCGACGGACCCGGCGCGCGCCCGCCCGGTGGAATGTGAGCGTGACCCGCACACCGGCCACCGGATCACCACCCGGGAGCGGGCGTCACCACTTGCCCGGGCGTACGCCGTGCACGAGCGGCTGCGGCGGGGGCCCGAGGTCGAATCGGCCGCGCGGGCGCCCGTGAAGGGCGACGGACCCGCCGCGGGCCCGCCCGGTGGAATGTGAGCGTGACCCGCACACCGGCCACCGGAACACCGCCCGGGAGCGGGTGTCACCACTTGCCCGGCGCGTAGTCCTTCATGAACACGCCGTACAGGTCGTCGCCCTGCTCGCCGCGCACGATCGGGTCGTAGACGCGGGCCGCGCCGTCGACCAGGTCGAGCGGGGCGTGGAAGCCGGCCTCGGCCAGGCGCAGCTTGTCGTAGTGCGGACGCTCGTCGGTGATCCAGCCGGTGTCGACGGACGTCATGAGGATGCCGTCGGTCTGGAACATCTCCTGGGCGCTGGTCCGCGTGACCATGTTCATGGCTGCCTTGGCGGCGTTGGTGTTCGGGTGCCCGGCACCCTTGTAGCCGCGACCGAAGACGCCCTCCATCGCCGAGACGTTGACGACGTAGGCACGGCCGCTGGCGGCCTTCCTCGCGGCGTCCGCCATCGCCGGGCGCAGGGCGCTGATCAGGATGAAGGGCGACGTGTAGTTGCACAGCTGGGTCTCCAGCAGTTCGACCGGCGAGATCTGGTCGATGGTCTGCACCCAGGTGTTGCTCTCGACGACGTCGGGGACGAGGCCGCCCGCGTCGATGGCGGTGCCGTCGAGGTGCCGGGCGACGCTGGCGTTGCCCGCGACGAGCGCGAGGTCGGCGACCTTCTGCGCGTCCAGGCCGCCGGTGCCCAGGGGCAGTGCCGCGATGCCGTCGACGGCGCCGGAGCCGAAGGCGCCGATGACGTGGTGGGCGGGCAGTTCCCCGGCGGGCAGCGGGGCGCTCTCGCCCTCGACCAGGGCCGCGTAGGCGGAGGGCAGGCGGCGCACGGTCTGCGTCGCGTTGTTGATCAGGATGTCGAGCGGACCCGCCTCGGCGACCTGCTCGGCAAGGGCCACGGCCTGCGCCGGGTCGCGCAGGTCGATCCCGACGACCTCCAGCCGGTGCATCCAGTCCGCCGAGTCGTCCATGGCCTTGAAGCGGCGGATGGCGTCCTTGGGGAAGCGGGTCGTGATCGTGGTGTGGGCGCCGTCGCGCAGCAGCCGCAGCGCGATGTACATGCCGATCTTGGCGCGGCCGCCGGTGAGCAGCGCGCGCTTGCCGGTGAGGTCGGCGCGGGCGTCGCGCTTGGCCCGGTTCGTCCGGGCGCAGTCCGGACAGAGCTGGTGGTAGAAGTAGTCGACCTCGACGAACCGGGCCTTGCAGGTGTAGCAGGAGCGCGGGCGCTGGAGTATCCCCGCGATCCTGCCCTCCTCGGTGATCGACGACGGCAGGATTCCCTCGGTCTCGTCGTCGATACGCTGGGCGGAGCCGGTCGCGGTGGCCTCGGTGACCGCCTTGTCGTGGGCGGTCTTGGCGGCCCGGCGCTCCTGGCGGCGGCGCTGCTTGACCGTGCGGTAGATGCCGGCGGTGGCCCTGCGTACCGCGATGGCGTCGGGGTGGTCGACGTCCAGCTGGTCGAGCTCGTCGAGCACACTGAGGCAGACGGCCAGGCGCTCGGGGTCGATGCCGGGGCCGTGGACCGCCTCGTCCTCGGCCATCAGGCCGTCCTGTGTCACCGTCATCGCGCTGCCGCTTCCCTGATCACTGCGCGGCGCTCCGACTCGCGCCCGCTTTCGAACGGGGAATTTTACGGAGCGCCGGGACGAACCGCCAAACCCGGTCCGCAGGCCGGTCCCTCAGGGGTCGCAGGCGACGATCAGTGACTCCAGTTCGTCGGTCACCGCCCGTGCGAGCACGTCGAGGTCCGGCACCGCCCGTGCGTCGGCGACCAGCCCGTAGTGCACCCGGCCGCGGTAGGTGGAGATCGCCACCGCCAGGGACTGGCCGGGGGCGAGCGGCGCGAAGGGGTAGACCTCCGTCAGCGGGTGGCCGCCGAGCCGCAGCCCGAGGCCGGGCAGGGGCACGCTGGTGACCAGGATGTCGAACCACAGCCGGGCCGCCTGGCCGACCAGCGGGCCGCCGAGGCGGTGGCCGAGCGCGGGCACGTGGTCGGCGAGCAGGGCGACGGCGCCCGCGCCCCGGTTGGGGCCGGCGTCCTTGTTGCGGTTCATCGCCGTGCGGACCGTACCGAGGCGGCTGACGGGGTCGGGGTCGTCGACGGGAAGCCGTATCAGATAGCCGGAGAGCCGGTTGCCCTGTGGGTGCGCGGTGCGCGGGCGGCGCCTGGAGACGGGGATCAGGGCGCGGGGCGCGACGCCCTCGCTGCCGTCGCCGCGCTCGTCGAGCCAGCGGCGCAGGGCGCCCGCGACGACGGCGATGAGCACGTCGTTGACGGTCCCGCCGACGGCCTTGCGGATCCGGTGCACATCGTCGAGGTCCAGGACCACTCCGGCGGTGCGCCGGGTGCCGCTGGGCTCGGCGGTCAGTGCGGAGGAGGTGCGGATGCCGAGGGTGGACAGGGCGACGGAGGCGCCGATGTCGAGGGCCCGGCCCATGTCGGACAGCGCGCCGCGCAGCAGGCCGGGCAGTTTGCGCACATCGGGCAGCACACCGCGCGGCGGCTCGATCGGGCGGGGACTGCGCGCCGGCAGCTCCACCGGGTCCAGGACTCCGGCGGCGAGCTTGAGCGCGCGCAGGCCGTCGGCGAGGGCGTGGTGGAACTTGAAGAGCACGGCGAAGGAGACGCCGTCCTCCCCGGGCAGGACATGGGCCTCCCACGGCGGCCGGCCGCGCTCCAGCGGGCGCTCCATGAGCCGGCCCGCGGCGGCGTGGAAGTCGGCGGTCGGGGCGTGCAGCCGGACATGGTTCAGCGGGTCGAAGCCGGGGTCGGGCTCGCGGGTGGCGCCGCCGAAGGCCAGGGGCCGGCGCAGGTCCGGTGGCTGCCAGACGTCCCGGATGCGCATCCGCAGTCCCGGCACGGCCGCGGCACGGGCGGCGAGCAGATCGGCCGCGTGGGCGCCTGCCGTGGGCGAGTGCGCGGAGAAGACACCGAGTGCGCCGAGATGCATCGGGTGCCGGTCGGACTCGATGTTCCAGAACGCCAGGTCGAGGGGAGCGAGCAGGTCAGCAGTCAAGGGCTTGCCTCGCGTCGACGGTGGGTGGGCAAGAAGTCAACCCCCCACAAGCAATTACGGTCAAGTACGATCACGCTACGCTCAGTTAACAGCAGATTAAGTCCCGCCCTCAGTGAAACGGGCGGGACTCGAGAGCCGCCTGAGGTCACTTCAGCACCGGTGGCGCCGCCTCTCGTGACGTACCCCACTCGGACGGGTCGGGGCCGACGGTAAAGGCGAGTTGGCGCAGGGAGCGCAGCGCATCGGTCGTCAGATAGGTCCGGCCGTAGGGCGATCCGTCCGTGCGGGCCGACTGGACGTAGCGGTCGGTGGCCGAGGTGCCGGGCGCGGTCACGGTCAGCCGGCCGCCCGGCCAGTAGCGGCGGTCCAGGGCGAGGTCGACCCGGTCGAAGACGGGCGTGGACAGACCCCAGGTGCCGTATCCGGGCTGGACCGGGAAGAGCCCGATCGACGACAGCACGTTCCAGGCGGACATCGTCCCCAGGTCGTCGTTCCCGGTCATGCCGGTCGGCGAGTCCGTGAAGAGCGTCAGTGCCGCGTGCACCACGTCGGTGGTCTTCCAGGGCTGCCCGGTCGACAGATAGGTGTACGGGGCGATGAGGTCGGGCTCGTTCTGCGGGTTGTACGTGGCCGCGTTGTAGTAGGCGTACGCGTTGCCGTGCACCCACGCCTCGCGCGCGGTGCGCTCGGGGTCGGCCGGCAGCCGGTCATAGGCGAAGAACGCGTCGAGCCGGTCGTTCGCCGCCCGTTCGCCGCCGATCAGTCCGATCATGCCCGGCAGGTCCTGCGGCACCAGCCACTGGTACTGCCAGGCGGTGCCCTCGTGGAAGCCCACGCTCAGGGCCGGGTCGTCCGGTCCGGCGAAGGCACCGGAGGCGTCCCGGGCCCGGAAGAACCCGGTCGAGGGGTCGAAGACGTTGCGGTAGTTGCGGGAGCGGGCCGCATACCGCTCGGCGTCCGCGACATGGCCGAGGCCGCGCGCCATCTGCGCCAGCATGGCGTCGGACAGGGCGTACTCCAGGGTGACCGACGCCCCCTGGTGGTAGTCCGAGTCGCCCAGCTTGGTCTGCGGGCGGCCCTTGACGTAGGGCGCGAAGCCGTTCGCGATGTACTCGGCGTTCGCCTCGCGGCCCGCGATCGGCAGGCCGGCGGGCGGCACACCGTCGGCGTTGCGGCGCAGCAGCCGGTACGCCTGTTCCTCATGCCCCTTCAGCAGGCCCTGCTGGTAGGCGGTGGTCAGGAACGGGGTGACCGGGTCGCCGGTCATGATGTTCGTCTCGACCGTGCCGTAGCCCCACTTGGGCAGCCATCCGCCCTCCTCACCGACCTTCAGCACCGACAGCGCCATGTCGCGGGCCTCCTGGGGCGCGAGCAGGGCGAGGAGCTGGCACTGGGTGCGGTAGGTGTCCCACAGGGACCAGTTCTGGTAGTAGGTGAACCCCTGGGCGCGGTGGACGCGCAGGTCCCAGCCCCGGTAGCGGCCGTCGGCGTCGCTGCCGGTGTTCGGGGCCAGGAAGGACCGGTACAGGGACGAGTAGAAGGTGCGCCGCAGGGTCTGCCCGCCGCCCTGGACACGGACGGTGCCGAGGCGCTCCTCCCAGGCCCGCCGGGCCGCGTCGCGTACGGCGTCGAAGGAACGGCCGCCCTCCGCGCGGAGGTTGACCGCCGCTCCGTTCGCGTCGACGTAGGACAGGGCGGTGGTCGCCGTGACGGTACGGTCCCGGGTCGCGTCGAAGCGGACGTAGGCGCCGTCCTTCCCGGTCCGCGAGCCGGGCGTGACGGCCTTGCCGTCCCAGGTGCCGTACGCGGTGAAGGGCCGGTCGAAGCGGGTGATCGTGTAGACCGTGTACGGCAGGGTGTCCCGGCAGAATCCGTGGCCGGTGACGGCGGTGCGCACCGTGCGGTCGTCCAGCACCTCCACCTTGGCGGAGACCTTCTTGTGCAGCGACTGGCCCGCGTTCAGCAGGACATTGGCCTTGTCGGTGGCGGGGAAGGCGAAGCGCTGGACGCCGGTGCGCGCGCTCGCGGTGAGTTCGGCTCCGATGCCGGACGCCAGGCCCACCCGGTAGTAGCCGGGGCTCGCCGTCTCGTCCTCGTGCCGGAAGGCGGCGGCGTACTTCGCGTTGTCCGTCTGTGTGACGTCGCCGGTGGTCGGCAGGACGGGCAGGTCACCGCCGATCCGGCAGCCGACGCCCGAGAGGTGGACCAGGGAGAAGCCTCGGATGCGGTTCTGGGAGTAGTCGTAGCCGGTGCTGTGCCCGGTGTCCGGCGAGAGCTGCACCATGCCGAAGGGCATGGCCGCGCCGGGGAAGGTGTTGCCCTCGTTCTGGGTCCCGATGAACGGGTTCACCAGGTCGGTGAGGTGATCGCCGGTCGGCTCGGCGGCACCTGCGGCAGGGGCGGCGAGCAGCGCGGACGCTGTCATCACCCCGGCCAGGCACAGCCGCGGGTGCCGGGTCCGTCTCATGTCGGATGACCTCCGATGGTTCGACATCGCTGTCTGCATCGTGAGGGTCGGAGATCCGAAACCCGGGCATCCAGGGCTAATTGAACAAAACGCGTCGCGTCAGAAGAGGGAGCCACCAAACAGGCGTACGAGACCTACGGGACCCGCTGCCCCTTCCCGAGCGCGATGACCCCGCCCTTGGAGACCGTGTAAAGCTCGGTGTCCCGCTCGGGATTGACGCCGATGGCCGCGCCGGGCGGCACCTCCACGTTCTTGTCGAGGACGGCACCGCGCACGACCGCGCCCCGGCCGATGTGGACGTTGTCGTGCAGGATCGAGCCCTGCACGACGGCGCCCGGGTCGACCACCACGCCGGGTGACAGGACGGACCGGGTGACCTGACCGCGGATCAGGCAGCCCGAGCTGATGATGGACTCGCTCGCCATGCCGCCGGCGCTGAAGCGGGCCGGGGAGAGCTGGCCCGAGTGGGTGTAGATGGGCCAGCTGCGGTTGAAGAGGTTGAAGGCGGGGCGCTCGGCGATCAGGTCCATATGGGCGTCGTAGTAGGCGTCGAGGGTGCCGACGTCCCGCCAGTAGCCCTTGTCCCGGGTGGTCTCGCCGGGGACGTGGTTGTCGCTGAAGTCGTACAGCTGCGCCTCGCCCCGGGCGGTGAGCTGGGGCAGGATCGAACCGCCCATGTCGTGCACGGACTGCTCGTCCTCGGCGTCCCGCTGCAACGCCTCGATCAGCGCCTTGGTGGTGAAGATGTAGTTGCCCATCGAGGCGAAGACGCACTCCGGGTCGTCCGCCAGTCCCGGCGGGTCGGCGGGCTTCTCCAGGAAGCGCTCCACACTCTGCCCGTCCGAGCCGGGGGTGATCACCCCGAAGGAGGAGGACTCCGCCCGCGGCACGCGGATGCCCGCGACCGTCACACCCGCGCCGCCCTCGACGTGCTGCGCCAGCATCTGGCGCGGGTCCATGCGGTACACGTGGTCGGCGCCGAACACGGCGACGTAGTCGGGCTGTTCGTCGTGGACGAGGTTGAGCGACTGCAGGATCGCGTCCGCGCTGCCCAGGTACCACCGCGGGCCCAGCCGCTGCTGCGCGGGCACCGGAGTGATGTAGTTGCCGAGCAGGCTGGACATCCGCCAGGTGGTGGTGATGTGCCGGTCCAGCGAGTGCGACTTGTACTGGGTCAGCACACAGATGCGCAGGATGTCGGCGTTGACGAGGTTGGAGAGCACGAAGTCGACGAGCCGGTAGGTGCCGCCGAAGGTGACCGCGGGTTTGGCCCGGTCCGCGGTCAGGGGCATCAACCGCTTGCCCTCGCCGCCCGCCAGCACGATTCCGAGAACTGAAGGTCCGCCACGACGCATGGCCGCTCCCCCTCACCCTGGTTGCCCCATGCCTGCCCCCACAGGCCGCGGGCTAAGCCTGCTTGAGGATCTCCTCGTACAGCCGGACCGTGCGCCGGGCCACCGCGTCCCAGCCGAACTCGCCCACCGCGCGCTCCCGTCCGGCCTCCCCCATCCGCCGGGCCGTCTCCCGGTCGCCGACGACCGCGTCCAGCGCCCGGGCCAGGCCCGCCTCGAACTCCCCGGCGTCCTCGCCCTCCTTGTGCACGGGGACGAGCAGGCCCGTCACACCGTCCTCGACGACCTCGGGAATCCCGCCGACCCGGGAGGCCACGACGGGCGTGCCGCAGGCCATCGCCTCCAGGTTGACGATGCCGAGCGGTTCGTACACCGAGGGGCAGGCGAACACGGCGGCGTGCGTGAGGAGTTGGATGACGTCCGCGCGCGGCAGCATCTGCGGGATCCAGTGCACGCCCTCGCGGACCCGGCTCAGCTCCTGGAACAGGTCGCGGAACTCCCGGTCGATCTCCGGGGTGTCGGGCGCGCCCGCGCACAGCACGACCTGTGCCGCCGGGTCGATGTTCCGCACCGCGCGCAGCAGATGGGGCACGCCCTTCTGCCGGGTGATCCGGCCGACGAACAGCACATAGGGACGGTCCGGGTCCAGGCCGAGGCGGGTGAGGACGTCGGTGCCGTGGTCCGGCCGGTAGAGGGTGGTGTCGATACCGTTGTGCACGACGTGGACCCGCGCCGGGTCCAGCGCGGGGTAGCAGCCGAGGATGTCCTCGCGCATCGCAGCCGACACGGCGATCACGGCGTCGGCGGCCTCGATCGCGGTGCGCTCGGCCCAGCCGGACAGGGCGTATCCGCCGCCGAGTTGCTCGGCCTTCCAGGGGCGCAGCGGCTCCAGCGAGTGGGCGGTCAGCACGTGCGGGACGCCGTACATGAGCTTGGCGACGTGGCCGGCGAGATTGGCGTACCAGGTGTGGGAGTGGACGAGTTCGCGGCCTTCGAGGGCCGCGGCGATGGAGAGATCCACGGAGAAGGTGCGCAGCGCGTCGTTGGCAGTGTCGAGCGCGGACCAGGGCCGGTGGCGTACGACGCCCACTGCGCGGCCCTCGCCCCAGCAGTGCACCTCCAGGTCGACCAGCGGCCTCAACTCCCGTGCCAGGAACTCGACATGGACGCCCGCGCCGCCGTACACGTCCGGGGGGTACTCCCGGCTCAGCAGTCCCACTCGCACCTGCAACCCCCTGGTCTCACCGGCCGGTCCCCTCATGGTCACCCAGATGCGGCGCCCGGGGAAGAGCACGGTGGCCGCGTGAAACAACAGTCACCGCAGACCCCGCCGCCGGGTACCCGGTAGTAGAGGCAGCAGCTGCGGCGCCGGAAGGAGGTGCCGGTGAGGGTGCCGGTGTCCGTCAGGAGGGGGTGGGTGAAGAGTTCGGCGGTGAGTGTGCGGGCCCGGTCGGCCACGTCGCCGCGGCCGTTGCCGCGGGCCCAGCGGTCGAGCTCGCGGGCCGCTCCGGCGAGCGCCGAGCCCGCGTTGCCCCACAGGAGTCCGGCCGCGAGGCCGTACCGGGCTCTCAGGGCTTCCCCTAGGGGCTCCAGATGGCCCCGCAGCACGGCGGCGGCGAGGGTGGCGGCGTCCCCGGGGTTCCCGGTCAGCGAGCCCGGCTCGGTCAGCCACAGGTCGTCGGGGGCGACGGCGGCCGGGTCCCAGCGCAGCAGGTGGGGGTCCAGGTCGGGGAGGCGGCCGTACAGGGCGGCGCAGCCGAGGGCCGGCGACCACAGGCGGGCCGCGAGCGCCTGGTGGGCGATCGACGCCGCCACCCGGGACTCCCGGGTGCGGAGGCGGTGTGCGACCGTCTCGACGCGGAACGTCAGCGCGTTGTCATCGACGTCCGCCGTCGCTTTTTCGTAGGTTTCGGCAAGTGTGGGCAGCCCTCCCGGTGTTGCCCCGGCCGCTCCTCCTGCGGTGCGCAGGACGAAGAAACCGCCGAGCGGGCGGAGCGCGGCAAGATCCGGGGCGTGGTCCACGAGCAGCAGTAGTACCAGGGGCGCCGGCAGCGCGTCCCCGAGGGTCTCCACCCTGTGTCGCCCACCCTGGGGATGATCGGGGTCCAGGCGTACTCCATCGGCAGTAGGACCCATTGCCTGCTCAGGTACGACGACGGGAAGAACTCGACACGGCAGAGTGTTGGGCATGGAAGCAGACCGTTCGTCGAACCGGGCCCAGGGCCCCGGCCTCACGCAGAGGAACAGCTCATGAGCGCCCTCGCGGTGTCCGTGCTGCTGTCGTTCGTCTCTGCCGTCGCGTACGCGGGCGGAGCGATCGTGCAGGAGCAGGTCGCGGTGTCCTCCCCCGACGAGCAGTATGCGCCGCTGCGCCGCCTCAGCTGGTGGGCGGCCGTGGCGTTGAACGGGCTCGGCGGGCTGCTCCACGTGGTGGCGCTGGCCTATGGCCCCCTCAGTCTGGTGCAGCCGCTGGGCGCCCTGACCATCGTGTTCGCGCTGCCCATGGCGGCCCTGTTCGTCGGCCGCAAGGCCGGGGCGACCGCCTGGCGGGGCGCGATCATGGCGACGGTCGGCCTCGCCGGTCTGCTCTCCCTGGTCGGCTCGTCCGACGCCACGTCCCTCGACGCCGCCCAGCGCGTGGCCGTGGCCCTGGTCACCGGTGGCGCGGTCGTCGCGTTGATGCTCGCGGGCCGGGCCGCGCACCGGCACCCGGCGGTGCGCAGCGTGCTGCTCGCCACCGCGTCCGGCATAGCGTTCGGCATGTCGTCCGTGTTCACCAAGACCGTGGCCGTCGACTGGACCGGCGGTGTCTCCCTCGCGGAACTGCCGTCGCTGGCCGTGATCGGTGTGTTCGCGGTCGCCGGCGTGCTGCTGTCGCAGGCCTCCTACCGCGGCGGCGGCCTCGCGGCGCCGCTCGCCACCCTGACCGTGGTGAACCCGGTGCTCGCGGCCGCGGTCGGCATCACGATGTTCGGCGAGACCTTCCGCCACGGCACCACGGGCACCGCGCTCGCCCTGAGCTGCGGTGTGGTGGCGGCGGGAGGTCTGATCCTGCTGACCACGGAGCGGCTGGAGCACGCCCCCCGTACGACGGAGCCGCTGCCCGAGACCGGACCGGCCCCGCTCGCGCCGGCCGCGCCCGCCCTCGCCCTCGCCGAGCCGGCACCCGCCGGGACACCGTCGGTCGTCCTGCCCCAGCAGCGGGTCACGTCGGCCCTGGAGGAGCTGAAGGAGATGGCGGACCTGGAGGAGATGGCGGACCTGGAGGAGATCCTGGACGACACCGCCCTGGACGACGTCCTCGTGCCGGCGGCGGACGGGACACGCGGCGACAACACCGAGGAGCCCTCGGACCCCTACCTCCTCGTGCCCGCCTACAGTCCCTTCTACACGGGCGTCTACGTACCGCTGCCCGTCGTGAACCGGCACCGCACCGGCGTGGAGCGGCACCGCATCAGGGTCAGATCCTGACGCCGCCGGCCCGGAGATAGGCGACCGGGTCGATGTCCGTGCCGAAACCGGGTCCGGTCCGCACCTCGAAGTGCAGATGCGGGCCCGTGGTGTTTCCGGTGGAGCCCGAACGGCCGATGCGCTGCCCCGCGGAGACCGGCTGCCCGGCCTTCACGGAGATGGCCGACAGATGGGCGTACTGGGTGTAGCGCCCGTCGGCGTGCCGGATGACGACCTGGTAGCCGAAGGAGCCGCCCCAGCCGGCCGCGACCACGTGTCCGGCGGCGACCGCCCGCACGGAGGTGCCGGTGGGCACGGGGAAGTCGACGCCGGTGTGGTAGCCCTTCGACCAGTGGGAACCTGCCTGGTGGTAGGGCGTGCCCATGGCGGCGTGGACCGGGGCGACCAGGGAGTGGCCGCTCGTGGACGTCGTGCGGGTGCCCTCGGACGAGGACTTCTTCGTTCCCGGAGCCGACCTCGAAGGGTGCTTCGAAGCAGGCTTCTTCGTCGAGGGCTTGGCCGGGGTGTGGGTGTCGTTGCCCGCCGCCGGGGCGGCCTTGCCGCGCAGGTTCAGTCGCTGACCCGGCAGGATCAGATCGGGATCGGACCCGATGGTCGTGCGGTTGGCGGCGTAGAGCCGGTGCCAGCCGCCCGGTACGTGCCGCTCCTCGGCGATGCCGGAGAGCGTGTCGCCGTGCACGACGGTGTACATCTCGGCCTTGCCCGCCCGGGACTGGGGCGTGGTCTGCGGCTGTACGTCGCGCACCGCGCTCCCGGCGCCCTGGGCGCTCTTGGTGGGCCGGGTCGAGACGCTCTCGGTGTGGACGTCGGGGGCGGAGCCGTCCCGGGTGAGTCCGGCGCGCACCGAGCACACCGGCCAGGCGCCGGGGCCCTGCCCGTCGAGCACCCTCTCCGCGACCGCGATCTGCTGGTCCCTGGTGGCCAGGTCCGCGCGCGGGGCGTACTTGGTGCCGCCGTACGCCTCCCAGGTGGACCCGGTGAACTGCAGTCCGCCGTAGTAGCCGTTGCCGGTGTTGATGCTCCAGTTTCCGCTGGACTCGCAGGCGGCGACCTTGTTCCAGGTGGCCGCGTCGGCCGCGCCGGCGGTCCCGGCGGCCACCAGTGGGATCGCCATGCCGGCGCCGCCCGCCGTGACGGTGAGTGAGGCGCGGTTGATCCTGTTCGGCTGGTACCGGCGGTGCCGGCCGCGTGCGGCCATGGAGAGCCCCCTCGACATGCGTCAGGAGGGGCAAAAGTAAGCGCGGCGAACAGGCCATGACAAGACGGCAATCGGGCCACTGGTCACCGCAAGTGGCCAGGAATCGGCCCTCGTTGGCCGGATCGGCCGAACCGGCTGAGGCACTGGGCGCCTTCCGTGCGTACTCAAGCCTGGCGGGTCGGATGTGCGGTCGCCGTACCGGCACGTCAGGATGGTCGCAGGGCAATACTGACGAGCACGCCCGGCACCACCCTTGTTGTTTTGCAGGATCCAGCGGATCCACCGGATCTTTGAGGAGCAGGCGGTATGAGCACTTCAGCGCAGATCGGCGTCACGGGTCTCGCGGTCATGGGCCGCAACCTCGCGCGGAATTTCGCACGCAACGGCTACACGGTCGCCGTGCACAACCGTACGGTGTCGCGGACGAAGGCGCTGGTGGAGGAGTTCGGGAACGAGGGGGACTTCATCGGGGCCGAGACCGCCGAGGAGTTCGTGGCGGCCCTCGAGCGGCCGCGCCGGCTGGTCATCATGGTCAAGGCCGGCGGCCCGACGGACGCGGTGATCGAGGAGTTCGCCCCGCTGCTGGAGCCCGGTGACATGATCATCGACGGTGGCAACGCGCACTTCGCGGACACCCGGCGCCGTGAGAAGGCGCTGCGCGAGCAGGGCATCCACTTCGTCGGCATGGGCGTCTCCGGCGGTGAGGAGGGCGCGCTGCACGGGCCGAGCATCATGCCGGGCGGCCCGAAGGAGTCGTACGACTCGCTCGGCCCGATGCTGGAGAAGATCTCGGCGAAGGCGGCGGACGGCGCGCCCTGCGTCACGCACGTCGGCCCGGACGGCGCCGGTCACTTCGTGAAGATGGTGCACAACGGCATCGAGTACGCCGACATGCAGCTGATCGGCGAGGCCTACCAGCTGCTGCGCGATGTCGCCGGGTACTCCCCCGCACAGATCGCGGACATCTTCCGGACCTGGAACACGGGCCGTCTGGACTCCTATCTGATCGAGATCACGGCGGAGGTCCTGTCGCACGTGGACGCGGCGACCGGCAAGCCGTTCGTCGACGTCGTGGTGGACCAGGCCGAGCAGAAGGGCACCGGCCGCTGGACCGTCCAGATCGCCCTCGACCTCGGCGTCCCGGTCTCCGGAATCGCGGAGGCGGTCTTCGCCCGCTCGCTGTCCGGCCACGCGGCGCTGCGCGAGGCCTCGCGGGGCCTTGCCGGACCGAAGCCCACGGCACTGTCCGAGTCCGAGGCGGCGGCCTTCGCCGACCGGGTGGAGCAGGCGCTGTACGCCTCGAAGATCGTGTCGTACACCCAGGGCTTCCACGAGATCGCCGCGGGCAGCGACGAGTACGACTGGAACATCGACCTCGGCGCGGTCTCCTCGATCTGGCGGGGCGGCTGCATCATCCGCGCGGCCTTCCTGGACCGTATCCGCGCCGCCTACGACGCCCGGCCCGACCTGCCGAGCCTGCTCTCCGACGAGACGTTCGCGCAGGAGATCGCGGCCGCCCAGGACGACTGGCGCGAGGTCCTGATCGCCGCCACCCGCCAGGGCGTGGCGACCCCGGGCTTCGCCGCGGCCCTCGCGTACTACGACGGGCTGCGCGCCGAGCGCCTGCCCGCCGCCCTCACGCAGGGGCAGCGCGACTTCTTCGGGGCGCACACGTACCGGCGGGTGGACCGGGACGGCTCCTTCCACACGCTGTGGGGCGGGGACCGGTCCGAGGTGTCCGCGTAGGGACCGCCCGGCGCGGCCCTGCGGCGTCCCGGCCCCGTGCCCCCTTCCGGGGCGCGGGGCCGGGTGTGTTTCACGGGACCGGGTGTGTTTCACGTGAGCGGTGGGCCCGGTTCGGGGTTCGGGACCGGTTCGGGGCCCGGGGGGATCGGCGACGGGGACGGCTCCGGGGGCGGGGTCGGCCGGGGGCCGGGCGGGGGCTCCGGGGGCGGCGGCTGGGGCGCCGGCGGTGGTTCGGGGGCCGGGACCGGGTTGGGGGGCGGCTCCGGGTGCTGGGGGTCCGGGCCGGGGGTGGGCCCGGGCCCGACGGGTTCCGGATAGGGGGTCGTCATGGTGTCCTCCGGCCAGTCGCTCGACATCGCCTCTGGACTCATCCCCCACCTACCCGACGCCCGCTCCGCCACTCACCCGTGGGCGGCACCGCGGGGGCCCGGGTGGGCTTGCCGGGGAGAGAACGCTCAGGAGTTCGGGTAGCCCCGGACCGCTGCTCCGGCTCTGGCCGCCGCCACCGCTTCGGCTCCCGCCGCCAGACCCGGCCGCGGGCTCGACAGCACCGCAAGCGCGGTCGTCGTCAGCCGCTGGGCCGGGGCCATCGAGGCCTGGGCCAGGACGATCACGTCGGCGCCGGTGACGGCGTCGGCGGCGGCCGCCACCCGGCATACGTACCCTGCGTCGTCGCCGGCCTCGAAGCGGGCCCAGGCACCCTCGACGAGCAGGGTGCGCACGGTGACGTCCCGCCCCGCCCGGCGGGCCTCCTCATCGACCAGGGCCGCGGTCGGGCCGAGCGTGCTCTCGAGGGCGGCCAGGACGACGACGCGGGGGCCCGCCGCCACGGCCGCGGCGGCCATCGGCCGGTCGACGCGCAGCACCGGCACCCTCGCCCCGGCGGCGGCCGCCTCCGCGACCCCGCCGATGGTCGAGCAGGTGCACAGCACGGCCCGTGCCCCGTGGGCGACGGCCCGCTCCACCAGGGCACCCACTTCCGGCGCCACCGCCTCCGGACCGTCCCGCCGGGCCCGCTCCAGCAGGCCTTCGTCGACGAAGTGCCGTAGTTCCAGGCCCTGGTGGTGCTCGTCACGCAGGGCGTCGAAGACCGGGACGTGCACGGGTGAGGTGTGCAGAAGAGCGAGCGCCGCGGGCATCAGAACCGGCCCGGCCGCGCCACCAGCCACTCCTTCGCGGCCCGCCGCAGCTCCGGATCGGGCGTCGGGGCCACGTCGGGGTGGCGTTCGGCCCACTTGGTGACGTACGGGCACAGGGGCGCCACCGGTACGCCCTCGCGCGCGGCGAGGGCGTACAGCTCACGGGCCAGGGAGCCGGCGATGCCCTTCCCCTCGTGGACCGGTTCCACGATCGTGTGGACGGGAACCAGGGCGCGCTCGGGGGATTCGAGGACGAAGTACTCGATCCGTCCGACCACTTCGCCGTCGCCGACGGCTTCCAGGCGGCCCGCCGCCCGGTCGTCCCGGATCCCGATGTCACTCATGGCCACGCACGCTCCTGGTCGTCCGTCCGCCGGTCAGGCCGGGACGGCCTGCGGGCTGCGCTCCTGGTCAGAGCCCGGCACCGGCTCTGACGGGTCGGCGCCGAGGGCCACGATCCGGTTGTCCCCATCGACGTGCACCACCCGCGGCCGCAGCGCCCGCGCCTCGGCGTCGGTCACCTGGGCGTAGCTGATGATGATCACCAGGTCGCCGGGGTGGACGAGGTGGGCGGCCGCGCCGTTGATGCCGATGACACCGGAACCGCGCTCGCCCTCGATGACGTACGTCTCCAGGCGGGCGCCGTTGGTGATGTCGACGATGTGGACGAGCTCGCCGGGCAGCAGATCCGCCGCGTCGAGCAGGTCCGCGTCGATGGTCACCGATCCCACATAGTGCAGGTCGGCCTGGGTGACGGTGGCTCGGTGGATCTTGGACTTGAACATGGTACGCAACATCGGGGTACTCCTGAAAGTAGGCTCCCTGCCTGCGTTTTTGCAGGTCAAGGGCTGTTTCCACACACTACAGCCAGTCGTATGTTCGGGCAGCTTTCCCCGGGTTTCTCAGGACTGATGCTGACCGAATGGCGCCTTTCCTGGTGGGGCGTCAGACGCCCGGAAGGGCTACTCGGGATCGGTGTCACTCCCCGGGTCGCCCCTCCGTACTACCGAGAACAGCGTACGCAACGGCCCCCGAGGGCCTCCGTGACGATCACCACAGATGCTTCGCCACCCCATGCTCAGGTCGATCAGGATCCCTGGTCCCCGGGACGACGAGCGGCATGCGTCGTTCGCACCGATCATCACCGTCACCAACTCGGGGCTGCGGGTGGCCGCCTGGGCCATCTGCTCCGGCAGGTCGGCCATCCGGCCACCGGTCACCGCGTAGTTCCAACCGGTTCCGGCGGCTGGGCGGGCGGCCGGGTCCGTGGGCGGCGCCGGTCAGCTGCCGAGCGTCCCCGGTGTCGCCTGCTCGGCCCAGATGACCTTGCCGTCCTTGGTGTAGCGCGTGCCCCAGCGCTCGGCGAACTGGGCCACGAGGAAGAGGCCCCGTCCGCCCTCGTCCGTACTGACCGCATGGCGCAGATGCGGCGAGGTGCTGCTGTGGTCGGAGACCTCGCAGATGAGCGCACGGTCGCGGATCAACCGCGCCTTGATGGGTCCGGTGGCGTGGCGCATGGCGTTGGTGATCAGTTCGCTGCAGATCAGCTCCGTGGTGTCCACGAGGGCCTCCAGCTCCCACTCCATGAGCCGGGCGGAGACGGCAGCGCGTACGCGGCGAACGGCGGCAGGGTCGCACTCCACGGCCCACTCGGCGACCTGCCCGGGCCCCAGCACCCGCGTACGGGCGACGAGCAGCGCGATGTCGTCGCTCTGGAGCTCCGGGAGCAGGGCGTCGAGCACGGCGTCGCAGGTCTCCTCGGGCGACTGGTCCGCGCGCGCCAGCGTCTCGCGGAGCAGCCGGAGCCCGGTGTCGACGTCCAGGTCGCGGCGCTCGACGAGGCCGTCGGTGAACAGGACGAGCCTGCTGCGCTCGGGCAGATGCAACTCGGCGCACTCGAAGGGCAGTCCGCCGATGCCGAGGGGAAGGCAGGACGGCACGTCCAGGAACTCCACCGTCCCGTCGGGCTGTACGAGCGCGGGCGCCAGGTGTCCGGCGCTGGCGATGGCACAGTTGCCGGACACGGAGTCGTAGACCGCGTACAGGCAGGTGGCGCCGGTTACGGTGGTCTTGTCGCCGGCCGCGATCGCGTCCTGGTCGATAAGGGTGACCAACTCGTCGAGGTGGCTGAGGAGTTCGTCGGGCGGCAGGTCCAGGGGGGTGGAGAAGTTGTGCACGGCGGTGCGCAGCTGCCCCATGGTGGCTGCGGCGTGCAGTCCGTGCCCGACGATGTCGCCCATGACCAGCGCCACCCTGGCGCCCGGCAGCGGGATGACATCGAACCAGTCGCCGCCGACTGCCTGCGCGGGGAGGTAACGGGAAGCGACCTCGACGGCGTTCTGTTCGGGCAGCGCGCGGGGCAGCAGTCTCCGCTGCAGCGCCACGGCCAAGCCGTGCTCGCGGGTGTAGCGGCGTGCGTTGTCGAGGGACACGGCGGCTCGGGTGGCCAGTTCGGCCGCGAGGGAGAGATCGTCCTGATCGAAGGGCTCGGGCTTCTCGGAGCGCCAGAAGTGGACGACGCCCAGCAGCACGCCCCGGGCGGACAGCGGCGCCGTGATGAGTGAATGGATCCCGTAGTCGATGATGCGGGAGCCCCGCGCGGGGTCCACCTCCTGCCATCGCGTGGCATCACGCAGTCGAGGCACCAGGACCGCCTGCCCGCTCTCGACGCTGCGGGCCTGTGGCGAGGACGGCCCGAAAGTGATCAGGTCGCCGACGGCGAAGAAGGGAGCGTCGTCGCGAATGCCGCTGACGGCCGCGCGCTGCATCCGCTTACTGCCGGTGCTTGTGCCGTTCGTCCCCAGTTCCTCATGGCGCAACACGGACTCGGCAAGGTCGACGGTGACGTAGTCGGCGAAGCGGGGAACCGCGACCTGCGTCAGCTCTTCGGCTGTACGGGTCACATCGAGGGTGGTGCCGATGCCGCCGGTCGCGTCGTAGAGCAACTTCAGCCGCCACCGGACCAGCTCGACCCGCTGCGACGCCTCGCCGATCATCTCCATCACTTCATCGGTGCCGACCTCCTCCTCTCCGGCCACCGCGGCGACCGCAAGCCGCGCGGACGCAGCGCCTACCGAACCAGCGAGCTGGGCTTCCGCGTGATGGACCAGCTCCGGCGGCGCTTCGGCTGCCAGTGAGTCGGGCCTCCTTCCAGGGTAGGAGCGCAACGCCCGCTGGGCGCCCTCGCGCCCGAGGAAGCGCTCCAGCAGGGTCTGCAGTTCGCCGACCGTGGCACGGACCTGCCAGCGCCGCTCCCTGACGGGCTCTTCGAGGATCTCGACGAACTGCTCCGCCTGCGCCCGCTCGGCAGCGTCCGGTCGGTCCACGAGGGAGACTGCGACATACCCGCCGAAGTTCAGCAGTACGCTCCAGAACATCGCATGGCTGATCGGGTCCATTCCCGCCAGGCCGAACAGCTGCTGTGGCCGGAGCAGCCCAATGCCGAGCGGGCCCTCCCGCAAGAAGGAAGCAGACAGCAACCCGGCATCGGCGAAGGTCGGCAGCACGAGGGTGTACGCCCACACGGCGAACCCCGCCACCAGGCCGACCAGCACGCCCCGGCGGGTACCACCCTTCCAGAACAGGCCGCCCAGGATGGCGGGCGCGAACTGTGCCACAGCCGCGAACGACACCAGGCCGATCGACACCAATGCCGTCTGCTCGCCTGCAACCCGAAAGTACGCGTACCCGAGCAGCAGGACCAGCACGATGGTCGCCCGGCGAATGCCCAGCACCAGCCCGGCGAGGTTGTCCCGGTGCGCCAGCCGGGATTTGCTGCGCAGCAGCAGCGGCATCACGAGTGAGTTCGACACCATGGTGCTGAGCGCGGTCGTCTCGACGATGACCATGCTGGTGGCCGCGCTGAGGCCGCCGATGAAGACGAGCAGTGCGAGTGCCTGCTGACCTCCGGCCATCGGCAGGGTCAGCACATAGGTGTCGGCGTCGACGGCCTTTCCGAACCGCAGAAGCCCACCGGCTGCGATCGGAAGCACGAAGATGCTGATCGCGAGCAGGTACAGAGGGAACAGCCACATCGCCCGTTTGAGGTGCCTCTCGTCGACGTTCTCGACAACGCTGATCTGCCACTGCCGGGGCAGCAGCACGATCGCCAGCATGGACAGCACCGTGAGCCAGACCCACATGCCGTAGCCGGTCTGCTCGCGCAGCGTGAACAGCGTGGTGAGGCCGGCGTCCGCGGCCCGGGAGAACAGGTCGTGGAGCCCCCCGAACATCCAGAAGGCCACAAAAATCCCGGCCGAGAGGAACGCCACGAGCTTGACCACGGACTCGAACGCGATGGCGGCGACCATGCCCTCGTGGCGTTCGGTGGCGTCCAGATGACGTGTGCCGAAGACGATGGCGAACGCGGCGAGCACCAGCGCCGCGTACAACCCGGTGTCCTGCAACAGCGGGATATGGCTCAGCTTCGGTCCGGAGGCGACCTCGGGGTGCCGCCGAATGACCGCAAAGGTGATGGAGACCGCCTTGAGCTGCAGCGAGATGTAGGGAACAACCCCCACCACAGCGATGATCGTCACCAGACAACCCAGCGCGGTGCTCTTGCCGTAGCGGGCGGAGACGAAGTCGGCCAGCGAGGTGACCCGGTGCCGGTGGCTTATCCGGATGATTCTGCGCAGCACCAGCCAGCCCAGCGCGAGCATGAGCGTCGGCCCCAGGTAGATCGGCAGGAAGCCGACTCCAGCCCTGGCGGCCCAGCCCACACTGCCGTAGTACGTCCACGAGGTGGCGTACACGCCGAAGGACAGCGCGTAGATCGTGGCATTGTTGATGATGCTCCGACCGGAATCCGCCCGCCGGTCACCGTAGAAGGCCACAGCGAAGAGCAGGCCCAGGTACCCGGCCGAAACAGCGACGATGAACCAGGTCTGGAGCACGGCCTACCTCGATCTGCCACCGATCACGGCGACCAGAGCGATCACGATCGCCCAGACGAGAAACAGGTAAGCCGCGAGAACGGGGACGCCGAAGACCATGCCCATGCGATCGAACACCGCCAGGAACGGCGGAACGATCAGCACGAACCCCAACGCCGCTACGGCCGTCAGGCGCAGACTGAGCTGCTCGTCGTCTCGCGACTCCGCCATGAGCCGCCTCCACATCCTCAATGTCATGCTTTGTGACGTACACCCGAACTTGACCGATACCATACGACGGCGTTGATCGGCGCCGTAGTGACGCGCACTCTGCTCAGTTCAACACGGCACCGAGACGCCCGCTACCTCGCCGAACCGCCACACCCACCACCTGCTGTGCGTGCAGGACAGCCGGTCGCCCCTGGCCTGCCCATTGAAGATCCGCCATCGTGAAATCGCTGGTCATGGGTCTGGCGTCAGTCGTTGATCGTGTTCTTGTGCTGGTCGCGGGTGGTTGTCGGAGCTCAAGATCGTCTGCCTCCTCGGCGATCACGGATCCGCGGATTCCCCGGCCTGCGCGAGGCACCTGTCCGTGTGATCCGGGCGGGAGGTGCATCGGGTGGCCCAGGATGTGGAATCGGACCTTCGTGAGCTGATCACGGCCCGCAGGGCCGAGCTGGAGGCGCAGGCAGAGGAGTTGAAGCCAGCAGCTTCAGAAGGTACGCGGTGAGCGGGAGGAGCTCACCATCTCCGAGCGGGATCGCGCGCCGACTGGCCGAGCGGCTGCACGTCGACACGGAACGGGAAGAGGAGTTCGAGGAGTAGCCGGTACGGCCCTGGGCCGCATGGCCGGCTCTGGGGCATGCCCGATGAGCACCCCGGCCCCGCCCTCTGGCCGACCGTCGACGAGCTCTGGCCGCGCTTGGAGGTCACCCGCGCCCACGCGGGCCGGGAGGGGCCTGCTCCTGCGCATCCTGAAGCTGTCGGAAGAGGTCGGCGAGGTCGCGGAAGCGGTGATCTGGGCAACCGGCCAGAACCCGCGCAAGGGCGTCACCCACGGCTGGGAGGACGTGCAGGCGGAGCTGTGCGACGTGGCTCACGGCGCTGGTGGCGCATGACGCCGCAGGCACGGGACGTGTTCCAGCGGCATCTGAAGAGGGTGCGGGAGCGGCTGTTGGGAGCGAACCGGCCTGCGGCAAGGGGACAGGGCCCCGGGCGCCGTCGCCAGCCCTTCGACGGTGCCCGGGGCCCTGTCGCCGTCCGGGTGAGGGTCGTCCCCCGCGTCACTCCGCGGCGGTCAGGCAGCGCTCCTCGAACGCGCGGTACGCGGCGACGTCGGTCGTTTTGGAGCTCAGGACGGTGCCGAGCCATCCCAGCAGGAACCCGACCGGGACGGAGACGATGCCCGGGTTCTGCAGGGGGAACCAGGCGACGTCCGCCGAGGGCAGCAGGGACGCCGGCGTGGAGGAGACGAGCGGGCTGAAGGCGACCAGCACGAGGGAGCAGCCGAGGCCGCCGTAGAGACCGAGGAGCGCACCGCCCGCGGTGAAGCGGGGCCAGAACAGCGTGTACACGATGGTCGGCACGAGGGAGGAGGCGGCGATGGCGAAGGCGAGGAAGGCGAGCGAGGCCGCGTTCCAGTCCCCGGCCAGCAGGGCGATGAGGATTCCCAGCACGCCGACCGCGCCCGCCGACATGCGCGCCACGGCCACCTCCTGACGGTCCTCCACCCGGCCCCTGCGGATGCCGTGCGCGTACACGTCGTGGGCCAGCGACGAGGCCGCCGCCAGCGTGACGCCGGCGGCCACGGAGAGGATCGTGGCGAAGACGAGGCACGAGAAGGCCGCCATCAGCAGGGTCCCACCCACCGACTGCGCGAGCAGGAGCACCGCGGAGTTGCCGGTGGAGTCACCGGCCCTGACGGTGTCGGTGCCGACGATCGCGGCCGCGCTCAGGCCCAGCACGCCGACCGCCAGGCACACGGCTCCCACCAGGCCGACCGTCCACAGCACCGCCCTCCGCAACTGGCGCGCGGTACCCGGCGACAGCAGGCGCATGACGATGTGCGGGAGCCCCCCGACGCCCAGGGCCATGGACAGCGCGAGACTGAAGAAGTCCAGCTTGCTGGCGGTGCTGCCCCCGAACTGCAGACCGGGCCGCAGATAGGCGTCCCCGTGCCCGCTGTGCGCGGCGGCCGCACCGAGCAGGTCGTCACCACTCCAGGCGAAGTGCCTCAGCACCAGGACGACGGCCACCGCGACCACAACCACCAGCAGCACCGTCTTGGCGATCTGGATGAACGTGGTGCCGGGCATCCCGCCGACCGCGACGTAGAAGACCACGAGGCAGCCGACGAGGAGCCCGCACAGGACACGCGCCGTGCTCCCGGGCATCCCGGTGAACTGCGCCAGCAGAGCGACGCTCGCCACCAGCTGGGCCACCAGGTACAGGACGGACACGACGAGGGCACAGACCCCGAGGGCGAGCCGGACCGGGCGCTGCCGGTCCCGCAACCTCAGGGCGACGGTGTCGCCGAGGGTGAACAGGCCCGTGTTGCGCAGCGGTTCGGCGATCAGCAGCAGCACCATGATCCAGCCGATGGCGGTGCCCACCAGATACAGCAGGCCGTCGTAGCCGGTCAGGCAGACCAGGCCGGTGCTGCCCAGCAGCGTCGCGGCCGAGATGTAGTCACCGCACATCGCCATGCCGTACCGCAGCGGCGACAGCTTGCGGTTGCCGAGGTAGAACTCGCCGACCTCGTCGCGGTGGGGACTGTTGATGATGGCCGTGAACATGGTGACGGCGAGGAAGACGAGGAACAGCACCAGCGGCAGTCGCAGTTGGCTGAGGGGCATGGCGCCCGAGGCGAGGGTCACCGCTCACCCCCTCCGGCGCCCGTCCGGTCGCGGTGCGCGCGCAGTTCGCCGGCGAGCGGGTCGAACCGGGTGCGCATGTGCCGGTCGTAGCGCCACGCGGTGAGGAACAGGGCGGCGAACAGCGCCAGGCCCAGCGTCAGTCCGAAGGTGAGATGTCCCCAGAGTCGAGCGGCCATCAACCCGGGCGCGAAGCCGGACAGCAGGATGAGGAGCAGATAGCTGCCCACGACGGTGACCCCGGCCGGTATCCCGAAGGCGAGGCGGAGGCGGCGCAGTTCGCGCAGGTCCGCGGGCGGCGGCCCGGACTGGGCCGCCGTCGCCGGGGTGCCGCCCGGTTCGCGGTGCGCGGCGGGTCGGGGGTAGGGATTCACCGCGTCACCGCCGCCAGGGCCGAGCGCATCCGGTCGGAGACCTCCGGCACCGTGCCCGTCGCGTCCACGGGAAACAGCAGTTCCCGGTCCGCGTACCACCGCAGCAGCGGGACGGTCTGCTCCGCGTACACCGCGAGGCGCCGCCGAACGGTCTCCTCGGTGTCGTCGGCGCGCCTGACGAGGGCGCCCGCGCACCCGTCGCAGCGGTCCGGGACGCGGGGCGGGGAGAACACCGTGTGCACGGTCGTCCCGCACGCCGGACACATGCGCCGGCCCGTCAGCCGCTGCACGATCTCCTCGTCCGGCAGGTCGAGGGCGATCACCGCGTCGAGCACGGTCTCGTCCTCCCCCAGGGCCAGCGCCAGGAGTTCGGCCTGCCGTACGGTCCGGGGGAAGCCGTCGAGCAGGAAGCCGTCCCCCGCGTCGGGTTCGCGCAGACGCCGCGTGACGATGGTGGTGGTGAGCTCGTCGGGCACCAGCTCACCGGCTTCCGTGTGCTGCCGGACCAGTTCACCCAGCGCGGTTCCCCGGCTGGTCTCCGCACGGAACAGGTCCCCGCTGGAGATCGCCGGGACGGACAGACGACCGGCCAGGACACGGGCCTGGGTGCCCTTGCCCGCGCCCGGGGGGCCGATCAGAACGATGCGCATCTCAGTTCCTGTTCCGTGGTCAGTCTTCGGCCGGCGCGGCGGGGAGCTTCGCCTGGATCAGGTCCATGACGCCGGAGTCGGTGAGGGTGGTGACATCGCCCAGCGCGCGGTTCTCGGCGACGTCGCGCAGCAGGCGGCGCATGATCTTGCCGGAGCGGGTCTTGGGCAGCTCGGCCACGGGCAGGATCCGCTTCGGCTTGGCGATCGGGCCGAGCGTGGCGCCGACGTGGTCGCGCAGCTCGCCGATCAGCTTGTCGTCCTCGGACGCCGTACCGCGCAGGATGACGAAGGCGACGATGGCCTGGCCGGTGGTCTCGTCGGCGGCACCGACGACGGCCGCCTCGGCGACCGAGGGGTGGGAGACGAGTGCCGATTCCACCTCGGTGGTGGAGATGTTGTGCCCGGACACCAGCATGACGTCGTCCACCCGGCCCAGCAGCCAGATGTCCCCGTCGTCGTCCTTCTTCGCGCCGTCACCGGCGAAGTACTTGCCCTCGAAACGCGACCAGTAGGTGTCGATGAACCGCTGGTCGTCGCCCCAGATGGTGCGCAGCATCGACGGCCACGGCTCGGTCAGCACCAGATAGCCACCGCCGCCGTCGGGGACCTCGTTGGCCTCGTCGTCGACGACGGTCGCGCTGATGCCGGGCAGCGGGATCTGCGCCGAACCGGGCTTGGCGTGGGTGACACCAGGCAGCGGCGAGATCATCATCGCGCCGGTCTCGGTCTGCCACCAGGTGTCCACGACCGGCGTCCGGTCGGCGCCGATGTGCTTGCGGTACCAGACCCACGCCTCGGGGTTGATCGGCTCGCCCACCGAGCCGAGGACCCGCAGGGACGACAGGTCGAACTGCGCGGGGATGTCGTCGCCCCACTTCATGAACGTCCGGATCGCGGTCGGCGCGGTGTAGAGGATCGTGACCCGGTACTTCTCCACGATCTCCCAGAACCGGCCCTGGTGCGGGGTGTCCGGGGTGCCCTCGTACATGACCTGCGTCGCGCCGTTGGCCAGCGGCCCGTAAACGATGTACGAGTGCCCGGTCACCCAGCCGACGTCCGCCGTGCACCAGAAGACGTCCGTCTCCGGCTTGAGGTCGAAGACCGCGTCGTGGGTGTAGGCGACCTGGGTGAGGTAGCCGCCGGAGGTGTGCAGGATGCCCTTCGGCTTACCGGTCGTGCCGGAGGTGTAGAGGATGAACAGCGGGTGCTCCGCCCCGAACGCCTTTGGGATGTGCTCGGCGGCCTGCCGGTCCACCAGCTCGTGCCACCACACGTCCCGGCCCTCGGTCCAGGCCACGTCCTGGCCGGTACGGCGTACCACGAGCACATGCTCGACGTTGTCGACCTTGGAAATCGCCTCGTCCACGGCCGGCTTGAGCGCGGACGGTTTGCCGCGCCGGTAGCCGCCGTCGGCCGTGACGACCAGGCGCGCGTCGGCGTCCTTGATCCGGGTCGCGAGCGCGTCGGCCGAGAAGCCGCCGAATACGACCGAGTGCGTGGCGCCGATCCGGGCCGACGCCAGCATCGCGATCGCGGTCTCCGGGATCATCGGCATGTAGATGGCGACCCGGTCGCCCTTGCGGACACCCAGCTCCAGCAGCGCGTTCGCCGTCTTGGAGACCTCGTCCTTGAGCTCGGCATAGGTGATCGAGCGGCTGTCGCCGGGCTCGCCCTCGAAGTGGATCGCGACCCGGTCCCCGTGCCCGGCCTCGACGTGCCGGTCCACGCAGTTGTACGCGATGTTCAGCTCGCCGTCCTCGAACCACTTCGCGAACGGCGGGTTCGACCAGTCCAACGTCTGAGACGGTTCCTTGGCCCAGGTCAGCCGACGGGCCTGCTCGGCCCAGAAGCCGAGCCTGTCAGCCTTGGCCTGTTCATACGCCTCCGCGGTGACGTTGGCATGCGCGGCCAGTCCGGCGGGAGGGGCGAACCGCCGCTCCTCCCTCAGCAGGTTGGCCAGGCTCTCGTTGCTCATGGGGACTCCCTAGTGGTCGGTCGGGCGGTCGGCAGGGGGCGGATCAGGCCTGGAACGGCCACGTCGGCAGGGACCGGTTCTTCCAGGTGGCGTTGGCCACCCCGGCGAACGAGCCGTACCAGGCGAGCAGCGCGGTGAGCAGGCCCGCCCAGCCGCCCGCGTGGCTCAGCTCCGTGCGCTGTGCCAGCTCTCCGGCGGTGAGCAGCACGAAGGTCACCGACAGAGCCGCGAACACGGCGAGTAGCAGGCCGCTGATCCGGGTGGTGACGACCGTCATGTAGAGGGTGAAGATCGTCCAGGCGAGCAGGAAGAGGCCGGTCGCCTGGTAGGCGTGGTCCGTCGGCAGCTTCGGGGCGACGAACTGGACGTAGGCCGCGAAGGACAGCCAGAAGGATCCGTAGGAGGTGAACGCCAGCGCGCCGAAGGTGTTGTTCTTGCGGAACTCCCACATGCCGGCGAGGACCTGGGCGATGCCGCCGTACCACAGCGCGAGCGGCAGCACGACGGCCTCCAGCGACGCGTCCTTGATCAGTCCGGCGTTGAAGACGGAGAGCACGAAGGTGGTGAGGGCGAACGCCGCCAGACCCAGGGGTCCGGGGTCGGCGATCTGCGGGCGCGGTGCCTCGGGCGCGGCCGGGGTCTGCTCCTGGGTGACGGCGGGCAGCTCGTCGGTGACGGGCGTCTGGGTCTGGGTCATGGCGCGGTCCTTGGGTCGGGGTGCCTGCTCGGCGCAGGGCCTGGGACGGGGTGGTGCGTCGTCCGCGGTCGCGGGCGACGGCAGAAGGTGCGGGGTGCGGTGCGGGCGGCGGGTCGGCTCGGGGTCGGGGCCGGGAGGTCGCGCACGCCCGCAGGCGGAGGCGGGGGGACGTCCGGCTGCCGCTCCCGGTCCGGGAGCGCGGCTCGGCGGCCGGGCGTTCCGTGGTGTCTCGCTCTGGCCGGTTACTGTGCGGCACCCACGCTGCGACGGGGAGCCCCGGTACGGGACTTGTCGGTCAGTGGCGTCCGTCGCGCGACGGACGGACGGGGGTGCGGGACGAACGGTCGCCCGTCACCGCCGAGCGGCCGGCCGTACCCGCATCCAGTGCCTCCGGCAGGTGCAGCCTGGCCAGCATCACGGAGGTCCCCGCGGGCACCCTGCGGGGCGTGGCCAGGGACACGCCCACCATGGTCAGGAACGCCGCCGGCACGCTCCAGGCCGCGGGCTCGGCGAGCAGGATGCCGGCCCAGCCCGGCCCGCCCGTGCCCAACAGCGTGAGCGTCAGCGCGGCCACCGACAGCCCGCCGCCGACCAGCATCCCGGCGACGGCTCCGACCGAGGTCAGCCGCCGCCACCAGATGCCCAGCACCAGCAGGGGGCAGAACGTGGAGGCGGCCACCGAGAAGATCAGCCCCACCTCGTGGGCCACCGACACTCCGCTCTCCGACAGCAGCAGCGCGATGGCGCAGGGGGCGAGCACGGCCAGCGCGGAGGCCCGGCGGAACCCGCGCACGTCCCCGCCGAGGAGGTCCTGCGAGAGCACGGCGGCCACCGACAGGGCCAGCCCGGAGCACGTCGACAGGAAGGCGGCGAAGGCGCCGGCGACCACCAGCGCCGTCAGCAGCTGGCCCGCGGTGCCCGGCACGAGCCGTCCGGGCAGCAGCAGTACCACGGTGTCCGCCCGGTCGGCGGCGGCCAGGCCGGGCGCGTAGAGCCGACCCAGCCCGCCGTACACCTCGGGCAGCAGGTAGAAGGCGCCCAGCAGACCAAGGACGCCCACCGTCGTGCGGCGGGCCGCGCGGCCGTTGGGGTTGGTGTAGAAGCGCGCGATGACGTGCGGCAGGCCCATCGCCCCGAGGAAGGTGGCCACCATCAGCGAGTACACGCCGTACAGTGCCTGCCCACCACCCTGGTCCGCCGCCGGGCGGGCAGCCGGCGCGGGCGCCGCGGGCGGGCTGCCGGACGGGTGCCAGGCGCCGCGCCAGACGAGCAGCAGGACGATCGCCGGGACGGCGAGCGCGGCCAGCTTCAGCCAGAACTGGACGGCCTGGACGAGCGTGACGCTGCGCATGCCCCCGGCGATCACGCTCACCAGCACCACCGCCGTCACCAGCACCGCTCCCGACCAGGCCGGCGCTCCGAGGGCCGCGTGCAGGGCCAGTCCCGCGCCCTGCAACTGCGGCACCTGGTAAAGCCACCCGATGAGCACCACGAAGGCGGTGGCCGTCCGCCGCACCGCCGACGAGCCCAGGCGCGCCTCGGCGAAGTCGGAGACGGTGTAGGCCCCCGACCTGCGCAGCGGCGCGGCCACCAGGACGAGCAGCACCAGATAGCCGGCCGTGTATCCGATGCCGTACCAGAGCATCGTGCTCCCGTAGGCCACCAGCAGTCCGGCGATGCCCAGGTAGGAGGCTGCCGAGAGGTACTCGCCGCTGACGGCGGCCGCGTTGCGCAGCGGCGAGACCGTGCGGGAGGCGACGTAGAAGTCCGAGGTGGAACGCGACTTCAGGCCGTAACCGCCGACGGCCACCGTCAGGGCGACGACCAGCAGGACGGCGGTCAGGTTCCCCGCTGTGCTCATGAGCGGTGGACGTGCTCGACGAAGTCGCGTTCGTGCCGCTCCGCCCGGCGCACGTACCAGGCACCGGCGCTCACCAGCAGCACGTAGACCGGCAGCCCCAGGACCAGCCAGGGCAGGCCGATACCCCACAGCCGCGCCTCGGACGGCACCCCCGGGCGCCCGAGCAGCAGCGGCAGGCAGGCCAGCGGCAGGCAGACCGCGCCGCACACCAACAGCGCCAGCCGCAACTGGGTGCGCATCAGCGCCTTGACGTAGACCTCGCCGAGCGGGGTCTGTTCGTGCACGTCGCGTAGCGCGGCGTTCCGCTGGCCGGGGCGGGCGGCGCGGGTGCGCGGATGGGTGACGGTCACGCGCTCGGCCGGCTCACCCATCGGCGGTGCCTCTCGACCTCGGCGGCCCGGACGGGGGCAGCAGCAGTTCCCGGAGTCTGCGGCTGCTGCGGCGGCTGACCGGCAGGACGGTGCCGGCCACGCGGACCGACAGCCGTCCGGAGTCGGCCAGCAGTTCCTCGATGTGGCCGGTGGCGACGAGGTGGCGGCGGTGCACCCGGACGAATCCGGCGTCCTGCCACTGGTCCTCCAGGCTGGACAGCGGCACCCGCAGCAGACAGCTGCCGGATGCGAGGTGCAGACGTACGTAGTCGCCGCACGCCTCCACGTGCCGTACCTCGGAGCGCCGGACGAACCGCGTCACACCGGACAGCTCGACGGCGATCGTCTCGTCGTCGTTCTGTGCGGGCTGCTCGGCGGGGGCAGGGGGCGCGGCGGCGGGTTCCGGGGGCGCGGGGGTGGGGGACGGTTCCGCGCGCCGCTCGGCGATGCGCCGGACGGTCTCGGCGAGCCGCTGGGCGCGTACGGGCTTGAGCAGGTAGTCCAGGGCCCGTACCTCGAAGGCGTGCACCGCGAAGTCGTCGTACGCGGTGACGAACACCACCGGCGGCGGAGCGGCGAAGCGGGACAGGACCCTGGCCGCCCCGAGCCCGTCCAGGCCGGGCATGCGCACGTCGAGGAAGACCGCGTCCACGGGCCTGTTCTCCTGAAGCGCGCGGTCCAGCGCCAGCAGCGCGGCGGCGCCGTCCGCCGCGGACTCCACAAGGCCGACGCCCGGATCCAGGCCGAGCAAGTAGACGAGTTCCTCCCGGGCATGGGGTTCGTCGTCGGCCACCAGGATGCTCAGCATGCGTGAGTCTGTGCATTTTCCGCACACCGGGTCAATCTCCCGACAGGTGTGGCATGCGCCACACACATGAGGGGGTGGCGCTCACTTGAGCATGCCGAGCCCCTCGCCGGGCCGTTCCCCGCTCCCCGCGGCGGCCGTGACGCCGGCCCGGTACTTGGGCACCCGGATCCGCACCTTGGTGCCCGCGCCGGGCGCGGTCTCGACCACCAGCCCGTACGCGTCCCCGTACACCTGCCGCAGCCGGGCGTCGACGTTTCCCAGCCCCACGCCGCCTCCCGACCCCACGGCCCCGGCCCCGCCGGCGGTCAGGATGCGCCGCAGCTCCTCGGGGTCCATGCCGACTCCGTCGTCCTCCACGGTGATGTGCGCCTCGGCGCCCGCGTCCCACGCGAGCACCGTGATCTTCCCCGGCCCGGTGCGGCCCTCGAAGCCGTGCCGGACGGCGTTCTCCACCAGCGGCTGCACGCACAGGAACGGCACCGCGACCGGCAGCACCTCCACGGCCGCCTGGACGTCGACACGCAGCCGGTCACCGAAGCGCGCCTGCTCCAGTACCAGGTACTGGCCGATCGAACGGAACTCCTCCGCCAGCGTGGTGAATTCGCCGTGGCGCCGGAACGAGTAACGCGTGAAGTCGGCGAAGTCCAGCAGCAGTTCGCGGGCCCGCTCCGGATCGGTGCGCACCAGCGAGGCGATCGCGGTCAGCGCGTTGCACGAGAAATGCGGGGAGATCTGCGCGCGCAGCGCCCGCAGCTCGGCCTCCACCAGGCGGGTGCGGGAACGGTGCAACTCCGCGAGTTCCAGCTGCCCGGACGTCCAGCGGGCCACCTCGCCGCTCGCGCGGACCAAGCCTGCCGACACGCCGGGGGCGTGGGCGAGCAGCGCGCCCTCCACCCGGTCCTCCACCACCAGCGGCGCCACGACGGCCTCCCTGAGCTCGCAGCGCACCTCCCCGCACCACACCCGGTCGGCCTTCAGCACGGCCGTCCCGCCGCCCGCCAGCACGTCGGCGGCCAGGTCCACCGCCGCCGCGCCGTGGTGCCTCCCTGCGCCGTCCCAGGCGAGGACGCGCTCGGTGTCCGTGATGGCCAGCGCCGGGACACCCAGCAGCTCCCGCAGATGCCGCGCGGCCACACCGGCCGACGCCTCGGTCAGCCCGCCGCGCAACGCCGGCGCCGCGAGGGAGGCCCGGTGCAACGCCTCGAAGGCCGCCTGCCCGGCCCGTCCGTCGAAACCGACGTGCCGCCGCAGCCACCGCCGGTGCCGGAATACGCCCGTCATGGCGGACACGGTAACTCCCCGAAGAGCGAGGTGGACGATTCGCGCCATACATGAGAGATGTCCGATGCCCCGTCCGACCTTCTCCGAGGACGCCTGCCGCCAGTTTCGGAGCCAGGTCCCGAAGCCCTCCAGCGCGGCCGTCCTCAGGGCTTCGCCGGTATCGGCCGAGCTCAGGCAGCGGCGGACCGTGACCATTTGGGAGCCGAGTCCGGGATACAGCTCCCAGGCGGCTCCCGGACTCCGGTCGTGCGACATCGAAGGCGTGGACATCGCCCTGCCGCTGCCCGCACGCACCCGACCGGTCCCACCGCCATGACTGTGACCCCTTCGCCTCCGCGGGCCACCGGGTCGGTGGCAGCCCGCAGCGTCGGCAGAGCGCCTGCGTCCTGCCCCTGGATGAACCAGGAGGACAGCAGCCGGGCGCGGGGGCCGGCCGCCAGCCGATGGAACCAGGATTGTGGCGGACCAGCGGTTCAGCGAGGGCGGAGCGGTAGGGGCGTCCATGGCATGTCTTCTCTCGCTTTTGCTGCAGACCGTATGTCGTCGACGCCGGCCGACCGGCACTCAGTGACCAGGACGTTGGAAAATCTCCGCGGCGTGCCTCACGCCGAGATCATCGTCTTCACCAAAGATGCCGACGGTCCCGGAGCGACGGGGTTGTCTACAACACCCTCGGCCTGCCAGTCGACTTCACCGACGAGGAATTCCGTGCCCTGCATCCCGCCGCCCTGGCAAGGGAGTTCCACGGAGACGCCGTGTGGATGAACGGGCCGCGCCGCGCGCTCATGGGCGCCGCCACCGCGGAGCTCCGCGACGCCGGGCGAGTCACCTCCGTAGAGGGCATCGCCATGCACACCGTGGCCGATATCCATGTCCCCGACCTGCAGACGTTCCTCAGCGCCCAGCGGCCGCCCTACACGCAGCTCACCGTGGGGTGCACCACCCGGTGGCTCTTCCTGAAGGGCAGCACGATCCACGAACTCTTCTCCCCCGAGGGACACCAGTACGTCATGCAAAAACCTCTCCCGGCACGTCGACCCGGACCTGAACGTGGAGCAACTGCCCACGCTCGGGGAACGCCTGCAGCTTCCTGAAGGCTGGCAGTACCACGTCCGCACGCTCGACGAAGATCTGCGGGCGAGCGCACACGGCGACGCACGCATCGTCTTCGACGAGTACGCGAACAACTACCAGCGCCACGCCTGATTCTCGCCCTGGCGGCCAGTCGGGAGCGGGGCGAGTGGCAGGCTCGACCACACCCGCCGACGGCCCGCCTGCTCTGGAGGAGCCGCCCAGGCCGGTGCCCCCCTCCCGCCACTGGACGCCGGCAGGAGCGTCTCGCTCCCTGCCGTGCCAGGCCGACCACTGGCCGCTTGCGTCAATTCGGCGAGCCCGGGTGGGCCGATGTCCTGCAGGGCGGGGCGTTCACCGCGACGGGACTTCGAGATGCAGTCACCCGCACCTGCTGGATACGCTCGCTGAGTGGCCGGGTGATGAGGGCCCAAGGCCGCGGCGCAGCAGCCACCCCACCCCGCCCAGCGGAAACGAAGACTTCCGCAGTCCAAACCTCTGCAGTGTTCATGCCTCCACGGGAGGAAGGTTGCGATGAGGTTCATCCGCATGCGTACAGCGAAGGGCACCGCAGCAGCTCTGGTCGCCATGCCGCTCGCCCTTGGAGGTCTGGGATCGCAGAGCCACGCACAGGACCCGTCTCCCGGCCCGTCGGGGACGTTCGGTCCCGGCTGTTCTGCGCTCTCCCAGAAGGCCAACACGGCCAAGGACAAGGTCGAAGAGGCCGCCGCCGCATATCCACAGCTCAGCCAGCTGGTCTCAGCCACGGTCAGAGCAAAGCTGAGCAGTACCCTCGACGGAAAGCCCGACATCACCGTCTTCGCTCCCAACAACCAGGCCTTCAAGAGTGTCACCGTGTCGCAGCTTGCCTGGCTCCTCGCCAATCAGGGGCAGCTGAAGAAGGTGCTGACCTACCACGTCGTGGACAAGCAGATCACCCCGGACGAACTCTCCAACGGCTCGTTCACGACGCTGGAAGGCAGCAAACTGACCACGTCGGGCTCGGGCACCGACTTCAAGGTCAACGGCAAGGCGAACATCGTCTGCGGCAACATCAAGGCCGCGAACGCCACCATCTACGTCATTGACACAGTTCTCCAGCCCCCGTCCTGACTCATGGCTCTCGTTCCCGGCGCGGGGCGACCTGCGGACTCGGGAACGGGACTTCCCTCGCGCAGTTTCCGGCCCGTGGCCGTGGTCTTCTCGTGCCGGCTGCCGTACCGGTCGGCGAGGGCGACGGCGGAGACACCGTGCAGCAACACGCTCAGGCCGACAGTGACCGCCACCGCTCTCGCCGGCAGCTCGACTCCCTGGACGTGTTCCTCTTCAAGGAGCAGCAGCCCGAGCACGACGGATGCCAGACCACGGGGTCCGAACCACCCGATGTATGCCACCGTGGGAAGTCGCAGCCCGCTGCCGGCGAGCGCGACGGGCCACTGGCAGCATCCGGACGACGGTGAGGCTGAGAACCGCGTAGCCAACAATGCCCCAGCTCAGGTTCTCCAGCGTCGGGCCGAGCAGTACGGCTCCGAAGACCAGCAGACTGAGTGAGGCCAGGAGTTCCCCGAGGTGCTGGGTGACAGGCGGCGGTACGGTCGGGGACATCCTGTAAAGGGCCCGGGCCCTTGTGCGGTTCGGCGGCCGGGAACCGGCGAAGTGCGAAACCGAAGGCGAAGCCGCCGATCCTGGCGGCGATGAAGGCGCCGAGACCCGCTCATAACTGGGGGCTCAGGGCCGAGCGGGCCCTGATTCTCGTACCGCCCCACCACGCGCCTGGTTTTTCGCGAGGGTTGTGGAGGGCTGCGGCGAGCGGGATGAGCGCGGTGAGGGCGGCGGACAGCAGCTGGGTGCGTGCGTCGGTGTCGGTGCGCATCAGGGCGAGCACCCCCGATCGTGTACCGGCCGGGGCCGTCCCGCTCAGCCAGGGGCGGCCGGCGTCGGCCGGTCCACGGTCCTCGGCCACTGGCCGGGCCTGCCCGACCTCGCCGCACTGGAGGCCGGAATGCCGCCTCGGCCGTCGGCACCCCGGCTGGAGCGTACGTGCCGCATCGGCGCCGAGCCGCGGGCGGAGCCCGGTCCGCTCATCGGGGCGGACGTCGGCCTCCTCGCGGCGACTGGGCCTGGCGCTGCGCACAAGCGCTGCTTGGTGCCGAAGGCGTCCATCGAACGGAGCCGGCTCGGCGTTCGGTCGGGCGGGCTCCGATGTTCCGTCACGTGAACACGGAACCCGCCTTCATCGAACCGGCCGGACACCGGCGCTCGTGCCGAATGACATCGCCAAGCGAGCTCGGACCGGACATCAGAGGATGTGCGTGACTGCCGGAATCCGGCAGGGCTCATGCGCTCGTCGCCGTCCCTGCGTGGACCGGTCCGTCTCGGTCGCTTGGTGGTCAAGCACCCACAAACGATAGAAAGACTATATGAGGGATGTTTCGGATCAATCCGGACGTGATACGCCTGATGCATCCATGAGGACTCATCGGCCCGGTCGGCCCCGTCAGGAGGGAGGGGCATGGCGGTCCGGCTCGCTGCTGAGCGTGCACAGCCTCGCCGGCCAGGTCTTCCTGCTCGAGCTGGCGATCGTGGTGCTGCTCGTCGCCGCCGCCCTGGTGGCCCTCGTGGTGCAGGCACGACGCGACGTCATGGCGGACGCCCGCCACCGGACGCTCACCGCGGCGCAGACGTTCGCGAACGCCGCGGGGATCGTGCCGGCGCTGAACAGCGCGAACCCGACCGCGGTGCTGGAGCCGCGCGCGGAGGCGGCCCGGAAGGCCGCGGGCGTCGACGCCATCATCGTGTACGGACTGAACGGGATCACACTCACCCACAGCGACCCGCATCAGATCGGGAAACACATCATCGGGCCTTACGCGAAGGCGGCGACGGGCAAGCCCTTCACGAATACCTTCCAGGGGTCCCTGGGGCTCTCCGTGATCTCGGCGGTCCCCGTCAGGGGCCCTGACGGCTCGGTCGTCGCCATCGTCGCCGTGCCCGTCACGGTCGAGAAGGTGCAGCGCAGGCTGAACACGCAGCTGCCGTTCCTCTTCGGCGGCGCCGCCATGGCCCTTGTCGTCGCCGCAGGCGGGTCGGGCCTGGTGAGCCGACGGTTGCGCCGGCAGACCCACGGGCTGGGGCCGACCGAGATGACCCGGATGTACGAGCACCACGACGCGGTGCTGCACGCGGTGCGGGAAGGAGTGCTGATCCTCGGCGGTGACGGCCGGCTGCTGCTGGCCAACGACGAGGCACGACGGCTCCTGGACCTGCCGGCGGACGCGGAGCGGCGAGACATCACCGATCTGGGGCTGGATGAGGACCTCGCCGGGCTGCTGGCCTCCGATCGCCCCGCCACCGACGAGGTGTACCTGGCGGCCGACCGGCTGCTCGCGGTCAGCAAGCGGCTCACCGCACCTCACGGACCGGTCGGCAGCGTGGTGACGCTCCGGGACACCACCGAGCTGCGGGCCCTCTCCGGCCGGGCGGAGGTGGCGCGCGAACGGTTGAACCGGCTCTACGACGCCGGGCTGCGGATCGGCACCACGCTCGATGTGAAGCGCACAGCCGAGGAACTGGCCGAGGTGGCGGTGCCCCGGTTCGCCGACATCGTCACCGTCGAACTGCTGGACCCGATCCTGCGCGGCGAGGAGTCCTCCGGTGCGACCGCCGGGATCACCGAGTTGCGCCGCAGCGCCGTCGCCGGTCTGGAGGAGGACCATCTCCTCCATCCCGTCGGCGAGCTGATCCGGTTCGTCCCGGGCCACCCCGTCTCCGCGGCGATGGCCGACGGCCGACCGGTCCTGGTCGGGGAACTGAGCGCCTCCGACGGCTGGCGGGACCAGCACCCCGAACGTGCCCGGCGGATCCTCGACCACGGCATCCACTCGATGCTCGTGGTTCCGTTGCGAGCCCGCGGCGTGGTGCTGGGAGCGGTGGACTTCTGGCGCGCGAAGGGCTCCCCGTCGTTCGAGGACGACGACGTGTCCTTCGCCGAGGAGCTGGCCGCCCGGGCGGCTGTGTGCATCGACAACGCCCGCCGCTACACCCGCGAACACGCCATGGCCGTCACCCTGCAGCACAGCCTGCTGCCACGCGCGCTGCCCGAGCAGTCCGCCCTCGACGTGGCCTACCGCTACCTGCCGGCCCAGAGCGGGGTGGGCGGGGACTGGTTCGACGTCATCCCGCTGTCCGGTACCCGGGTGGCACTGGTCGTAGGCGATGTCGTCGGCCACGGTCTGCACGCCGCGGCGACCATGGGCCGGCTGCGCACCGCTGTGCGCAACTTCGCCGGCCTGGACATGCCCGTGGAGGAGTTGCTGGGCCGACTGGACGAGCTGGTGGCGCAGATCGACGCCGAGGAGGTCGCCGCGGAGGACGGACAGGGGATGATCACCGGGGCGACCTGCCAATACGCCGTCTACGACCCCACCTCCGGGCGGCTGGCCGTCGCCACCGCCGGCCATCCGGGACCGGCGGTGGTCCGGCCCGACGGGACCGTCGACTTCCCTCAGCTGCCCGTCTCCCCGCCACTGGGACTCGGAGCCGGCCTGCCTGTCGAGACCGCCGAGCTCACCGTGCCCGAGGGTTCCCGACTGGTGCTTTACACCGACGGCCTGATCGAGGACCGCGTCCGAGACCTGGACGTCGGTCTGGAGGCCCTGCGCGATGCTCTGACAGGGCCGAGCCTCACGCCGGAGGCCACCTGCGCGGCGGTAATGGAGGCCATGCTGTCCGACCGGCCCAGGGACGACATCGCGCTGCTGGTGGCCCGCACGCACCGACTCGGACCGGAGCAGGTCGCCGAGTGGGACGTGCCCCGTGACCCGGCGGCGGTGGCCCCGGTGCGCACCGCCTGCGCCCGCCGGCTGACGGAGTGGGGGCTGGAGCAGGTCGGCTTCACCGCCGAACTCGTCCTCAGCGAGCTGATCACGAACGCCATCCGCTACGGCGCCGAGCCCATCGCCGTCCGGCTGCTGCGCACCGTGCCGATCAGCACCCCCGGCGCGGGCACCCTGATCTTCGAGGTCTCCGACGGCAGCAGCACCTCGCCCCGGCTGCGCCGGGCGAAGGTCACCGACGAAGGCGGCCGCGGACTCTTCCTGGTCGCCCGGTTCGCCGAACGCTGGGGGACCCGCTATACGCCCACCGGCAAAGTCATCTGGGCCGAACAGTCCCTCCACGGCGGCGCCACGCCGGAGGCGGAAGGACTCGACGAGGTTCTGCTCGGCCAATGGGACGACACGGCACTGTGAAGTGAGCGCGTACGTTCCGTCCCTCCACCGTCGCGCACGCCCGCGTGCCCGCATGGGTGCGGCTGCGGCCCTGGGCGTACGGAACCATCGTCCAGCCGGGTAAAGATGCTGATCGCACGCTTCCGGTCGACATTCCGCCATAAGGCGGCCGGGTACCCTGGCCTCTATGACCACTTCGTCGGCGCAGTGGACCCATGGAAGCCGGGAGGCACAGCGGAAGGACCGCCGATCCGGGCACAGTGGTGCTGCCGGCAGCCGCCCGAGGTGACCACCTCACACCCCACGCCCGGGGAGCAGTCGTGACCACACCGTGTGCCCGAGCAGTGGTGGTCTTCGGCTGCTTCGCTCTCGTGGCACTGGGCCTGAGCGCTTGCGAGAACACACCGCCCGCCACACCCGCGAAGCCGTCAGTGGCTACGTCCGCCGAGAACGTGGGCGGCATGCGCGCACTGATCTCCGCAGCGAAACAGGAGGGCACGCTCAGAGCGATCGCGCTGCCGCGTGACTGGGCCGACTACGGCGGCCTGATCGACGGCTTCGAGAAGAAGTACCGGATCAAGGTCACGGTCGAGGATCCGCTGGGCCACAGCGAGGACGAGATCGACGCCCTGAGGAAGAGCGGGAACCGGCCGACAGCACCCGACGTGATCGACGTGGGCGATACGTTCGCGCGGAACGCCGCGGCGCGGAATCTGCTCGCGCCGTACAAGGTAGCCGCTTACGATGCGATTCCCGGCAATCAGAAGGACTCGAAGGCCCGCTGGTACAACAACTACGGGGGCTACATCTCCATCGGCTGCGACGCCAACCGGGTCAAGGTCTGCCCGGCAACTTTCGCCGATCTTCTGAATCCCGATCACAAGGGCATGGTCGCGCTCGAAGGCGACCCGCCCCGGTCGGCGACCGCCTTCGACAGCGTCTACGCGGCCGCGCTGGCGAACGGCGGGTCGTTCGACAACATCCAGCCCGGTCTCGACTTCTTCGCCGAACTCAAGAGGAACGGCAACTTCAACCCCCTCAATTCCAACTCGGCAACGGTCGAGGACGGCCGGACCCCCATCAGCATCAACTGGGACTACATCAACCTCCATTACGCCGACCAGCTCCGCGACAAGGGCGTGAACTGGCAGGTTGCGATCCCCTTCGACGGCAGCTTCGCCCAGTATTTCGCGCTGGCGATCAACAAGAACGCCCCGCACCCGGCGGCTGCCCGGCTGTGGCAGGAGTACCTCTTCAGCCCAGAGGGCCAGAACCTCCGGCTGCGCGCCTTTGCCCGCCCAGTGCTCATGGACGCCATGAGGCGGGACGGCACCCTCGACAAGGCCGCCGCTGCACGACTGCCGACGGTTGAGGGAACGCCGCAGTTCCCAACGGACGCGCAACTCGAGAAGGCGAGGGAGACGGTCAACCAGGGCTGGGCGAAGGCCGTCTCCGGCTAGCTGGGACGGTCCCCGTCGCCCATCAGGTGTGCGGTGAACGGGCACCGACACGGACCGGGCGCGTCCGATCGAGCAGGGGTGAGCCGGTCCAGCGGGTCCCCTGGACGCTGCTGCTCGTCCGATTCGTGAAGTGGACGGTGAACTGCGGTGTGCTCAGCGGCGCAGGCCGACGATGCCCGACCTGCCGCGGCGCTCTGCCGCTGTGCCCTCTCGCACCCGTCGGTGAGAAGATCGGCGAACGATTCGCTCGTCGGCACGCGACAAGACGTCGGCTCCGTCTGTCCGGCGAACGCGGCCTGTTCGCTTCCTGGGTCGGCCTGGAACACCACACTCCTTGAAGAACGACCCCATCCCACGGGCTAGCTGATTTGCTGACCCGGACGCGGCCATCACGCCGCCGACCTGCGCAAACGTCCAAGCTAGATCTTGGACTTGACCCTGGTACGCAACATCGGTGCACTCCCACTGATAGTCTCCCTGCCTGCGTTTTTGCAGGTCAAAGGCTGTTTTCACACCTTGCAGCGAGTCGCCGATGCCGGCCTGCGCAACGGGCTTCGCAGCAGTTGGTGACCATCGCCACAGCGCGAGCGGGACTGCGGCCCCGCCCGAGGCGCCCAACGAGGTGCAGGCCCGCATCCGTTACGGCGTGGGCCGGCTCGACACAGTTGCCGTTCAGGGTGCCGTGACCTCCGCGGTCTGCTTCTCGAACTGGGTGCGGTGCAGTTCCGCGTAGCGGCCGCCGGCCGCCAGAAGGTCCGCGTGCGTGCCCCGCTCCACGATGCGGCCGGCCTCGACGACCAGGATCACGTCCGCCGCACGGACCGTGGAGAGGCGGTGGGCGATGACGACGGCGGTCCGGTCGGCCAGTGCCTCGGTCAGGGCCTCCTGGACGGCCGCCTCCGAGGTGTTGTCCAGGTGGGCGGTGGCCTCGTCGAGGATGACGACGCGCTGGCGGGCCAGCAGCAGGCGGGCGATGGTCATGCGCTGGCGCTCGCCACCGGAGAGGCGGTAGCCGCGTTCCCCGACCACCGTGTCCAGGCCGTCGGGCAGGGACCGTACGACGTCGTCGAGGCGGGCGCGGCCGAGCGCCTCCCACAGTTCCTCGTCGGTGGCCGTCGGGCGGGCCAGCAGGAGGTTGGCCCGGACGGAGTCGTGGAAGAGGTGGCCGTCCTGGGTGACCATGCCGAGGGTGGCGCGCAGGGAGGCGGCGCTGAGGTCGCGCACGTCGGTGCCGCCGAGGCGGACGGCACCCTCGTCGACGTCGTACAGGCGCGGGAGCAGGGCGGCGATCGTGGACTTCCCGGCGCCGGAGGAACCGACCAGGGCGACCGTCTGGCCGGGTTCGGCGCGGAAGGAGACCCCGTGCAGGACCTCGGCGCCGCCGCGGGTGTCGAGGGTGGCGACCTCCTCCAGGGAGGCCAGGGAGACCTTGTCGGCGGCCGGGTAGCCAAAGCGGACGTCCTCGAACTCGACCGCCACCGGACCTTCGGGCAGTTCTTCCGGGTCCGGTCGCTCCTCGATCAGCGGCTTCAGGTCCAGCACCTCGAACACCCGCTCGAAGCTGACCATCGCGCTCATCACCTCGACGCGGGCCCCGGCGAGCGCGGTGAGCGGCGCGTACAGCCGGGTCAGCAGCAGCGCCAGCGCCACGACCGCGCCCGGTTCCAGGGTGCCGCGCAGGGCGTACCAGCCGCCGAGGCCGTACACCAGGGCGAGGGCCAGGGAGGACACCAGGGTCAGCGCGGTCATGAACACCGTCTGGGCGGTCGCCGTACGGATGCCGATGTCCCGGACCCGGGCGGCGCGGGCCGCGAACTCCGCCGACTCCTCCTCCGGGCGGCCGAACAGTTTGACCAGGGTGGCGCCGGGGGCCGAGAAGCGCTCGGTCATACGGGTGCCCATCGCCGCGTTGAGCGCCGCCGCCTCCCGCTGCATGCGGGCCATCCGGCTGCCCATCCGACGGGCGGGGATCACGAACACCGGGAGCAGCACCAGCGCCAGCAGCGTGATCTGCCAGGACAGGGTGAGCATGACGGCCAGGGTGAGCAGCAGCGTGACCACATTGCTGACCACTCCCGAAAGGGTGTTGCTGAACGCCCGCTGCGCGCCGATCACGTCGTTGTTGAGACGACTGACGAGCGCTCCCGTACGAGTGCGTGTGAAGAACGCGACCGGCATGCGCTGCACATGATCGAACACAGCCGTCCGGAGGTCCAGGATGAGTCCCTCCCCGAGCGTCGCCGACAGCCGCCGGCCGAGAATGCCGAGCGCCGCCTCGGCGACCGCGATCAGCGCGATGAGCAGCGCCAGGCGGACGACCCGGCCCGAGTCGCCGTGCGACACGATCGCGTCCACGACGCGTCCGGCGAGCACGGGGGTCGCGACGGCGAGCAGCGCGGTCACCACGCCGAGCAGCACGAACCATACGATGCGGCGGCGGTGCGGGCGGGCGAAGGCGGCGATGCGGCGCAGCGTGGCCAGCGCGAACGGGCGGCGCTCCTGCTGGGCGGTCATCACGCTGTGCAACTGTGTCCAGGCTGTGGTCTCCATGCTCATGGGAGAGAACGTAAGACCTCAAGCTTCGTTGAGGTCAATGCCCGATGGACGTCCCCCCGCTCGAAGGCTCCGATGACTCTCCCCCCTCAGCCGCTTTCCGTCCGTAAGCCGCCGTCCGCGATTCGGCCACCCGCTGTTGGCGCGGCACGGAAAACCTCTCCGGATGTGACAGCGGTACAACTTCCCCAGCTCCCCCAGGGACGGTTCCCCCGACGCGTCCCCGTCCGCCAGGTCCTGTGCCTGGTGCCGCTCCTGCTCGTCACCGTGGCCGCGGTGCGGCATCGCTCCGTGCTCGCGGAGGGTTTCGGCCATCTGCGCACGGCCTCCTGGCCGTGGCTGCTGGCCGCGGGCGGTGCCACCTGTCTGACCTGGGTGGCCGCCGCGGTCACCCGGCAGGGCGCGGTGGTGCAGACGCTGCCGAAGCGGCGGCTGCTGGCCACGCAGTTCGCGGCGGGCGCGGCGAACCATCTGCTGCCCACCGGGCTGGGCGCGAGCGCGGTGAATCTGCGCTTCATGACGGTGTGCGGCGTTCCGCTCGCCCGCTCCTCGGCGGCGCTCGCGCTGTATCTCCTGGCGGAGAGTGTCGGCCGGCTGTCCCTGCTGGCGGCGCTGCTGATCGTCTTCCCGGACGCGCTGCGGCTCGGCACCCTGCTGCCGCACGGGACCCTGGGCCCGCTGCTCCTCGGCGCCGGTGCCCTGCTGCTGGTCGCGGCGGGCGCGCTCATGTTCGTACGACGGCTGCGCACGGCAGTGAGCTCCTTCCTGCGCACCGCGCTGGGCGAGGCCCGGTCGGTGCACGCCAGGCCCGCCCGGGCGCTGGCCCTGTGGGGCGGCTCCCTGGCGTTCCCCGCGCTGCAGGCCGCCGGCCTTGCCGCGGTGGGGCAGGCCCTCGGGCTGCCGGTGCCGCCGGCCCACATGGCGCTGGCGTATCTGGCGGCGACGGTCGCGGTGGCCCTGGTGCCCACCCCGGGCGGCCTCGGTTCCGTGGAGGCGGCACTGATCGTGGCGCTGGTCGCGGCGGGCGGTCCGGCGGCGGTCGCCACCGCGGTGGTGCTCGCCTATCGGATCATCACGGTCTGGGTGCCGCTGGTACCGGGTGCCCTGACGCTGGGTGCGCTGGTGCGGCTGAAGGTCATCTGAGGCAGAGTGCTCCTTCGACCCGACGGGGCGTCCGAGGCCGGCGCCCGAGGAAGGAGCGTCACCCGTGCCCGTACGTCTGGAGCGCAAGGATCACGTCACCACGGTCGTCCTCTCCCGGCCGGAGGTCCGCAACGCCGTGGACGGCCCGACGGCGGTGGAACTCGCCGCGGCCTTCCGGGCCTTCGAGGCCGACGACAACGCCCGGGTGGCGGTGCTGTGGGGTGAGGGCGGCACGTTCTGCGCCGGCGCGGACCTGAAGGCGATGGGCACGGACCGGGGCAACCGGGTGGCCGAGGACGGCGACGGACCGATGGGCCCGACCCGGCTGCGGCTGTCCAAGCCGGTGATCGCGGCGGTCGCCGGGCACGCCGTCGCCGGAGGTCTGGAGCTCGCCCTGTGGTGCGACCTGAGGGTCGCGGAGGAGGACGCGGTGTTCGGCGTGTACTGCCGCCGCTGGGGCGTTCCGCTCATCGACGGCGGCACGGTACGGCTGCCCCGGCTGATCGGCACCTCCCGGGCGATGGACATGATCCTCACCGGCCGCCCGGTACCGGCCCGGGAGGCGTACGACATCGGGCTGGCCAACCGGCTCGTCCCCACGGGCCGGGCCCGCCAGGAGGCGGAGGAGTTGGCGGCGTCCGTCGCCCGCTTCCCGCAGGCGTGCCTGCGCGGCGACCGGGCCTCGGTCCTCGACCAGGACGGGCTGGACGAGCCGGCGGCGATGCGGGGCGAACTCCGTTACGGAATGGACGTCTTGGCGCAGGCGCTGGAGGGCGCGGCACGATTCGCCGGGGGTGCGGGCCGGCACGGTTCGTTCACGGAGCTGTGAGTTGTGAGCTGTGAGCTGTGAGCTGTGAGCTGTGAGCTGTGAGCTGTGAGCTGTGAGCTGCGAGTGGCCGCCGTGACGCTGGTGCCGCGAACCCGGTGCCGATGACGCCCCGTTCGGGACGGATCTCCTGGTCCTCGGTACCGGGCAGGGTGCGAACCCCCGTGCCGGATACGGCAGGATGAGCGCTCGCGCCGGTCGACGACGCCGTACGGCCCGGTGCGACCGCACATCCCGGCAACGAGCAGGTGACTTCGTGACGAGACTTCACATCCGGCCGCCGGCGGCACCGTCCGCCGCAGCTTCCCGACCCGGAGGTGACCGGTGAACCGCGCGCTGACCCTGGACGATCTGATCCTCGCCGGCGTGGCCCTGGCGGCCGGTCTGCTGGCGGCCTTCCTGTCACGCATGCTGCTGCGCTGGCTGGCCAAGCACGCCAAGCGGACCCGCTGGAGCGGCGACGACGTGATGGTGGACGCGCTGCGCACCGTCGTGCCCTGGGCGGCGATCGCGGGCGGTGCGGCCGCCGCGGCGGCGGTGCTGCCGCTGACCAGAACGGTCCAGCACCACACCAACCAGTGCCTCCAGGTGCTGCTCATCTTCGCGGTGACCGTGTCGGCGGCCCGGGTGATCGCCGGTCTGGTGCAGTCGGTCACCCAGTCCCGCTCCGGCGTCGCCGGTTCGGCCACGATCTTCGTCAACATCACCCGGGTGCTGGTGATGGCGATCGGCTTCCTGGTGGTGCTGCAGACGCTGGGCATCTCCATAGCGCCCCTGCTCACCGCGCTGGGTGTCGGTGGTCTGGCGGTCGCGCTGGCTCTCCAGGACACCCTCGCCAACCTCTTCGCGGGCATCCACATCCTCGCCTCCAAGACCGTCCAGCCGGGCGACTACATCCGGCTGAGCAGCGGCGAGGAGGGGTACGTCGTCGACATCAACTGGCGTCAGACCACCGTCCGCCAGCTCTCCAACAACCTGGTGGTCGTCCCCAACGGGCAGCTCGCGAAGACGAACATGACCAACTTCACCCGGCCCGAGCAGCGGCTGACCATCCTGCTGCAGGTGGGCGTGAGCTACGACAGCGACCTCGACCAGGTCGAGCGCGTCACGACCGAGGTGATCGCCGAGACGATGACCGAGATCACCGGCGCGCTGCCGGACCACGAGCCGGCCATCCGCTTCCACACCTTCGGCGACTCCCGGATCGGCTTCACGGTGATCCTCGGCGTGGGCGAGTTCAGCGACCAGTACCGGATCAAGCACGAGTTCATCAAGCGGCTGCACCGCCGCTACCGCGAGGAGGGCATCCGCATCCCGTCCCCCACCCGGACGGTGGCGCTGCAGCAGGGCGAGGTGATGATTCCGCAGCAGCGCAACGCCGACGACGTGACGTCGAGCCCGGCCGCCTTCGAGTAGCGGCCGGGAGGCTCGCGGGGTCCGTGGAGCGGTCGCCGTACGCTCCGAAGCGGCATGGCGCCTCTCCCGGACCCCGATCTTTCGAGTCGCGGGCCCCTGTCGAGTCGGGGGCGGTCACGAGATATCTTGATGTCGAGCAATGTTGCAGACGTGGAGCGGAGCACCCGGTGACTGACTCGACCATCATCTACACCTACACAGACGAGGCCCCGGCCCTGGCGACGCATTCGTTCCTGCCGGTGATCCAGGCGTATGCCTCGCAGGCCGGTGTCGCGGTCGACACCCGCGACATCTCACTGGCCGGGCGCATCATCGCCGTCTTCCCGGAGTATCTGAACGAGGACCAGCGCATCCCCGACGCGCTGGCCGAGCTGGGCGAGCTGGCCAGGACCCCCGAGGCCAACATCATCAAGCTGCCGAACGTCTCGGCGTCGATCCCGCAGCTCAGGGCCGCCATCGCCGAGCTGCAGGGCAAGGGCTACGCCCTGCCGGACTACCCGGACGACCCGAAGACCGACGAGGAGCGCGAGATCCGCGCCCGCTACGACAAGATCAAGGGCTCCGCCGTCAACCCGGTCCTGCGCGAGGGCAACTCCGACCGCCGCGCCCCGGCCTCGGTCAAGAACTACGCCAAGACCCACCCGCACCGCATGGGCGCCTGGAGCTCCGACTCCAAGACCAACGTGGCGACCATGGACGCGGACGACTTCTGCTCCACCGAGAAGTCCACGGTGATCTCCAAGGCCGGTGCGCTGCGCATCGAGCTCAAGGGCGACGACGGCTCCACCACCGTCCTGCGCGAGTCGGTACCGGTCCTTGAGGGCGAGGTCGTCGACGCCTCCGTGATGCGCGTGGCCGCGCTGCGCGAGTTCCTGACCGCGCAGGTCGCCCGCGCCAAGGAGGAGGGCGTCCTGTTCTCCGTGCACCTGAAGGCCACGATGATGAAGGTCTCCGACCCCATCGTCTTCGGTCACGTGGTGCGCGCCTTCTTCCCGAAGACGTTCGCGAAGTACGGCGAGACGTTCGCCGCGGCCGGTCTGACCCCGAACGACGGTCTGGGCGGCATCCTCAAGGGCGTCGAGGCCCTGCCGGAGGGCGCCGAGATCAAGGCCTCCTTCGAGGCCGAGCTCGCCGAGGGCCCGGCGCTGGCGATGGTCGACTCCGACAAGGGCATCACCAACCTGCACGTGCCGTCCGACGTCATCGTCGACGCCTCGATGCCGGCCATGATCCGCACCTCCGGCCACATGTGGGGCCCGGACGGCCAGGAGGCCGACACCCTCGCGGTGCTGCCGGACTCCTCCTACTCCGGCGTCTACCAGGTCGTCATCGAGGACTGCCGGGCCAACGGCGCCTACGACCCGTCCACCATGGGCTCCGTCGCGAACGTCGGTCTGATGGCGCAGAAGGCCGAGGAGTACGGCTCCCACGACAAGACCTTCGAGATCCCGACCACCGGTACCGTCCGCCTGGTCGACCAGGACGGCAACGTCGTCCTGGAGCAGACCGTCTCCGCCGGCGACATCTTCCGCGCCTGCCAGGCCAAGGACGCGCCGATCAGGGACTGGGTGAAGCTGGCCGTCACCCGCGCCCGCGCCACCGGCGACCCGGCCGTGTTCTGGCTGGACGAGAACCGCGCGCACGACGCCAACCTGATCGCCAAGGTCAACGCCTACCTGCCGGAGCACGACACCGAGGGCCTGGACATCCGCATCCTGTCCCCCGTCGAGGCGACCAAGCTGTCGGTGGAGCGCATCCGCCGCGGTGAGAACACCATCTCGGTGACCGGCAACGTCCTGCGTGACTACCTCACCGACCTCTTCCCCATCCTGGAGCTGGGCACCAGCGCCAAGATGCTGTCGGTCGTCCCGCTGATGGCGGGCGGCGGCCTGTTCGAGACGGGCGCCGGCGGTTCCGCGCCGAAGCACGTCCAGCAGCTGCTCAAGGAGAACTACCTGCGCTGGGACTCGCTCGGTGAGTTCTTCGCCCTGGTCCCGGCTTTCGAGCAGTACGGCAAGAGCACCGGCAACGCCCGCGCCCAGGTCCTCGCCGACACCCTCGACCGTGCCACGGCGACCTTCCTCAACGAGGACAAGTCCCCGACCCGTCGCGTCGGCGGCATCGACAACCGCGGCAGCCACTTCTACCTGTCCCTGTACTGGGCGCAGGAGCTGGCCCGGCAGACCGACGACGCCGACCTGGCCAAGGCCTTCGCCCCGATCGCCGAGACGCTCGCCGCCAACGAGCAGAAGATCGTCGACGAGCTGATCGCCGTCCAGGGCTCCCCGGCCGACATCGGCGGCTACTACAAGCCGGAGAAGGCCAAGGCGGACGCGATCATGCGCCCGTCGGCCACCTGGAACGAGGCGCTCGCGTCCCTCAGCTGACGCGTGACGCCCGCGGCACACCGGCCGCCCCCGTGAGGAACCCCGCCCCGGTCGGCACCCCCGACCGGGGCGGGGCATTTCCGGGCGGGGCCGGGGCTGCGCGGGCGGCCGGAGCCCGGCCGGGCTGCGCGGGCAGCCGGGGTCCGGCCCGCGAAGTGCGGGACACCGATGGTGATTTCCGAGGCTCCGTGCCGATGCCGGTGAGGATCCTCCCGGGACGCCCGGAGGTCGCTGTCGGCGGCCCCGGCCCGACCCGCCGGCTCGCGCGTGTCACGTACCGCAGCGAGCCGGGGCTCCGGGTCCGCTTCGATCGCCGCCACCCGCCCAGCGGGCCGAGTCGACCGCCCGCATGCCGTCGGCCGACCGGCTCCGGGTGATCACCCGAAGAAGGACTCACCGGCCGCACGCGCCCTCACCAGTCCGCGTCGCGATCAGCTCCTCCACGTCCGCGTCGGCGAAGCCATACGCGTCGGCGACGAATCCGAAGTCCCCGGCTATCTCCTCGCGGGCCACCGTCTCGATCTCGCTGTCGGCCGCCTCGAACTCGGCCTGCAGGTCGTTGAACTCGTCCGTGGCCGCCTGGGTCAGGACGTACAGCGCGGGCAGGTCCGCCGGGCGCTCCGTCTCGATGCGCTCGCACAGGCGCAGCAGGATCTCCCTGCCCCGGTCCACCACCCGGTCGGGGTAGTAGTCGTCGCGGTACAGGCCCCGCAGAAACCCGTGCGCGATCACCTGCTCGTTGCTGATGGGCATGCGGCCCCCGCCCTTCGGTCGTCGCTCGATGTGGCACCTTCGATCATGCAGCACGCCACTGACAACGCCCCGGGAGCAGCCCATGACCCCTGCCGCACCGTCCTTCGAGCTCCTGCCCGGTGCCGACGACTCCCCGGTGATCCTTCATGTGCCGCACTCCGCACGGGAGATACCGGCCGAGGTGCGCAAGGGCATCGTGCTGGACGACGCGGAGCTTGAGCGCGAGCTCGACCACATCGTCGACGCGCACACCGCCGAGATCGCGCGGGCCGCGGCGGAGCTGGCCGGTGCCACCCCCTGGCGGTTCGTGAACCGGCTGTCGCGGCTGGTCGTCGACCCGGAGCGGTTCCCGGACGAGCGGGAGGAGATGCTCCCCGTCGGGATGGGCGCCGTGTATACGCGGACCACGCACCGGGCTCCCCTGCGGCCCGAGGACACCGACCCCGAGCCGCTGCTCGGCCGGTATTTCCGGCCGTACGCGCGGGCGATGACCGAGGCGGTGCGCGACCGGCTCGCCGCCACCGGGCGGGCCGTCGTGATCGACGTCCACTCCTACCCCACCGAGCGGCTGCCCTACGAGCTGCACGGCGCGGGCCCACGGCCGCCGGTCTGCGTGGGCACCGACGCCTTCCACACGCCGGCCGGGCTCGCGGAGCTGGCCCGCGAGGCGTTCGCCGGGTGCGGGGAGACGGGACTCGACAGCCCCTTCAGCGGGGCTTACGTACCACTGGAGTTCTACGGGAAGGACCCGCGGGTCGGCGCGCTGATGGTGGAGATCCGCCGGGACACGTACATGACCGAGCCCGGCGGGCCCGCCGGGCCGGGGCTGTCCCGGCTCGCGTCGGCGCTGGCCGCCCTGATCGACGGCGTGGACGGCGTCGCCGTCGGCGGATGATTCCTCGTCCAGCGCTCCTCATGCAGCACTCCTCATGGAGCACTCCTGCAGGACAGGCGCCGGTCCCCGTACCAGGGTGGAGGGCATGACGGAGGACGCCGGCACGGAGCGGGGCACGGTCGTCGGCCGGGCCGCGCCGCCCGTGCGGGACTGGCCCGCCCTCGACCTGGCGGGGACGGAGTTCGACCCGGTCCTCGCGGACCTCATGCGCGAGGGTCCGCTGACTCGTATCCGCCTTCCGTTCGGCGACGGCTGGGCGTGGCTGGCCACCCGCCACGAGGACGTCAGGGCGATCACCACCGATCCGCGGTTCAGCCGCGCGGAGCTGACCCGGCGCCAGGTGACACGGCTGGCCCCGCACTTCAAGCCGCGCCCGGGTTCGCTGGCGTTCGCCGACCAGCCCGACCACAACCGGCTGCGCAGGCCGGTCGCCGGAGCGTTCACGGCGGCGGCGATGCGGCGGCTGCGGCCCCGCGCGCGGGAGATCCTCGACGGGATCATGGACGGGGTCGTACGGGACGGGCCGCCGGCCGATCTGATCGAGCGGCTGCTGGAGCCCTTACCGATCGCCGTGGTCAGCGAGGTCATGGGCGTGCCCGCAGCGGACCGGGCGCGGGTGCACGGCTGGACGCGGCACATCATCTCCACCTCCGGTGGGGCCGAGGCCGCCGACCGGGCGAAGAACGGCCTGTACGGGTGGATCACCGAGACGATCCGGTCCCGCGCCCACAGCTCCGACGACTCGGTGTACTCGCTGCTCGGCGCCGCGGTGGCCCGTGGCGGGATCAGCGAGGAGGAGGCGGCCGGCCTCGCGGGTCCGCTGCAGATCGGGGGTGAGGCGGTCACCCACAACTGTGGCCAGATGCTGTTCCTGATGCTCACCCGGCCCGGACTGCTGGACCGGCTGCGTACCCGTCCCGAGTCGCGTGCCACCGTCCTCGACGAGCTGCTGCGCTACATCCCGCACCGCAGCACCGTGGGCCTGGCCCGCATCGCCCTGGAGGACGTCGATGTCCGGGGCGTGCGGATCGGCGCGGGCGAGCCGGTGTACGTCTCCTATCTGGCCGCCAATCGCGACCCGGAGGTCTTCCCCGACCCGGACCGCATCGACCCCGACCGCGATCCGAACCCGCACCTCGCCTTCGGCAACGGCCCGCACCGCTGCACCGGCGCCGTCCTCGGCAGGCTGCAGACCGAACTGCTGATCGACGCCGTACTGGACCGTCTGCCCGGCCTGCGTCTGGCGGTCCCGCCCGACGAGGTGCCCTGGCGCCGCAGGACGATGATCCGCGGCCCGCGGACCCTGCCGGTCACCTGGCGGGAACCGCGGACCCTGCGGGCAGGGTCCGCGGACGGGGCCGGAAAGGTCAGGCCCTGAGCCACTCCGTCACGATGACGTTTCCACCGGTGCGCAGGCGCAGTGCGAACGGACCCGCGGGGGGTGTGTCGCTGGTGAAGCGGCCCATCGCGTCCACCGGGACCTGGGCCGCCGCCTGGAGGCCGCCGAGCACCTCGATCCGGGCCTGCTGGGGCGGCAGCACCTGCCCCATCAGACCCGCACCGGTGACCTCGACGTCGACGGTCAGCTCGCCGGCGCGGAAGGTCAGCATCCGCGGCGGGTCCGTCGCCCCCCTCACCGGGATCGCGTCGACCAGGGAGTCGAAGGTCAGCTCGGCGATACCGGCATCGAGGTCGTGCAACGCATAGGCCTCGATGGCCAGTTGGCGCAGCTCGGCCGGGACCGGGTCCAGTATCGCGGCCGCCTGCCGCAGTTCCTCCTCCAGGAGTCCGGCATCGAACTCGGCGTCGAACTCCATGTCCGCGAAGGCCTCGTCCGGGGCGAGGCCGTCGTCGCCCCTGCCGTGCACGCCGCCGTTCCCGTCGCCGTTCATCCCACCGCTCATGTCGCTCACCGCGTCCCCCGTGCGTCCAGTCGCGCCCTCAGCCTGCGCAGACAGCGCTGCCGCAGCGGTCCGATGCTGCCCACCGCGATGCCCAGCGCGGCGGACACCTCGACATAGCTCGGCGGCGGCGAGGCCATCAGGACCCGCAGCAACTGCCTGCAGCGCTCGCCGAGTTCCTCGAACTCCTGCCACAGCCACCGGATGCGCTCGGCCTCCGCGGCCTGCTCCTCGGAGTCGATCAGCGACTGCTCGGGCGTGCGGTCCTCGCTGACCCGGTCCAGCACCTGCGGATCGTCGGTCGGCATCAGCCGCGTCAGGCCCCTGATCACCTTCAGGCACTCGTGCCGCGCCGTGCTGGCCAGCCAGGACCCCGCCTTGTCGGGTTCCCGGATCCGGCCGAGGTGCTGCGCGAAGCGGAACCACACGGTCTGGTACACCTCGTGGCCGTCGGCGTCCGAGAGCCGGTGCGCGCGCACGACCGACCACACCAGCGGGCTCAACCCCTCAACGAGCGCCTTCCAGGCAGCCGCGTCACCGTCGACGGCGGCAGACTGGACCAACGCGCCGACCTCTGCTCGGTCCACGGCCTCACCCCTCGTGTACGGCATGTCATCGTACGCCGTGGAGGGGAGGGTTCCGGCCCTCATGCGGGAGGTGCCAGTCGCACGACAGGGGCCGGGCGCCAGGTCGCCGGGCGCAGGGCCGGTACGTGCGCCCCGCGCACTTCCGCGTACTCGGTGTTGCTCTCCAGGAGTTGTTTGCGCGCCGCGCGCGGGGCGCGCTCCTTGTGCGCCGTCATCTGGGCGGCGACGAGCCCTGCCGCGACCGGAGTGGCGAACGACGTTCCGCTCCACTGCGCGAACCCCTCGAACATCACCTGGTCCGGCTTGCCCGAGGTGCTCTCCCGCTCCTCGCTCAACACGCCGGTGTGGCGCGGGTACTGGCAGGTGCAGGCATAGGTGAAGCCGAACCGGCAGGCGTCGTAGGTGGAGTGCTGGTAGACATACGGCACGGGCGCGTCGAAGCCGGTGAGGGCACTGGTGAGGCGCTCGCCGGGGGCATAGACCTTCACCCAGGAGCCGTGGTTGCTGAAGCAGGCGCCGAACTCGCCGTCGCCGCGCAGCGCTCCGACCGACAGAACGGCGTCCTCGTAGTCGGGCAGGGAGGCGTAGGCGGCGGGCCAGAACGGGGTGGCGCTGCCGTTGTTGCCGGCCGCGGCGACCAACAGGGTGCCCTGGGCGCGCAGTTCCCGCATGAAGGCGTCGATGCCGAGCAGACCGTCGGTGCGGCCGTTGGAGGTGCCCGCGGAGAGGCTGATGATGTCGGGCCAGCCGCCCTGGTCGACGGCCTCGAAGAGCTTGGTGCCGAAGTCCGACTCCAGGATGGCGCCCGCGTCGTTGAGGGTGTTGCGGACGGTGACGTCGGTGTTGGGCGCCACGGCCGCGACGAGCCCGGCGATGAACGTGCCGTGGCCGACGTACTGCTGGAGGACGCCCGCCTCGTCGGTCTCCCTGATCTGGCCGTCGCCCTCGGTGTGGGCGAGCAGCGGGTAGGACCGGTAGTCGTGCATCAGCCCGGTGTCGATGACGAGGACTCCGACGGCGGTGTCCTGGTCGTACGGCGTCTCGGCCGTCGCCGGGTTCGGTGGCTGGGTGAGTGGGGCGGGTACTGGTTCGTCGCCCGGACAGGCGTTGACCGCGATCGAGACCACGTGGTTCCGGCTGATCAGCCGGTGCCCCCGGCGGCCCTCCGCCTCGCGCATGGCCCGCAGCGCGTGTCCGACCGCCCGGTCGCCGCTGCGGTCGCCGTGGCCCGGGTCGCCGACCTGGATGCGGGTGATGCCCGTCCGGTTCTCCACCGGGCCCGCCCGGCGCACATGGTCCGCGACCAGGCCGGTGGTCTCCGTGAAGTGCGCGCGCACGGTGTCCTCGACGGCCCGTGCCTCTTCACCGTCGCGGGCCAGCACGACGCCCTTTTCGTAGAAGAACTCGGCGGAGTCGTCCGGCCCCATCGCCAGGGGGACATCGGGCATGGAGCGCTGGATCTGGTCGAACTGCTCGTGGAATCGCTGAGGTGCCATGGCGTGTCCTCCCACTGGTGCGGCGGTCGTCAGTCAGAGCGGCGGAACCATCGATTGATACAGCCGACGACGACCGGACCAAACCCGTATGACGTGTATGACGGGTATCCGAAGACCACTAACATCCGAGGGGTGACAGCGGGAAGCGACTCGGTTCTCGAACTGCTGCCGATGGTGTTCGCCGCTCCCAACGAGGCGCTGGCGAGGGCGGAGCTGGTGCTCGACGCCGATCCGCCGCCGTTGCACGCCTCCGTCGCGCACCAGGTGATCGGTATCTGGCAACGGGACTTCGGCGACATGCGCATCGCCCTGCGCCACTTGTGGCGCGCCCGCGACCTCGCCGCGCGCGCTCAGACGCCGGACCGGGAGGCGGACGTCCTCGCCACGCTGGGGGTCGCACTGGTGCATGCGGGGCGCACACGGCAGGGTCTCTCGGCGTTCGAGCGCGGTGTCGCGCGCGGGAGCGGACACACCCGGGCCCGTGTGCTGTACCGCCGCGCCTACGTCTGGTGGGTACTGGGTCACCACCGCGAGGCACTGGAGGACGTACGCCGCGCCATACCCGTGCTGCGGCAGGCGGACGACGTCATCTGGACGGCACGGGCGCTGACCCTGCGGGCGACGGTGCATCTGGCGCTCGGCGCGGTGGACCGGGCCGACGCCGACTTCACCTCGGCCGAGCGGCTGTGGGACACCACGGGCCAGGAGCACGACAAGGCCGACGCGGTGGAGAGCCGGGGCCTGACGGCGTTCCGGTCGGGTGACATTCCGGCGGCGCTGCGGCTGCTGGACGAGGCCGAGGAGCGGTACGCCAAGCTCGGCACGCCCACCTTCATGCTCTACATCCGGCGCTGCGAGGTGCTGATGGCCGCCGGGCTGGCCCCGGAGGCGCTGGCCGAGGCGGACGCGGCGATCGGGGTGCTCGACGAGATCGGCGGGCAGTCCACCCGCAAGGCCGAACTGCTGCTCGCCGCCGCGCGGGCCGCCCGGTCGGCCGGGGACCCGCACACCGCCATCGCCCGGGCCGCCGTCGCCGTAAGACTGTTCGCCGGGCAGCGGCGCACCTGGTGGGAGACGCACGCACGGCTGGTGCTGATCGAGGCCCGGGTGGCCGCCGGGCGCAGTTCGGGGCGGCTGGTCGCCGACGCGGCCGCGGTCGCCGAGCGGCTGGCGTCCTTCGGTTCGCCGTACGCGCCGGAGGCCTCGCTGCTCGCGGGCCGGATCGCGCTGTCCCTGGGTTGGACGGCGGACGCGGAGCGGCATCTGGCCGTGGCCGCGCGCAGCAGACGCGGCGGGCCGCCGCTGGCCCGGATGACGGGATGGGCCGCGCAGGCGCTGCGGGCGCGGGCGGCCGGTTCCGGGCGGGGGGTCCTGGAGGCCTGCCGGCGCGGTCTGGACGTCCTCGACGACCATCGGATGACGCTGGGCGCCTCGGAGCTCAGGGCCCGGGCCACGGCGCAGGGTGCGGAACTCGCCGCACTGGCCCAGCAGGCCAGCCTCGCCCAGGGCGGTCCACGGCGGCTGCTGGTGTGGAGCGAGCGCTGGCGGGCCACGGTGCTGTCCGCGCCGCCCACCCGGCCGCCCGCCGATCCGGCGCTGCTGAGCGGTCTGACCGCGTTCCGGGAGATCGCGGCCCGTGCCGAGGCCGCCCGCATGGACGGCCGCCCGGTGCCCGCCCTGGAGCGCGAACAGCGGCGCCTGGAACGGGAGATCCGTTCCCGCACCCACCACACCCATGGCGACGCGCCCGGCTACGGGGACCGCTTCGACCCCGGCCGGCTCCTCGACCGGCTCGGCGACGGGCGGCTGGTGGAACTCGCGGTGCTCGACGGGCGGGTGCATGTGCTGCTGTGCGGGCAGGGGCGGGTACGGCGGTTCGACGGCGGGGCGCTCGCGGAGGCGGTGGCCGAGGCCGAGCACGTCCAGGCGGGGCTGCGGCGCCTGGCGCACCCGGGGGCGGAGGGCCGGTTGCCGCTGGTCGAGGCGGCCGGGCGGCGGCTGGAGGAACTGCTGCTGGGCGGGGCCGTGCCGCACCTCGGGTCCGGGCCGGTCGTGGTGGTGCCGCCCGGCGCGTTGCACCGCGTGCCCTGGGCGCTGCTGCCCTCGCTGCGGGACCGGGTGCTCAGTGTGTCGCCGTCGGCGAGCAGTTGGCTGCGGGCCCGGGAGACGGAGCCGCCGCCGGACGGGGCGCATGTCCTGGTGCGCGGGCCGGGACTGGCCACCGGCGGCGCCGAAGTGCCCGAGCTGGCCGACCGGTACGGCACCGCGAAGGTCCTGGAGTACGACGACGCGCAGGTGCCCCGGGTGCTGGAGGAACTGGACGGCGCGGCGCTGGCGCATATCGCGGCGCACGGCACGTTCCGGGCGGACAGTCCCCTGTTCTCCTCGCTGCGGATGGCCGACGGCCCGCTGATCGTGCATGACTTCGAGCGTCTCGACCGCAGCCCGTACCGGATCATCCTGTCCAGCTGCGACACCGCCCGGCTCGCCTCGGTCGGCGCCGACGAGCTGCTCGGTCTGGTCACGGCGCTGCTGCCGCTGGGCACGGCGGGGGTGGTGGCGAGCAGCGCGCCGGTCAACGACGCCGCGGTGGTGCCGCTGATGCTCGCCCTGCACAAGGGCCTGAGCGCCGGCCTCTCCCTGGCCGAGGCCCTCCGCGACGCCCGCTTGGCACTGCCCGGCGACGCGGTGCACCAGGCGACGGGGTGGGCGTTCGCGGCGTTCGGCGCGGCGTGAGGCGAGGGGCGGATGAGACGCACCACCCGGCACCGGGCTCGCGTCTGCCCGCCCCGGGCGGGCCTCAGGCCGACTCGGTGGCCGGCAGGTCGACCAGCCAGGGCAGCGCGCCGCGGTCGGCGGCGCCGAGGCGGGTGTAGGCGCTGTAGAGGTGGTTGCCGACGGTGCGGATCGACAGGGTCAGCTGTTCGGCGATCTGGCGGTTGCTCAGCCCGGCGGCCGCGAGGGTGACGACCTGCCGCTGCCGGGCGGTGAGTTCGCCGAGGACCAGGCCGGCCAGGGCCGGGGTGCGGGCACCCTGGCAGCGGCGGGCGAGGGCGACCGCGCGGGTGCGGGAGGTGCGGGAGGCACGCGGGTCGCGGTGCGCGCGTACGGCCTGGGCGTGCGCCTCGGCCGCGAACAGCAGGAAGCCGCGCTCCTCCAGGGCCTCGGCGGCACGGTCCAGCGCGGCACCGTCCCCGCGGGCCAGCGCGTCGGCATGGCGGGCGAACACCCCGCCGGCCGGCAGCCGGCCGGTGGCCTGCTCGGGCGTGCCGAGCCGTACGGCGTCGTAGCGGGCGTACATGTCGCCCCCGGCGGCCGCCCGCGCGGCGCCGTCGGGTCCACCCCGGGCCACGGTCGCCTCGTCCGCCGTCGTCACCGCACCCAACTGCTCGGCGGCCAGGGCGAGTTCACCCCGGCAGGACGCGTCGTCCGGCGTCCACCGCAGCCCCTCCCCCGCCCAGGCCGCCGCCTCCCGCAGCTCCCCCCGAAGCCGCGCGTACCGGGCGCGTACGGCCGCGTAGCCGGCCGGTACCGGCGCGCCCTCCTCCGCCAGCCACTCCCCCACGGGCGTCGGCGTCCCCCGGACGTCCAGGTCCTCGATCCCGCGGGCCAGCGCGTCCCGTTCGGCCTCCAGCGCCGCCCGGCACTGCTGCGGTGTGCGGGCCAGCCGTCGGGCCCGCAGCCGTCCGGCGGTGGCCCGCAGTGCCGGGCCGTGCAGGGGGTGGGCCAGGTGGGCGGCGCCCCGGTCGTCCACCCGGATCAGGCCGTCCGCCTCCAGGCGTTCCAGGGCCGCCAGGTCGAGGTCGTCCAGCCGCGGCGGCAGGGGTCCGGCGAAGGCGAGGCGTTCCAGGGTCTCCCGCTCCGCGGGACCGCGGCGGTCCAGGACCGGGGCGGTGCGCTCGCGCACGGTGGGGGTCACGGGGAGCGGCCCCCGCCACGCCCATTCGTCCGTGTCCGGTACGCGTGTCAGCAGCCCGGACTCGCGCACCGCGCCCAGCAGGTCGCGCAGCAGCCGCAGATCGCCCCGGCACACCCGGTGCAGCCGGTTCACGGTGAGCCGCTCCAGGGCGCCGCCCAGGGCGAGCAGCCGGGCCGTGTCCTCACGGGGCAGCGGCTCCAGGGCCAGCCGCGGCAGGAGTTCACCGGTCCACAGCCGGGACACCGCGCCGGGTACCGGGGCGCCGTCCGAGGCGACCACGACCAGACGGGTACGGCCGTGCACGGCGAGCTGGTGGACCAGGGCGGCGGAGGCCTCGTCGAGCAGATGGGCGTCGTCCACCACGAGCAGTCGTACGCCGGACAGGATGTGCACCGCGCGGTGCAGCGAGACCGACTCGGGCAACAGGTGCGCGAACGCGGCGAAGGACAGCCCACGGGACTGCGGCGTCCCGGTCACCCGGGCCCCGTCGGTGCCGCGCAGGGCCTCCGTGACGAGCCGGGTCTTGCCGCAGCCCGCCGCTCCGGTCACCACGATGCCGTGGCGTCCGGCGGTCAAGGACCGGCGGATCAGCTCCAGTTCGTCCTCCCGGCCGGTGAACGGCCAGGGCAGTTCGAGGGTCTTCGCGTCCTGTGCGTAAGTCGTCACGACATCAAGAGCCCGCATACTCACTCCTGATACAGGGGGACTTGAGTAGCCCTCGACTCAGGCGCCGGGACAGGGCCGGCGGCAGGCTGGGCGCATGACCCAGCGCTACTGCTCGCTCGCGCAGCAGTCGGCCCCGTCCTTTCCGCCGGGGCTGGCCGCCGAACGCCTGAGCGCGCTGCTGAGCGGGAGCCGGATGTGGGTCAACGGCACGGTTCTGCACTACTACTTCTTCGACTCCGACGCCGACGCCTCGGTGATCCCCGTCCCGGGGACCGGCGAGACCCGCCGGGTTTCGTGGGCGGGCGCGAAGGGGCAGCAGGACGTCGTGCGCGAGTGCTTCCAGGAGTGGCGGGACCTCGGCGTCGGGGTGTCGTTCGCCGAGGTCTCCGACCGCCGCGAGGCGGAGCTCAGGATCGGGTTCCAGGCCGGCGACGGTTCCTGGTCGACGGTGGGCCGGGACGCGCTCTCCACCGGTCTGAACGAGCGCACCATGAACCTGGGCTGGGACCTGACCGCGCCCGGGCAGCGCGGCACGGCCCTGCACGAGATCGGGCACGCGCTCGGCATGCTGCACGAGCACCAGAGCCCCTTCGCCGGCATCCACTGGGACGACGAGGCCGTGTACGCCGATCTGGCGGGCCCCCCGAACCACTGGAGCCGGGACAGGACGTTCCACAACATCCTGCGCAAGCTGGACCCGGCCGAGGTCAACGGCTCGGTGTGGGACCCGCAGTCGATCATGGAGTACCCCTTCTCGTCGGGGCTGATCCTGGAGCCGGAGCAGTTCCGCGGGGGGCTGCACCCGCCCGGGACGCTGTCCCCGGCCGACAAGGAGTTCGTGCTGCGCTGGTACCCGCCGGCGGACCGGCCCCGGCCGGCCGCGCTGGTGCCGTTCCGCTCGGTGCCGCTGCGCCTCGGCCCCGGTGAGCAGGCCGACTTCGCCGTCGAGCCGCCGGAGACCCGTGAGTACACGGTGGGCACCTTCGGGGACGGCGACGGTGTGGTCGTGGTCTTCGAGGAGCGCGACGGCGAGCCGCGCTATCTCTGCGGCCGGGACGACGGGGGCGCACCGCACAACGCGACGATCAAGGTGCGGCTCGTCAAGGGCCGCCGCTATTTCGTCCGCGTCCGCCTGTACTCCACGTGGGGTTCGGGCGAGACGGCCGTCATGTGCTGGTGACAGCACGGGCCGCGAGGCGGATGTCCGGGCCACAGTCCGGCGCCGGGGGAGCGGTCGAGGACGTCACCTTCGGGGGAGGGGGACGTCCTCGGCCGCACGGCGCTTCGCGGGCGCCCGCCTACAGGGTCCGGCTGAAGACGACCCGGGGCCGGCCGGGCCCGTTGTACTCCTCCTCCACCCGTACGTCGAAGCCGAGACCGCGGTGGAAGGCGACCGAGCCCTCGTTGCCGACCGTCGTGATCGCCTTCAGACGGACGGCACCCTGCCGGCGGGCCGCGTCGGTGAAGGCTCCGTACAGGGCGCGGCCGAGACCGGTGCCGCGGGCGTCGTCGCGGGTGGCGACCAGGTGCACGTATCCGGTGCGGTCCGGGGTGACGAAGCCGATGAGGTATCCGCGGATGCCGTCCTCGTCGCGCGCGACCAGACAGGTGGACCCGAACTCGTGCACCAGCGCCAGCAGGTGCAGCCCGCGCAGATCGCGCCCGCCCCAGTAGCGGGAGTGGTCCGCGAGGACCTGCTGGATGTCCGTGACGTCGGCGGGGACGATGCGCGGGGCCATGGTGCCGATCATGTCAGGCCCGCGGCCCACGGGGTTCGAGTTGCCGTACGCGAGGCGGCGCGGTGCGCTGGAAGCGGGCCGATGTGTGCGGAAGGAGCCGGATCCCATGGCGGACGATCCACGCCCCGGGGCCGGTGCGGTGCCGGGGGCCGTGCCCGAGACGTTCGTGTTCGCGTGCCGGGACTGCCGATACGTGTGGCAGGCCGTCTTCCAGGTGGTGTTCTTCACCGACCCGACCTCGCTGGACACACTGGAGTACGTCGACGAGGCGGGCCGGCCCGTACGGTCGCCGCTCGCCGACGCGGTCTGCCCCCTCTGCCGCGGGCGGAACGTCCAGGTCACCACGCCCGAACTCGCCGGCCGCGCCGGATCGCGGGGGGACGACCGGCACCGGCACAGGCACCGCTTCCACCTGCGCCATCGCCGTCCGGGCCGGCCAGGCAAGGGAAAGGGCTCCGCCTGAGCACCCGCGGAGCGCTTCACCCGAACGGCCCGGTGCGCTGGTCGGCCGCCGGGAGCGGTGGTGGCGTGGAAGGACGTACCGCGTTCCACAGGAGGCCCGCCGCGATGAAGCGTCCGTACCGTCCCGCACGTGTTCTCGCCTCGGCCCTGGCCGCAGGGTCGCTCCTGGCCACGGTCTCCTGCTCGGAGGACGGCGGTTCCCCGCAGGCCGCGCCCGCCTCGCCCGCGGCCCAGCGGCCCCCGTCGCCGTCCGCCACGGCCGCCCTGACCGGGCCGGGGGCGAAGGCCGCGCTGATCACCGAGGCCGATATCGAGGGCGACTGGACACAGGTCGACAACGCGGCGACCTGGCGCAACCAACTGCTCGTCGGCAAGGTCGACGTCGCCCAGTTCCTCAGCGGGAAGTCCAGTGCCGCCGACTGCCAGAAGCTCCTCGACAGCATGTACTCCGACACGTTGCTGGGACGGGCGGTCGGCGCGTCGGCACTCACCGGTTTCACCGCGGTGGACTACCGGCTGCTCTACCAGGTCGGCGACTACGGCAGGGAGTCGGTGGACAAGACCCTGGACTGGCTGGGGAGCCTTCCGCAGAAGTGCGCCCAGTTCACCGCGACCGCCTCCGACGGCAGCAAGCGGACGGTCCAGGTCGTCGAACTCCCGCTGCCCAAGGCCGGCGACGCCAGACAGGGGCTGACGGTGACGGTGCAGGGCACCGCGGACGGGCAGCCGGTCACACTCACCCAGGACGTCGCCGCGCTCCGGGTCGGCGCCTCCGGGGCCAGCCTCACCAACGGCGGTCCGTCGGGCGCCGATCACCCGAGCACCGTGTCGTCCGTGGAGGCGGGCGCCCTGCGGCTGCAGGACGTCCTCGCCGGGAAGACCCCGACCGCGAACCCGAGCCAGTTCGACTGACGCTCCCTGGCGCGACCCTCCCCAGACGCAGCGATATGTGACATAGTACTGGCGTGGGGAAGCGACTGACCTGCGATGTCGTGGTGGTCGGAGCCGGGATGGTGGGCGCGGCCTGCGCGTTGTACGCCGCCCGGGCCGGTCTCGACGTGACGGTGGTGGACCGCGGTCCTGTCGCCGGAGGCACGACCGGCGCCGGTGAGGGCAATCTGCTCGTCTCCGACAAGGAGCCCGGGCCGGAGCTCGAACTCGCCCTGCTGTCCGGCCGGTTGTGGGCCGAGCTGGCGCAGGAGACGGGCGAGGCGATCGAATACGAAGCCAAGGGCGGCGTCGTGGTCGCCGAAACACCCGAAAGCCTCTTGGCCCTGGAGAGGTTCGCGGACGGGCAGCGGGCGGCGGGAGTCAGGGCGGAGGCGGTGGGCGCCGACCGGCTCCACCTGCTCGAACCCCAGCTGGCACCCGGCCTCGCGGGGGGTGTGCACTATCCGCAGGACGCCCAGGTGATGCCGGCGCTGGCCGCCGCCCACCTGCTGCGCGCCTCGGGCGCCCGCCTCCTCACCGGCCGGAGGGTGACCGCGCTGCCGCGCACGCCGGACGGCGCGGTGCGCGGGGTCCGCACGGACCACGGCGAGATCCACGCGCCGGCCGTGGTGAACGCCGCGGGAACCTGGGGCGGTGAGCTGGCCGGTCTGGCGGGCGTGCACCTGCCGGTACTCCCCCGGCGCGGCTTCGTCCTGGTCACCGAGCCGCTGCCCCGGCTGGTCCGGCACAAGGTGTACGCGGCGGACTACGTGGCGGACGTCGCCAGCGACTCGGCCGCGCTGCAGACCTCACCGGTCGTCGAGGGCACGGCCGCCGGGCCGGTCCTGATCGGCGCGAGCCGCGAACGGGTCGGCTTCGACCGGTCGTTCTCCCTGCCCGCCGTACGCGCACTGGCGGCCGGCGCGATCCGGCTGTTCCCGTTCCTGGCCCGGGTGCGCGCGATGCGCACGTACGCGGGTTTCCGGCCGTACCTGCCCGACCATCTGCCCGCCATCGGCCCCGACCCCCGGGTGCCGGGACTGTTCCACGCCTGCGGGCACGAGGGCGCGGGCATCGGACTCGCCACCGGCACCGGGCACTTGATCGCCCAGGTGCTGAGCGGCACGGCGGCGGAGCTGGACCTCACGCCGTTCAGGCCGGAGCGCTTCGGGCGAGACGAGGTGAACACCGCATGAATCCGCTTGAGTTGGCCGGGGCGCGACCGGGTCCGGCGTTCACGGTGACGTTCGACGGCCGAACGATCGAGGCGCTGCCCGGCCAGACGGTCGCCGCCGCGCTGTGGGCGGCGGGCGTGACCACGTGGCGCACCACACGGCACGAGGGCAGGGCGCGCGGGGTCTTCTGCGGGATCGGGGTGTGCTTCGACTGCCTGGTGACGGTCAACGGCCGCCCCAACCAGCGGGCCTGCCTGGTTCCGGTACGGCCGGGCGACACGATCCGCACACAGGAAGGGACCGGCCACGACGGCCGTATCCGGGAAGGAACGGATCACGATGGCTGAGCGACCGCGCCTCGCCGTGATCGGAGCAGGTCCGGCCGGGCTCGCCGCGTCGCTGGCGGCGGCCGCGCGCGGGGTGCACGTCACCCTCGTCGACGCCGCCGAGGAGGCGGGCGGGCAGTTCTACCGGCAGCCCGCGGCCGCGTTCGGCGCGCGCCGCCCGCAGGCCCTCCATCACAACTGGCGGACCTGGGAGCGACTGCGTGCCGGGCTGGAGCACCACATCGCGGCCGGACACCTCCGTCACCTGACGGACCACCATGTGTGGTGCATGGGGCGGGAGTCGGGGGCGGACGGGTTCACCGTGCACGCGCTGCGGGGTCCCGCCCAGGAGGAGGGTGTCGCGGTGTGCGCCGACGCCGTCCTGCTCGCCACCGGCGGTTACGAGAGGGTGCTGCCCTTCCCGGGCTGGACCCTGCCCGGGGTCGTCACCGCGGGCGGGGCGCAGGCCATGCTCAAGGGCGGGTTGGTGCTGCCGGGACGCACCGCCGTGGTCGCCGGGACCGGGCCGTTGCTGCTGCCGGTGGCGACGGGGCTCGCGGCGGCGGGCGCGCGCGTGGCCGCGCTCGTCGAGTCCGCTGATCCCGGGGCACTCCTGCGCCGGCCGTCCGCCCTGGCCGCGCAGCCCGGCAAGCTCGCGGAGGGCGCCTGGTACGCGGCCCGGCTGCTGCGTCACCGGGTGCGCACCCTCGTCCGCCACACCGTGGTCGAGGCGCACGGCACGGACCGCCTGGAAGCGGTGACCGTCGCGCCGCTCGACGCCCGGGGGCGGACCGTGCCCGGCGGCGGGCGCCGTATCCGCTGCGACACTCTCGCCGTCGGGCACGGCATGCTGCCGCACACCGACCTGGCCGAGACACTGGGCTGCCGGCTCTCCGGCACGGACGTCCGGGTGGACGACGAACAGCGCACCGATGTGCCGGGCGTCTGGGCGGCCGGGGAGGCGACCGGGATCGGCGGGGCGACGCTCGCCCTGGCCGAGGGTCACATCGCGGGCCGTTCCATCGCCGCCCGTCTCCACGGGAGTCGGCCCGACCCGCGCGCCTGGGCCGCCGCGGACCGCGCCCGGACCCGGCTGCGCGCGTTCTTCGCGGCGCTCGAAGTCGGGTACGAGCCACCCGCGGGGTGGGCGGAGCGGATCACGGACGACACGGTCGTGTGCCGCTGCGAGGAGGTCACCGCCGGGGAGATCCGGACCTCCGTGTCCGGTCTCGGCGCGGGCGATCTGCGCACCGTGAAGCTGCTCACCCGGGCCGGGATGGGCTGGTGCCAGGGCCGGATGTGCGGGCCGGCGGTCGCCGGGCTCACCGGGTGCCCGCTCACCCCGGCGCGGCGACCGCTCGCCCGGCCGGTGCCCCTGGGGGTGCTCGCCGGGCAGGACGAGGAACAGTCGGACTGACGCCGGCGGCTGTCCGGCATCAGTACTATGTCACACACCATCGGATTGGGGACCACTCATGACCCTCCCGGAGAACCGCCCCTGGCGCGGCGTCCTGGTCGCCACCGCGCTGCCCCTGCGCGACGACCTCACCGTCGACTACGACGCGTACGCCGAGCACTGCGCCTGGCTGCTGGAGAACGGCTGCGACGGCGTCGTACCCAACGGCTCGCTCGGCGAGTACCAGGTGCTCACCCCCGAGGAGCGCGCCAGGGTCGTGGAGACGGCCGTGGCCACGATCGGCGGCGCGCGGGTGATGCCGGGCGTCGCCGCCTACGGCTCCGCCGAGGCCCGCCGCTGGGCCGAGCAGGCGGGCGAGGCGGGCTGCGCGTCGGTGATGCTGCTGCCGCCCAACGCCTACCGTGCGGACGAGCGGTCCTTGCTCGCCCACTACGCCGAGGTCGCGAAGGCGGGCCTGCCGGTGGTGGCGTACAACAACCCGATCGACACCAAGGTCGACCTCGTCCCCGAGCTGCTCGCGAGGCTGCACGGCGAGGGCCACATCCATGGCGTCAAGGAGTTCTCGGGCGACGTCCGCCGCGCCTACCGGCTCGCCGAACTCGCCCCGGAACTCGATCTGTTGATCGGCGCCGACGACGTACTGCTGGAACTGGCCGTGGCGGGCGCCAAGGGCTGGGTGGCCGGTTACCCGAACGCGCTGCCCGCCGCCTGCGCCGAGTTGTACCGATCCGCGGTTTCGGGGGATCTCGCCGCCGCGCTTCCCCTGTACCGGCAGCTGCATCCGCTGCTGCGCTGGGACTCGCGGGTCGAGTTCGTCCAGGCCATCAAGCTGTCCATGGACATCGCCGGACGGCACGGCGGCCCGGTGCGCCCGCCACGGGTCCCGCTGCTGCCCGAGCAGGAGGCCGCCGTCCGTGCGGCGACCGGCAAGGCTCTCGCCGCGGGGCTCGGCTGACAAGGAGGCTCGAAAGTGCGCAGCAAACTCGTCCTGCACGCCGTCGACTCGCACACCGAGGGCATGCCCACCCGCGTGATCACCGGCGGGATCGGCACCATCCCCGGTGCGACGATGAACGAGCGGCGGCTGTACTTCCGTGAACACCGCGATCACATCAAGCAGTTGCTGATGAACGAGCCGCGCGGGCACTCGGCGATGAGCGGTGCGATCCTGCAGCCGCCGACCCGCCCCGACTGCGACTGGGGCGTCGTCTACATCGAGGTCTCCGGCTATCTGCCGATGTGCGGGCACGGCACCATCGGCGTGGCGACCGTGCTGGTGGAGACCGGCATGGTGGAGGTCGTCGAGCCGGTCACCACCATCCGCCTCGACACCCCGGCCGGGCTCGTCGTCGCCGAGGTCGCGGTCGAGGACGGCGCCGCCAGGAACGTCACGCTCAGGAACGTGCCGTCGTTCTGTGCCGGCCTGGACCGCAAGGCCGTGCTCGCCGACGGGCGGACGGTGACGTACGACCTGGCGTACGGCGGGAACTTCTACGCGATCCTGCCGCTGGAGGAGTTCGGCCTGCCCTTCGACCGCGCCCGCAAGGACGACATCCTGAGGGCGGGGCTGGCCCTGATGGACGCCGTCAACGCCGAGGACGAGCCGGTCCATCCCGAGGACCCCTCCATCCGCGGCTGCCATCACGTCCATCTGTACGCGCCCGGCGCCACCGCCCGTCACTCGCGGCATGCGATGGCCATCCACCCCGGCTGGTTCGACCGCTCGCCCTGCGGTACGGGCACCAGCGCGCGCATGGCACAACTGCATGCGCGCGGCGAACTGCCCCTGCACACCGAGTTCGTGAACGAGTCCTTCATCGGCACACGGTTCACCGGACGGCTGCTGGGCGAGACCGAGGTCGCCGGGATCCCGGCCGTGCTGCCGAGCTTCACCGGCCGCGCCTGGATCACGGGCACGGCCCAGTATCTGCTCGATCCGGCCGACCCCTTCCCGGAGGGCTTCGTGCTCTAGGACAGGTCCTGGCCCCCCATACTGGCAACACGTGACATGGCACCACCCGTTCGAGGAGACACCCGATGACCGCCCAGCGCAGCAGCGCCCCGTCTGCCGCACCCGAACTCCCCCGCCTGGGCGGCCGTCGGAGCAGTTACCGCGAGCGGGTCGCCGAGGCCCTGCGGGCCGCGCTGATCGCCGGCGAGCTGCGGCCCGGCGAGGTCTACTCGGCCCCCTCGCTGGCCGCCCGCTTCGGTGTCTCGGCGACGCCGGTGCGCGAGGCGATGCTGGACCTGGCCAAGGAGGGACTGGTCGACACGGTCCCCAACAAGGGTTTCCGGGTCACCGCCGTCTCCGACAGGCAGCTCGACGAGTACACGCACATCCGCTCGCTCATCGAGATCCCCACCGTGGTGGAGCTGGCCAGGACGGCCGACCGGGTCTCCCTGGAGGCGCTGCGCCCGGCCGCCCGGGAGATCGTGACCGCGGCGGCCGCGGGCGACCTCATCGCGTACGTCGAGGCGGACACCCGCTTCCACCTGGGGCTGCTCGCCCTGGCCGGCAACGCCCATCTCGTCGAGGTGGTCGCCGACCTGCGGGGGCGCTCCCGCCTCTACGGACTCACCGCGCTGGTGGAGGCGGGCCGTCTGCTGGCCTCCGCCGAGGAACACCTGGAGCTCCTGGACGCGTTGCTGGACCGCGACGAGCGCGCCGTGCGCGAGATCATGACCCGCCATCTGGGGCATGTACGGGGTCTGTGGGCCGCCCGGGCCGATCGGGAACCGAGCTGAGCGGACCCGCGCCCGCCCGAGGACGAGGCTCCCCGCGGATCTCCGTAACCCGAAGTACGCGCTCACCGTTCACAAACGGGCGAGGAAGCGACAGTGTAGCCCCACTCACTCGCACGCGGTGTATGTGAACGTTGGCCGCTCGCCGAGCGTTGATCGGTGGATACGCTGTGTCAAGGTGGGATTCCCGGCGCGCGACGGAGGGCGCCATGCCGCGAGGGGGACGAGTGCTGGTGGGTCGGACCGAGACACAGCAACGCGGGGCGCGAGCGGGAGCCGGCGAGCGACGCCGTCGGAATATCGCCGTCGCCCCGAGCACTCTGGAACGAGACGTCGAACTGACCGTCGCGCAGACGTCGTTGGACGCTCTGAACAGCCGTTCGCAGACCGGCGCGACCACCCCCGTGACCCGCCGGGACGGTGTGCTGGCCTTCACGGGCGCCGCGGGCGCGGGCAAAACGACCCTGCTGGACGAGGTGCGCAGGCTCGCCGCGGAGCGCGAGTGCCGGGTGCTGTCCGCCAAGGGCGGCGAGCTGGAACAGGGCGTGGCCTTCCACGTGGTGCGGCAGCTGTTCCAGCCGCTGATGGCCTCGTACTCCGACAGTGAGCGGCGCGAGCTGCTGGGCGACTGGTACGCGATCATCGGGCCCTGTATCGGCCTGTGCCCCGCGGGGGAAGGAGCCGCACCCGATCCGCAGGGTGTGCGGGACGGCCTGGACTGGCTGGTCACCAACGTGGCGCTGCGACGCGGACCGTTGGTCATGATCGTCGATGATGCGCACTGGGTGGATCTGGAGTCCCTGATGTGGCTGACCTCCTTCACCCGGCAGGCCGAGGATCTGCCGACGCTGATGGTGGTGGCCTACCGGCCGGAGGAACCGACCGAGGGCGCCAAGGCGTTCACCGGCATGATGGAGCGGAACCGGGTGCAGCCGCTGGACCTGGAGCCGTTGACGCCCGCGGCGGTCTCCTCGCTGCTGCGGGAGGCGCTCGTCAAGGACGTCGACGACGGATTCTGCCAGGAGGCGTGGCGGGTCACCGGCGGCAATCCCTTCGAAACGGTGGAGCTGGCCGCCAGGATCCGCGAACGGGAGGTCGATCCCGTCCAGAAGAACGTCCGGCTGCTGCGCGACCTGGCGGCCGCCACCACCATGGGCGGCGGCCTGGTGGACCGGCTCGAACAACTGGGCACGTCCGCCACCCGCCTGGCCTGGGCGGTGGCCATTCTCGGTTCGGAGGCGACCCCTGATCTGGCGGCGTCCCTGGCGGCACTGGGCCCGGCCAATGTCGCGCAGGCGGCGGACCTGCTGCGGGCCGAGCACATCCTCAAACCCGGTGAGCGGCTGGAGTTCGCGCATCCGCTCATTGCCACGGCGGTGTACCGGGCGATTCCCGGCGGGACCCGGGCGGCCATGCACGGCAAAGCGGCGTGGGAACTCATCGACGCGGGCCTGGGTCCGGCGGTGGCGGCGCGGCATCTGCTGGAGACTCAGCCCGAAGGCGACGACGCGGTGGCCCGGCGGCTGCACGACGCGGCCCGCGAGTATGTGCGCCGGGGGGCTCCCGAGGCCGCCCACCGCTGTCTGAGCAGGGCGTTGCGCGAAACTCCGGTCGCGGAGCTGCGGGCCGCCATCCTGCACGAGCTCGGTTCGCCGGCGCTGACACACGACCCGGTGACCGCGGTCAACCATCTGCGGGCGGCGCTGGACGAGCCCGACCTGCCGCCCGAGCTGCGTCAGGCCATCGTGATCCGGCTCGCGCGGGCGCTGGCGTACTGCGACCGGCTGGCCGAGGCGATGGGCGTCATGGAGGAGGAAGCCCGCACGACCGCGGACGCACGGGGTCGGCTGCGGCTGCTGACCGAGCACTTCATGCTGGCGGCCTTCACCTCCGAGGACCACGACGGCCCGGCGCTGTCACGCCGGCTCGCCCAGCTCACCGAGCGGCTGACCGGGCGCGAGGAGACCGAGCGGTATCTGTTCGGGCTGCGCGGATGGGACGCCGTGGTGCGCGGCGAATCGATGTCGACGGCCCTGAAGTACGCCGAGCAGGCGATGAGCAACCGGATGAGCTGGACCGACGAGCGGTGGGGGTTCGAGGTTCCGGCACTGGTGGCGCTCACCTTCCTGTACTGCGACCGTCCCGACCGGGCCGAAGAGCTGTTCGCCCGCGGCATCGAGGAGTTCGAGCGCCAGGGGTGGCGTGGCACTCCCCTGGCACTCGGCTACACCTTCCTCGGCTACATCCGGTTCCGCTGCGGCCGGCTCACCGACGCGGAGGATTTCGTCAGGGCGGGACTGCGACTGGCCGACCGGGTGAGCCCCGACGTGCCCGTGCACTGGTACGCGATCGGAAGCCTGATCGAAATCCTGCTCGCCCGGGGCCAGGTCGACGCGGCGGAGAGGATGGCGGCGGATCACGGTCTCGGTGAGCCGTTCCCGTCTGCCGTGACGTTTCCCGACGCCCAGACCGTCCATGCCGAGTTGCTGCTGGCCCGGGGACTGACGAAGGAAGCGGCGGCGGAACTGACCCGGGTGGGAGAGCGGCTGGACGGACACGGGATGCGCAATCCGGGGCTGTACCCATGGCTGCTGCGCCTCGCCCTCGCCTCCTACGGCACGGATGTCGGGCGGGCCCGGAATCTGGCGCACAAAGCGGTACAGCGGGCCGAGCGCTTCGGCGCTGCCTCCACCACCGGGCATGCGCTGCGCGTCATGGCACGGATCAGTGACGGGCCCCAGGCCATCACCCTGCTGCAGCGCGCGGTCACGGAACTGGAGCGATCGCCCTCGGCGTACGAGCTCGCCTGTGCCCTGGTCGAGTTGGGCACGGCACTGCGCCGGGCCGGCCGGGTCTCACAGGCCGCCGAGCCGCTGTACCAGGGGGTCGATCTCGCCACTCGGTGCGGTGCCGATCCCATGGTGACCCTCGCGCGTGACGAACTGATCGCCGCGGGACTGAGGCCCCGCCGCTTGGCTTAGGCGCCGAACGACGACCGCCGAGGGCGCATGGAATCTCATGGGGCGCGTCTGAACCTGAAGTGCGCCCCCCTGCGCGCCAGATCGTGAGCCATGGGGTACATGGGGCACATTGCACGTTTCACCGACGGCCGCCCCGTGAAGGCTCCACGTGAGCCCCGGAGGACCAAGGTCTTTCGCGTTCCAGGACGGTTGACGCAGGTGGCGGCAGCCCTCTCCGGAGCTCCGCTGTGACGGGCGCATCCCTGGGGGGGCCATGCGAGCGGCGACGGATACGGAGGATCGGGCCGTAACTCTCGATCACTCGGCGCCGGACCTTGCGCAGATCCGGCTCATGGCAGGCTCCGCCCTGGCCGATTTCCTCGACGGCAAATGTCTCACGGCGCAGTCCTCCCCGTCGCTCGAACCCAAGGAAATGCTCCGCGGTTTCCTTTCTTCGGGCGGCAAGCTCATCCGGCCGGTGATGTGCCTGTGCGGCTGGTATGCCGCGGGCGGCGCGTGGGATCCGGGACCGGTGGTGAAGGCCGCCGCGTCCTTGGAGTTGTTCCACGCCTTCGCTCTCATTCATGACGATGTCATGGACGACAGCGACGCCCGTCGGGGACGGCCGGCTCTGCACCGGCTCCTGGCCGAATGCCACCGGGACCGGCGCACTCCCGGACACGCGGAACGGCGTGGCATCCACGCCGCCGTATTGCTCGGCGATCTCGCTCTTGCGTGGTCGGACGAGCTGTTCCACACGGCAGGGCTCTCGCCCGCACAGATACGAGCGGCTCGCCCGCTGCTCGACACGATGCGCAACGAGGTCATGCTCGGCCAGTGCCTGGATCTGCTGGCCACCGGACGGCCGAGCGGCGACATCGACCACGCGCTGACGATCTGCCGCTTCAAGACCGCCAAATACACCGTCGAGCGCCCTCTGCACATCGGTGCCGCGCTCGCGGGCGCCGGTCAGCCGCTCCTGGACGCGCTGACCGCCTATGCCCTCCCCATCGGCGAGGCCTTCCAGCTGCGAGACGACCTCCTCGGTGTCTTCGGCGATCCCGGGGAGACCGGAAAACCCGTCGACGACGACCTTCGCGAGGGCAAGTACACCGCGCTGATGGCGCTCGGCATCGCACGGGCCGATCACGCGCAACTGAGCGTGCTGCGCTCGCTCGTGGGCCGCTCGGACCTCGATACGGAAGGGGCCGACGCGATCCGCGGCGTTCTGGTCTCCACCGGCGCCCGCGCCACGGTGGAACAGATGATCAGCGGCAGACGGCGCAGGGCCCTGAGCGCGCTCCACGGCGCGCCGTTACCCCCGCATGCCATCACGGCCCTGCGCCGGCTGGCTCACGCAGTCTCCGCACGCAGTTCCTGAGCGCCTCGGCGCACGTGTGGTCATCGCTCGCCCGCCATGAAATCCCGTGATTCCAGGGGGACCTCATGTCCGACATCTCATCACTGCGCACGGGCACCTCGCTGCTTGCCCGGCACGAGGACGAGAAGCCCGAGGGATTCTTCCTTCCGGAGCTGCCGCGGCTTCTTCCGGTGGTGTACCACCCCAAGGCGGCGCAGATCGAGTTCCGGTCGAATGCCTGGGTGCGCCGGCAGCTGGCAGGGTGCTTCGCCGACGAAGAGGACCTGCTGAAACTCCTGCGTGAACGCGTGGGCCTGTACGCACCCCTCATCGCCCCGACGGCCGACGAGCAACGCGTACTGGATCTTGCCGACTTCTACCATTTCGTCGGGCTCATCGACAATCTGGCGGCGGACCACACCGGCCTGGGAGCCAGCCACCTCGGAGCCCGCGACGTCTTCGACAGGATCATGGCCGACTTCGCCGCCGGGACGGCAGCCGCAACGAGCGACAACTCCCCGTTCGGACGGGCGGCCCGAGATCTGTGGCGGCGCATAAGCCCCGGGCTGAGCCCGCATCAGGTCCGGCGCTTCAAGTCGAGCATGAGCAGCTTCCTGCGGGGAATCACCAGCGAGCTTCCCTACCAGCTGTCCGGCTCGGTTCCGGACTACGACACCTACCTGGCCATGCGACTCGACAGCTTCGGCTGCGACTTCATCCTTCTGCTCACCGAGTACGCCCTCGCGATCGACCTGACCGAGCCGGCCGCGTCACCTCGTTTCGTGGACATGCACGCCCACGCGATGCGTCAGTTGATCCTCGTCAACGACCTGCTGTCCCTGCGCAAGGAGCAGGGAGACCCCATGAACGCGGTACGGGTGCTGTGCTGCCACGACGGGCTGACACTCCAGCAGTCCGTCGACAGGGTCTGCGAGTTGGTCGAACTCCATGAGCGGGCGTACATCGCGGCCCGGGACACGGTGCGGCACGGCCCCTTCGGCGCCCGCGCGGACGTCCGCGCCTATCTCGACGGGCTTGATCATCTGCTCGCCGGCAGCCAGGAGTACGAATACCTCACCCCTCGCTACTTCGGCGACGGATCGGTATGGGACGGCTCCACCTCCGGATGGGTCAGCCTCACCGCGCCCATCGCCAGATTCCTGCCCCGGGCCGGCCAGGGAAACGGCGCGACAACGGACCAGCGCTTTCAGCAACCACACCGGAAGGAGCACAAGAGTTGACGGCGACCCACGAGGCACCACCGGTCTCGCGCCCCGCGACCACGGGCGTGGCTCCCGGTGGACTCCCCCTGCTCGGCCATGCGATACCCCTGCGGCGACGGCCGTTGGACTTCCTGGCCGCACTGCCCGCCCACGGCGATCTGGTGGAGGTACGGCTCGGCCCCCAGCGGACGTACCTGGTCTGCCATCCCGACCTGGTCCAGCAGGTGCTGCGGGACTCGCGGACCTTCGACAAGGGCGGCCCGCTCTTCGACAAGGTCCGCCTGCTCACGGGCAATGGCCTGGCCACGTCCTCCTGGGCGGACCACCGGCGCCAGCGCCGGCTGATGCAACCGGCCTTCCGCCCCGAGAGGATGGCCGGTTACGCCACCGTGATGGACCACGAGATCGGCGCCATGCTCGACTCTTGGGAGGAAGGGCGGGCCTTCGACGTCAATGCCGCGATGCAGGCCCTGACCGCGCGCATCATCGTCCGCACGCTGTTCTCCACCCGGATCGAGGACCGGGCCGTCGCCGAGATACAGCGCTGTCTGCCGGTCATCACCCGGGGCTTCTACACGCGCATGGTCGCGCCCGTCGGCCTGCTGGAGAAGCTGCCCACCCGGAGCAACCGCCGTTTCGACCGGGCTCTGGAGCGGATGCGCAGCGTCATCGACGAGACCATCGGCGCGCATGCGGCCGGAGTCGATCACGGGGACCTGCTGTCCGGTCTGCTCGGAGCCGAGGACGAGGAAACCGGCGAGCGACTGGCCGGGGACGAGATCCACGACCAGGTCATGACCCTGCTGCTGGGCGCGACCGAGACCACGGGCAACACACTGTCCTGGATCTTCCACCTCCTCGGCGAAAATCCCGAGGCGGCGGAGCAGTTGCACCGTGAGCTGGACGGGCTCCTCCCCGGCCGCCGGCCCGGCTTCGACGACCTGCCCCACCTGGACTACACCCGGCGTGTGATCATCGAGTCGCTGCGCATGTACCCGACGACCTGGTTGCTGACGCGGTCGACCACGTGCGAGACGGAGCTCGCCGGAGTCCGACTCGCCCCGGGCACCATCGTGCTGCTCAGCTTCTACGCCCTCGGCCGCAATCCGGCCCTGTACCCCGCCCCCGACCGGTTCGACCCCGACCGCTGGCTGCCCGAGCGGGCCAAGGCCGTACCGCGGGGTGCCTGGAACTCCTTCGGTGGCGGCAGCCGCAAATGCATCGGAGACCGGTTCGGCACGATCGAAGTCATGCTGGTCCTGGCCACCGTCGCCGCGGGCTGGCGGCTGAGGCCCCGGCCCGGCCCCGGCATCCGGCCGGAGCCGAAGGCGAGCCTGAGCACGGGCCCGCTGCCCATGGTCGCGGAGCGACGTCGTCGAGGCAGCTCCGCCGCTGCGGAGTAGCACGAGGAAGGGCCCGGACCGGATTACTCCGGCCCGGGCCCTGAACTGCGCCTTCGCAAGTCGGGACGACAGGATTTGAACCTGCGACCCCTTGACCCCCAGTCAAGTGCGCTACCAAGCTGCGCCACGTCCCGGTGCGATGTCACACGGTGTTCCGTGTGATCGCGCAGGTCAACCCTACCGCACGCGTACGGGTGCTGCTGCCGCTCGCTCCGCGACAGGGCCGGTGACCCGGCCGGCGTGCCGCACCGGGACGAAGAGCGCGGCGCCCGCGGCACCGAGGCACAGCAGCGCCAGCAGCGTGAAGCCATGGGTGTAGCCGGAGCCGTACGGCAGGCCGGAGGGCTGGAGCCGGCCGGTGACCAGGACGCTGGTCAGCGCGGCACCGACGGAGCCGCCGATGGTGCGGATGTTGGCGTTCATTCCGGTCGCGGCGCCGGTCTGCTCGGCCGGGACGCTGGCCACGACGAGGTTGGCCATCGAGGCGAAGGCGAGTCCGATGCCGAGGCCGAACACGCCCGCGACGAAGGCGATCTGCCACCGCTCGTCGTGCCACAGGGCGAGGAAGCCGAGGGCGAAGGCGCCGAGCGCGGCACCGGTGGTGAGCTGTGCCTTGGGACCCATGACGGGGGCGAGGCGGCCGCCGAGGACACCGGAGAGGAACATCGCGACGAGCATCGGCAGCATGAGCAGTCCGGATTCGGTCACGGTGGCGCCGAAGCCGTACCCGGCCGAGCGGGGCGTCTGTACGAATCCGGGGAGGAAGGACCAGATCGCGTACATGCCGGCGCCGAACAGCAGGGCCGCGGTGTTGGTGGTCCACACGGCGGGCAGCCGCATCACGCGCAGGTCGATCAGCGGGGTGCGGGAGCGGGCCTCGACCAGCAGCCAACCGGCGAACAGCACGGCGGCGGCCGCGAAGAGCCCGAGCACCTTCACCGAGCCCCAGCCCCACTGCCCCGCCTGACTGAGCGGCAGGAGCAGGGCCACCAGCCAGGCCGACAGCAGTCCGGCACCGAGCCAACTGACGCTTCCCTCGGCCCGGTTGGGCGACTCGGGCACATAGCGCAGGGCGATCGGCACGGTGGCGGCGACGACGGCGACCGGGATCCAGAACAGCCAGCGGTAGTCGAGCGCGGACACGATGGGACCGGCGGCCACCATGCCGACGCCCCCACCGGCCGCGATCACCGCGGACAGGTTGCTGATGCTGCCGCTGACCCGGGCAGGAGCGAACTCGTCCCGGATGATGCCGAACGACAGCGGGAACAGGGCGCCGCCGACGCCCTGGACGACCCGGGCCACGATCAGGACGCCTATGTTCGGCGCGAGCGCGGCGACCAGACAGCCGGCGAGGACGGCCACGAGGACGGCGACGAGGGTGCGCTTGCGGCCGACCAGGTCGCCGACGCGGCCGAGGATCGGCGTGAAGACCGAGGCGGACAGCAGATACGCCGTCATCACCCAGGTCGCGGTGGACTGGGAGCTGTGCATGGCGTGCTGGACGGTCGGCAGGGCCGGCGCGATCAGCGACTGCAGCATGGCGAACACGCCCGCACCGGTCGCGAGGACCGCGAAGGTGAGGCGGGTGGAGTTTCGGGGCACGACAGAGCCTCTCCGAATCGGAGCGGGAGGAATGAGAGGAATGAGGGGTGTCCGGGGTCGCCGCGGATACACGTCTGCCCACGGCCGGTGCACCCCCGGACTGCTAAAGTGGAGGTACCCCTCCACCATAGCGGAGGTGCACCTCCGCTTCAATTCGATTCCCGCCCCGGGAGGCAGCAGTGTCGGCCGAGCCTTTCCCCGTCAGCGAGATCGTCGCGTCCCGGCGGCCGCACCGTAAGGACGCCGCCCGCAACTTCGACGCCCTGCTCGCGGCCGCGCGCGAGGCGTTCGCGGAGCACGGCGCGGAGGCCTCGCTGGAGGACATCGCCCGGCGCGCGGGCGTCGGCATCGGCACGCTGTACCGGAACTTCCCCACCCGCCGCGACCTCTTCGAGAGCGTCTACGCGGACGAGGTGAACGCCCTGTGCCGGGCCGCCGTAGAGGCGGCCGAGCTGCCGCCGTGGCAGGCGCTGACCACTTGGCTGGACCGGTTCACGGGCTACATGGTCACCAAGCGCGCGGTGCGCGAGGCCCTCAACGACGAGTCGGAGATCTTCCAGGCCTGCCGCGACTCGATGTACTCCGCCGGCGGACCGCTGCTGGAGCGGGCGCAGAAGGCGGGCGAGGCACGCGCCGACATGGACTTCGGCGACCTGCTGCGGCTGGTAGCCGGGATCACGGCGACCTCCTTCGACGACGACGCCCAGCGCGACCGCGTGCTGGCGATCGCACTGGACGGCGTGCGCGTCACGCGCTGAGGTCGGCCGATGCCGAGGCCGAGCGGGCGTGCCGGAAGGGCCTGGTCACGCCGGACTCCCGGCTAATGGATGAGCGCGTTCGCCACCACCACGACCACCCCGAGCAGCGCGTCCCCCGCGCCGATCAGCACGGCCATGGGCCGGCTGCGCGCCGACCGGCGGGCGGTGACCAGCCCCAGGACGAACAGGATGAGGATGTTCAGGACGAACGCCGGGTACTCGACCCCGCTGGCGGACCACCAGCCCCACCCGGCCCCCGCGAGGATGAAGACCGTGGGGATCACGGCCGCGACCAGCGGCCACTCGTCGGCCAGGATGCGCAGGATCTCCCAGCCCCGGTGCGGGCCCCGCTCGGCGATGTAGTGGGCGTAGCCGTGCGCGAGGGCGGAGGCGAACGCGGTCACCAGCAGCCAGAGGGCGTCGTAGCGACGGCTGGCCTGGGAGGAGTGGCCGTACTCGGTGAGCGCGGCGACCATCGCGCTGGCCAGTACGGCGCCGTAGACCCCGCCGAAGAGGACGGCTTCGCGGGTGCCGTGCGGGCGGGGCTCGGGGGCATCCGTGGAGTCGTCCATACTCCTTACGTTCACCCGCGTCCGGCGGCGCCGCCACTTTGCTTCGCCCCGACGAAGTGTCCTCCCACCAGGCCCGATGCCCCACATTCTGTCGACGGCGCGGGCGCCGGTGAACTCGCTAGGGTCGCCTCATGACCCACAGCTTCGCTCTCCACATCCCGGACGCCGAGCTCGAACCCGAGCCCCTCGACCCGGAGCAGATCGTCTCCGGGTCGCCCGAGGTGACCGGAAAGGTGGTCTGGGAGTCGGAGGACGGCCGGCAGCTCCGCGGGATCTGGCAGATCACCCCGGGGGTGGTCACCGACACCGAGGCGGACGAGCTGTTCGTCGTCGTCAGCGGCTCGGCGACGATCGAGGTCGAGGGCGGGCCGACGCTGGAGGTCGGGCCCGGCGACATGGCCGTACTGCGCGCGGGCGACCGTACGACGTGGACGGTGCACGAGACGCTGCGCAAGGCCTACGCGATCAATCTGTGAGGCCGGGGGGCGCCGCGGAGGTGCCCCTGATCTTGAGGGTCGGTGCGGCGAGGTGGACCCGGCCCGCTGCCCCGGGCCGCTCGAAGCGGTCGAGGAGGCAGCGGGCGGCGCGCCGGCCGACCTCGTGCGGAGCCGTGTCGACGGTGGTCAGCCAGACGTGGCGCAGCCGGGCGATGCTCGTGTTGTCGTAGCCGGTCACCGAGACGTCCCGCGGCACCCGCAGCCCCAGCTCCTCGGCCGCCGACAGCGCGCCGACGGAGGCGATGTCGTTGACGGCGAGGATGGCGGTGGGCCGGTCCGGGCGGCTGAGCAGCCGGACGGTGGTGCGATAGCCACCCTCCTCCGTCATGTCGCTCGCCTCGATCCGCGCCTCGGCCGCCAGGCCGTGCGCCCGCATCGTCGCCTCGAAGCTGCGCCGGCGCAGCTCGCCGACGGCGCCGTACCCGGCGATGTGCGCGATCCGGCGGTGGCCGAGCCCGATGAGGTGCTCGGTGACGAGGCGTGCGCCGGTCTCGTCGTCGCCCGCGACGACGTCCACGCCCGGCAGCTCCGGTTCGCGGGCGCCCGCGACGACGACCGGCATCCGCTCGGCAACCGCGCCGAGAACGGCCGGTTCGGGCAGGGTGCCGACCGCCACCAGGCCGTCCACGCCCAGATCCAGGAAGGGGCCGGTGAGGTCGTCGCCGGTGCGGCGGTTCAGCCGGGCGTCGGCGAGGAGCATGTGCAGGCCGTTGTCGCGCAGCAATGAGTTCAGGCCGTCGAGGAGGTCGACGAACCACGGGTTGCGCAGGTCGTTGAGGAGGACGCCGACGGTGCGGGTGCGCTGCTCGCTCAGGCTGCGCGCGGCCGCGTTCGGCCGGTAGCCGAGTTCCCGTACCGCGCGCAGCACCGCCTCCCGCTTCTCGGGTCGCACCTGGTCCGAGCCGCGCAGCACCAGTGAGACCAGCGACTTGGACACTCCGGCCTGCTCGGCCACGTCGCGGATCGTCGGCGGTCTCATGACATGGACCGTTCCATGTGGTGGGCGCGGTTGTCAAAGGGCTTGACACATCGGAATTCGGCTCCCAGTGTGGCCTGGACAAGAAATGGACCGGTCCAAAGAGGGGCAAGGGGCTGTCATGGTGGATGCGCTCGGTGTCGCCGTCGTCGGATTCGGCTGGATGGGCCGCGTGCACACCCAGGCGTACGCCCGCGTTGCGCACCACTACCCGGGGCTCGCCCTGCGGCCGCGCCTGGTGACGGTCGCCGAGGAGGTGCCGGGCCGGGCCGAGGAGGCCGCCGCGCAGTTCGGGTTCGCCACGACGACCCGCGACTGGCGCGAGGTGGCCGCGGATCCGCGCGTCCAGGCGGTCAGCATCACCGCCCCGAACTTTCTGCACCGGGAGATCGGCGTCGCGATGGCCGCGGCCGGCAAGCACATCTGGATCGAGAAGCCGGTGGGCCTGACCGCCGAGGACGCCCGCGCGGTGGCCGACGCGGTGGCCGGGGCCGGTGTGCACGGCGCGGTCGGCTTCAACTACCGCAACGCGCCCGCCGTGGAGGCCGCCCGCGCGCTGATCGCCTCGGGGGACATCGGCGCGGTGACACATGTGCGGATCCGGCTGTTCAGCGACTACGCGGCCCATCCCGACGGCGCCCTGACCTGGCGGTACGAGCGTGAGCGCGGCGGCAGCGGGGTGCTCGGGGACCTGGCCTCGCACGGCGCCGACCTGGCCCGCTTCCTGCTCGGCGACATCGCCTCGCTGACCGCCGACACCGCGGTGTTCGTGCCGGAGCGGGCCCGTCCGACGGGCGCCACCGCCGGGCACGCCCTCGCCTCCGGCGGTGAGCTCGGCCCCGTCGAGAACGAGGACTACGTCAACTGCCTGCTGCGTTTCGCCTCCGGCGCCCGCGGTGTCCTGGAGGCCTGCCGGGTCTCGGTCGGCGAGCAGAACAACTACGGCTTCGAGGTGCACGGCACCAAGGGCGCGCTCTTCTGGGACTTCCGCCGGATGAACGAACTGGCCCTCAGCCGCGGCACGACGTACCAGGACCAGCCCGTCAGCACGGTGTACGTCGGCCCCGGCGACGGCGAGTTCGCCGCGTTCCAGCCGGGCGCGGCCAACGCCATGGGCTACGACGACCTGAAGGTCATCGAGGCGTACCGTTTCCTGCGCTCGATCGCCGAGGGCAGACCGTACGGCACCACCCTCACGGACGCCGTGCGCAGTGCCGCCGTACTGGACGCGATGACGCGGTCCGCCGAGACGGGCGGTTGGGTCAACGTGCCGACTCCGTAGGCATGTTGTAGGGCGTGACCACCTGGATCGACGACGGCGCGACCGGTCCCGTGGGCGGTAGCGCGCCGTGGGCGCGCATCACCAGGTGGCAGGCTTCGCGCAGGTCGTGGCGCAGGTCGTGGTGGAGCACGGCGGACAGGCGGTGCTCGCGCAGCAGCCGGGTGTTGTCGTGGTCGAGGTCGTGGGCGACGAACACGGCGCACTCGCGGCCCAGGTCCTCGAAGGCCCGTAGCGTCGCGATGTTGCCGCCGCCGATCGAGTAGACCGCCCGTATGCCGGGGTCGCGATCCAGGGCGGCCCGGACGAGGTCGTACTGGGTCGCGTCCAGGCCCTGCCCCTCGGCGATCTCGACGAGCGTGCGCTCGGGGTGCCGGGCCCGCATGACGCCGCGGAAGCCCATCTCGCGCTCCTCCTCGTTGCGGAAGAAGCCGCTGCTGAGGCTGGTGAGGACATTGCCGGGACGGTCGCCGAGCCACTGCCCCATGAGGTACGCCGCGGTCGCGCCCGCGGCCCGGTTGTCGATGCCGACGTACGCCAGCCGGGCACTCGCGGGAAGGTCGGTCACCAGGGTCACGACGGGGATCCCCGCGGTGGCGAGCCGGCCGACGGCGGCCGTGACCTCGGGGACGTCCGGTGCCTTGAGGATCACGCCCTGGGAGCCCCGCCGGGTGACCCGGTCCAGGGTCGCGACCAGCTCCGCCACCGGCCCGGTCTCCCGGAAGTGGAAGCGGGAGCGCAGCACGGCCGGGTGCAGCGACGGCAGCTCCGCCTCCAGGGCGGCGCGTACGGCCGTGGTGAACCGCTCCGGCGCCTGCATCACGATGTCGACCATGAACGTGCGGCCGACCAGCCGCACCTGGGTGCGCTGCCGGTCCAGGTCGGCGATGGCCCGGCGGACCTCCTCGGCGGTGCTCTCCCGCACCCCTCCCCTGCCGTTCAGCACGCGGTCCACGGTGGCCTCGCTGAGACCTGCCTGACGTGCGATCTCACGGATCGGGAAGGGATGGCCCACGGCGGCGCTCCTTGAGGGGTTTTTGATGGCTCGCTGCTGGTTGTTGGAGGGGTTTGTACTGACAAGAATGACAGGGCCGCGGCGCGAGAGCTGAAAGGGCAAGCACATCATGGGACTTCTCGACGACAAGGTCGTCCTCGTCAACGGCGGCAGTCAGGGGGTCGGCGCCGCCATCGCCCGGGCCGCGGTCCGCGAGGGCGCCACGGTGGCCGTCACCGGCCGCCGCCCCGAGCCGGGCGAGGCACTGGTGGCCGAGCTGACGGCGGCCGGGGGCAGGGCGATGTACGTGCAGGCCGACCTGTCGGACGCCGACCGGGCCAAGGCCTCCGTGGCCGAGGTGGTCGACGCGTACGGCCGGATCGACTGCCTGGTCAACTCGGCGGGGCTGACCTCGCGGGGCACCCTGCTGGACACCACGCCCGAACTGTTCGACGCGCACATCGCGATCAACCTCAAGGCCCCGTTCTTCGCGATGCAGGCGGCGGTGGCCGACATGGTGGAGCGCAAGGCGCCCGGCACCATCGTCAACATCATCACGTCGTCGGCACACGGCGGGCAGCCCTTCCTGGCCCCGTACGTCGCCGCCAAGGCCGGTCTGATCGGTCTGACCCGCAACGCGGCGCACGCCCACCGCTGGGACCGCATCCGGATCAACGGCCTGAACATCGGCTGGACGGCGACCGAGGGCGAGGACGCGACACAGCGGGCCTTCCACGACGCCGGGGACGACTGGCGCGAGCAGGCCGCGGCCAGGCTGCCGATGGGCAAGCTGGGCCAACCGGACGAGATCGCCGACTTCGTGGTCCTCCTGCTGTCGGACCGGTCGGGCGTGGTCACGGGTTCGGTGATCGACTGGGACCAGAACGTTCTCGGCGGCCTCGACTGACCCTTTCGCACAGCCGCTTCGCACTTCGCACCAACCGCACCGCACCGTCCTAGGAGCTGCACCCCCATGCGTATCGGAATCCTCGGCCTCGGCCGCATCGGCGCCTTCCACGCCGAGACCCTGTCCGCGCTGGACGCCGTCGAGTCCCTCGTCGTCGCCGACCCGTTCGCGGAGGCGGCCAAGGCCGCCGCGGAGCGGTTCGGGGCCGAGGTCGCGGACTCGCCCGAGGCGGTCCTGGCCGCCGGAGTGGACGGTCTCGTCGTGGCGGCGGCCACCGACGCCCACCCCGCCCTGCTCCTGGCCGGCGTCGAGGCCGGCGTCCCGGTCTTCTGCGAGAAGCCCGTCGCCCGCACCATGGCGGAGGGCGTCGAGGTGCTCAAGGCCGTCGAGGGCAGCGGCGTCCCGATCCAGATCGGCTACAACCGCCGCTTCGACGCCGGTTTCGTCGCCGCGCGGGCCGCCGTGCGCAGCGGCGGGCTGGGCAAGCTCCACACGGTCCGCTCGACGACGCTGGACCCGGCGCCGCCCCCGGCCGCGTACATCGCCGCGTCCGGCGGGATCTTCCGGGACTGCTCCGTCCACGACTTCGACATCATCCGCTGGGTGACCGGCCGCGAGGTGACCGAGGTGTACGCCGTGGGCGGCAACCGGGGCGCCGACTACATCAAGGACGCGGGCGACGCGGACACCACCGGGGCGATCCTCACCCTCGACGACGGCACCATCGCCGTGGTCTCCAACAGCCGCCACAACGCCCGGGGTTACGACGTCCGCATGGAGTTGCACGGCTTCCAGGACTCCATCGCCGTCGGCCTGGAGGACAAGCTCCCGCTGCGCTCGGTCGAGCCCGGTGTGACCTTCCCGTCCGGCACCCCGCACGACTTCTTCATGGACCGCTTCACCGACGCCTACCGCGCCGAACTCACCGCGTTCACCGAGGTCGTCGCCGGCACCCGGCCCTCTCCCTGCACGGTCGCGGACGCCCTGGAGGCCGGCTGGATCGCGGAGGCCTGCACGCTGTCACTGCACGAGCACCGCCCGGTGACGATCGAGGAGGTACGCGGCGCCTGACAGCGGGCCCCGGGCCGTGTCGCACGACGGCAGGCCCTGGGCGCGCGGTCCGTCGACGACGAGGCCGAGGATCCGCTCCGCCCTCGCCTCGCCGTCGCAGCCGCGGTCGGTGCGCCGCAGTACGCCGAGTTGGAGGAGCACGTCCTCGGGGTCGAGCCCGGCAATGAGCAGTGCCCTCGGGGACCCGTTGCCGCGCGCGATCGCCCCCGCCCCCGGCCGTCGCAGCCGGTACACCACCGCGAGGTCCCATCGCCTTCTTCGCCGGCAGCCCCGGCCCGCCCGGCAGACGGTGTTCGACTGTGCGGAAGGCCTGATCGAGCACGGCGCCGCCGGGCCGATCGGTCGAACCTCACAGGCAGTAGCGGACCATCCACTCGTCGGGGTTGTACGCGTCCCGCGCCGGATCCCGTGGTGCGGCCGGCCTCTCCTCCACGGTGTCCTGCGGGCGGACCCGCTCAGGCAGTGCGCCGAACCTGGCCCGGCGCAGCGTGGCCTCGGCAGCGGCCGGTGTCGTCTCCTCGTGCTCCGTGTGCGTCAACTCGTCCTCCCCGTACCGCGTTCCCATCCCCGTCACCCTCCTGAACGTTCTCAGCGCGCCGCGGGTTCCGCCGGCAGGTTGAAGACGTGGTTCGGGGAGATGATCGACGTGATCGCGTCGCCGAAGACGGTGCTGGGCTCCTGGCCGTTGTAGTTGATGTCGGTGTTGAGGAGGACGACCAGGGTCGCCCGGGCCGACGGCAGATAGATGGTCAGGGACTCGTAGCCGGGCAGGGAGCCGTTGTGCCCGATCCAGCCCTGGACGTCGAAGATGCCGAGGCCGTACCCGGCGCCCGGAATGGCGGTCGGCGGCGTGGTGAGCCGCTGCGCCTGGACCGCGGGGCTGATCAGGATCCCGCCGTCGGGAAGCCGGCCCGTGGCCACCGTGCGCGCCCAGACCCGCAGATCCTCCAGGTCGGAGATCATCGCGCCGGCCGCCCAGCCCCAGGAGGGGTTCCAGTCGGCCGAGTCCGTCACCTGGCCGGTCGCCGTCTGGTCGGTGTAGCCCTGCGCGTGCGGCTGCGGGAATTCGTTGCCGGTCGGGAAGAGGGTGTGCCTGAGGCCGGCCGGGTCCAGGATGTTGTGCTGGATGTAGTCACCGAGCGGTGTGCCACTGGCCTTCTCGACGACCAGGCCGAGCAGGATCAGGTTGGTGTTGGAGTAGTCGAACTTCTCCCCCGGTGGGAACAGCACCGGGTGCCGGAAGGCGTAGTCGAGCAGTTCCTGCGGGGTGAAGGGCCGCTGCGGATCGGACGTCAGCGCCTTGAAGAAGCCGTCGTCCTCGGAGTAGTTGAAGAGCCCGCTGCGCATCCCGGCCAGCTGGCGCAGCGTGATCCTGTCCCCGTTCGGTACGCCGCTGACGTACTTGTCGATCGTGTCGTCAAGGCCCACCTTGCCCTGGTCGACCAGCTTCAGCAGCGCCGTCACCGTGAACGTCTTGGTCTCGCTGCCGATCCGCATGTAGAGGTCGGGGGTCATCGCCCGGTCGTTGGTCTTGTTGGCGACGCCGAAGGACTTCACGTACCGGCCCTTGTCGGGCGTCCAGATCCCGACCATCACACCCGGGACGTTCGCCTCCTGCATGACCCGCTGCACGGTCGCGTCGAGCTGCCGCCGCACGGCGGGCGTGAGCGTGCGGACGTCGCCGCCGGAGGGCGACGGCGAGGGCGGATCGGCGACCGCGGCGGCGAGGGGAGCCGTAGAGGGCAGGGCCACGGCGGTCGTACCCGCGGCCGGCACCAGCAGCATCCCCACCGCGGTGACGACCACGGCCCCCTTGCGCAGTCGGGTCGAGGAGTGCGACATGGGCTCAACTCCCGGGTGAGGACGCATGCCCTGGACCCCAGCATAGAAGTGCCCGCGCGCCGTCGCCTGTCGGAGACGGCGGCACGCGGGCACTCCCGCTCGACGACGTGACGGTGCGGCAACGCTCCGTCACGGCCGCCCGTTCACGCCCCGCACGACCTCAGGAACTGCCGCGTGCGCACCGCGATGGGCAGCGGCTTGTCCGGCTCGCACGGGTACATGTCCTGCTCGACGATGGCGAACAGATCGACGCCGAGCTTCTGGGCCGCTTCCAGCACGGGCCCCAACTCCGGTACGCCGGAAGGCGGCTCGCACATCACCCCGCGCTGCACCGCCGGGCCGAACGGCACCCCGTTCGCCACGACGTCCGCGAGGATCTCCGGGTCGACCTGCTTGAGGTGCAGATAGCCGATGCGTTCGCCGTACGTCTCGATGAGCTTGACGCTGTCGCCGCCGCAGTAGGCGTAGTGACCGGTGTCCAGGCAGAGGTTGACCAGATCGGAGTCGGTCGCGTCGAGGAACCGCTCGACGTGCTCCTCGGTGTCGATGTGCGTGTCGGCGTGCGGGTGCACCACGATGTCGAGGCCGTACGTGTCCTTGACCTCGCGGCCGAGCCGTTCCATGCCCTGGGCGAGGTGGGTCCACTGCTCGGCGGTGAGCTCCGGCGGCTCCAGGATCTCGGCGGTCTTGTCGTCGCGCCAGAAGGAGGGGATCACCACCAGGTGCCCGGCTCCCATCGCCTGGGTGAGCTCGGCGACCTGGCCGACGTGCGCCCAGGTGGACTCCCAGACGGCGGGTCCGCGGTGCAGGCCGGTGAAGACCGTGCCCGCCGACACCTTCAGGTTCCGCTTGTTCACCTCGTCGGTGAGGCGGGCGGGGTCCGTGGGCAGATAGCCGTACGGGCCCAGTTCGATCCAGGAGTAGCCGGCCTCGGCCACCTCGTCCAGGAAGCGTTCCCAGGGCACCTGCTGGGGGTCTTCGGGGAACCAGACGCCCCAGGAGTCGGGGGCCGAGCCCACCCGGATGCGGTCGAGGGCGTTCGCCATGGTCAGGAGGTCCCTTCGGGGTGGGTCGCGACGGGTGCGGTGAGGTCCTTCTCCTCGGGGAGCTCATCGACGTCCACACCGCGCACCTGCGCGAGTTCGTGCTTGAGCGCGGCGAGTTCGGCGCCGCCGGCCATGTGGTTGGTCAGCTCCTCCAGGCTGACCTGGCTGCGGTCGGCGCTGAGTTCGAGGGTGCCCAGGCGCAGCACGCTGAAGTGGTCACCGACCATGTAGGCGTGGTGCGGGTTGTGGGTGATGAAGATGACGCCGAGGCCGCGGTCGCGGGCGGCGGCGATGTACTTCAGCACGACACCGGACTGCTTGACACCGAGTGCGGCGGTCGGCTCGTCCAGGATCAGGACGCGGGCGCCGAAGTAGACGGCGCGGGCGATCGCCACGCACTGGCGCTGGCCGCCGGAGAGCGTGCCGATGGGCTGCTCGAGGTCGTCGAGGACGATGCCCATGTTGCGCAGTTCCTGGTCCGCGGTCTGCTTCATGCGGTCGATGTCGAGACGGCGGACCGGCCAGGGGCCCTTGGTCATCTCGGAGCCGAGGAAGAAGTTCCGCCACACCGGCATCAGGGGCACGGTGGCCAGGTCCTGGTAGACGGTGGCGATGCCCTTGTCGAGGGCCTCGCGCGGGCTGGTGAAGCGCACCGGTTCGCCGTCGACCAGGAAGTCGCCCTCGGTGTGCTGGTGCAGCCCGGAGACGATCTTGATCAGGGTGGACTTGCCGGCGCCGTTGTCGCCGAGGACGCAGGTCACCTTGCCGGGGCGGACCGTCAGATCGACGCCGTGCAGGGCGCGGATGTTGCCGTACGACTTGCCCGCGTTGCGCAGTTCGACGATGGGGCGGTCCGCGCCGTCGGGCGCGGCGTCCTGGAGGACGGCTCCGTGGGTTCCGTTGGTCGTCATGAAGTCACCTCCGGGTCGCCGTGCGACTGACCCACAGATTGATGAGGACGGCGCCGAGCAGCATCACGCCCAGGAAGGCCTTGAACCAGTCGGGGTTCCAGCCGGCGTAGACGATGCCCTGGTTCACCATGCCGAACATGAAGGCGCCGAAGACCGGGCCGATGGCGGAGCCGTAGCCGCCGGTGAGCAGACAGCCGCCGATCACCGCCGCGGCGATGTAGATCAGCTCCTGGCCGACGCCCTCGCCGGACTGCACGGTGTTGAAGGAGAACAGGTTGTGCATGCCCATGAACCAGGCGCCGAAGCCGACGGTCATGAACAGCGTGATCTTGGTGAAGGCGACCGGGACACCGACCGCGCGGGCGCTGTCCTTGTTGCCGCCGACCGCGTAGATCCAGTTGCCGTACTTGGTGCGCAGCAGCACCCAGGTGGCGAGCGCGGCGAAGACCAGCCACCACACGACGGTGATCTTCACCTGGACGCCGCCGATGTCGAACGACGACGCGAAGATCTTCTTGGCCTGGTCGAAGCCGTCCATGTTGCTGATGTCGTCGGTGGCGACGTTGCCGGTGATCAGCTTGGTGACGGCCAGGTTCACGCCCTGCAGGATCAGGAATGTGCCCAGGGTGACCAGGAAGCTGGGCAGCCCGGTGCGCATCACCATCCAGCCGTTGAACGCGCCGACCCCGAGGGAGGCGATGAGGGCGACGATGACGCCCACCCACACGTTCATGGTCAGCTGGTAGCTGAGCATGCTCGCGGTGAGCGCCGAGGTGATCACGGCGACACCGGAGGACAGGTCGAACTCCCCGCCGATCATCAGCAGGGCGACCGGCAGGGCCATGATGCCGATGGTCGACGACTGGTAGAGCACGGTGGCCATCGAGCTGCCCTGGCGGACCGCGGGCGCCGCGATCAGGAAGAACACGAGCACGGCCACCGCGCCGAGGAAGACGCCCACTTCGGGCCGGGCCAGCAGCCGCAGCGCCAGGGGGCGCTGGGCCGTACGGCCGTCGGTCGCCTTGGGGCCGGAGGCCGGCGGTGTGCCCACCGCCGGCCCAGCCTGCTGGGTCATGCTCATCACCGGGTGCCCTTCGCGGCGAACTGGGCGACCTTGTCGACATTGGTCTTGTCGACGAAGGCCGGGCCGGTCAGCACCGGCTGCTCCCCGCCGCCCATGTAGTTGCCGTTGTTCTTGTAGAGCCACAGGGAGTCGACCGCCAGGTAGCCCTGCAGGTAGGGCTGCTGGTCGACCGCGAACTGGATCGTCCCCTTGGAGATCGCGCCGGTCAGGTCCTTGTTGAGGTCGAAGGTGGCGACCTTCGCCTTGCTGCCCGCGTCGCCCACGGACTGGACGGCGGTCAGGGCGTAGGGCGCGCCGAGGGCGACCACGTAGTCGATGCCGCTGTCCTGCTTGAGCTTGGCGGTGATGGTCGACTTCACCGACGGCATGTCGGTGCCGTTCACGTACAGCGTCTCAAGCGTGCCGGAGAACGTCTTCTTCACGCCGTCGCAGCGCTGGGTCAGGCCGACGTTGCCCTGCTCCTGGATCACACACACGGCCTTCTTGGCGCCGGCCTCGTTCAGCCGCTTGCCGAGCGCCTCGCCGGCCACGCCCTCGTCCTGGCCGAAGAACTCCATCAGGCCCAGCTTCTTCCAGTCGCTCACACCGGAGTTGAGGCCGACCACCGGTATGTTCGCGGACTTCGCCTTGTTCACGACGTCCTTCATGGCGTCCGGCTTGGCGAGGGTGATGGCGATGCCGTCGACCTTCTGGTCGATCGCGTTCTGCACCAGGTTGGCCTGGTTGCCCGCGTTCGGGTCGGCCGAGTAGACGAGCTTGATGTTGTCCTTGGCCGCGGCGGCCTCCGCGCCCTTGCGGACGATGTCCCAGAAGGTGTCACCCGGTGCCTGGTGCGTCACCAGCGCGACCGTCATCCGGGGAGTGGTGGCCTTGCCCGCGGAGGCGTTCGAACCACCCTCTTCGGACTTCTTGCCGCCGGAGCTGCTGGAGCAGCCGGCGAGGGTGAGCGCCGCCGCGGCGGCCACGGCCACCACGGGGGCCAGTCTGCGGGAGCGGGAGTACGAAGAGCGGTCCATCTTTCCGGCACCTCACTGTGCGACGAGAAAAGGGGGCGGATCTACGGGGATCCGGGCCCGGCGCCGGGCGGCGGTCCGGGTCATGTGCTGTCTGTGTGTTGGGACGGGATCAAAGTCCCCCTCGCGCCCGCTGTCAATACTTTGTTAAGACATCATTTCACGCTCAGGTCCGAATGTAAGTACAAACCATTGACAGCACGACCCGACGGGACCTACACCTGAGCCCATGGCCACGTCAGCATCCCAGCCCTTCGACCTGATCACGATGGGCCGTATCGAAGTTGATCTCTACCCGTTGCAAACAGGTGTACCCCTGGCCCGGGAGGAGTCCTTCGGGAAGTACCTCGGGGGTTCGGCGGCCGATGTGGCGGTCCCGCCGGGCTCGCTCGTCCACGGGCTGCTCGGCGGCCGGGACCTGGCCGAGACCATGCGGTACGCAGGCGCGGCCGGCGCCCCGGTCGCCTCCCGCCTCGCCTGTTCCTCCGCGATGCCCACCGAGGCCGAGGCCGAGGTCGAGGACCTCCTCGCGCGTGCCACCCCCGAACGGAGTCCGTCTTGACCCTCACCATCCCCGAGCTCGCCACCGTCAGGGCCCGGCACCCGGAGGCGATCGCCGAGGCGGCCGCCCGCCGGGTGCGTCGCCCCCTGCTCGGCGACGACGGCCGTCTGATGATCGTGGCCGCCGACCACCCGGCGCGCGGCGCCCTGGGCGTCGGCGGCCGGGGGCTGGCGATGGCCAACCGGAGCGACCTGCTGGAGCGGCTGTGCGTGGCGCTGTCGCGGCCCGGGGTCGACGGGGTGCTGGCCACCGCCGACGTCCTGGAGGACCTGCTGCTGCTCGGGGCGCTGGACGGCAAGGTGGTCATGGGCTCGATGAACCGGGGCGGTCTGGCCGGTGCCTCCTTCGAGATGGACGACCGGTTCACCGGGCACCGCGCCGAGGACATCGAGCGGCTCCGCTTCGACGCGGGCAAACTCCTGCTCCGTATCGACTACTCGGACCCGGGCTCGCTGACCACGCTGGAGTCCACCGCCCGCGCGGTGGACGACATGGCCGCGCGCCGACTGCCCGTGTTCGTCGAGCCGTTCATCTCCCGCAGGACCGGGGGCGCGGTCCGCAACGATCTGTCCGCCGAGGCCGTGACCCGCTCCATCGCCATAGCCTCCGCTCTGGGCGGCACCTCCGCCTACACCTGGCTGAAGCTCCCCGTCACCGAGAACCCCGACGACATGGCCGAGGTCATGGAGACCTCGACCCTGCCCGCCGTACTCCTCGGCGGCGAGATCGGCGACGACCAGGAGGGCGCGTACGAACGCTGGCGCAAGGCGCTGCGGCTCCCCACCGTCCACGGCATGGTCGTCGGCCGCTCCCTGCTCTATCCCGCCGAGGGCAGTGTGGAGCAGGCGGTGGACACGACCGTGGGCCTGTTGTGACCCGGAGGCGACGATGAACAGCCCGTTCCACCTGCCGGCCGGCAAGGCCCTGGGCGGCCCGTACGCCGTGGACGTCTCGCCCGAGACCGCGGGGTGGGGCTTCGCCGGCCTGCGCGTGCTGGAGCTGCCGCCGGGCGGCTCGCACACCTTCGACACCGACGAGAGCGAGTGGATCGTCCTCCCGCTCAGCGGCGGCTGCACCGTCACCGCCGTCGACGAGTTCGGCCGGGACACCTTCCGCCTCGACGGCCGGGACAGCGTGTTCGCCGCCGTCACCGACTTCGCGTACGTGCCGCGCGACGCCCGTACGACCGTCACCTCGGCCGGCGGCGGGCGCTTCGCGCTCACCGGTGCCCGCTGCACCCGGCGGCTGCCCGCGCGCCACGGACCGGCGTCCGACGTGCCGGTGGAGCTGCGCGGCACCGGGAACTGCTCCCGTCAGGTCAACAACTTCGCTGCCGCAGGCGCCTTCGAGTGCGACAGGCTCATCGCGGTCGAGGTGATCACCCCGGGCGGCAACTGGTCCTCCTTCCCGCCGCACAAGCACGACGAGCACCGCCCCGGTGAGGAGTCCGTGCTCGAAGAGATCTACTACTTCGAGTTCCAGTCCCACGACGGCACTCCGGGCCTGGGCTACCAGCGGGTCTCGCCGTCCGGCCGGGGCCGCGGCACCGACGTCCTGGCCGAGGTGCGTAACAAGGATGTCGTCCTCGTCCCGGACGGCTGGCACGGACCGTCCATGGCCGTGCCCGGCCACCACATGTACTACCTGAACGTCATGGCGGGGCCGGAGCCCGAGCGGGCCTGGCTGATCCGCGACCACCCCGACCACGCCTGGATCCGTGACACCTGGCCGGACCGGCCCGTCGACCCCCGTCTGCCGCTGTACACCGCACCCGAGAGGCCCTGATGAGCACGACCACTGTCCGCCTGACCGTCGCCCAGGCGCTGGTACGGTTCCTGTCCGCCCAGTACACCGAGCGCGACGGGGTACGGCACCGGCTGATCGCCGGCACCTGGGGCATCTTCGGCCACGGCAATGTCGCCGGCATCGGCCAGGCGCTCATCGAGCACTCCACTGTGCCCAGTGGGGGGACACCCCCCACACCCCCCGTCATGCCGTACCACCAGGGCCGCAACGAACAGTCCATGGTGCACGCGGCGGTCGGCTACGCCCGCCAGCTCAACCGCCTCTCCGCGCAGGCCGTGACGACGTCCATCGGCCCCGGCGCCACCAACCTCGTGACCGGCGCGGCCCTGGCGACCATCAACCGGCTGCCGGTCCTGCTCCTGCCCGGCGACTACTTCGCGAGCCACGCCCCCGATCCGCTGCTCCAGCAGCTGGAGCACCCGGTCGAGGCGGACATCTCCGTGAACGACACCCTGCGCCCGGTGTCGCGGTACTTCGACCGCGTCACCCGCCCGGAGGCGCTGATCCCCTCCGCGCTGAACGCCATGCGCGTGCTCGCCGACCCGGCCGAGACCGGAGCCGTCACCCTCGCCCTGCCGCAGGACGTACAGGCGGAGGCGTACGACTGGCCCGAGGAGTTCTTCGCCGAGCGGATCTGGCGGGTACGGCGCCCCGCTCCCGACCCGGTCGAGCTGGCCGGGGCGGTCCGCGCGATCCGGGCCGCCGAGCGCCCGCTGATCGTCGCGGGCGGCGGAGTCCACCACAGCGAGGCCGAGGAGGCGCTGAAGTCCTTCGTGGACGCCACGGGCATCCCGGTCGCCTCCACCCAGGCGGGCAAGGGCTCCCTGCGCCACGACCACCCCGCCGACCTGGGCGGGATCGGCCACACCGGCACGGCCGTGGCCGACGACCTCGCCCGCACCGCCGACCTGGTCATCGGGGTCGGCACCCGCTACACGGACTTCACCACCGCCTCCGGCACCCTCTTCCAGCACCCCGGCGTCCGCTTCCTGGGCGTCAACATCACCTCCTTCGACGCCCACAAGCTGGCCGCGCGGACCGTGGTGGCCGACGCGCGGGCCGCCCTGGAGGCGCTCGGCGAGGCGCTGGCCGGACACCGCGTGGACCCCGCCTACGAGGCCGAGTACCGGGCGGGCAAGGAGCGTTGGGACCAGGTGGTCGAGGCCGCCTACCGCGCCGACGACGAGGACGCGGTCCCGACCCAGACGCAGGTGCTCGGCGCCCTCGACGCGGTGGTCGGCGACGACGACGTGGTGATCAACGCGGCGGGCTCCCTCCCCGGCGATCTGCACAAGCTCTGGCGGGCGCGCTCGCCGCGCCAGTACCACCTGGAGTACGGCTACTCCTGCATGGGTTACGAGATCCCGGCCGGCCTCGGCGTCCAGCAGGCCGCACCGGACACCGTCGTGTGGTCCCTGGTCGGCGACGGCACCTACCTGATGATGCCGACCGAGATCGTCACCGCGGTCCAGGAGGGGCTGCCGGTCAAGCTGGTCCTGATCCAGAACCACGGGTACGCCTCGATCGGCGGTCTGTCCGAGTCGGTGGGCGGCGAGCGCTTCGGCACGGCCTATCGCTACCGCGTCGCGGACGGCACGTTCTCCGGCGCCCCGCTGCCCGTGGACCTCGCCGCCAACGCGGCCAGCCTCGGCATGGACGTCCTGCGCGCCAAGACCGTGCGGGAGCTGCGCGAGGCGCTGGTCACGGCCCGCGCCTCCGGCCGGCCGACCTGTGTCCATGTCGAGACCGACCCGTCCCCCACCGCTCCCCCCGCCGAGGCCTGGTGGGACGTGCCGGTCGCCGAGACCGCCTCGCGCGAGGCCGCCGTACGGGCCCGTGAGAGCTACGACCGCCAGGTCGCCGACCGCCGCCGGCATCTGTGAACTCCCCCTGTGGCCCCGGCCTGCCCAGCCGCTCCTGATCCCGTCCCCGCTCTTCGCAAGGAGGTGCCCCGGTGGCGAGAACCGCTGATCAGCCTCGTCCCGTGCCCGGCTCCGCGCTCGACTCCCTGGACTTCGCCCTGGACCGGGCCAGTCCGGTGCCGCTCTACTACCAGCTGGCCCAGCAGCTGGAGGCGGCCATCGAGCACGGGGTCCTGGCCCCGGGGAACCTTCTGGGCAACGAGATCGATCTCTCCGTCCGCCTGGGTCTGTCCCGGCCCACGGTCCGCCAGGCGATCCAGTCCCTGGTCGACAAGGGCCTGTTGGTCCGCCGGCGCGGCGTCGGTACACAGGTGGTGCACAGCCAGGTCAAGCGGCCGCTGGAGCTCAGCAGCCTCTACGACGACCTGGAGTCGGCCGGACAGGGTCCGACCACGCGGGTGCTGCGCAACGAGGGGGTGCCGGCGCCCGCCGATGTGGCCGCCGCCCTCGGCGTCGCGGAGGGCAGCGAGGTCACGCTGCTGGAGCGGCTGCGCTGCACCCACGGCCAGCCCGTGGCATTTCTGTGCAACTACCTGCCCGCGAACCTGCTTGAACTCGACACAGAACGCCTGGAGTCGACCGGTCTGTACCGGATGATGCGCGCGGCGGGCATCACCCTGCACAGCGCCCGGCAGACCGTCGGCGCCCGCTCCGCCACCGCCGAGGAGGCCGCCCGCCTCGACGAGAAGGAGGGCGCCGCACTGCTCACGATGCAGCGCACGGCGTACGACGACACGGGCCGGCCCGTCGAGTACGGGACCCACATCTACCGGGCGTCGCGGTACGCCTTCGACTTCCAGCTACTGGTCAGACCGTAACCGGAAGCCTCCCCTCACCTCAGCCCCCACGGCCGTCCGCGCCGTGGGGGCTCTGTGGCTGTTGGTTTCTGAACGAACTTGCGAGTGATCGTGTCGATTACGTTTCGGGCAAGAGACGCATGAGAGGGACGTGAGGTATTGACGCATGCCCGGACATGCGGCTGTTATTACGCCCACGATGTTCGGTCGAGTTGGTTTCTGATCGGTTTCGAGAACCTTTCGGAGGCCGGCTCACCCCCTTGATCGAACCCCTGCCTTCAGGAGCCGCCATGCGCCTCTCGCCCTCGGGTCTTGCCGTTCCGGGTCCCAGCCGTCGCTCCCTGCTCCGTGGAGTGGGTGGCGCCGCCGTCCTCGCCGGCGCCGGTATACCCCTGCTGTCCGCCTGTGGCGGCAGCGGCGCCTCTTCGGACCCGAAGACCGTCACCCTCGGCTCCAACGCGTCCGACGCCGTGCCGAAGAAGGCCTTCGAGTCCGTCTACGCCGCCTTCAAGAAGCAGGCCGGCATCACGGTCGACGTGAACACCAAGGACCACAACACCTTCCAGGAGCAGATCAACTCCTACCTCCAGGGCACGCCGGACGACGTGTTCAACTGGTTCGCCGGCTACCGGATGCAGTTCTTCGCGGCCAAGAAGCTCGCCACCCCGATCGACGACGTGTGGGCGAAGATCGGGGACAACTTCCCCGACGCGATGAAGAAGCTCAGCAAGGGCGAGGACGGCAAGTACTACTTCGTCCCGCTGACCACGTACCCGTGGGCGATCTTCTACCGCAAGAGCGTCTTCCAGCAGCACGGCTACAAGGTCCCCGCCACGTGGGACGAACTGGTCGCGCTGTGCAAGCAGATGAAGAAGGACGGCCTGGTCCCGATCGCCTTCGGCGACAAGGACGCCTGGCCCGCCATGGGCACCTTCGACCAGATCAACTTCCGCCTCAACGGCTACGACTTCCACGTCCAGTTGATGGCGGGCAAGGCCTCCTGGACCGACTCCAAGGTCAAGGCCGTCTTCGACCACTGGGCCGAGCTCCTCCCCTACCACCAGGACGGCTTCATGGGCCGCACCTGGCAGGACGCCGCCCAGTCGCTGGTGTCCAAGAAGGCCGGCATGTACCTCCTCGGCTCCTTCGTGGCCCAGCAGTTCACCAACAAGGCCGACCTGGACGACCTCGACTTCTTCCCCTTCCCGGAGATCAACTCCGCGTACGGCCAGGACACCGTGGAGGCGCCCACCGACGGCTTCATGGTCAGCAAGGCCCCCAAGAACCACGACGGCGTCGTCAAGCTGCTGGAGTACCTGGGCAGCCCGGAGGCCGAGCAGACCTACCTCAAGACCGACCCGAGCGTGGTGGCCGCCTCCAGCAAGGCCGACACCTCCTCCTACTCGGCGCTGCAGAAGAAGGCGTTCGACATGATCAGCGGCGCCAAGACCCTCACCCAGTTCATGGACCGCGACTCCCGGCCGGACTTCACCTCGACGGTGATGCAGCCCGGCCTGCAGAAGTTCCTCCAGAACCCCAAGGGCGTGGACGGCTTGCTGTCGTCGATCGAGCGCCAGAAGAAGCAGATCTTCGCGTCCTCGTGAGCAACGGCATGACAACCGACATGACGACGAAGACACCGGAGGCGGCCGCCGTGCCGCCTCCGGGCGCTGCCTCCGCATCCAAGCGGGCGGGCCAGGGCCATCGGCGCCTGCTGACCCGCCGTGACCGGTTCACGCTCGCCCTGATGGCGGGCGTGCCCACGGTCCTGCACGTGGCCCTGGTCTGGGTCACCGCCCTCGCCTCCATCGCGCTCGCCTTCACCACCTGGGACGGCATCGGGTTCGACTCGATCAAGTGGGTGGGCCTCGACAACTTCAAACAACTCTTCAACGACAACCCGCAGTTCTGGCCGGCCGTCCAGCACAACGTCATCTGGTTCGTCGTCCTGATCCTCATCCCGACGCCGCTCGGCCTCTTCCTCGCCATTCAGCTGGACAAGAAGATCCGCTTCAGCCGCGTCTACCAGACGGCGTTCTTCCTGCCGGTCGTCATCTCCATGGCGTGCATCGGCTTCGTCTGGCAGCTGGTCTACAACCCGGACACGGGCCTGATCAACAGCATCATCGGCGCCAACAAGCCGGGCCACTACATCGACTGGATCGGCGACCCCAAGCTCAATCTGTGGGCCGTCCTCATCGCCGCCTCCTGGCGGCACACCGGCTACATGATGATCCTGTACCTGGCCGGTCTGAAGAGCGTCGACCCGTCGCTCAGGGAGGCCTCCGCGCTGGACGGCGCCAATGAGTGGCAGACGTTCAAGAGCGTCATCTTCCCGACGCTGCGACCCACCAACACGGTCGTCCTGGTCGTCACCATCATCGAGGCCCTGCGCGCCTTCGACCTGGTGTTCGTGTTCAACAAGGGCGCCCAGGGCACCGAGTTGCTGTCGATCCTGGTGACCAACAACATCATCGGCGAGTCCAGCCGCATCGGTTACGGGTCGGCGATCGCGGTGGTCCTGCTGGTCATCTCGCTCGCCGTGATCATCCCCTACCTGGTGGCCACCTTCCGGAAGGAGCGGCGATCGTGAGCGCCCCCACCCTCGCGGCCGGCGCGCTCAAGAAGCGCGCGCCCGTCCGCCCCGCCCGCATCCTGCTGCACGTCTTCCTCGCCGGCACGGCCCTCGCGTGGCTCGCCCCGCTGCTGTGGGCGATCTTCTCGGCCCTGCGCCCGTACAGCGAGACCAGCGAGAAGGGCTATGTGTCCTGGCCGGACACGTTGAACTTCGACAACTTCAAGAACGCGTTCGAACAGTCGGACATGACGCACTACTTCGGCAACACATTGCTGATCGCGGTGCCGGCGGTGCTTCTGACGCTGTTCCTGTCGTCGATGGTCGCCTTCTACGTCAGCCGCTTCGACTTCCGCCTCAACCTCGCGCTGCTGCTGGTCTTCACGGCGGGCAACCTGCTGCCGCAGCAGGTCATCATCACCCCGCTGTACCGGATGTATCTGCTCACCGACCTGCCCGGCATCACGCAGAGCGGCAAGCTCTACGACTCGGCGCTCGGCCTGGTGCTGATCCATGTGGCGTTCCAGTCCGGCTTCTGCGCGTTCGTGCTCAGCAACTACATGCGCTCGCTGCCGCACGAACTGACCGAGGCCGCGCTCGTGGACGGCGCCTCGGTGTGGCGGCTGTACTGGCAGATCACGCTGCCGCTGTGCAAGCCGGCGATGGCGGCCCTGGCCACCCTGTTGTCGATCTGGATCTACAACGACTTCTTCTGGGCCCTCGTACTGATCTCGACCGGTGAGAACATGCCGATCACCTCGGCCCTGAACAACCTCTCCGGCCAGTACTTCACGGACCCCAACCTGGTCGCCGCGGGCGCCCTGCTCACCGCGATCCCCACCCTGATCGTCTACTTCGCGCTCCAGCGGCAGTTCGTCAGCGGTCTCACCCTGGGCTCCAACAAGGGCTGACCCGGCTCCACTTGAAAGAGAACCCCGTGCACAACCCGTTCACCCCCGTCGCCTCGGTCCCCGTGGACCCGCGCAGCGCCCGGGTCCACGAGGAGGGCTGGCAGTCCTGGAGCCCCAGCGGTGCCTACGCCCTCGACGCGAGGCCGTACCGCCCGACGAACGACAACTGGGCGACCGTCTGCTACCGCCCCGGCCGCACCGTCCCCGCCGGGGTCTTCCAGGGCGAGGGCCTGCTCGCGCTCGACCCGGGCGACGGCGCCCCGGTCCGGCTGTGGGCGGGCGCCGCCCCGCTCCTGGACGTGCCGTCGATCAGGCTGACCGTCCGGGACGGTCACGCCGAGGTCGAGGCCGACGGACCGGTCAAGGAGTGGACGGACACCGGGATCCGGCCGGCGCTGGAGCGCTGGGCGGACGGCCTCGCGCTGCCCGCCCCGCGCCCGGCGCCGACGGTCTGGTGCTCCTGGTACGAGTACTTCACGGCCGTCACCGAGGACGACATCCACGAGAACCTGCGCGCGATGGACACCCTCGACCTGCCGATCGACGTCGTGCAGATCGACGACGGCCACCAGAGCGCGCTCGGCGACTGGCTCACCCTCTCCGGCCGCTTCCGCTCCCGGCGGGGCATCGCGGACGCCATCCGGGCACGGGGCCGCCGGGCGGGCATCTGGACGGCCCCCTTCCTGGTCGCCCCGGACAGCGAACTCGCCGGAACGCACCCGGAGTGGCTGGTCCGCGACGGCGACGGCAACCCGCTGTCCGCCGGCCGCAACCGGGGCCACGACCTGTACGTCCTGGACACCACCCACCCGGCAGCGGCGGCCTGTCTGTACGACGTCTTCGTGACGCTGCGCGCCGAGGGCTACGACTACTTCAAGGTCGACTTCCTCTACGCGGGCGCCCTGGAGGGCGTACGGCACTCGGGGGCGGACGCGCTGACCGCGTACCGCAGGGGCGTCGCCCTGATCCGCGAGGCCATCGGAGCCGACGCCTACCTGCTGGGCTGCGGCGCGCCGATCCTGCCCTCCATCGGCCTGTTCGACGCGATGCGGGTCAGCCCCGACACGGCCCCGCACCGGCGGCCCCAGGCCGGTGACTACAGCCAGCCGGGCCAGGACCCGGCCGAGTTCACCGGTGCCGGCCGCCAGTGGCAGCACGGCCGGCTCTGGATCAACGACCCCGACTGCCTGATGGCCCGCCCGGCCGTTGAGACCCGTGAGCGCTGGGCCGCCCATGTGGAGGCCACCGGCGGGCTGATGGCCTCCAGCGACCGTCTGCTGTCCCTCGACCAGTGGGGCGTGAACACCACGCGCCGCCTTCTGACCTCGGCGGGAGCCACCCGATGAAGCGCACCCTGTCCGTCCCCGGCATCGCCTACGGCGGCGACTACAACCCCGAGCAGTGGCCCGAGGAGGTGTGGGCCGAGGACGTACGCCTCATGCGCGAGGCGGGCGTGAACATGGTCAGCGTCGGGATCTTCTCGTGGGCGCTGATGGAACCGTCCGAGGGCGCGTACGACTTCTCGCGCATGGACCGGATCCTCGGCCTGCTGCACGAGAACGGCATCGCCGCCGACCTGGCCACGCCGACCGCGGCCCCGCCCGCCTGGTTCTTCCGGGCCCACCCCGAGGCCCTGCCGGTCGACCGGGACGGCCGGACCCTCTCCTACGGCAGCCGCCAGACGTTCTGCCCCAGCAGCCCCGCCTACCGCGAGGCGGCCCTGCGCATCACGGGCGCGCTCGCCGAGCGCTACGCCGACCACCCGGCCGTCGTGATGTGGCACGTGCACAACGAGTACGGCTGCCACAACGCGGCCTGCTACTGCGACACCAGCGCGGAGGCCTTCCGCCGCTGGTTGCGCGCCCGGTACGGCGACGACCTGGCGGCCCTCAACCACGCCTGGGGCACGACGTTCTGGAGCCAGTGGTACTACGCCTGGGACGAGATCCTCCCGCCCCGGGCCACCGGCGCCGTCCCCAACCCCACCCACCAGCTGGACTGGCGGCGCTTCTGCTCCGACGAACTGCTGTCGCTGTGCACGGCGGAGCGCGACGAGCTGCGGGCGGCGGCCCCGGCGATCCCCGCCACCACCAACTTCATGGTGATGCACAACTTCGACGCGCTGGACTACTGGCGCTGGGCGCCGGAGCTGGACGTGGTCTCCAACGACCACTACCTCATGTCCGCCGACCCCGAGTCGGAGATCGACGTGGCGCTCAGCGGCGATCTGATGCGCTCCCTGGCCGGCGGCCCCTGGCTGCTGATGGAGCACTCCACCGGTGCCGTCAACTGGCAGCCGGTCAACCGCGCCAAGCGCCCCGGCGAGCTGCGCCGGAACGCCCTCGCCCATGTGGCGCACGGCGCGGACGGCATCGCCTACTTCCAGTGGCGGGCGGCGAAGGCGGGCGCCGAGCAGTGGCACTCGGCGATGCTGCCGCACTCCGGCACCGACAGCCCCATCTGGCGGGACGTGGTCCGGCTCGGTGCGGATCTGCAGGCCCTGGCCGAGGTGCGCGGCAGCACGGGTACGGCCGAGGTCGCGATCGTCTGGGACTGGAACGCCCGCTGGGCCGTGGAACTGCCCTCCCAGCCGAGCGGTGAACTCCGCTACCTGGAGCTGGCGCGGGCCTGGTACGAGCCGCTGTGGCGCTCGGGCGTGGCCGTGGACTTCGTCCGCCCCGACGCCGACCTCTCCGCGTACCGCGTGGTCCTGGCCCCGAACCTCTACCTCGTCGACGACACGGGCGCGGCGAACCTCACGTCGTACGCCGAGCGCGGCGGCACGCTGGCCGTCGGCTTCCACAGCGGGGCGGTCGACGAGAACTGCCATGTGCGGCTGGGCGGTTACCCGGGCGCGTTCCGGGAGGTCCTGGGCGTGCGCACCGACGAGCTGTTCCCGCTCCTGCCGGGCGAGCCGGTCGGCCTGAGCGGTGAGGTGCCCGACGGCGCCTCGGGCACGCTCTGGTCGGAGCGGGTGCGGCTCGAAGGCGCCGAGGCGGTCGCGTCGTACGCGGACGGTCCGCTGGCCGGTGTCCCGGCCGTGACCCGGCACGCGCACGGCACGGGCACCGCCTGGTACGTGGCGACGCTCCCCGACCCGGACACCCTCGCCGGGCTCCTCGACCGCATCCGTGCCGAGGCGGGCGTGGCGCCGGTGCGCACCGCCCCGCCCGGGGTCGAGGTGGTCCTGCGGCGCGGCACCGACGCGGACTACCTGTTCGTCATCGACCACGCCGGTCGGGGCGGGGAGGTCCCGGTCGCGCCGGGCGCGACGGAGCTCCTGTCCGGCAAGGAGACCCTCGGCACGGTCACCGTCGCGCCCGGCGACATCGCCGTGGTCCGGGAGCCGCGGGCTCAGTGAGCCCAGTCCAGCCGGGCCCGCTGACCGGGCGTCAACTCCAGGTCCACGGCGGCGAGGTTCTCCTCCAACTGGTCTCCCGTGCCACGTCCCGCAGGGCGGCGAGGCGGGGCGGGGTGCCGGGTGGTCGAAGTCGGACCAAGGTCAGTCCCGCTTCCGCGCGCAGCTAGTCCAGGAGCTGGGCCTCCGCACCGCACAGCTCGTGCCCGGGGCGGGCGGCCGGGCCCCGAGCTTGGTCGTGTATCACGACGCGGCGAACGGCCCGTCCAGCGCCGCCCATTGGAGGAGCATGATGGTCTTGGCGTCGGCGATCTCGCCGGTGCGGATCATCTCCAGGGCCCTGCGGAAGGGGAGTTCGAGGATCTCGATGTCCTCGCCCTCCTCGTCCAGCCCCCCGCCCTCGTGGGTGCGGGTGGAGGGGCCGTAGGCGGCCGCGTAGAAGCTGACGCGTTCGGTGACCGAGCCCGGGCTCATATAGACGTCGAAGACGTGCTCCACCGCGCCGACGGTGTGCCCGGTCTCCTCCACCGCCTCGCGTCTGACGGCGATCTCCGGGTGCTCGTCATCGTCGTCGAGCAGCCCGCCCGGCGTCTCCACCAGCATGCCGTCCGGGTGACCGTTGACATACACCGGGAAGCGGAACTGCCGGGTGAGCAGCACGGTTTCGTGTTCCTTGTCGTACAGCAGCAGGGTGGCGCCGTTGCCCCGGTCGTGCGTCTCGCGCTGCTGGGTGCTCCAGGTCCCGTCGGCGCGCCGGATGTCGAAGGTGGTGGCACGTTCGACGTACCAGTGGCTGGACAGGAGCTTCACCTCCCGGACCTTGACCCGCGGATTGCGGCTCAGCTCCAGCCCCGTCCGGTCGAGTCCGGTACGGCCCCGGCGGTCCGGGATGTCGATGCCTTCGGTCGTCATGGTCACCTCTCTATCACCCGGGCCCGCGGTGTCTCGGCGACCATGGTCATCGGTGTGCTCGGTCAGTGGGCGACGCCCATCGTGCGCCGGATCGTCTCGGGGTGGTCGAGCACCGACAGCATGTGATGGGCCACGTCGGCGCGGGAGATGCTGGTGCCACCGCGCAGGTTCTGTTCGAAGGCGGTGCGGTAGACGCCGGTGAGGGGCTTGTCGGTGAAACGGGGCGGGCGCGAGATGGTCCAGTCCAGACCGCTGTCGCGCACCAGGTCTTCCATCACCGCGAGGTCGGCGTAGTGCGCGCCGAACATGGTGCGGGCGAGCGGGGCGCCCAGGTGGCGCATGAAGAAACCGTCGCCCGGGTCGTGCCTCGGCGGGTTCGGCCGGGCCGGCGACGCCACGGTGCCGATCGGCGCCGCGCTGACGACCACGAGGCGCCGTACACCGGTCGCCCGCATCGCGGCCACGACGGCCTGCGTACCGCGCGAGGTGATGCCCGCGTCGGCCCTGGGCCTGCGGGGCCCGAGTCCCGACAGGACGGCGTCCCGGCCGTCGACGGCGGACGCGAGCACGCCCGGGTCCGGCGCCGCCAGATCGGCCGTGACGACGCGCACCCGTCCGCCCCGCCCGGCCAGGTTCGCGGGGTTGCGTACGACGGCGGTGACGTCATGGCCCGCGGCGACGGCCTGTTCGAGAAGGTGGCGGCCGACGCCGCCGGTGGCCGCGAAGACGGTGAGCTTCATGGGTCGTTCCTCCTGGGCTTGGGTGAGTTCCCGGATCGCGCGATCCGACGTCGGTCCCGCGTCACGCGAGGCCCGTGAGCTTCTCCGGATTGGTCAGGAAGTAGATGCCGCACACCTGTTGGCCGTCCGGCACCAGGTCGAGGACCAGTACGGCGAAGGGCGAGTCACCGCTGAACAGCAGTGCCGAGGGGTCGCCGTTGACCCGCCGGTAGCGGACGTCCAGGCCGCTCGGGGCCCGCTCGGTCCCCCTGGCCAGCATCTCGGCGACCTTCTCCCGGCCGTGCACAGGACGCGGCCCCGCGGCGGTGGCCTTGCCCCCGCCGTCGGCCCACAGCGTCACGTCGGGCGCCAGGAGCCGCAGCAGCGTCTCCAGATCGCCGCCGGAGACCGCGGCCACGAACCGCTCGGTGACCTGCTGTCGCAGCCGCGGATCGGCCTGGTAGCGCGGGCGGCGGGCCTGCACGTGCTCGCGTGCGCGATGCGCGAGCTGGCGTACGGCCGCGGGGCTGCGCCCCAGGATCTCCGCGGTCTCGGTGTGGGCATAGCCGAACACCTCGTGCAGGACGAACACCGCGCGCTCCAGCGGGGTGAGCGTCTCCAGGACGACCATGAGCGCCATCGACACCGACTCGGTGTGTTCGGCCGGGTCCACGAGGGGGGTGACCAGCGGCTCGGGCAGCCATGGACCGACATAGGTCTCGCGGCGCCGGTCGATGGCGGCCTGCCGGGCGAGCGCCTTGTGCACCGCGATCCGGGCCAGATAGGCGCGCGGACTGTTGACCGGCTCCACGTCCCCCGACTCGCCCCTGGACGACCACGCCAGCCAGGTCTCCTGCAGCACGTCCTCGCTGTCGGCGACGCTGCCGAGCATGTTGTAGACGATGGAGAACAGCAGCTCACGGTGTTGGACGAACACGTTGGTCGCCGCGTCCAGGGCGCTTTGCCGGGCACTGCCCGCCGACGGGGTGTCGGACATCTTCGGACCTCCTGCGGTGTCTTGCTTCTAAGAGCAGCAGGAGGAGTCGGAGTGTGACATCCGGAAGTGACGGCCGTGCCATATGCATCGAGGCTCTGCTCGCCTCGGCGAACAGAGCCTCGATCATGTCGAACGGAGCGGAGCTCCGGTCGGGACGACAGGATTTGAACCTGCGACCCCTTGACCCCCAGTCAAGTGCGCTACCAAGCTGCGCCACGTCCCGGTGCGCTCACTCACGGTGACCCGTGTGATCGCGCGAACAGAACTTTACCGCACGTGGCGGGCCGCGCCGAAGGGGGCACCGCGGGGCGGTGGACAATCGGTCCTATGGGCAGCGCAGAGGCATCGCGGGGACGGCCGGTGGAGACCCGGGACCGGGACAGTGAGGGGCGCGCGAGGAACGCGAGGCCGCGGGACGGGCTCGGGCGGCCGTTGCCGTACGGCGCCGCCGGGGTGGAGCGGCAGCCCGAGGGGGTCCTGCGGACTCCCCGGGAGACGGTCTCGCAGGCGCAGGCGCTGCTGGACGCGGGGAAGCCGTTCCACGCGCACGAGGTCTTCGAGGACGCCTGGAAGTCGGGTCCGCGGGACGAGCGCGCGCTGTGGCGGGGGCTGGCCCAACTGGCCGTGGGGCTCACGCACGCGGCCCGGGGCAATGTCACCGGTGGCGTACGGCTGCTGCGGCGCGGCGCGGGCGCCGTCGAGGAGTGGGCGGCGGAGCGCGGGGAGCGGCGGCCGTACGGGATGGATCTCGCCGGGCTCGTCGGCTGGGCACGGGACCTGGCGGACGACGTGGAGCGGGATGCCGCAACCGCGGTCGACGCCGCGGCGCGGGCGCCCCGGCTGCGGGGGCACGGGGTGCCGTAGCGGGGTGTGTGGAGGCGGTGGACTCACTGTCAGTGGCATGCGGCAGACTCGGGGGCGTGCGAAAGATTCATGTCATCGGTATCGGTGCGGGCGACCCCGACCAGCTGACCCTGCAGGCGGTCAAGGCGCTGCGGAGCACCGACGTGTTCTTCCTCCTCGAAAAGGGCGAGGTGAAGAGCGATCTGACGCGGCTGCGCCGGGACATGCTGGACGCGCACATACCGGAGGGGTCGTACCGGCTGGTGGAGGCGCGCGACCCGGAGCGGGACCGGAGCGCCGGCGGTGCGGCGTACTCACCGGCGGTCGGGGACTGGCGCAGCGCCCGCGCCGACATCTACGAGCGGCTGATCGCCGGGGAACTCGGGGCCGACGAGAGCGGGGCCTTCCTGGTCTGGGGGGACCCTTCGCTGTACGACAGCACGCTCGCGATCCTCGATGAGGTGCTCGCGCGGGGTGCGGTGGCCTTCGAGTACGACGTGGTGCCGGGCATCAGCAGTGTCTCGGCGCTCGTCGCGCGGCACCGCACGGGACTGAACCGGGTGGCCCGGCCGGTGCAGATCACCACGGGGCGGCGGCTGGCCGAGGGGTTCCCGGAGGGGGTGGACGACGTGGTGGTGATGCTCGACGCGCACCAGACCTTCCGGCAGTACGCCGAGCAGGACATCGACATCTACTGGGGCGCGTACATCGGCACCCCGGACGAGATCCTCGTCTCCGGTCCCCTCGCCGAGGCCGGCCCGCGCATCGAGCGGGTGCGCGCCGAGGCGCGTGAGCGCAAGGGCTGGATCATGGACACGTATCTGCTGCGCAGGCACCCCGGGGAAGACTGACCGGTACTCCCCGGTCACGGCGGTTCGAGGCCGAGTCTTTCCAGTACGGCCGCCACGCCGGGGACCGCGGTCACGCCGGGCGGGAGCGGGGGGCGTTGTACGACGACCACGGGCAGGCCGAGTTCACGCGCGGCCGTCAGTTTGGCGGCCGTCGCCTCTCCCCCGCTGTCCTTGGTGACCAGCACGTCGATGCGGTGGGCGCGCAGCAGCGTCAGCTCGTCGGCCACGGTGAACGGCCCGCGGGCCAGGATCACTTCGGCGTCGGGCGGCATCGGCGGCTCGGGCGGCTCCACGGACCGTACGACGAAGTGCAGGTCCGTCAGCCGGGCGAAGGCCGCGAGGCCCAGGCGCCCGGTGGTCAGGAACACCCGCCGGCCGAGGCCGGGCAGCGCGTCGGCGGCCGCGGCCAGGGAGGGGACCGGGTGCCGGCGGTCGCCGGGTGCGGGTCGCCAGCCGGGGCGGCGCAGGACCACCAGGGGCAGCCCGGTGGCCCGCGCGGCCCGTGCCGCGTTCGCGGTGATGGACGCGGCGAAGGGGTGCGTGGCGTCCACGACCGCGTCCGCCCGCTGCTCGCGCAGCCAGTCCGCCAGCCCCTCCGCACCGCCGAAGCCACCGATCCGTACGTCCCCCTCCACTGCCCCGGGCCGGGCCACCCGGCCCGCGAGCGAGGTGGTGACCCGGACACCGGGGCGGGCCGCGAGGGCGGCGGCCAGCCGGCGGGCCTCGGTGGTGCCGCCGAGGATCAGGATGTGCGGGGACATGGCAGTGAGCGTACGACGCCGGTTCGGGTCGGATGACAGTCGGTGGGAGGGGGCCCGCCCGCTCGGGAGGCGATGTCGTACGGTCCGGTGCGCCGCCCGGATCGCTATCGTCCAGGCATGGAATCCGTGCGTGCCGTGCTGATCGACATCGACGGGGTGCTCACCGTCTCGTGGCAGCCGCTGCCGGGGACGGTGGAGGCGTTGCGGGAGATCCGTGCGGCCGGGCTCGGGGTCGCGCTGGTCACCAACACCACCTCCCGTACGCGCGCGTCGATCGCCGGGACGCTGTCGGAGGCCGGGTTCGAGGTGAGGGCCGAGGACGTCCTCACCGCGCCCTCGGTCACCGCGGCCCATCTGGCCGAGCACTACCCCGGCGCCCGGTGCGCCCTGCTCAACAGCGGGGACATCGCGGAGGATCTCGCCGGCATCACCCTGGTCGACGGGGACACCGTCCCGGACGTGGTGGTCGTCGGCGGCGCGGGGCCCGAGTTCGGCTACACGGCGCTCAACCGGGCCTTCGGGCAACTGCAGCGGGGTGCGCGGCTGGTGGCCATGCACCGCAATCTGTACTGGCGGACGGCCGAGGGGCTGCAGTTGGACACGGGAGCGTTCCTGGTCGGGCTGGAGAAGGCGGCACGCGTCGAGGCGGAGATCACGGGCAAGCCCGCGCCGGCGTTCTTCGGGGCGGCGCTGGCCCGGCTGGGGGTGCGTGCGGACCAGGCCCTGATGGTCGGCGACGACATCGAGTTCGACGTACTGGCGGCACAGCGCGCCGGGATCACCGGTGTCCTGGTGAAGACCGGCAAGTACCTGCCGGAGACCCACGAGAGGGCGAGCGGCACCCCGGACCACGTCCTGGACTCGTTCGCGGACCTGCCCGCGCTGCTGAACCTAACGCAGTAGCAGCTGAGCGCCGCCCACGACGGTCGCCGCGATCACCAGTTGCTCGAACAGCCGCTGGTTGATCCTGTTCACAGCCCAAGTGCCGAACAACGCTCCGGGTACGACGAACACCACGAGCGCGGCGTCAAGGAGCAGCGAGCGGCCGTCGATCAGGCCGAGGCCGGCGCTGAAGGGCACCTTGGACACGTTCACGATCAGGAAGAAGAAGGCCGAGGTGCCAAGGAAGCCCAGCTTCCGGAAGCCCGCGGACAGCAGGTACATCGACATCACCGGGCCGCCCGCGTTGGCGACCATCGTGGTGAAGCCGCCGAGGACGCCGTAGGAACGGGCCTTGACCCGGCCGGCCCGGGTGACGACCGAGTCCGGCTCCTCGTCCGCGTCGGCCCGGCGCCGCCGCCACACCGTGACCGCGGCCATCAGCAGCAGGATCGCGCCGATGGAGGTCCGTACGATCCCGTCGTCGGCCCACACGAGGAACAGCGTGCCGAACACCACGCCGGCCGCCACCGCCGGGAACAGCCGCCACAGCGTGGGCCAGTGGGCGTGCCGGCGGTAGGTGGCGACGGCGAGCAGGTCGCCCGCGATCAGTACGGGGAGCAGGACGCCGGTGGAGGCGCGGGCGGGCAGGACGGCCGCGAAGACGGCGAGACTGACCGTGTTGGCCCCGCTGACGGCGGTCTTGGAGAAGCCGACGAGCAGCGCCGCGAAGGCGAGGGCGGCGAACTCCCAGCCGGTTATGTGCCAGAGCGTCATCGTGTTCATGCGGGCACCGATGCTATGCGCATGCATGTGCCGGTGTAAGCGGTGTCTCGGCTGGTGGTCGTGGTACCGACGGGCGTGGCGAAGTGCCGCCGCTCAGTGCCTCTCCACCAGCACCGCGCTCCCCTGCCCCACGCCCACGCACATGGTCGCCAGCCCGCGCCCGGCTCCGGTGCGCCGCATGCGGTGGAGCAGGGTGGTGAGGATGCGGGCGCCGGAGCAGCCCAGCGGGTGGCCGAGAGCGATCGCGCCGCCGGTCGGGTTCACCAGCTCCGGGTCGATGCCGAGCTGGTCGACGCAGGCGAGGGCCTGGGCGGCGAACGCCTCGTTGAACTCGGCCTCCTGGAGGTCGCCGATCTCCCAGCCCGCGCGGGCGAGCGCCTTGCGGGTGGCGGGCACCGGGCCGATGCCCATCACATCGGGGTGGACTCCGGCCGAGGCACCGGCGACGTACCGGCCCAGCGACTCCAGCCCCAGTTCGTTCAGGGCCTCCTCGCTGACCAGCAGCAGTCCGGCCGCGCCGTCGTTCATCGGCGAGGCGTTGCCCGCGGTGACCGTCCCGCCGGCGCGGAAGACCGGCTTCAGCCGGGCGAGCTTCTCGTACGAGGTGTCCTCGCGGACGCACTCGTCGCTGTCGACGACGATGCCGTCCGGGCGCTCGACGGGCAGGAGTTCGTCGTCGAAGTGGCCGTTCTTCCGTGCGGCGGCGGCGAGTTGGTGGCTGCGCAGGGCGAACTCGTCCTGCCGCTGGCGTGTGATGCCGTAGCGCTCGGCGACCTCCTCGGCGGTCTCGCCCATGGACAGCAGGCCGTGGAGCTCCTTCATCGCGGGGTTGACCAGGCGCCAGCCGAGGCGGGTGTCGACGGTCTCGATGCGGTGCGGCAGGGCCTCGTCGGGGCGGGGCAGGACGAAGGGGGCGCGGCTCATGGACTCGGAGCCGCCGGCGATCACGATGTCGGCCTCGCCCGCGGCGACGGTGCGGGCGGCGGTGGTGACCGCCTCCAGGCCGGAGGCGCAGAGCCGGTTGACGGTGGCGCCGGGTACGGATTCGGGCAGTCCGGCGAGCAGCGCGGCCATCCGGGCGATATTGCGGTTGTCCTCGCCCGCCTGGTTGGCTGCGCCCCAGTAGACGTCGTCGATGCGGGCCGGGTCGAGCGCGGGCACCTCGGCGACCAGGTGGCGGATCACCGTCGCCGCCAGGTCGTCGGGCCGGACCGGGGACAGGGCGCCGCGCAGCTTGCCGATGGGGGTGCGGCGGGCGGCCGCGAAGTGGACGGGACGCACGAAGGACTCCTGACCGACGACGTTGTCGAACCAAGTCGAATTAATTAGCACTGCTAGTTTTGGACTATAGACCTCGGACCGGCCCCCTGGGAAGATCCTCGGGCACCTTCACCGAGGCAGCCGGAGGAGACATGGCCGACACGCGGGAGCACGTCCTCACCGGGACCCGCGGCACGATCAGCGCACGCGAGTGGCCGCACCCGCGGCCCCGGTACATCGCCCTGGTGGTGCACGGGTACGGCGAGCACGCGGGCCGCTACGACGCACTCGCCGACGTCCTGACCGGGCACGGGGCGGTGGTCCACGGCCCCGATCACATCGGCCACGGCAGGTCGGCGGGCGAACGCGTGGTGATCGAGGACTTCGAGGACGTGGTCACCGATCTGCACACCGTGGCCGGCCTGGCCCGCACCGCGCACCCGGACCTGCCGGTCGTCGTGATCGGCCACTCCATGGGCGGCCTGATCGCGGCCCGCTACGCCCAGCGGTACGGCGACGAGCTCGCCGCGCTCGTGCTGTCCGGCCCGGTCATCGGCGTCTGGGAGCTGCCGGGGCGGCTGCTCGCGCTCGACGAGATCCCGGACACCCCCATCAGCCCGGGCGCGCTCTCCCGCGACCCGGCGGTGGGTGCCGCGTACGCCGCCGATCCACTGGTCTGGCACGGTCCGATGAAGCGCCCGACGCTGGAGGCGTTCGTACGGGCCCTGGAGACCGTCGCCAAGGGCGGCGACGCCGGTCCGCTCCCATTGCTGTGGCTGCACGGCGACGACGACCGGCTGGTGCCGCTGCCCGGCAGCCGGATCGGCGTGGAGCGGCTGAGCGGCGGCCGGCGGACCGAGCGGATCTACGCCGGGGCGCGGCACGAGGTCTTCAACGAGACGAACCGCGCGGAGGTCTTCACGGACCTGACCGCGTTCCTGGACAGCGTGCTGACGGACTGATTCCGGACGGTCCGCCGCCCGTAGAACGTGCGGCGGGGCGTCGCCGCCCATGCCGCCGGCGGGGTGAGCCCGGTGGCCCGCTCGCGGGGCGCATTCGGCCGCTTCTTCAAGGGACTCGACCTGATGGCCCCGGGGATCGTCTCCATGACGGACCGGCCCGTGACGGGGCGGCACGGCGGCTCGCCGCCCCCGCTTCACGACATCCGGATGACGATCTTCCCGCACCGGTTGCCGTGCTCCAGCGCCGCGTAGGCCTGCGGGGTCTCCTCCAGCGGGACCACCCGGTCGACGCGCGGGGTCAGCTTCCGGTCCTTGACGAGCCGGGACAACTCCTCCAGCCCCGTCCGGTCCGGCTCCACCACGAAGAACACGCCGCCCGCCCTGGCCGGGTCCGGCGGGGAGACGATGCTCACCAGTACGCCGCCGGGCCGCAGCACCAGCCAGGAACGGTCCTGGGTGTCACCGCCGACCGTGTCGAGGACCAGGTCCACGTCCTCGACGAACGACTCGAAGCGCCCGGCCCGATGGTCGACGACCTCATCGGCGCCCAGTTCCCGCACGAAGTCCGCGGTCTCGGCAGTGGCCGTGGCGACGACCCGGGCTCCCAGGGCGGCCGCGACCTGCACCGCGATCGACCCGACACCGCCCGCGGCGCCGTGCACCAGGACGTGCGCGCCGGGACGCACACCGCCATGGGTGACCAGCGCCTGCCACGCCGTGAGCCCGGCGAGCGGCAGGGCGGCCGCCCGGTCGTGATCGAGCCGCGGCGGCTTGGCGGCGAGCACGGCCGCCGGAACCGTGGTGAACTCGGCGGCCGCCCCGTCCCGGGTGAACGGGATCAGCCCGTACACCTCGTCGCCCGGGCCCCAGTCCGTCACCCCCGGGCCCGCCGCGACGACGACCCCCGACACCTCCTTCGACGGCACGATGGGCACCCGTGGGCTTCCGCTGCCGTCGAGCGCGTCCGTCCAGGTGGCGTCCCAGTCCAGCTCGCCCCGGGTGATCGAGGCGGACCGCACCGCCACCAGCACCTCACCCGCGCCGGCCACCGGGCGCGGTGCGTCCTCGTACGTCAGCTCCTGCGGGCCACCGCGCCGGTGACCCCGTACCGCGTGCATCGTGTCCATCCCGACCTCCGGATCCGCGGTCTCCAGACTGCCCACGCAGCACGTCGGTCCGCATCCGCGGTGACCCGCGGTCAGGTCACCGGTGCCAAGCCGCCGCCGGACATCCCCAGCACCCGGGCGATCGTGCGCAACACCCCGTTGTCGTTGTTGGACGGGGCCAGATGGCGGGCCCGGCCGACCACCTCCGGGTGGGCGTTGGCCATGGCGAAGGACCACTCGGCGGCGTCGAGCATCTCCAGGTCGTTGAGGTAGTCGCCGAACACCATGGTCTGCGCGGGAGTGATGCCGAGCTCGCGCTGCAGACCGCACAGGGCGGCGCCCTTGTTGGCGGTGCGGTTCATGACGTCGACCCAGTGCTCACCGGAGACGACGACCTGGTGGGTGTCCGCGAAGGCCGACAGGGCGGGCGCCGTGGTCCGCTCGGCCCGGCCGAAGTCGAACAGGGCCACCTTGATCACATCGTCGTCGACCGCGGTGACGTCCTCGACGACGCGGTGCTCGACGTAGTACTTGCGCACCTCGGCCACAAAGGGCTCGTCGGTGCGCTCCACATACGCGGACCGCTTGCCGCAGACGACGGCGCCCACGTCCACCCCGTCCGCCACCAGCCGCCGTACGGCCAGGGCGAGGCCGGCGGCAACGGCGGGTGCCAGCGGGTCCGAGCTCAGCTCCACCCCGTCGCGCACCACATAGGTGCCGTTCTCCGCGATGAACACCATGCCGTCGGCCACTTCGGCGAACTGCCGTGCCAGCGTGGCGTACTGACGGCCGCTCGCCGGGCTGAACAGCACACCGCGCCGGCGCAGTTCGGCCAGCATGGGCCACAGCCCCTCCGGGATCCGCTTGGCGTCGTCGAGGAGCGTGCCGTCCATGTCGGTGACGATCAGCCGGATGCCGGCGGGGTCGGTGGGCAGGTCGGGAGCGGCAAGGAGGGGCGCGGGGGAGGCGGGCATGTCCTGCTTCCGGTCGGGGACGGACGTACCCGAACCAGTGTTCCTCATGCGTCGGGTGGTCCCGGACCCGCCCACTGCGCCGATTCCCGGGACATGACGATCAACGGACGGCACAATGGCGGCGTACAGCCGCGCAGGACGAAGGGCAGCGACGTGACCGAGAATCACCCGGCAAAGGGTGGAGCGGCGAGGCTGAACACCACCGTGGCGCACAACGCGCGGGTCTGGAACTACTGGATCGGCGGCAAGGACCACTACGAGGTCGACCAGCGGGTCGGCGAGCACGTCGCCGGGATGTTCCCGGTGATCCGGGCGGTGGCGCGCGCGGACCGCGACTTCCTGGGCCGCGCGGTGCGGTTCCTGGCCGGTGAGCGCGGGGTGCGGCAGTTCCTCGACATCGGCACCGGTCTGCCGACCGTCGACAACACGCACGAGATAGCACAGCGGATCGCACCCGAGTCCCGGATCGTGTACGTCGACAACGACCCGATCGTGCTCATGCACGCCCGCACGCTGCTGACCAGCACCCCCGAGGGCGTCACCGACTACATCGACGCGGATGTGCACGACCCGGACAGCATCGTCCAGAACGCCGCCGAGACCCTCGACCTGACCCGGCCCGTCGCGGTGATGATGCTGGGCATCCTCAACTTCGTGCTCGACACCGACAAGGCGCGGGACATCGTGCGCCAGGTCATGGCGATGGTCCCCTCGGGCAGTTTCCTCGTCCTCACGCACCCGACGTTCGACGCCGACCTCGGCGGCGAGGGCAACATCGCCGCGATGAAGTTCTGGAACGAGAACGCCACCCCGCCGATCACCGCCCGTACCCGCGCCGAGATCGCCGGCTTCCTCGACGGCCTCGACCTGCTGGAGCCGGGACTGGTGCCGTGCTCCCAGTGGCACGCCGGGACCGACTCCGCCGCCGCGGTACCGCAGTTCGGCGCGGTGGCCGTAAAACCCTGACCACGAACGGGCGAGGCCGAGCCCGTCGAGGAGGACCATGACCACCCTTGTCGACCCCGTGCCCGGCGGACGTCCCGGCGATGTCGCGCGGGCCGGCGCGCTCGGCGCGGAGCTGGCCGAGCGGGGCGTGCGCGGAGTCGTGCTGGCCTATGTGGACACCGCGGGCATCGGCCGGGTGAAGACCGTCCCGACGGCGCGGCTCGCCACGGCGGCGGCCTGGGGCATCGGGATGTCACCCGTCTTCGACACGTTCCTGGCCGACGACTCCATCGTCACGACCGACGTCCTCGGTTCCCCGGACGGCGATCTGCGCCTCTACCCGGACCTCGACGGACTGGTCGAGCTGGCCGGGCAGCCCGGCTGGGCCTGGGCTCCCGTCGACCGCATCACCCAGGAGGGCGAACGCCACCCCGGATGCAGCCGCACCTTCCTGCGCCGCCTTGTCGCGGACGCCGAGGAGCGGCTGGGGTTCACCTTTCGCGCGGGCATCGAGATCGAGTGGTCGGTCGGTCTCGGATCGGCGCCCGACGGGGAGTTCGTCCCGGCGGTGTCCGGCCCGGCCTACGGCGCGACCCGGCAGGTCGAGCTGAGCGACTACGCCGCCGACCTGCTCGCGGCCTGCGCCGCGCAGGGCGTGGACGTCGAGCAGATCCATCCCGAGTACGCGCCCGGCCAGTTCGAGCTGTCGGCCGGGGCGCTGGACCCGGTGGCGGCGGCCGACCGGAGCGTGCTGGTGCGGCAGACCGTCCGCGCGGTGTCGCAGCGGCACGGCCTGCGCGTGTCCTTCGCCCCGGCCGTGTCCGCCGAGGGGGTCGGCAACGGCGGCCACATCCACCTCTCCTGTCTGCGCGACGGGGTGAACCTGCACGCCGGGGGCAGGGGCCGGTACGGCATGACGGCCGAGGCCGAGTCGTTCGCGGCCGGGGTGCTGGCCCGGTTGCCCGCGCTGACGGCCGTGACCGCGCCGAGTCCGGCCAGCTATCTGCGGCTCAGGCCCTCCCAGTGGGCCGGGGTGTTCACCGCCTGGGGCCGGGAGACGCGCGAGGCCGCGCTGCGGGTGGTCACCGGTACGGCCGGCCGCCAGGAGGAGTCGGCGAACCTGGAGGTCAAACCGGTCGACCTGGCCGCCAACCCCTATCTCGCGCTGGGCTGCGTCATCGCCGCCGGGCTCGACGGGGTGGCGTCGGCCGCGCCCCTGCCCGAGGAGATCACCGGGGACCCGGCACGGTTCGGAGCCGAGGAGGCGGCGGCCCGGGGCGTGCACCGGCTGCCGGTCTCGCTGAAGGAGGCGGTGGAACGGTTCCGCGGGGACGAGGTGCTGCGTGCCGCGCTGGGCCCGGTCCTCGCCGACGCGGTGAGCGCCGTACGCCTCGGGGAGGCTGCCGCCGTCGAGGGTCTCGACGACGCGCAGGTGGCGGCCGCCTACCGCTGGAAGTACTGACGATGGCCGCGTCCGGACCGGTCCGGGAGGCGCTCGCCGGTCTGCCGCTGGTGGACCACCACTGCCACGGCGCCGTCATGGCCGACCTCGACCCGCCGGAGTTCGAGTCGCTGATCACCGAGGGCGAGGTGTGGCCCGGCAGCGGAATCTCGCCCTTCGACAGCCCCGTCGGCGTGGCCGTACGGCGGCACTGCGCGCCCCTGCTGGACCTGCCCCGGCACGCGCCCGCCGCCGACTATCTCGCCCGGCGGTCCGCCCTGGGCTGGCGCGAGGTCAACCGGCGGTTCCTGACGGCGGCGGGGGCCGAGGCGTTCTGCGTGGACACGGGCTATGCCCCGCATCCCGTCACCGGTCCGTCGGAGCTGGCCGAGGCCGCGGGCGGTGCGGCGTACGAGGTCGTACGGCTGGAGGGGGTGGCCGAGGCGGTGCTGGCGCGGGGGGTCGAGGCGGGCGAGTACGCGCGCGTGTTCCGGGCGGCCGCGCAGGACGCCGTACGGCGCCCGGGCGTGGTGGCGGTGAAGTCGGTGGCCGCCTACCGCACCGGCTTCGGCCTGGACCCCGCGAGACCGGCGGACGCGGAGGTGACACGGGCGGCCCGGCACACACTCGAATCCGGCACCGGCCGCCTGGCCGACCCGGTCCTGGTACGGCATCTGCTGTGGACCGCCGTGGACCTCGGACTGCCGCTCCAGCTCCACACCGGACTCGGCGACAACGACATCCGGCTGCACCGCTCCGACCCGGCTCTGCTGACGGACTGGCTGCATCTGACGAGCGGCACGATCCCGGTGCTTTTCCTGCACTGCTGGCCCTACCAGCGGCAGGCCGCCTATCTGGCGGCGGTGTTCGAGCACGTGTACCTCGACGTCGGCCTCGCCCTCCACTTCACGGGACCGGCCCGGTCCCGGGCGATCCTGGAGGAGGCCCTGGAGATCACCCCGTTCCGCAAACTCCTGTACAGCTCCGACGCCTACGGTGTGGCCGAATTCCACCACCTCGGCGCGCTGTCCTTCCGGCAGGGGCTGGCGGCGCTGCTCCAGGACCGGGTGGACGCCGACGAGCTGAGCCTGCCCGACGCCCTGCTGATCGCCGCCTGGACGGGGCGTGACAACGCCCGCCGCCTGTACGGACTGCCCGCATCCGCCCACGGCCGCGACTGAGCGCGCGCCCCACCCGGAAAGTATGATCAAGCAATGTCTGACTTGACCGAAACCACGCCCGGCTGGCTGTCCACGGACGAGCTGGAAATGGCCCGCGCCCGTATGCCGATCCTGTACGTCGAGGCCGTGCCCGTGCGCGTCGACGACAGCGGCGAAGTCACCAGCATCGGACTGCTGCTCCGCATCGGGCCGGACGGAACGGTCAGCCGGACCCTGGTCTCCGGCCGTGTCCTGCACCACGAACGGGTCCGCGACGCCCTGTTGCGTCATCTGGAGAAGGACCTCGGCCCGGTGGCCCTGCCCCGGGTCCCGCCCTCCCTGCAGCCCTTCACGGTCGCCGAGTACTTCCCGACCCTGGGCGTCACCCCGTACCACGACCCGCGCCAGCACGCGGTGTCCCTCGCCTACGTCGTGCCTGTGACCGGTGACTGCCGGCCCCGGCAGGACGCCCTGGACCTGGTGTGGGTCACGCCGCAGGAGGCCGTCTCGGAGGCGGTCCAGAGCGAGATGCCCGGCGGCCACGGCGTGCTGCTGAAGCAGGCCCTCGCGCATGTGGGCCACGTGGCCTGAGCCGGCTCAGGCGCGCGACCCGTGCGCCGCGGCGAACGCGTCGGCGGCCGCAAGGTCGAAGTCGCCGTGGTCGCTGCCGAGTCCCTGGGCCACCAGCGCCGCCGCGGCACAGCCCAGCACGGCGGACTCACGGGGTGTACGGCCCAGACCCACGCCGCGCAGGAAGCCGGCCGAGAAGGCGTCACCGCATCCGGTGGTGTCGACGACGTCGATCGCGAAGGCGGGGACCGCCTCGGTGCTCTCCTCGGTGACCAGGAGCGCGCCGTCGCCGCCCCGGGTGACCGCGACGAGGCCGGCGCCGGCGCCGAGGAGTTTCTTCGCGCCCGCGACCAGGTCCTCCTCACCGGAGAAGCCCAGGACCTGTTCGTCGTTGGGCAGCAGGTGGTCCACGTACGGCAGGGCCGCCGCGATCTGCTCGAAGCTGCCGAGGACACCGGGGGCGAGCAGGTCCACGGAGGTGACGACGCCGTGTTCCTTGGCGTGCGCCAGGATGCGCGCGGCGACGTCGACCCCGATCAGTTCGGGGCCGCCGAGGTGCAGATGGGTGGCTTCGGCGATCGCGTCCCAGGGGACGTCGTCGAGTCCGTAGGTGATGTTGGCGCCGAGCAGATGCAGCGAGGGCCGGTCGCCGTTCGGGCGGATGGGCAGGACGCTCGCCGAGGTGGGGGTGTCCGCGCGACGGACGAGGAACCCGGTGTCGATGCCCGCCCGGCCCAGCAGTTGGACCAGCATGTCCCCGGTGGGGTCGGTGCCGATGGCGCCCGCGCTGCGCACCGAGGCGCCCAGCTTGGCCAGGGTGAGCGCGGTCCCGCCGGCGGTGCCGGCGGCGGTCATCCGGATGTCCTCCACCAGGGTCGCGCCCTGGCCCTCGGGTATGGCCTCCACCGGCCGCACCAGCACGTCCAGCACATGTACGCCCAGCGTGACGACCTTCATCGGTTTCCCTCCTGCGCGGGTGGTACGGACTGGGTGGTGCCGTAGTTGCGTACGATCGCGGCCTCGATCACCGCGCGCTGCTGCTGTTCGTCGAGGACACGGGGAGTGCCGAGGGCGGCCGCGTGCTGATAGACGCCGCAGGCCCACTCCAGCAGCAGGGCGTGCTCGACCGCCTTGTCGAGCGTCGGGCCGTGGGTGAGCGCCCCGTGACTGGCCATCAGGGCGGCACTGCGGCCCTCCAGCGCCCCGAGCACCGACTCGGCGAGTTCCGGGGTGCCGAACGTGGCGTACGGGGCCACCCGGACGCTGCCGCCGAGGGCGAGCAACTGGTAGTGGATGCAGGGCAGTTCGTCCAGGACGCAGGACAGGGCGGTGGCCATCGGGGCGTGGGTGTGGACGACCGCGCCGGCGCCGTAGCGCCGGTAGACACCGAGGTGCAGCTCCAGTTCGGAGGTCGGCCGCAGGGTCCCGGCCACGACCTTCCCGTCCAGGTCGACCACGCTCACCTGACCGGCGGTCAACTGGGCGAGCACCGCTCCGGTCGCGGTGACCGCGACCCGCTCCCCCACCCGCACACTGACGTTTCCGGCCGTACCGATCAGCAGTCCCGCCGCACCCAGACGGCGGCAGGCGTCCGCGACGGCGGCTCTCTCCAGGCCCAGCGCGGAGCTTGAGTCCGTCATGTCCGCGACGCTAACGTAAACCTGAAACAAAGTCACGTTCAGCTTCGGAGGCCATGCGTGGGCGAACCGACCACGGACACCGGCCGGGCCGGTGGTGGTGTCACCCCGCTGCGCCGCACTCCCCGGCAGGCGCGCAGCAAGGCCCGCCTGGCCCGGGTTCTGGAGGCCGCCGAGCGGGTTCTGGTCTCCGAGGGCGTCGAGGCGCTGACCACCACGCGCGTCGCGGCGGAGGCGCAGGTGTCGGTCGGCTCGCTGTACCAGTACCTGCCCGACCGCGACGCGATCATCGACGCCCTGGCGGGCGGATACTTCGCCCGGCTCGAAGCGGTCATGGAGGACTTCGCCCGGGCCGCGGCCGACGAGAACTGGGACGACCCGGTCGGCGTGCTGATCGACGCCTGTGCCGCGGTCTACCGCACCGAACACGGCTTCCGGGCGCTGTGGTTCGGCAGCGGTCTGACCGAGCGGACCAGGGCGGCGGACCGCGAGCACAAGCGCCAAATGGCCGACGGGGTCCGCCGCGTTCTGCTGGCGCTCGGCCTGGCCGAGGACGACGAGGCCCTGGGCCGGGCCTGTCACGCCGCGTTCCTGGCCGCCGACGCACTCGCCCAGGAGGCGTTCCGCCGCGACCCCGAGGGCGACGCCGCCCTCCTCGGCGAGGCGAAGACCATGCTGCGGGGTTACCTCGTCGAGGTCACCGGGCGCTACCGGCGCCCCGCACGCGCCGCGACGGCCGATGTCAGCCGGGCCGACTGAACGGGCATTCCCAGTCGGGTGGGACGATACGGCCGGAGTACTGCCGCGCTTCGGAAATCACTCCGTGCTCCGCCAGCATGGGATTCACATCGCCCTGGAGTTCCCTCTCCTTGGCCCGTATCTTCGTCTGCATTCCCTGATACACGCCGGCGCGTTTCAATTCGGCGAATTGACGGTGCGAATTGAAGACCAGGGCCGGCCGGGCGAAGCGCCTGGAGACGCGTGACGCCCCCGGGTGCAGCCCTATGACGAAGAAGGGGTGGCCGCCGAAGCTGAACCCGAAGTCGGGGCTGCGTGGATCGTCCGAGACGTCATGGGCCCAGACGTTGTCGGTGCGGTCCGCTTCGTGGAGTGCGCGCAACTGCCGCCAGAGCAGCTGCTCGAACGTCTCCTCGTCCGGGTCCGGGGGATCGCACTCGGTGAAGATCGCGGCGAAGGAATGGAAGCGTCCGTCCGTGCTCAGCGAGCCGGTGATGAACCGCCCCAGGTCCGACGCCAGTTCGGGCAGGCACTCGGCACTGCCCAGAGCGGGGTAGACACCGGTCACCAGTTCCCCGCGGTGCAGGGCCGCCCGCGCTCCCAGGCAGGTGAACCCGTCGCTCCGCAGCCACTCGGTGAACAGCTCGACCGCGTCTTCGGCGCCCTCGTGGCCCGGTGTGGTCGGCCCCGTCACTGTCCGCTCCAGCCACGGTCGCCGAGCGCCCGCAGCACGGCTTCTCTGCGGCGCCGCCGTTCTTCCCGGACCGGGCCCGCGTCCGCCCCGGCGAACTCCGCCCGCACGGTGAGCGAGAGTTGACCGGCGGGCACCCGCCCGCCCCGCAACAGGTCCTTCACCGTGACCCGTGCGCGTTCGGTGCGGCCCGCCTCGGCGACCACCCGCAGCACGTCCCCCGCCGACACCGCCTCGGGCACCACGACGGTGACGTTGAACGCGGGCAGGGGCAGCGGCTCCGGCACCCGCACCGCCACCGGAACCGGCGGGAGACCGCCGAGCGCCGTGAGATCGAGTTCGGCGCAGAACAGGCGCTCACCCGGCGCGTCGAGCAGGGCCGCGTTCTCCTCGGAGAGCAGTCCGGCCCGGCCCACCGTGCCGCCCTGGAGGCGCACCGCGAAGGAGGCACCGGCCACGAAGCCGGCATACGGCTGAGGCGTCAGCTCCGGCGCTTCCTGGCCCACCGCGCCCGCGGCCGCCCGCAGAAGGCCGGTCAGATCGGCGAAGCCCACGGTCCGCGGCCGGGGTTCGACCAGTGACGCGGGCGTCGAGGCACCGCTCAGGACGACGGCGAACCGCCAGGTCTCGTCGTGGGGCGTGACGGACAGCGGGACCTGACCGAGTTCGAAGACCTGGGCGGCGCCGGTCTGGTGCAGTGAGCGGCCGGCGACGCCGAGGAGGCCCGGCAGCAAGGAGCCGCGCACCCGCATGTCGCGCAGCCCGGCGCGCCCGCGCACGGCGATGGGCTCCGCGCCGGCTGCCACTCCGAGCCGGGTGAGCGGCTCCGACGGCCTGAGCAGCACGGGCGTCACGACCTGCTGCAACCCCCGGCGCAGGGCGGTGGTGGTGAGTGCGTCGCGCAGCAGGCGTTCGGGGTCCGGCCACGGTCCCGCCGACGAGGGCGGCAGCCGGCGGGGCACGGTCCGGTAGCCGCGCACACGGGCCGCGTCACCGGCCAGCGCGGCCACGCAGTCGAGGTCCGGGCGCCCGGCGCCGACGGTGACATACAGCAGGTCGCCCTCCGCACGGACCGCCGCTTCCCCTGCCGTCAGCAGGGCAGTCACCGTCGTACGGTCCAGCTCCGGGTCCACCAGGCGGCACAGGTCACCGGCGTCCACCCGCAGGACGCGCGGGGCGGGGGCCGGCCTGCCGGCGCGGCCGGCGGCCGAAACGGTGCCACCCGCCCACTCGGTGACGAGCTCGCCCAGACGGGCCACCGCGCGATCGGGCGTCTCCGGGTCGTGTCCCCGTACGCCGCGCTCTGCGACCGCGTCCGGCTCGGGTCCTGCCCCGTCCGCTCGGCGGGCCGCCTCCGGGGCGAGCCACCACGCCCAGACCAGCGTCTCGCGGCCGTCGGCCGGGACGGGCTCCGGCGGCGGGTCCCAGCCGAGGACCGCCGGTGTCTCGTCCCCCGCGGACAGCACCCAGGTGCCGGGGGGCAGGGGCCGGGGGCCGGACGGAAGCCGGTGGGTGACCGATTCGGTGGTGCTCACGGTGCGCAGTCGCAGGGCCGTGAGGTCGAGTGTCCGCGCGTCGGCCGCGCCGAGGGGCTGACCGGTTTCCAGCGCGACATACGCGATGAGGTCGGCGACCGTCCCGGTGAGCCGCACCCCCGCCGCGCGCAGCCGGTCGGCCGCGTCGGCGGGCAGGCGGACCGGGCCCGGCAGGCGGACGACGGCTGCCGCCACCCGGCCCGGCACCTGCTCGTCCGCCGTCATCGCGAGCCCGTCCGGCAGCCGCGGCGAGCGCGCGGGCGGGGAGGGTGTGCCTCCGTGGCGCGCGCGTATCTCGGCCGCCAGACCGCGCACGGAAGCCAGATGCGCGAGTTCGGGCGGCGGCTCCACGTCCACCGCGCGGGCGTCGGCAAGGGCGGCACGTGCCCCGCTCGCACGGAGGCCGTCCAGCAGCTCCTCCGGGTCGACGGGGCCGCCGCATTCCCGCTCCAGCCAGGCCAGGGAAATTCTCACGGTCGGTCAACTCCCTTCTCGGACGGCCCGACCGGCAGGTAGGCGTGCTCGAACTGCTCCAGCAGGCGCATGTCGTTGACCAGCAGTTCCCGGATGTCGGTCAGCCCGTGGCTGAGCCTGAGCAGGCGCTCGACCGAGCAGCCGAAGCTCAGACCGGTCACCCGGTGCGGGTCGTAGCCCCCGGCGGTGAGCACCTGCGCACGCAGGAGGCCGCCGGCGCCGATCTCCACGTGCCCGCGTCCCTCGCACTCGTCGCAGCCGGGACCGCAGCGCGGGCAGGCCACCTCCACCGCGAACCCCGGCGCGGCGAAGGGGTAGCCGCCGCGCCGGACCCTCCAGGGGTGGCCCGGTCCGAACAGACCGGACACCAGGCGGTCGAAGAGCCCCATCAGCTCCGGCAGGCCCACGTCCGGCTGGACCACCAGGCCGTCGATCTGGGTGAACTGCGAGCCGGAGTAGGGGGAGGAGAGTTCGTTGCGGAAGCAGGTGCCGACGAGCAGCGCCCGCAGCGGTCCGGGGGCAGCGGCGCGCATGGCCCGCGGGCCGCCGGAGGTCGCGTGCGTACGCAGCACCACGTCGGGTGCGGGCAAGAGGCTCAGCCGGGTCCGGGTGGGGTGGTCGGGCGGATAGCCGAGGACGTCGAAGTTGTCCCGGACCGACTCCAGCAGCGGCAGTTGGACCAGGTCGAAGCCGAGCGGTACGAACAGGTCACCGATCCGGTCCACCAGCGCCGCCACCGGATGGGGCCGCCCGGTGCGCGGTCCGGCCGGCGGCAGACCGGGATCGCAGCGGGCGTCGGCCACCGCCGGGGTCAGGACGGTGGGTGCCAGTCCGTCCGGCATCGTGTCAGCTCGCCTTGCGGTAGACGCCGATGTGGTTCTCCGAGTAGGTGTCGTAGGGCACGTTGCCCCAGTCCCCCCAGCGTTCGCTGAGTTCGAGGCCGGCGATGCGGGCCATGAGGTCGAGCTCGGAGGGCCACGTGTAGCGCAGGAAGGCGGGGTAGAGCTTGATGCCGTCCTCGCGGATCTCGATGTGGTTCTCCTTGATGTGCTGGGTGGCCCGGTCGAAGGTGTCGGCCTCGATGCGTACGTGGTCGAGCCCGACGTCGTACACATGGGCGCGCCCGTTGAAGTGGAAGCGGGTGGGGTCGGGTACGAACGTCTCGACCACGAACAGCCCGCCGGGCTCCAGGTGGGCGGCCACCGACTCGAAGCACTGGATCTGCTCTTCCTGGGTCTGCAGCGCGTACAGCGAGTTGAGCAGCAGGAAGATGAGGGAGTAGCGGCGCTCCGAGGTGAAGTCGGCAATGTTGCCGATCGACACCTCGATGGACTCGCCGCCGGGCTTGCCGCGCATCACCTCGACGATCTCCGGGGAGGCGTCGAGCCCGTCGAGGGGCACGCCGAGCCGGGCGAGCGGGATGGCGACGCGGCCGGTGCCGATGGCCAGTTCGAGGGCCCGGCCGCTGCCCGCGCGCTTGGCCAGGAACTCGACGGCCCCCTCGGGCTGCGGCCAGTCGATGTGGTCGTACACGTTCTTCCAGCGGGGGCCGTACGTCTCGGGCTTCCACTCGGTCATGGCGTGTGCCTCTCTCGTGGTCGGTGGTGAGGGGGTTCGGGTGGTCGGTGCGGGGCGGGGCGCCGGGGTGGTCAGGAGCCGAGGACCCGCAGTTCGTGGTGGGCGAGGAGCAGACGGTCCTCGACCTCGTCGGCGTGCGGGCCGGTGGCCATGACGTAGCCGACCCGGCCGTAGAGGTCCTCGGGCGGAGGTGCCACCGTCTCGCCGCGCGGGTGCAGTTCCCTGATCTCGTGGACCCAGGGGCGGGAGCGCAGTCGGGCGGCCTCGGCCAGGCCGTCGAAGCGCCGGCGGGAGCGGGGGTACAGGAAGCGGATGCCGGCCGAGCGGTCGTCGCTGGAGGCGGTGTGCGGCGCGCGCCCCAGCGCGGCCGAGACGAGCAGCGAACCGAGCCGTACGCCGCGGGCGAGTTCGACGATCCGGGAGGCGATGTCACCGCCGGGGCGTGCGTTGAGCTCGATGATGCGCGGTCCGGCGGGCGTCATCTTCACTTCGACGTGGGCCACCGTGCGGTCGATGCCGGCGGCCAGGACGCTGCGGCAGGCGAGGTCGAAGCCCTCCGTCATCTCGGCCCGGCCCAGCGTGCCGTGGCCGGTGATGAAGCCCGCCTCGATCGGATAGGGGTCGTACGCCCAGATCTTGCGTGCCCAGGAGACCGGGGTGGCCGTTCCGTCGTGCACGAGGCAGTCCACGTCGAACTCGAAGCCCTCCAGGAACTCCTCGACGAGGACCCCTTCGCTCTCCAGGCCCCTCTTGTCCGCGTTCACGGCGGCGTCGAAGGCGGCGTCGAACTGGGACTCCTCGTCCACCCGGCGCACCCCGGCGCTGCCGGACAGGCCGCGCGGCTTGACCATCAGCGGGTAGCCGATCTCCTGTGCGGCCCGCCGTGCCGCGGGCAGGTCGTGGACGAGGACGGAGCGGGTGGGTGAGATGCCGGTGCTGTTGAGCAGCGTGCGCTGGCGGTGCTTGTCCCGGGCCAGTTCGGCGGCCGCCACCGGCACACCGGGCAGCCCGAGGCTCTGGGCCAGCCGGGCCGCGGTCACCACCGTGGTCTCCTCGTAGGTGACCACGGCCGCGACCGGCCGTCGGTCCACGAGGGTCTTGGCCGTGCGCAGCACGCCGTCATCGCCGTCGGCGGGGTCGAAGACCTCGGCGGCCTGTACCCAGTCGCGCTGCCAGCTCACCGGTTCGGGGTTGAGCAGGATCAGGTCGGCGTCCGCCGCCATCTGGGCCAGCAGGCGCTCGTGGCCGGCGCGATAGCCCGACCCCACGACGAGCAGCGTTTCCCGGCGGCCCGCACTGTCGTGCGTCATGTGTCTTCCTCTCGGTTCGGTCGAGCGATACAGAGTCAAGTATTCTTGTGACTGCTTGTCAAGATTAGTCATTAAGCGAGTCACTAATCTCTCGTGGAGTTAAATGAAATAGGGTGGGAAAATTACCCCGGATTACCTGGGCGACGGCCAGGGCCGCGCGGTGGCCGGGGGGCAGGTCGAGGTCGAGGAAGGTCCATCCCCGCGGGGTCGGCGCCGGTCCCCTGCCGCCAGGAGCGAGTTCGGCGGCCAGGCCCACGCAGTGGCGGGCCAGTCCGCCGGGCAGTCCCGTGCCTGTGCCCTTGAGGTACGCCTCCTTCCGCACCCAGCAGCTCAGGAAGCCCTCCTCCCGTTGTGCGGGCGGCAGTCGGGCGAGCGCGGCGCGCTCGGCCGGGTGGAGCCGGCGGATCATGCCGTCGAGGGGGCTGTCCGGGTGGCGGAAGGCGCGCGACTCGACGTCGACGCCGACGGGGACCGTCGCGAGCGCCACGACTGCCAGGTCGCCCGAGCGGGACAGGGAGAACTGGACGGGTGGACTCGCGCCGCTCAGCACGGGCCGCCCGTGGGGGCGTGCGCAGTGCGGGAGACCGCAGATCTCGCGGGTCAGCCGGACCTCGCCGGGCTCCATGCCCAGGCAGCCGCCGAGGACGGTGCGCAGCGCGAGGTGCGAGGCGACGTAGCGGTGCCGCCCGGGGCCGTCGCCGAACGCGGCCGCTCGCGCCGACTCATGTCGGTCGAGGACGTGTTCGGCCCGTGCGACGGGGACGGACTCCAGCCGGACCGTCCAGAGGGCTGCCTCGCCGGGTCCCGGCAGATCGTCGGGTGCGGGCCGCGCCGTATGAGCCGTCGTCGGCGTATGCGTCATCGTCGGTGGATGCGTCGTCGTCGGCGGCTTCAGGGCGTGGTCTCCTCGCTGAGGGGTGAGGACGCGAGGCGGCGGACGCTACGGGCCCGGAACGAGAGCAGGGCGTACAACGCGAGGCCGTAGCCGCCGAGTTGGAGGGCGAGATAGCTCCACACCCCGCCGCCGTCCACCACGGGCAGCAGCACCAGGGGCGAGACGAACGCGCCGAGGCCATGGGCGAGGGAGGTGGCCGCGGCGTACCCCTCCAGCCGCCCCGCCGGAGCGGTCAGCGTGACAAGGGGCTGGACGCTCGGCGCGATCAGGCACTCACCGATGGCGAACAGCAGCCCGAACAAGGCGCCCAGCAGCAGGCGCAGCCGGAGACCGGGCATCAGCACGGCGGCCGTCAGCGCGGCCATTGCGGCGACCCAGACCACGATGGCCGCCGTCAACGCGGCGACGTACCCGATCCGTTCGACGACACGCAGGGCGAGGCCCTGGAAGACGATCACGCCGACGGTGTTGCAGGCGATGACGACGCTGACGGCCGACACCGACAGATCGGCGTTGCGCAGGATGGCGGGGACCACGGCGTCGACCTGGGCGATACCGAAGACGACCAGCGCGGTCTGGACGAGGAGCAGCCGCAGGAACACCGTGTCGTGCAGGGCAGCGCTGCGGCCGTCCCGCACACCATGGGGCAGGTCCGGTCCCGCGCCGTCCACACCGGACCCGGCGGGCCGGCGCCGCGCCCGCGGCAGTCGGGCCAGCATGGCCCCGTGGACCAGGTAGCTGACCGCGTTGACGGCCAGGCACCAGGTGTAGCCCCGCTCCCCCAGGCGTTCCACCGCCTGGCCGCCCAGCAGCGCGCCGACCGCCATGGTCAGGGCGGAGACACGGTGCTGCCCCGAAAGGACCCGGCTGAGGCGGGCGTTGCCGAAGGCCTTGGTGAGCAGCGGTGTCTGGACCGCGTAGTAGGCGCCGGTGCCCGCCCCGGAGAGACAGGCGGCGGGCACCGTGGCGGCCATGGAGCCCGCCGCCGTCAGCCAGGCCGCGCCGGCGGCCTGCAGGACAGTGGCGCCGATCGCGGCGAGGCCGGGGCCGTACGCCTTGCCGGCCCGGCCCGCGAGCGGGTTCACGGCGAGTCCGGCCAGCGCGAACAGCGCGAAGTACAGCGAGACGCCGGAGGTGGGCAGGCCGAGCGTCTCCCGGAGGTAGACCACGGTGAGTGGCAGCACGAGGCCGGTGCCGAACGTGGTGGCGCCCCAGCCGGTGAGGAACCCCGCGTATCGGGGCAGCGGCTCACGTCGTGCCGCGGTTTTCACCGGTCCACCTCCGTGCGGTGTTCACACGCCGGCATCGAACGCTCCCGCCAGGGCACCGGTGCGGGCGGCGGCGACCAGGTCGAGGGCCTGGTCCGGATCGGCGGCGACGCGGACGAGTCCGGCGTCGCGGACGAAGCCCCGCCGCAGGAGTCCCTCGACGAGCCGCCGCAGCGGGTCCCAGTCGCCCTCCACGTCGACGAGGACGAGCGGACCGACGCGCTGTCCGAGAGCGGCCATGGACACCACTTCGAGGATCTCGTCGAGGGTGCCGTAGCCGCCGGGCAGCGCGACGAAGGCATCCGCGCTGTCGATCATGATGCGTTTGCGTTGCAGCAGATCCGTCGTCAGGACGAGTTCCTGCGGCGGCAGTTCGTCCCCCATCTCACGGGTGCGCAGGAACTCGGGGATGACGCCCAGGATCGGCGCGCCGCCCGCGGCGGCGGCCCGGGCGACCTCGCCCATCATGCCGACGCCGCCGGCCCCGTACACGAGCCGGTGGCCGCGTGCCGCGATGCGGGTGCCGAGCTCGGCCGCGACCTCCGCGTACCGCGGCGAGCGCCCGGCGGAGGCGCCGCAGAAGACGCCGATGGACAAGGGATGTTCAGAGGTATCCATAGCTCAGCCAGCCTCCGTCGACGACCAGGGTCTGGCCGTTGATGTAGTCGGCCTCCGGGGAGGCCAGGAAAAGGACAGGGCCGACGATGTCCCGCGGACTGCCGCGCCTGCGGGCGGGTATGCGCCCGACGATCGCGTCCTCGGCGAGCGCGGCCGGGTGCGGTGTCTCGATACGGATCATGCCGGGAGCCACCGCGTTGACATTGACGCCCCGTGCGGCCCACTCGACGCCCAGACTGCGGGTGAGCTGGAGGACCCCGCCCTTGCTCGCCGCGTACAGCGCCCGTTCGGGAAAGGCGGTGTACGACAGCAGCGAGCAGAAGTTGACGACCTTCCCGTGGCCTTGGTCCAGCAAATGTCTGCCGAAGACCTTGCAGGTGAGGAAGGTGCCCATGACGTTCGTGGCCAGCAGCCCGCGGGCGTCCTCGGCCGGGAACTCCGTGGTGGGGCCCAGGTCGAACACCCCGGCGGCGTTGACGAGCACGTCCAGGCCGCCGAACGTCTCGGTGACCTGCTCGGCGCATCGCAGCACCTGTTTCTCGTCCGCGACGTCGGCCGTCAGCGCGAGGCTCTCGGCCCCGAGCGCCTCGATCTCGTCCGCCACCGACCGCACCTGGGAGGCGGTGCGGGCCAGCAGGGCAACCCGCGCGCCGCGCTCGGCGAAACCGAGCGCGACGGCACGTCCGATGCCCCGGCCGCCGCCTGTGACGACGACCCGCATCAGCGGGCCCGGAACTCGCCGAACCAGTGCAGCTGATCGGGCTTGGTGCGGGTGGGGACGTTGCGGTAGACGTACAGGCCGACGCACTCGAAGCGGTCGGAGCGGAAGGTGCCGAGGATCTCCTCGCTGGTGATGCGGCGCGGTCCGGTGCCCTCGACCATGTGGTCCGAGAACGAGTTGAGCAGGAACAGACCGCCGGGCTTCAGCAGGCGGTGCACCTCGTCGGCGTAGGGTTCGCGGGCCTCGTCGCGCATGTTGTGGAAGACGAACGAGTCCGTCACGACGTCGGCGGAGTGGTCCGGCAGCGGTACGTCGAGTACGTCGCCCTGGATGAAGTCGGCGGAGGCTCCCGCGAGTTCGGCCCACCTGCGGGCGCGGACGACCGCGTCAGCCGACAGGTCGACACCGGTGACGTCGAGGCCCTGAACGGACAGGAACACGGCGTCGACGCCCGGGCCGCTGCCGAGGTCGATGAGCCGCTGGCCGGGCTTGAGCGTGCCGTCGATGACGCGCTTGATGAGTTCCAGGCCCGGCGAGGCGTTGAACCAGGACAGTTTGGCGAGCGGCTCCTCGGAGTAGACGGAGGAGAAGGTGTCGGTCCAGCTCTGGGTGAAGGCCTTCATGCGGTCAGCTCCTGTGTCGTGCCGCGCGGGGAGGCGGCGGCGGTGTCGTCGAGGACGAGGCGCACATATCCCGGCACGGCCGGGCGCAGCTCGTCGGGGAGGGTGAGGACGACCAGGTCCTCGGTGCGGGACTCGACGGTGAATCCCGCGAACCGGTAGGTGAGCAGCATCTGCCGGTTGCGGTCGGTGGGGCGGAAGTGGGCGACGGTCGCGGCGCCGTGGGCGGCGGCGAGCCGGGACACGGCGGCGATGAGGGTGGTGCCGACGTTGCGGCCCATGACCCGGCACGACATGAGCAGCAGACGGATCGTCCACCGGCGCGCGGCGCCGGCCTCGCGGTCCGCGGAGGTGTCCGGGTGGCCGGTGGCGAGCACGGCCAGACCGATGGTGCCGTAGGTGCCGAAGCGGTCGTCGAGTTCGGCGACGAGCACGCGGTGACCGGGATCGCTCATCAGGGACGCCAGTTCGTCCTGGTCGAAGGTGATGCCGGTGGTGTTGAGCTGGTGGGTGCGCTGGGTCAGTTCCGCGGCGCGGGCGAGGTCGCCCGCGGTCGCCTCGCGGACGTGCAACGTCATACCGAGGGAGTGCAGGAACTCCTCCGCCGGCCCGTCGAACGCGCCCTCGTGGCTGCGGCGTCTGCTTTCCGCCAGGTACAACTCCCGGCGGTGGCGAGCGTCGTCGGTGACGTGTGCCGGCAGCACGGCGCCGTCGGCGACCCGGGCGTGCAGCTCCTGCCGGGTCATGCACCGCACCTCGGGCAGTTCGCTGGCCACTTCGGCCCGCTCGAACTCGGAGTCGTCCACGAACAGCACGCTGTCGGGGGCGATGTTCAGCTCCCGAGTCACGGCGCGCAGCGAGGCGGACTTGGCCGACCAGCCGACCTGTGGGTACAGGAAGTACTCGGCGAGCCCGAAGGCGCGCAGCTGTTCGGTGACGGCGTCGGGGTCGTTGCGGCTGGCGACGGACTGGAGGATGCCGTGCTCGTCGAGGGTCCGGATCAGCTTCCGGTTGGCCTCGGGCACGCTGAGGTCGTCGCCCTCCAGCAGGGTGCCGTCCCACAGGGTCTCGTCGAGGTCCCAGACGACGCATTTGACCTGCGGGGCCGGGGCGGTGCGCGGATCAGCGGTCGGCATGGGCGTGGTCCTTTCCGGGCCGGGCGCCGTCCGTGGCAGGCCGGGCGCCGTCCGCGGCGGCCCGGCCGCGCAGGAGGTCGGCGGCGACGATGTCCTGGAGTACTTCGGTCGGCCCCTCGATCACCTCGTGGACGCGGGCGGCGGCGTGCAGGCGGGCCAGCGGGTGGTCCTCGGTCTGTCCGGCGGCGCCCAGGAGCCGGGAGGCGGTGGCGGTCGTGAGGCTCGCCGCGCGCGTGGCCAGCAGTTTGGCGCGGGCCGCCGTGACCACGGCGGACGGCTCCCGGTCCGCGACCTCGTGCGCGGTCTGACGTACGTAGCGGGCGGCGGCGTCGGTGGCGAGCGCGGCGTCGGCGAGCAGGCCCCGTACGAGCTGCCGTTCACCCAGGGTGGTGCCGCCGTGGGTGCGGGTGGCGGCGTGCCGGGTGGCCAGGGCGAGCGCGGCCTCCGCGACGCCCACCGCGCCGGCGGCGACGTACAGCCTGCCCAGGGTCAGACAGGACGTGGCCACGAAGGGAACGCCGAAGCCGGGGCGGGCGATCGCGCGCGTGGCGGGTGCCGTGGCGCCGTCGAAGGTGACGCGGGCGAGCCGGGCGGCGCGCAGGCCCGCCGTGACGGGTTCCGCGCTGATCCGCACGCCCGGTCCCGCGTCCACCAGCGCACAGCTGCCGCGCCCAGCGGTGGTGCCGAAGACGAGGTAGGTGTCGGCGATCCGGCCGAACGAGAGCCAGCGTTTGGTGCCGGTGACGCGCAGCGAGCCGCCGTCCTCTTCGATGGTGGTGGTCAGGTTGCCGAAGTCGGCCCCCGCCTCCTCCTCGGTGAGCGCGAACGCGGCGAGCGTGCGGCCGGTCGCCAGCTCGGGCAGCAGCGTGTCGCGCAGTTCGGGCCCGGCCCAGCGCTGTACTGCGTGGCAGACCATGGCGTGCACGACCAGCAGGCTGTGCAGGCTGGGTGAGGCGGCGGCCACCAGGCGATGCACCTCGGTGACGGCGGCGGCCGGTGTGCCGCTGCCCTTGTGGGCGGTGTCCACGGTGAGGCCGAGCAGCCCGAGCGCGGCCAGTGCGTCGATGTCCTCACGCGGCACGGCTCCGGCGCGTTCCCAGGCCGTGGCCCGGGCGGCGAACGCGTCGTCGCGCAGCGCCTGCAGAAGTGCCTCGGGCGCGGATTCGGTCACGACGCCGCCAGCCTGCGGTGGACGAGTGCGGCAAGCCCCTGGACCGAGTCGAAGTTGGCGAGTTCGAGGTCCTCGTCGGCGATCTCGATGGCGAAGGTGCGCTCGACGAAGTCGACCATCTGGACGGCGGCCACGGAGTCGAGGACACCGTCGGAGATGAGCGGCCGGTCGTCCGCGATGTCGGGGTGCCCGCTCAGCCGGGCGATGAACTGCCGTACGGCGTCGGTCACTTCGGGGGCTGCGGGGGCTGTGGAGGGGGCGGGCGTAGCGGTGGTCGGCTGGGAAGCCATGGTTCAGTTCCCGTCGTAGGAGTAGAAGCCGCGGCCGCTCTTGGTGCCGAGCAGGCCCTGGTCGACCATCCGGCGCAGGGCCGGGTGGGTGACGAACTCACCGGTGCCGTAGTGGTCGTGCAGCACCTCCAGGGTGCGGACGACGGTGTCGAGGCCGATGAGGTCTGCGGTGCGCAGGGGGCCCGAGGTGTGGCCGAGGCAGCCCTTGAAGAGCTCGTCGACCTGGCTCGGGGTGGCGACGCCGTCCGCGACGACGGCGGCGGCGAGGTTGACGACCGGCATGAGGACGCGGTTGATGACGAATCCGGGCGCGTCCTCGACGACGACGGCCTTCTTGCCCATGCGCCGCAGCAGCGTGTCCACGGCCGCCATGGCCGCGTCGGAGCTGGCCTTGCCGCGGACGACCTCCACCATGTCGATGCGGTCGACCGGGTTCATGAAGTGGACGCCGACGACCCGGCCGGGGTCGGCGAGCCGCTCGGCGAGCCGGCCGATGGGGACGGCGGAGGTGTTCGCGGCGATGGTGGTGTCCGGTGCGATGACGTCTTCCAGCGCCGGGTAGAGGGCCCGCTTGGCCTCCTCGGACTCGGTGGTGTTCTCCACCACGAGGTCCGCGTCCGCGAGTGCGGCGAGGTCGGTGGAGGGGCGGATGTCCAGTGCGTGGGCGCTCCGGCCGCCGCCGAGGAGGGTGGCGAGCCGCTGGTGGCGGCGGATGGTGGTGCGGGCGGTGTCGAGGGCAGCGGCGTCGGAGTCGACGAGTGTCACCGTGTACCCGGCCGCCGCGGCGGCGTGGGCGACGCTGGACCCGATGACTCCGGCTCCGAGCACTCCGATCGTGGGTGCGGTCATGGCGTACGACTCCCGTTCTCGCTGGGTTCCGGTTGCTGCGGCGCCGGGGTGGCGAGCCAGTTCTCCACCTCGCGTGTCATGCCGCCGAGGGTCGCCGAGGCGAAGACCACCGAGGAGGGCACGGACCGTCCGGTGAGCTGCTTGAGCCCCGAGATCAGATGGACGCCCATCAGTGAGTCGCCGCCGAGGTGGAAGAAGTGGTCGTCGGGGTGGACCTCGCGCAGGCCCAGCAGGACGCGGAACCGCTCCGCGAGGAACCCGGACACGGTCGAGGGCGCAGGCGGTCCGGACACGGTCGAGGGCGCCGCCCCTCCTGCCACGGGCGTCCGCTCGTGCTCCGCGGTGTCGTCCCGACCGGCGGGCAGGGGCGCGGCGGCCGGCGGTGCGGACGCGGTGCCCGGCCAGGGGTCGGCGGGCGGCGCCGAGTCCGGCAGAAACCTGCGGCGCACCAGGTTCCTGGGCGGCAGGGTCGTCCTGCGTCCGGGGGCCGGGTGCAGGCGCTCCCAGTCGGCCTCGACCCCGTGGGTCCACAGCTCGCCGAGGGCTTCCAGGAGGATCTGCCGGTCCGGCACGTGCTCGTAGGACTGCCGGACGGTGCGCACGCACACGGCGTCCGGGGCGGTCTGGCCGATCCACGGGCGGGTGGTGCCGGGGCCGACCTCGATCAGGACGCGGTGCCGGTCCAGGACCAGTCCCGCGGCGGTACGGAAGCGGACACGGCCGACCATGTGGTCGCGCCAGTACGAGGGTTGGGGTATCCCGCCGTCGAGCCAGGAGCCCAGGACACTGGAGGCGATCGGAATACGGGCCGGGTGCAGCCGTACCTCCCGCAGGTCCTCGCCGAGCAGGTCGGCGGCCCGGGTGAGCTGGGGCGTGTGGAAGGGGTGCGCGGTGTCGACGGGCAGGACCGTGAAGCCGTCGCCGCGCAGCCGGTCGGCGAGCGCGGAGATGGCGGCGGGGCGGCCGGAGAAGACACAGTGCCCCGGTCCGTTGTCGGCGGCGAGCCAGGTGTCGTCGAGGGCGTACTTCTCGACGTCGTCGGCGGCGGCGAGCACGCCGAGCATGGCGCCCTCCCCGGCCGTGACGACGAGGTCGGCGCGGCGCGCGACGGCCGCCATGGCGTCGTCGAGGCCGATGACGCCGGCCAGGACGGCGGCCACCCACTCCCCCAGGCTGTGCCCGAGGAGGGCGGCGGGCCTGATGCCGAGGTCCATGAGGGTGCGGGCCATGGCGTGTTCGAGGCAGAACAGGGACAGATGGACGTCGCGCAGCTGCCGGCGGGGCGACGGCGTGGCACCGTCCCGGCGCAGCATGGCGCGCAGATCGACCCGGTTGCCGTCGCCGGAGGAACGCTCCTGCCCGGAGGCGAAGGACCGGCCGACGGCCCCGTCGGTGAGTTGGTCGGCGACCGTGACTGCGGCCCGCAGATGGCCCGCGAACAGGGGATCGGTGCGGGCCAGGTCGGCGCCCATGCCGAGGTAGTGGCTGCCGATGCCCGGCAGGACGAAGACGACCTCGGGCGCATCGGCCGGGGCCCGTCCCTGCTGCACACGCAGCCGGTCGGCCGCGAAGGCCGCCTCGGTGCCTGCTGCGGGGGTGACGACGGCATAGGCGCGGTGCGGGTGGCGATGGCGTGCGGTCTGGGTGGTCCAGGCGGTGTCGCCCGTCCGCGCCGGGTTCCGCTCCAGGTGGTCGCGTACGGCATCGAGGTCGGCGGTCAGCGCGTCGGGGTGGTGGCTGGAGAGCAGCACCAGTTCCGCCTCGCCCGTGGCCGCCGCGGCGTCGCGGGCGCGGGGCGGGGCCTCTTCGAGGACGATGTGGCAGTTGGTCCCGCCGAGGCCGAAGGCGCTCACCCCGGCGCGCCGTGGGCGGTGTCCGGCGGCCGGCCAGTCGAGGGCTTCGCCCAGCGGGGCCAACGGCCCTTCCCTGCGGGCGAGATCGGAGGGGAGGCGCTCGAAGTGCGGGGTGGCGACGAGCCGGCCGTGGCGCAGCGAGAGCACGGCCTTGACCAGTCCGGCGAGGCCCGCGGCTTCGCGCAGATGACCGAGGCCGGCCTTGACGGCGCCGACATGGACCCGGTGGCGTACGCCGCCGAAGACCTCGTGGAGCGCGGTCCATTCCGAGGCGTCGCCGATGCGGGTGCCGCTGCCGTGCGCCTCGACGTAGTCCATGTCGTCGGGTTCGAGTCCGGCGACGTCCAGCGCGGCCCGGATGACTTCGGCCTGCGCGGCCGGGTCGACGCCGGCGAAGCCGGACTTGCCGGAGCCGTCGTTGTTCATGGCGGTGCCGCGGACGACCGCCCAGATGTCGTCGCCGTCCCGGAGCGCGTCGGCCAGTCGTTTGAGGACCACGGCACCGGCGCCGTCGCCGGGCACGGAACCGCCCGCCGCCCGGTCGAACGGGCGGCATACGCCGTCCGGCGAACCGATGCCGCCGAGCGGCGCCTCGTATCCGCCCGGCGCCGGAACCCGCACGGAGGCGACACCGGCGACTGCGAGGGAACTTCCGTGGCTCAGCAGGTCCTGGACCGCCAGGTGGACGGCGGTGAGCGCGGTGGAGCAGGCGGACTGGACGGTCACGGCGGCGCCCTGCAGGCCGAGGCGGTACGCGACGCGCGTGGCGGCGTAGTCGCCCCGGTTGGTGACCTCCAGCGCCTGGGCGTCGACGCCGGGGCGCCCGGCGAGGGCGGTGCCGACCCAGCGCTCGTACTCGTTGTGGCCGACCCCCGCGTAGACGCTGATGCCGGGGGTGCGGACACGGTCGACGTTCGCGGCCTCCAGCGCCTCGTCGGCGGCCTCCAGGAGCAGTCGGTGCTGCGGGTCGAGGAGCAGGGCCTCGGAGGGCGCGATGCCGAAGCGGGCCGGGTCGAAGTGGGCGGGACGGGGCACGGAGCCGTAGGCCGGGACGAACGAGCCGGAGGTGCGCTCGCGTCGGGTGACGCTGTCCTCGCCCGAGTCGAGGATCTCCCAGTAGCGGTCGAGGCTGTCGCAGCCGGGCAGGCGTACGGCCATGCCGACGACGGCCACGGCCCATTCGTCGTGGTCCGCGGACGGGGCCGGCGGCCCGGGCAGCGGGGCGTTCACCTCGGTTCACCTCCTTCGGACGAGCGGGTGCGGGTGCGGGTGGCCGACGCGGCCGTGCGGCGCGGCGGCGGACGGCGCCGTTCGGAGGGACGGCGGAGAGAATCGGCGTCGGCGGTGCCGTCGGTGTCCTCCAGCAGACGGGCGTAACCACGCGGCGTACGGGCGGCGAAGACGTCCGCGAGGGCGAACTCCCGTCCGCAGGCCGACTCCAGCGAGCCGCGCAGCAGCATCAGGCGGAGGGAGTCGCCGCCGAGCGCGAAGAAGTCGTCGTCGACGCCGACGGTGTCGAGTCCGAGGACACGCGCCACCAGCGCGGCGGCCCGTTCCTGGCCGGGTGTGGCGGGCGGGGTGTACGGCACGTCGAGCGCGGGGCGGGTGCGCGGGGTGACGCGCAGCGCCTTGCGGTCGACCTTGCCGCTGGGGAGCAGGGGCAGGGCGGGGGTCGAGGCCACATGGGCGGGGACCATGAAGTCCGGCAGCCGGGCGGCGAGATGCTCGCGCAGCCGCTGGGGCGGCACCTCCTCGCCGTCGGGCACGACGTAGGCGACGAGGACGGCGCCCTGATCGGGGTCCGGTATCCCGACGACCGCCGCGTTCGCGACCCCGGGGTGCCCGCGGAGCACCGTTTCGACCTCGGTGGGTTCCACCCGCTGGCCGCGCACCTTGACCTGGTCGTCGGCGCGTCCGACGTACTCGACCTGGCCGTCGGGCAGATGGCGGGCCAGGTCTCCGGTGCGGAAGAGGACCGGAGGACCGGCGGGGTCCAGGTGGTTGGGCCGGAACCGTTCGGCGGTCAGGTCCGGGCGGTTGAGATAGCCGTCGGCCAGGCCGGCGCCCGCGGTGTGGATCTCCCCGACCACACCGGGCGGCACGAGCCGGCCCGCCGCGTCGCAGAGGTAGATCCGCATGTCGAGCGGGACGCCGACGACCGTGCCGGTCCGTGCGGGCCGGGGCTCGGGGAGCGGTCCGGTGCGATGGCAGACGTAGTCGGCCTCGCTGAGCGTGTACGTGTTGTGGACCGCGAGGCCGAGGCCGCGCAGTTCGTCCTCCAGGTCCTGGCCGAGTGCCTCACCGCCGACGAAGACGTGGCGCAGTGCGGGCGCCGTCCGGAACGCGGGCTGGGTGACCAGCAGCCGCAGCATGGAGGGCACGAAGCTGACGGTGGTGATCCGCTCGTCGCGGATCAGCTCCGCCAGGTAGCGGTCGTCCCGGTCCTTGCCGGGCGCGGCCAGGACGGCGGTGCCGCCGGTCGCCAGCGGCCATGCGAACTCCCGGAAGCTGATGGGTGACTTGAGCAGATGCCGGTCGTCGCGGCCCATGCCGTACATCCCCTGCTCCAGACGGATGCGCGAGGTGTGCATGCGGTGCGGGCGGACGACGCCCTTGGGGGTGCCGGTGCTGCCGGAGGTGAACAGGACGTAGGCCGTGGTGTCGGGGCGTGCCCTGTCCTCGGGTGCGCCGGGCGGGGCGGCGGGCGGCGCGGCCGGGTCGAGGAGGTCGGCGACGGGCAGGCTCCGGCCGGCGACGGCGCGGTGCCCACTCCCGGTGGTGAGGACGGCGACGGGATCGACGAGGCCAAGGATCTCCTCGACGCGCAGGTCCGGCAGGTGCGGGTCGAGGTGGACGAACCCTCCGCCGGCCTTCCAGATGCCGAGGACGGCGGTGAACAGGGCAGTGTCGCGGTCACCGCTCAGCACGACGAGCGCGCCGGGTTCGGTGACGTACGGGCGCAGCCGCCGGGCGAAGCGGTCTGAGTCCGCGTCGAGTTCGCCGTACGTGACCTCCGTGCCGCCGTCGCGCAGGGCGATCGCGTCGGGGGTGCGGGCGGCCTGCTCGCGGAACATGCGGTGCAGCGTGGTGTCCGCGTGCACGGTGTGCGGGGCGTTCCAGGTGTCGAGCAGCAGGGTCCGCTCGTCCGGGAGAAGGAGGTCGACTTCTCCCGCGGTGGTCCGGGGCCGTACGGCGGTGTGGTGGGCGAGCAGGGCCAGGTGCTCGGCGACACGGCCGGCCGTGGCGGCATCGACGACGGCGGCGTCGTGGGTGAGGCGCAGGGCCGGTCCGTCGGCGGCGGCGGTCCACACGGGGCGCCCGAGCACCGCGGGCGGTACGGCCGGGCTGTCGGCCAGTACGGCCACGTACGGTTCACCGTCGACCGGCAGGTCTGCCGCGACCGGACGTGTGGCGCCCGTGAGGTCCGCCAGGGTGGGGGTCTCCTGGTCCTCGGCGCAGGCGTGGCGCACCAGGGTGTCGCCGGAGGTCCCGAAGACCTCCCAGCCCGCTCCGTACCGGTGGAGCAGCAGACGGCTGAGGGCCGCGAGCACCCGGTGCCCTTCGGGCGCGCCGAGCAGCCGGGCCGCGGGGGCGGTGAGCCGGGCCGACGTCCGCTCGGGGCGGGGCGGTGTGGCGGTGGGCAGGCGCTGGGGCAGGACGAGCATCAGTGCCTCCCGCCCGCCGCGGCGGCCGTGGCAACCCGGCGGTGCAGCACGGAGCGGGCCGCGGCCATGCCGGTGGCCGCGCCGTACGTAATGCCGATGATCTTGGAGGAGCTGTCGCCGACGAAGTACAGGCCGGGCACGGACGACTCCAGGTCGTCGGAGAGGTCGAGGTCGGGGAAGAGGCGTTCGACGACGGGTGCCGCGACGGTGGCGGTGCCCGGGACGAGACCCGGATGAAGGGTGTTGAGGCGGCCGACCATGGCGAGGACGTCACGGACGATGGACGCGGGCAGGCAGTCGCGCAGGTCGCCGTGGTGGTAGTTGATGAGGCTGGTGGTGAGCGGTCCCTCGGGCGCGGGCCGTCCGGCCAGTTCGTCGACGGTGCTGACGACGGGCCGTCCGCCGCCGTGTGCGGCCACGCGCGCCGCGAACTCCCCGGCGTGCTCGGTGCCGTCGATGTGCTCGGGCAGGTCGACCGTGGTGAGGATGCCGAGGTTGGACTTCGTCGTGGGCTGGTTCAGACAGTGCTGTCCGTCGAGCGCGACGGCGTCCAGGAAGCCGTACTGCATGACGCGGCCGCCCTCGCAGACACAGAACGTCCGGACCGAGTGGCCCTCCTCGTTGAGGAACGACAGCTTGGGGTTGTGGCAGCCGTCCAGCAGCGGCGCGAGGTCCGCGCGGTCGGCCTCCAGCCGGACGCCGAGGTCGACACGGCTGCTGGGCCGATGGCGGACTCCGATGCGCCGGGCGAGGTCGCGCACCCAGGGCAGGCCGAGCTTGCCGACCCCCACGATGACGTCGTCGGCCCGGAAGACGGCAGGCCCGTGCGGGGTGTCGGCGCGGACCTCGAATCCGCCGTCGGTCAGCGGTTCGACGTCGGTGGCCCGGTGGTGCAGCAGGACGCTCCCGCCGCCGCTGTCCAGCTCGTCCTTGAGGCGTGCGACGACGACGAGGGAGTCGTCCACGGTGACGCTCTGCGAGTAGGCCGTGTCGACGTGCTGGAAGACGGTGCCCTCGCCGAGCAGCGGGCCGTTGTCCTCCCGCGGCGGCCCGGCGGGCGGCAGCCCCAGCTCGTAGAAGATGCGGTACGCCTCGCCGATGAGGTGCTGCGCGCGGTCGAAGGAGCCGAGCGCGCGCTCCAGTCCGCTGTACGAGCGGACCGTCCCGTCGGGCGCGGACTCGATCTTGGAGCGGGTGAGGGAGGAGATGTATCCGAGGTTGGTGTCGAAGTGGAAGGCGGCACCGCCGAGTCCGGTGAGGCAGGTGCAGCGCGGGCACTGCAGCCGGAACTTCTCCGCGTCACGGACCGTGCGCCCGTCCATGCGGGCCACCAGGCGGGAGCACAGGCTCTCGCGCATGTCGCCGCCGGCTTCCAGGAGGGCGACTCGCCGGCCCGCCCGGACCAGGGTGAGTGCGGCGAACAGTCCGGCGGGGCCGCCGCCGATGACGACGGCGTCGGTGCGGGTCGTGCGGGTCGTGCGGGTCGTGCGGGTCCGCTCAGGCATGGTCGCTCCCGAAGGCTGCGGGCCGGCGCTCCAGATGGCGCTCGACGAAGGTCCGGTAGAACAGCCCGCTGGTGTCGCGGCCCTCGGCCTCGATGCGTTCGATGAGCCACTGGCAGGTGAAGGGCAGCAGATCCAGTACCCGGCCCGGGTGCTGTCCGGTGAGGGACCCGTAGCGGGCCAGGCCCCGTTCCAGCACGGACCGGAACCAGTGGTCCGTGCGGAAGACCTGGTCGTACAGCCAGTCGAAGCCGTGTTCCGGGTAGTCGGGGAAGACCGGGAGGGCGGTGGTGACGAGGAGGTTGACCACGTCCATGGCGGCGATGCCGGTGGCGCGGTAGTCCTCGAAGTCGAGGACACGGGCCGACCCGTCACGGGCGTCGTAGCGCACGTTCCACGGGCCGAGGTCGCCGTGGGTGGGCGCGAGCAGGGCGGTGCGCAGCGCCTGGTCGGCGTGCTCGACGCCGAACTCGGGGTTGCGGACGTACGCGGCGGCCGTCTCCAGGGCGCGCTCGGGACCGGAGGGCACCCGGTCCGCGGACAGGTGGAGCTCGGCGACGCGTTCGACGGCGGGGCGCAGCACCTGCCACAGCGCGTCGGGTCCGTCGGCGCCGGTGACGGCGGTCGGCAGGTCGACACCGGGCAGATGGCTCATGGTGAAGCCGCCGCACAGCGCGTCGAGGGGCACCGGGCTGCCCAGCGGGGCGGGTGCCGGGAAGCCGCGGAGGATCTCCAGTTCGCGGGCGAGTTTCGGGTCGGTGGTGGACAGCGGGACCTTGGCGACGGCGACGGGCACACCGTCGATGTCGAGTTGCACGAAGGTGCGGCGGCGGATCTTACGGGCGCCGGCCGGTGTCCAGGTGGTGGACCGCACCCGGTCGGGGGCGGGCTCGGGCGTGCCGGTCCTGGCCAGGTGGGCGGCGAGCATCAGCCGGGCCACCTCGTCGGTGTCCACGGTCCGTTCGGTCAGGTCGGCCAGGTCGGCGGGGGCGGGAGTGCCGCGGGTGGAGGTGCAAGTGGCGGGGGCGTGGGTCATGACGCCCTCCCGGCGGTGACGAGGTCCGCGTCGACGCCTTGCAGGAGGTCGGCGAGCGCGTCTCCGCCGAGCAGGTCGCCGAGTTCGTCGACGGCCGCGTGCCGCTCCTCGGCGGTCAGCTTCTGGTAGGCGGCCAGGCGTGCGTCCAGGTGCTGGGCCAGGTGGCGGTAGCCGGACTCGTCCGTGAGCAGTTCGCGTGTGAGCCGGTCCAGCGCCTTGGTGCCTTCCAGGTCGTCCTCGGGGACGGTGAACCTGCTGCCGAGGTCGGTGAGGCTGGCCGCGGTGTCGCCGGCGACGGTGCCGCGCAGGGCGCGGAGGTTGGCAATGTGGCCGTAGTGCTGTTCGGGGAGCAGCAGCGGCAGCCGGCGCAGGATGACGGACTCGTGCAGCGAGGTGAGGCTCGGGGGCACCGCGTAGAGCGGCGTGTGGGCGAGGTGCCGCAGGAACTCGGTCTGCGGCAGGAAGGCGTACTCGACCTCGACCGCGCCGTGGGTCTCGGTGACGGGCTCGCGGAACGCTCCGCCGCAGACCAGGATGCGGCCCAGCTCGGGTCGGGCGGCGGCCAGTTCGGCCACCCAGCGGCGCAGGACGTCGAGGTAGGCGTTGTGGGACTCGTAGTCGAGGAAGAAGTTCTGGAAGCCGCCCAGGTTGATCAGGAGTCCGGCCGGGCGCTCGGGCGGCGGCAGGACGAGGGCGTTCTCCAGGGCGCTGCGGTCGACGATGGGGCCGCACAGTTCGATGTGGTCGATGCCCGCCTCGGCCAGGGCCGCGATGCGTTCGGGCACCCCGGGGAAGTTCTGCGCGAACGACCGCCGGGCCAGGAGGTGGGCCAGCAGGATGCGCTCGTGCGGGGAGAGCGTGTCGAAGACATAGCGGGCGGTCTCGGGATCGGCCCAGCGGACGAGTTGGGCGCGCGCCGACAGTTCCTCGCTGCCGCGCCCGGTCAGCCAGAAGCCGAGGAGGCTGTCGAAGAACAGCACGGGGACATCGGCGCGGGCGGCCCAGAAGACGAGTTCGGCGTCCATGACGCTGACCACGAGGTCGGCGTCGCCGAGGCTCTGGGCGACGTCCTCGTACCGGCGGGTGTCGCCCTCGGTGATGCGGTGGAAGCGGTGGCTGTGGCGCCGGGCGAAGTCGAGTGCGACGTCCTGGCCGACGAAGTCGACGCTGCCGTCGGCGAGCAGGGGGGTGATGGCGACCAGTTTGGAGACGGGGCCGAACCCGCACGCCTGGGCGCTGGAGAGGATCCTCATCGTCACGCTTTCCTCGTGTTCCTGGTGAGTTGGCCGAGCACGGCGGACCGGATGCCGCGGCTGTCCACGCCGTAGAAGTGGAGAAGTTCTTCGTGGGAGGCCACCGGTGGGTAGCGGTGGTCGGTCTCCAGTCGCACCACGGGAGGTCCGTCCCGGCCGAGCGTCAGCGCGGTCCGGTCCCCCAGGCCCCCGGGGCCCAGGGACTCCGCGACGGTGACGACCAGCGCCCGGTCGCGGGCCAGGGCCCGCACCGCGTCCCGGGGGAAGGGGTGCAGGGTGGTCACCGAGGCCACGGCGGCCTCCACTCCGTCGGCGGCGAGGGCGTCGGCGGCGGTCAGCGCCTCGGCCAGGCACCGGCCGGTTGCCAGGAGCAGCACGTCGTCGCCGTCGCGCAGGAGACGGGCGGTGCGCGGGTCGCCGTCGGAGGCCGCGGGGGGCAGCACCGGGTCGGGGCGCGCGGAGAGTCGTATGTACGCGGGTCCGTCGGCCGACAGCACGGTGCGCAGCACGGACACGGCGTCGGCGGCGTCGGCCGGGCAGTGCACGCTCATGCCGGGCAGCGCCGACATGAGGGTGATGTCGTCGGTGGCGTGGTGGGTGGGGCCGAGGTGTCCGTACCCCAGTCCCCCGCCGACGCCGAGGAGGACCACGGGCAGGCCGGGCACGCACACGTCGAGGCGGAGCTGTTCGTAGGCCCGCCGGACGAGGAAGGGAGCCATGGCGGCCGCGACCGGGCGAAGGCCGCTGCGGGCGAGTCCGGCGGCGACCCCGACGAGGTTGGCCTCGGCGATGCCCACGTCGACGTACCGGTGCGGGTGACGTGCCATGACCCCCTGGAACAGCGCCTGTCCGTCGGCGCCCAGGGTGATCAGCGCGGGGTCGGCGTCGACGGCGTCGGCCAGGGCGGGGGCGAGGGCGGCGCGCATACCGAGCCGTGCGATGCCGGTCACGGCCGCTCGCCCCGGGCGAGGGCGGCGAGTGCCGTCGCACGCTGTACGGCGTCCAACTCGCCCATGTGCCAGGCGGGATCGCCCTCGGCGAAGGGGACGCCCTTGCCCTTGACCGTGTGGGCGATCAGCACCCCGGGACCGTCGCCGGCCCGCAGTGCGGCCAGGGCTTCGGTGACGGCGCCGGTGTCGTGCCCGTCGGCCTCGGTGACGCGCCAGCCGAAGGCCCGCCACTTGTCGGCGAGGGGCTCCAGGGCGTTGACGGTCTCGGTGTCGCCCTCCTGCTGAAGACGGTTGCGGTCCACGACGGCGACCAGGTTGCCGAGGCGGTGGTGGGCGGCGAACTGCGCGGCCTCCCAGTTGCTGCCCTCGTCGAGTTCGCCGTCGCCGGTGACCACGACGACCCGCTGGTCCCGGCCCGCCAGCCGAGCGCCGAGGGCCATGCCGCAGGCCAGGGACAGACCGTGGCCGAGGGCGCCGGTCGCGGCCTCGATGCCGGGTACGGCGTCGGACGGATGACCGGGCAGGGAGGCCAGGTCCGCCTCGATGACGCCGAGTTCGGCCAGGATCGCGTAGAGGCCGTAGGCGCCGTGGCCCTTGCTCAGCACGAGCAGGTCGCGGTCGGGCCAGTCGGGCCGGTCCGGGCGGTAGCGCAGGCCTCGGGTGTAGAGGACGGCGAGCAGGTCGGTCATGGACAGTGCGGCGCCGAGGTGGATCGCCTTGCGTGCGGCCAGTTCGACGACGCGCCGCCGGGCGCGGCGGGCCAGGTCGTCGGGGTGGGGCACGACGTCGGTGTGCGTACCGGCGGACGAGGGTGCGCTGCTGGGCGCATACATGCGGATACCTCCGGTTGGTCCCGGGGGACGGTCTTCGCGGCGGCGTCCCCACGCCGGGCAACGCAGAGTCAAGTAGCTTCATGACAGCTTGTCAAGGCTAGTCATTAATGGAGTCACTAACCGAGTCGGGAAATACCTCGGCACATTGACATTCGGAAGTCACGTGACATTGACTGAAGCGGAGAACCGGCCCGGCACCGCCTTTTTCGTGTTGCCGCCGGCCGGGCAACCGCGAGATGCGAGGAGTTCTCGGTGAAACCCCTTGTTCATGCCGTGGTGGGCTGCGGACGCGTCGCCCCCAACCATGTCGACGGCTTTTCGGTGCTCCCCGATGCCGAACTGCGCTGGGCGTGCGACCGCGACCTCGCGCGTGCCGAGTCCCTGGCGCGCCGGTACGGACTGCCCCGTGCGACGGCGGACCTGCGAGACGTCCTGGCCGACCCCGAGGTCGACAGCGTCTCCATCGCCGTCGACCACGCCCAGCACTTCGAGCTGGCCGCCGCGGCACTCGAAGCGGGCAAGCACGTCCTGGTCGAGAAGCCGCTGGCCCTGACCGTCGAGGAGGGCACCGCGCTGACGGCCCTCGCACAGCGCACCGGGCGCGTCCTGTCGGTCGTCTCGCAGCACCGGTACGACCCGGTCGTCACCGCCGTGCGCGACTGGATCGCGGGCGGCCTGCTCGGACAGCTAGTGTCCGGCACCGTCAGCCTCCAGTGCGGGCGCGACGACGCCTACTACGCCGACAGTTACTGGCGCGGCACCTTCGCGGGCGAGGGCGGGTCCGCCCTGGTCAACCAGGGCTATCACGCGCTCGACGTGACCCGCTGGCTCGTCGGCGGCCTCACCGTGGCCGGCGCGGCCGCCGGACACACGGCACCCCGTGGCGGGATGGAGACCGAGGACACGCTGGCGGCGCTGCTGCGGGGCCCGCGGGGCGCGCTGGTGACGTACCACGTCACGGTCGCGAGCAGCATCACCTGGCGCACCCGGGTCGAACTGGTCGGCACCGAGGGCTCGGTCCTCTTCGACCTCGACCACCCCGGGACGCTCCATCTCGCCGAGGGCGGCGAAGCGTTGCGCGCGGCCGCGCGGGAGATCGGCGCGCAGGTGGAGCCGGCCCCGGCCGGCATCGGCTACTACGGCATCTCCCACCGCCGCCAGATCGCCGACTTCGCCGGCGCGGTACGTGACGGGCGCAGGATGACGGCGGACGGCGAGGCAGGCCTGGACACACTGCGGCTGCTCCGCGAGATGTACGGTGCGGCCCGCCCCGGCGGCCCCACCGCTCCCGGCGAGCGCACGGCCGTACCCGCGGCCGCGAACGCCGTGCCGGCGCTGGGCGGGTGACGGCGCGTGGCAGAGGTCGTCGCCGTCGCCGGGGTCCCGCACACCCCGGTGTTCCCTGCCCTGGCCCGGGGTGACACGGAGTCGGGGGCGGAGGTGGCGCGGCGCTACGCGGCGGTGGACGAGGTGGTCGCGCGGGCGGACGCCGATGTCCTCGTCGTCCTCACCTGCGACCACATCAACACCTTCACCCCCGACATGTGGCCGACGTTCGCCGTCGCCACCGGGCACAGCGCCCTCGGCCCCAACGACGACGTGCCGGGCGTCTCCCCCATGTCGTACGCGCTGGCCGCGGATGCCGGGGCGGCGCTCCACCGGGGTCTGGTCGGCCAGGACTTCGATCCGGTGGCCCTCAGGGACCACTCGGTCGACCACTCGGTCGTGGTGCCGCTGCACTTCCTCAACGGGCGCCGGCTGCCCGTCGTCCCCGTGTATGTGAACGGCATGGTGGCCCCGAGGCCCTCGGCCGCGCGGTGCAGACGACTCGGCCGGGTGCTGCGCAACGCCCTGGAGGAGTTGCCGGGCCGCCGCGTCGCCGTCGTCGCGAGCGGCAGCTTCTCGCTGGAGGTGGGCGGACCCCGGGTGCTGCCCGACCAGGTGTACGGCGTGCCGCGGCCGGCCTGGGCCCGTTCGGTCGCCGACCGGCTGCACCGGGGCGACCTGGACGGCCTGGTCGCCGAGGCCACGGAGCGGCGCATCGAGGAGGCGGGCACGGTCGCCGGTGAGGTCCTGCCGTGGATCGCGGCCGCCGAGACGGCCGTGGACCTGCCCCTCGCCCTCATGGACCACCGGGACGGCGAGGGCCACGCCTTCGCGGCCTGGGGACCCGCCTGACCACCTGCCCGGACTGTGCAACACCCGTGGCTCCGGGACGCGATGGATGCGTCCCGGAGCCACGGCCGAGGAAGAAAGGACTCGCGGATGAGCGTCCAGGCGATCGATCGCCTCTGTTACGACGTCGCGCACGACCCGGAAACTTTGGAGCGGCTGCGCGCGGACCCGCGGCGGGAGCTGGGGCGTCGCCCGCTGTCCGCGGTGGAGCGGGACGAACTGCTGCGCGGCGACGTCGCCGCCCTCTACCGCCGGGGGGCGCATCCGGTTCTGCTGGTACGGCTGGCCAACGCCCGTGTGCTGGGCCTCGATCCGGGGCTCTACGCGGCGCGCATCCGGACGGCCGAGGCGCGCTTCAGCGTGTCGGCGCCGCCGGGACCGGCGTGAGCCAGGCGTCGTACTTGTCGGTGACGGCGCGGACCGTGTCGTGGTAGCAGGACTCCAGCGCCTGCGTGATCGCGCCGGCGGTCTTGCCGTCACCGATGGGGAACCCGTCGACCTCGACGGCGGGCAGCACTTCGGCCGCCGTGCCCATGAGGAAGATCTCGTCGGCGAGATACAGCTCGGTCCGCTCCACGGGCCGGGTCTCGACGGACAGGCCGAGTTCGTCCTCGGCAAGCCGGAACAGGGTGTTGCGGGTGATGCTGTCCAGAACCCCGCTGGCCAGGTCGGGGGTGATGAGCCGGCCGCCCTTGACCAGGGCGATGCACGAGCCGGAGGACTCGGTGACGTTCCCCGCGCCGTTGAGGAAGACCGGCCAGTCGGCGCCGCGGGCCTGTGCGTCGATATTGCCCAGCCTGCCGTTGTGGTAGTTCGAGAACACCTTCATCGAAGCCGGTGAGGCACCGGGGTTGAAGCGGGGCCAGGAACTGACCGCGAGCGTGCAGGTGCGCCCCCGGCCGAGTTTGCTCTCGAACTCCCAGGTCTCGATGGCGATTTCCGCCGGCGTCCCGCGCGGCACCATCTGTTCCTTGTGCGTCCCCCGGGCGAAGCCCCACGGACGCACATAGAGGTCCTTGCCCCGGCTGTCCCACGAAGCGAGCAGTTCGGCGGCGGCCGCGACGAGCGCGTCGGCGTCGAACTCGGGCTCCAGGCGGCCCAGCCGGAGGGAGTCCAGCAGCCGCTGCATGTGGTCGCGGAACCGGAAGCCGTACAGCGCCCCGCGCGTTTCGCTCCAGTAGGAGTGGACGCCTTCGAACGCGGCGGAGACCGAGGCGTGCCCCACGGAACTGATGTGGATCGTCGCCTCTTCCCATGGCATGAAAGCGCCATTGCGCCATATCAAGCGTCCATATTCGGAAGACACGCCTGCTCCTCTCGACGGAACCCTACTGAACCTGGAGATCACGCAGAACCCTGACCGACCCTAGGTTCAGCAAGGAATCCCTGTCAAGACAGTCACAAACGCAGTCAATTTCCGTCCCGCATCCCCCGTCCGTTGAGCTCCTCCAGTGCCATGACCGCAGGTGGCAGCTCGACTCCTTCCTCACGGCACCAGCGCAGGGAGAGTCCGAGCGGCACCCCCTGCTCCGAGCGAAGCCGCGCCAGGGCACGCGCCGTCTCGCGCGGGCTGCCGCTCAGCAGCCCCGGCCCCAGCACCCGGGCGCGCCCCCGTCTGACGACCCGTTCGAATGCCCGACTCTCGCGGGCCACGTGTTCCCACGAGCCCGGCGAGAGCGGGGTGAGGCCGAGGGGGACGCGGTAGGCGACGTCGGCGACGGCAATGACCTCACGCAGCATCGACGGCGGTACGCCCCGGACGGCCAGCTCGCTCCCGATCATCCGGATGAGTCTGCGCAGCACGTACGGGCCGCCCCTGGGCCCCGGGGCGACCCCCTCCCCGAGCAGCAGCGCGGCGGCGCTCGACAGATCGGCGAGGAAGACGGAGCTGACGCCCGCCGGATCGGCGGCCTCGGCCAGGACCGCGGAGATGCTCGCCGTCAGGGGTCCCAGCAGCGGCGGCACACCGGCCGCGGCGACGCCCGGTTCCGGTCCGGCGCCGCGGTGCGTCAGCACATTCTCCGGGACGATCATCTCGAACAGCGGATGCGGCAGCGCCGTCAGCCGCCCCGCCCGGCGCCGGCGCTCGGCGAACTGCAGGTGGGCGACGGAGAGATGACAGCCGCAGGGGCAGCCCGGACCGCAGTGCGCGTACATGGCCGAATCCGACCGGCGGCGCACGGTGAGCCGGGGCCCCAGCTCGGGAGCCATGCGGGGCGGAACGCCGGCCACGCCGCCACCGTCGACGACCCGGTCCCGCTCGACGCCGAGGGCGCGCAGTGCGCGCACCACCGCGTTCCTGTCCTCGGGTTGTGCGGACAGCAGAAAGGTCAGACCGCCGGTCCCGGCACCGGAGTCGCGCAGCGCCTCGAAGAGGTCCTGGAGGGCCGCCGTGTACGGGCGCGCCCCGGTCCAGACGGCTCCGACCACCCGGCCGGCGCTCGGCGGGGACGCCGGCGGGAGCGCCGTGACACGACTCGTGTTCACGATCCACTGGAGCACCACGGCACCGCCCGCCTCGGGCCGCGGATAGCCGCTCAGGGACCACCGCCAGTCCGGGGCCGCGACAGAGGTGAGCAGCGTGGTCGCGCCGCCGCCCGCAAGCAGCGGGCGGGGCGGGCGCCGACGGTATCCGGCCCGCATCAGGCTCTCCACGAACAGCGGCGCCGCTTCGGCTCCGCGTGGTTGGGCCCGGGACTGCGCGAGACCCTCCGTCACGTGTATCACTCCCCGTCACTCCGGAGTCCGCCTCCGGTCGCAGATACATGCATTTACAGCTGTCACAAAAGTTCAGACAGAAGTCACTAACGCTTGCGAGTCCCCCAGTCGATGCCCTTATGTCCGATAGGTCCGCTTTGCGGGCCGGACAGCCCGTAAACGGTGGCGATCTTGTGCACCAAAAGGGATATATCGATCCACCCGTGTCGCGCGTTGACTGCGTTGGTCATGACGTGTCAGTATCCGAAGACAACGTAGTCATCACCGGTCAAGATGAGTCATAAAGCAAGTCATCGCGGAGGTAGAAAAAGTGAGCCATATTCGCTCGAGGCAGCTTTCCCTTGTTGTCACCGTGTTACTGTTCGCCCTCAATTTGCTGGCGGCGGGAACGCAGGCGGAACTACGGGGCGCCACCGGGCGGGTCGCGGCCTCCACGACGACGTCCGCACAGGTCCTGGCCGGCCCGGAAGGCAGGGGCCCGGACGTACCGGTCTGCTGCTGAGCCGACGGCCGTAACGCCGGGAGGGCGGCAGTGGCCGGTGGCCCGCTGCCGCCCTCCCGATGACCGCTCCGGTCAGCCTCGCACCCGTGACGTGAGCGGCTGCCCCGTCAGGAAGGTCTCCCGGTGTCCCATGCACCGCATGCTCTGCCGGTAGGCCCAGACCGCCCGTTCGTCCTCGCCGCACAGCTTGAGGATCTCCGCCAGCTCCGCCCAGGCGAAGGCCGCCTGACGGTTGGCCTCGGAGGCCTCCAGCATCAGGGCGCCGCGTTCGTACGCCTGCTGGGCCGCCGTGCGGTCGCCCTGGGCCAGCCGGGCCGCCGCCAGGACCAGATGGTTGCGCGCGCTCTGCAGACGGTGCTCGGTACCCAGCAGCCTCAGCGCCTCCTCCGCGTGATCGATGGCGGCCGACACGTTCTCCAGGCGCAGTTCCGCCCGGGCCAGGGCGGACAGGCAGTAGGCGACGTCCACGCTGCTGCCCACCGACCGCAGGGAGGCAAGGCTCTGTTCGAGGACGTCATGGGCGGCCTGGGGCTGGGGCGTCTCCGACTGGAGGAGCACCATCGCGTACGCGTTGCGCAGTCGCGCGAGCGCCCGCTCGTCGTCCCCCTCGGCGTACACCGTCAGGGCCTTCTCGATCAGGGTCAGGGCGTCGGCGGTGTTGCCGTTGCGGTGCATCACCACGCTGGCATTCCAGTACGCGGCGCCCAGGGCGCGGGAGTCGGTGATCGTGCCGGCCTGGTCGATCGCCCTGGTGGCCAGGTAGGCGGCCCTGTGCAGGTCGCCCCGCTCCATGTAGACCCCGACCAGGGTGGACAGCAGCTCGACCCCGACGACCGTCGGTGCCAGGTTCAGCTTCTGCAGCTCCTCCAGCGTGGCCTCCGCCAGCTCGATGGCGTGCGAGAGGTCGCCGAGTTCCCGGTAGCACCGGCACAGCGCGATCACCACGGTGAGGTGTGCCACCAGATCGGGGCGGTCCACGGAGGCCGAGCGCAGACCCTCCAGGTGGGCGACCGCCTCCTCCAGACGGCCCGCGTGCTCCAGCGCGCGGGCGACACCGTGTTCGGCCTTGTACCAGATCTCGGGCTGGGCGTCCGGCGTGGCCGTGTCCTGCACGGACCGGTACGCCTCCAGGGCCGCGTGCGGGTCGCCGTTGTTCAGGGCCATCTCGGCGTACTTGAGCTTGACCTCCAGATCGCCGATGGTGGCTTCCACCGGGCCGCCCGTCAGCTCGGACACATCACAGCCGAGCCGCTTGGCCAGCTGGGCGAGCACGTCGAGCGAAGGCGTCCGTTTCCCTGCTTCCAACAAGGAGACATAGCTGGGTGACAGCTCGCCGCCCGCAAGGTCGGCCTGGGAAAGCCCGGCAGCACGGCGCAACCGCCGGATACGCGAACCCACGTCACTCGAGATGTTCACACTTTCTCCTCGATGGGATTGACAGGCCGATGCAGTCAAGATTACCTCACTGGGTTGACTCTGCACCTGTCACGAAGCAATAACTCTTGGTGTGCGGAGTTCTCCCGAGAAGTCGTTTTTCGTGATTGATTTCGGCTTCGGGTGTTCGAACACCAATGAGTCCCGCCACACCGCAAGATCGAGGCGGACTCGATGAAGGCTCATGCAAAAAGGGCCTCCACAGGCTGCTGCCCGCGAAGACCCTTCGCACCGTCGGGACGACAGGATTTGAACCTGCGACCCCTTGACCCCCAGTCAAGTGCGCTACCAAGCTGCGCCACGTCCCGGTGCCGTCTGACCTGGGGTTTCCCCGGTCGAAACGCGCAGGGAAACAATACCGCACTCGGGTCGGTGGTCGCGCACTCTTTTGTCTTGACCTCAAGTTTGGTCGAGGTTGCACGATCGTCGGCATGACGATCACCGAGGAACAAGGGCGCACGTACGCCTACACGGACCTGCCGGGGCTGATGAGCAGGATGACCGGCGACGAGAAGCACGGCCCGGCGGCCACCTCCACGCTCGACGTGCTGTGGGTGCTGTACGACCGGGTGCTGCGGGTCGGGCCGCGGTCGATGGACGATCCGGCGCGGGACCGGTTCCTGCTGAGCAAGGGGCACGGGCCGATGGCGTACTACGCCGTGCTGGCCGCCAAGGGCTTCGTGCCGGTCGAGTGGCTGGCGGGCTTCGGCTCGTACGACTCCCCGCTCGGCCACCATCCCGACCGCGTGCTGGTGCCGGGGGCGGAGATCGGCAGCGGATCGCTCGGACACGGGCTGCCGATCGCGGTGGGCACGGCGCTGGGACTGCGCGCCCGGGGGCCCGCCGATCCGCGGGTGTGGGTGCTGATCGGGGACGCCGAGCTGGACGAGGGCAGCAACCACGAGGCGATCGCCTTCGCCGGGCCCGCCGGTCTGGAGCGGCTGCACACCGTCGTCGTCGACAACTCCTCCGCGAGCCACGCCCGGCCCGGCGGGATCGCCGCGCGCTTCGAGGCCGCGGGCTGGTCCGCGGTGACCGTCGACGGCCGTGACCACGAGGCGCTGTACGCCGCCTTCACCACGCCGCATCCGGGCCGCCCGCACGTGGTCGTGGCCCGTGTCGAGCCGAAGCACGCCTGAACCGATTTCACACTTCCAGAAGGGCTTGACCTCCATGGACACCATGCGTGACCGCTTCGCCCCCGTCGTCTCCCGGATCCTCGACGAGGATGCCCGGGTCGCGGTCGTCCTCGCCGAGATCGGCAAGGACGGCTTCGCCGAGGCGTGGCGCCGGCATCCGGACCGGGTGATCAACGTCGGTATCCGCGAGCAGCTCCTGGTCGGGGCCGCGGCCGGGCTGGCGCTCACCGGGATGCGGCCGGTCGTGCACACCTTCGCCAGCTTTCTGGTCGAGCGGCCCTTCGAGCAGGTGAAGCTGGACCTGGGGCACCAGGACGTCGGGGCGGTCCTGGTGAGCGCGGCCGCCTCCTTCGACTGGCCCGCCGGCGGGTACACGCACATGGCACCCGGCGACGTGGCACTGCTCGACACCCTGGACGGCTGGACCGTCCATGTACCCGGGCACCCCGACGAGGCCGAGACGCTGCTGCGGCACGCGGTCGCGGCGGGGGACGACAAGGTGTACGTCCGCCTGTCCGTGCAGACCAACCGGCAGGGCCTCCCGGTGGACGGCCGGCGTTTCCTCACCGTCCGCGAGGGGCGCTCCGGTGTGGTCGTCGCCGTGGGTCCGGTGCTGGACGCCGTCCTGGCCGCCACCGAGCACCTCGATGTGACCGTCCTGTACGCGACGACGGTACGGCCCTTCGACGCGCCCGCACTGCGCCGGGCCACCGAGTCGGCGGGCACGGACGTCGTACTCGTCGAGCCGTATCTGGCCGGGACGTCGACGGCCGCCGTGAACGAGGCCCTGTCGGACGTGCCCCACCGGGTGCTCGGACTGGGCGTGGGGCGCCGCGAACTGCGACGGTACGGAGGCATCGAGGAGCACATCGCCGCGCACGGACTCGACGCGGCAGGTCTGCGGAACCGGATCGCGGGGTTCGTCGCGGCGCCGGTACGGGGGTGATCGCCGGTACGGGGCTGATCAGTGCCCGCTCGTGGCCGCGTCGGCCCGAACCAGGTCCCGTATCGCGGGGACCGCGAGCAGGGCGACGGCGACCACCAGACTCATCGCCCCGGCGACCAGCAGGACATGACCGGCGCCCAGGACACCGGCCGCGGGCCCGGCGAGGGCTTGGCCGACCGGCATCATCGCGAGGGAGCCCGCCACGTCGTAGGCGTGGATGCGGTTGAGGACGTCGGGCGGGACCTGGGTCTGCACGCTGGTCGCCCACATCACGCCCCAGAAGGACATCCCGGCCCCGGCGACGGCCGCCCCGGCCGCCATGGCCGGTACGCCCAGACCGGCGCCCACGGTCACCGGAAAGCCGACGAAGGCGAACAGGGCGATCGAGCCGGCCCGGAGCATCCGGCGGGGCCGCAGCCGCAGGGCGAGCAGGCCGCCCAGGGCGGTACCGGCGCCGAGCGCCGAGTTGACCAGGCCGTAGGCGCGCGGGCCGTGGTTCCGCACCACCTCCGTGGCCACCAGCGGGACGGTCGGCCCCCATACAGCGATCATGTAGACGCACCAGACGGCGATGACTCCCCACAGCCACGTCCGCGCCCTGAACTCCCGCCAGCCCTCGACCAGATCGGCCCTGAAGGCCCCGGCACCCGCCGCCGGGGCCCGGCCGGCGTCGGGGAGCGGCGGCAGCCGGAGCAGCAGAAGACACAGGGCGCTCACCGCATACGTGGCGGCGTGGGCCGCGAACACACCGCCGGGCGAGGCGAAGCCGACGAGCAGGCCGGCGAGGGCGGGTCCCGCCAGCTGGGCCGCGGACTCGGCGATCCGTATGGCACCGTTGGCGCCCTGGATGTCGGAGGCGAGCCGCGGCACCGTGCTCGCCACACCGGGCTGGAACACCGCTCCCGCCACGCCGTTGACGACGCCGATCGCGCAGACCTGCCACAGGACCACATGGCCGGCGAAGAACAGCGCGGCGGCGAGGGACTGCGTGCCGATCCGGACCAGATCGGCGCCGATCATCAGTCTGCGGGTGCTGAACCGGTCGGCGATCACCCCGCCGAAGACGACCAGTCCGGCGAAGGCGGCGGCCGTCGAGGCCATGGCCAGGCCGACGGCGCCCGCGCCGTACCCGTGCTCCAGCAGGCCGGCGGCGAGCGCCACGGGCAGCATGGTGTCCCCGAGCCGGGCGACGGCTCGCGCCACGAAGAACAGAACGAAGTCCCGCGACCAGACCGTACGGGCCCGGTCCCCTCGCCCGCTGCTGAACTCGGCTCCGGCAACGATGTCACTCCGTGACGACGTCCCCGTCATCCCCGCCCCCTCCCCCTCGGCTGCGCCACCGCCGCCGGATCATGCCACGGCGCCCGGCCGTGTTCGACCGTTTTTACACCCCGTCCGGCAGCCCCAGTTCCGGGTGGGAGTCGAGGAGTCGGGGCGGGGCCGCCTGGCGCCAGGAGTCGGCGAGGATGTCGCGCAGTTCGTCCTGGTCCTCCAGTGCGGCGAGCCGGACGCGGACCCAGGCGAACTGGGCCTCGTGGTCGGCGATCCAGAACTTCTCCGGTTCCGCCAGGACCAGTTCGTCGCGCTCCTCCTTGGGACAGCGCACGGCGATGGAGGTCTCCTCCTCGGGCAGCGTGGCGAACATCTTCCCGGCCACCCGGAACGTGGGCATGCTCCAGGCGATCTTCTCCGTGGTGTCCGGCAGGGACAGGGCGATACGGCGTACGTCTTCGGCATCCTGCATGACAGGCACCGTAGCCCGTGCCACTGACAATCACCTGGTCGGAGCGGATATGCGCTTGTAGTAGAGCGAGGTGGGCCGCAGCACTCCGGCGGGGCTCGCCGCGTAGTCGGGGATGACGCCGGCCCGGGTCCAGCCGGCCGAGCGGTAGAGGTGCTCGGCGGGGCTGTCGGTCTCGGTGTCCAGGTGGAGGAGGGTGATTCCGGCCGTGGCGGCCGTTTCCTCCGCGGTGGACAGCAGCCGGCGGCCGAGGCCCCTTCCACGGCCGTCCCGGTGGACCATCAGCTTGACGATCTCGGCGCGGTGCCGGCTGTTGGGTTTGCCGGGGAAGGCCAGACCCACCGTCCCGCTCACCCGTCCGTCGTCACCCCGCGCCATCCACACGGCGAGCTGCCCGGCGGCCACGGCGGCGGCCCGCTCCCACCACCAGGCGAGGGCCTCCGCGCGGCCGAGCGGAGCCAGGAAGCCGATGGACGCACCGTCGGCCACGACGGCGGTGAGCAGTTCGGCCAGTTCCGCCGCCAGGTCCCGGGTCCGGTCCGCGTCCAGGCGGGTCACCGTCATGGCAGCACCACCGCCAGCACGTACCGCACGTCCTCGGGCCCCGGGCAGCAAAACCGCGTCGGTCCCCACACCCGCAGTCGCAGGCAGTCGCCCGCGTCCAGTCGGTGCCGGGCGTCCTGAACGGTGACGTCGAGCGTTCCCGCCAGGACCCAGATGTGCTGTTCGAGGCCTGGCACGGGCGGCCGGTCGTAGGCGATGTCGGCCCCGGCGGTCAGCCGCCCCTCGACGAGTTCGCCGCGCAGCCCGGCGTGCGGGGGCGACACCGAGCGCCGTACGAACCCGGACGCCCGGTCCTCCCACACCGGCTGCTCGGCCGCGCGCACCACCGGCGCGGGGGCCGGCTCCACCTCGCTGAGCAGCTGGGACATGGTCCGCCCGTACACCTGGCACAGCCGGTTGAGCAGCGCCGCCGTGGGGCTGACCTCCGCGCGCTCGGCCCGGGACAGGGTCGATCTGCTCACTCCGCTGCGCTCCGCCAACTCGCCCAGCGACCAGCCGCGTTCGGCCCGCAGCTCGGCCAGGCGGGCCCCGAGCCGCGCGTCGACGGCGTCCGGGGCGAGGTCTGCCCGTTCACGTCTCATATCCGGGACGCTATCCCTGATGTGAGACGGGCGGGTTACGGAAGGCTCACGCCTGTGCCGCCTCGCCGAGTGCGTCCAGCACCTGCCGGATCAGGGGATGGCCCTCGGCTCCCCGCCGTACCGCCGCGAAGACCCGGCGGGTGGGGGCCACGCCGTCGACGGGACGGACCACCACGCCCGTGAGGTCCATGCCGCGCAGGGCGGAGCGGGGGACGAGGGCGACGCCCGCGTCGGCGGAGGCGAGGGCGACGACCGCGCGGAAGTCGTCCGAGGAGTGTTCGAGGCGGGGCTGGAATCCGGCGCTCTCACAGGCCAGGACGACGACGTCGTGGCAGGGATTGCCGGGGTAGGGGCCGATCCACGCGTCCTTGGCCAGCTCGGCGAGGGGGACCTCGGTGGCGTCGGCGAGGCGGTGGGTGACCGGGACGACCGCGTCGAACGGCTCGGCGTAGAGCGGGACATGGGTCAGCCGCGGGTCGTCGGCGGGCGGCGCCCCACGGTACTCGACGGCGACCGCGACATCGACCTGCCGGTCCAGGACCATGGGCAGGCTGGCGTCGCCCTCGGCGTCCTGGACGCGGATGCGTATCCCGGGCGCCGCCTGCGCGAGCCGGGCCACCGCCGGGGCGACGACCTGGGCGATACCGGTCGCGAAGGCGGCGACCGTGACCGTGCCGGCCTCGCCCGAGCCGTACGCCGCGAGCTCGGCCTCGGCCCGCTCCAACTGGGCGAGGACGGCGTTGGTGTGCCCGAGCAGGATCTCGCCGGCCGGGGTCAGCCGTACGCCCTTGGCGCTGCGCTCGACCAGCCGGTGGCCCGTCTCCTGCTCCAGGGCCGCCAGCTGCTGGGAGACGGCCGAGGGCGTGAGATAGAGCGCGGCGGCAGCCGCTGTCACGGTGCGGTGGTCCGCCACCGCACGCAGGATGTGGAGCCGCCGCGCTTCGATCATGCGGCCAATTATCGCAAGGCGTGCGCCCTGCTCAGCCCGCCAGCTCCGCCCGGGCCGCGACGAAGGCGTCGACCGCGCGGTTGACGTCCTCGGTGGAGTGGGCGGCGGACAGCTGGACGCGGATGCGGGCCTGGCCCTGCGGGACAACCGGGTAGGAGAAGCCGATCACATACACGCCGCGCTCCAGCAGCAGCTCCGCCAGCCGGCCCGCCTTCGCCGCGTCGCCGATCATGACGGGCGCGATGGCGTGGTCGCCGGGGAGGATGTCGAAGCCCTCCTCGGTCATCCGGCGGCGGAACAGCGCCGTGTTCTCGGTGAGCCGGACGCGCAGGTCGTCGGCAGACTCCAGCAGGTCGATGACCTTCAGGGAGGCGGCGGCGATCACCGGGGCCAGCGTGTTCGAGAACAGATACGGCCGCGAGCGCTGGCGCAGCAGGGCCACGATCTCGGCACGGGCGGCGACATAGCCGCCGGAGGCGCCGCCGAGCGCCTTGCCGAGGGTGCCGGTGATGATGTCGACGCGGTCCATGACGCCGTGCAGCTCGGGGGTGCCGCGGCCGCCGGGGCCGACGAAGCCGACGGCGTGCGAGTCGTCGACCATGACCATCGCGTCGTAGCGGTCGGCCAGATCGCAGATCTCCCGGAGCGGGGCCAGATAGCCGTCCATGGAGAAGACGCCGTCCGTGACGATCAGCCTGCGGCGCGCACCGCCCTCGACGGCCTCCTTCAACTGCCGCTCCAGGTCCGCCATGTCGCGGTTGGCGTAGCGGAAGCGGCGGGCCTTGGACAGGCGGATGCCGTCGATGATCGAGGCGTGGTTCAGGGCGTCGGAGATCACCGCGTCCTCGGCGCCGAGCAGCGTCTCGAAGACGCCGCCGTTGGCGTCGAAGCAGGAGGAGTAGAGGATCGTGTCCTCCTGCCCGAGGAAGGCCGACAGCCGCGCCTCCAGCTCCTTGTGCACCTCCTGCGTACCGCAGATGAAGCGCACGGACGCCATGCCGTAGCCCCAGCGGTCCAGGGCCGTGTGGGCCGCGGCGATCACCTCGGGGTGGTCGGCGAGACCGAGGTAGTTGTTGGCGCAGAAGTTGAGGACCTCGCCGGGGCGGCCGCCCGCGCTGACGTTGACGGTCGCGGACTGCGGGGTGTCGATCACGCGCTCGGGCTTGTGCAGGCCCGCGGCACGGATGTCGTCGAGGGTGGCGCGCAGATCGTCTCGAACAGAGTTGAACATGAGGGGCTCCATCAGGTGCAGGGGCGAGTGAGCCGAAGGGGCGCGCCGGTGTCGAGCGATCGAGCGCGCGGAGGCCCGCAGGGCTGAGCACGGTCGGTCGACACCGCCACGCGCCGGTAGGCGCAGATCGATACGGTTGCGCCCCGGAGGCGAACCGAGCCAGAGATCAAGCGGTCCAGTCGAGGATTACCTTGCCGCCGCGGCCGCTCGCCGCGTCGGTGAACGCCGCCTCGAAGTCGCGGTAGTCGTAGCGGCCGGTGATCACGGGGGACAGGTCGAGGCCGGCTTCCAGCAGCACCGACATCGCGTACCAGGTCTCGAACATCTCGCGGCCGTAGATGCCCTTGATGGTGATCATCGAGGTGACGATCCGGGCCCAGTCGACGGGGAACTCCTGCGTCGGCAGGCCGAGCATGGCGATCCGTCCGCCGTGCGTCATGTTGGCGATCATGTCGCGCATCGCCTCGGCGCGGCCGGACATCTCCAGGCCGATGTCGAAGCCCTCGCGCAGGCCGAGTTCGCGCTGCCCGTCGGCGATGCTCGACTCCGCCACATTGAGCGCGAGGCTCACCCCGATCTTCCGCGCCAGTTGCAGGCGCTCCTCGCTGACGTCGGTGATCACGACGTTGCGGGCGCCGGCGTGCCGGGCCACCGCCGCGGCCATCAGGCCGATCGGGCCGGCGCCGGTGATCAGGACGTCCTCGCCGACCAGCGGGAAGGACAGCGCGGTGTGCACGGCGTTGCCGAACGGATCGAAGATCGCGGCGACATCGAGGTCGACGGGGACGCGGTGCACCCAGACGTTGGTGGCGGGCAGGGCGACGTACTCGGCGAACGCCCCGTCCCGGCCGACGCCGAGCCCGATCGTGGCCCGGCACAGATGGCGGCGGCCGGCCAGGCAGTTGCGGCACTTGCCGCACACCAGATGGCCCTCGCCGCTGACCCGGTCGCCCACCTTGATGTCGTCGACGTCCCGGCCGGTCCCGACGACCTCGCCGACGAACTCGTGTCCGACCACGAGCGGGGTGCGGATCGTCTGCCGGGCCCAGCCGTCCCAGGACCGGATGTGCAGGTCGGTGCCGCAGATGCCGGTCCGCTGGACCTTGATCAGTACGTCACCGGGTCCGACCGTGGGCTCGGGGACGTCCGTGAGCCACAGCCCGGGCTCCGCCTTCTCCTTGACCAGCGCCTTCAACGCTACGGCTCCTGTGGGTGAGGCCCTGGTCCCGGGCATGCCGAAGGAGCCCTGAACCGGGGAAGAGGGGTGGAATCTGAGCTGCAATCTGCCGCATTCGCGGGGCGCGGTCCATCGAGCTTTTCTTAACCGCCGCCTCAGCTTTCCTTCACGCCCCCGCGGACCCCTCCAGCCGCTCAAGACCCACGGCGAGTTCCACGGCCGTCGCCTTGATGGTCTCCAGACCGGCCTTGCCCCAGTGCCGGGGCTCGACGTCGGCGACGCACACCGTGCCCAGCACCATGCCCGTGCTGTCGATGAGCGGGGCTCCCAGATAGGAGCGGATGCCGTACGTGTCGACGACCGGGTTGCCCGCGAACCGCGGGTAGTCGCACACGTCCTCCAGCACCAGGGCCTTGCGCCGGACCACCACATGGGGGCAGAAGCCATGGTCGCGGGGCATGGAGCGGCCCACCTCGGGCCTCGTGCCGTCGGGCAGCACGACCGGTCCGGCGCCCGGGGTGCGCAGGCCGGCGAAGAACTGCCGCTCCTCGTCGATGAAGTTGACCATGGCGTACGGCGCGCCGGTGTGCTCGGCGAGGCGGCCCGCGAAGGCGTCGAGGGCGGGCTCCGGGCGCTCCCCGAGGCCGAGTCGGCGCAGTCTGTGGGTGCGGGCGGGGGCCTCCCGGTCCTCGGGGGTGAGCAGCAGACCTCTGACCGGGCGCGGCGGCTCGTAGCTCATGGCCTGGCTCCGGCTGTGTGGACGTGGGTCATGTGCGGGCTCCGTGGCGGGTTGTGCGGGGATCACCTGTGGGCGCCGTGGCTCGGCGCGTGGACAGGGGCGTGGGCGATGAGATGGCGCACCAGGGTGAGCAGGGTCTGGACGCCGGAACTGGAGATGCGTGCGTCGCAGCGGACGACGGGAATCTCGGGGTCGAGGTCGATGGCGGCGCGCACCTCCTCCGGGTCGTAGCGGTAGGACCCGTCGAACTCGTTGACGGCGACGATGAAGCCGAGACCGCGCTCCTCGAAGAAGTCGACGGCCGCGAAGCAGTCCTCCAGGCGGCGGGTGTCGGCGAGGATGACCGCGCCGAGCGCGCCTTCGGACAACTCGTCCCACATGAACCAGAACCGCTCCTGTCCGGGCGTGCCGAACAGATACAGCACATGCTGCGGGTCGAGCGTGATGCGGCCGAAGTCCATCGCCACGGTCGTCTCGATCTTGTTCTCGATGCCGTCGAGACTGTCGGTCGCGGCGCTGACCGTGGTGAGGAGCTCCTCCGTGCTGAGCGGCGCGATCTCGCTCACCGCGCCCACGAAGGTGGTCTTGCCGACCCCGAACCCGCCCGCCACAAGGATCTTGAGTGCGGTGGGGAACGGGTCATAGCTGTCGTCGTAGTCCATCGAGCACTGCCTCCAGAAGGGACCGGTCAGTGGGGTTGTGGTGGAACGCGGGGGGCTTGGCGGTCAGCGCCCCGCAGTCGACGAGGTCGGAGAGCAGCACCTTGGTGACCACCGCCGGCAGCTTGAGATGGGCCGCGACCTCGGCAACGGGAACGGGCGCGCGGCACAGGTCGAGTGCCTGGGCGTGCTCGGGGCCGAGGTAGCCGAGGGGGGTCGCTCCGGTGGCCATCACCTGTGACATGAGGTCCATGTCGATGGTGGGCCGGGTGCGGCCGTTGCTGACCGTGAAGGGGCGCACCAGCCGTCCGGCCGCGTCGTCGAGCCAGGGCCCGTCGCCGGCCGTCGGCATGCTCAAGGCCTCATCGCCGGGGGTTCGACGGCAGGCTGCCGGGGCGCGGTCACCAGGTAGGGGCGGACGCTCTTGACGAGCATCGCCATCTCGTAGCCGAGCACCGCCGCGTCGGCCTCCCGGCCGGCGAGCACTGCGAGGCAGGTGCCGGAGCCGGCGGTGGTGACGAACAGCAGGGTCGAGTCGAGTTCGACGACCACCTGCCGTACGTCCCCGCCGTCGCCGAACCGGACGCCCGCGCTGCGGCCGAGGGAGTACAGGCCGGAGGCGAGGGCGGCCATGTGGTCGGCGCTGTCGGGGTCGAGGCCGTGGACGGACTTCACCAGTCCGTCGCAGGACAGGAGCACCGCGCTGGAGGTGTGCGGTACGCGCTGCACGAGGCCGCTCATCAGCCAGTCGAGGTCGGATACCTGGGCGGTCGGCGCATCGCTCGCCATGATCGATCGACTCCTTGGGGTACGCAGGTCTGTGGGAGCGCCGGGCGTGGGGGTGGGTCCTGAGGTGGAAACGGGGGTGGTCATCCGGCCGGTGCGCTCCCGTCGGGCCGGGTGGTGAGATCGGATTGCACGGGGGCCGGGTGGTGCGGGTCGGTCGCGCCCCGGTCCGTCAGGCTCGTACGGGTCCACTCGGGGTGGGGTTCCTCGGCGCGGGTCGGCTGCTGATCCATGTCTCCCCGGCCCATGTGGGCGTGCCCCAGCTCTGTCGGGAAGGTGTGGATCGACTCCACAGGTGCCGGTCCGCCATGGACGGACTCGACCTGTGCCGGTCCCCCATGCATCGGCTCTGGATGCGCCGCATCCGTGTGCTGCTGCGCCTCGGCGAGGCCGACTCCGCGCTGGAAGGCCGCCATCAGGCCGGGGTCGTGTCCCGCGGGGGTCTCGCTGTCCTGGCGTGGTGCCGGACCACCGCGCAGTTGGGGCACGATGTGCTCCTGGGCGCGGCGGCGGGGCAGTTGGGGTTTGCCCATGGTGCCGCGTACGACGCCGGTGACGCGCGGGGTGGGGGGCGCGCCCGCGTTCTCCTCGACCGTCCGGCGGTCGTCGGCCCGGATCCCGGGCACGGCCGCGGCGGGATTCGACCGCGCCTCGCGGGCACCGCGCACCGGCAGCGGCGCCGGGGCGCCGACGCCCGCCGGGCCCGCCGTCGCGGACTCACCGTGCGCGTGCCACCTCGTGGCGCCCGCCGGCGGCTCCGCGGAACGGCCCGGCGGCTGCCCGGTCCCCTGCCCTGCCCGGTGACCACGCGCAGAACCTGCCTGGGATCCGCCCTGGGGCCCCGCCGGTCCGCTCGGGGCCCCGCCCCCGGCACTCCCCCGGGCCCCGCCCGGACTTCCGTCCGCCGCTCCCCCGGGGACCACCGGTAAGGCACCGCCCGGGGACGGCGTGGCTGCCCCCGTCGCGGGATCCGGCCTGCCCGCGGTCCGCTGCGGATGCTGCCGCGCCGCGGGTGCGGGCGGCAGTCCCTTGCCCGTCGCCTCGCGCGGCTGCGGTACGGCTCCGGGGGCGCCCGGCGTCGTACCGAGCAGCTCCTGCGGGACGACGAGCACGGCCTGCACGCCGCCGTAGATGTTGGACTGCAGGCGGACGTGGATGCCGTGCCGCCGGGCGAGCTGGGAGACGACGAAGAGCCCGATGCGGCCGTCGGCCAGCAGGCTGGCGACGTTGACCTGGTCGGGGTCGGCGAGCAGGGCGTTCATCCTGGCCTGCTCGCCGACCGGCATGCCGAGCCCGCGGTCCTCCACCTCCACGGCGAGCCCCGAGGTGACGAGGTTGGCGCGGAGCAGGACCTGGGTGTGGGGAGCGGAGAACACCGTGGCGTTCTCGACGAGTTCGGCCAGCAGATGGATGACGTCGGCAACGGCGTGACCGCGCAGTTCGCCGTCGATCGGCGGCACCAGCTTGACCCGCGAGTACTGCTCGACCTCGGCGATGGCCGACCGCAGCACCTCCGTCATGGAGACGGGGTTGCTCCACTGCCGCCGTGAGACGGCGCCGCCGAGCACGGCGAGGTTCTCGGCGTGCCGCCGGATCCGGGTGGCGAGGTGGTCCACGTGGAAGAGGCCCTTGAGCAGGTCGGGGTCCTCGATCTCGTTCTCCAGGTCGTCGAGGATCGAGATCTCCCGGTGCACGAGGGACTGCAGCCGCCGGGCGAGGTTGACGAAGACCTCCAGCTTCTGTTCGCTGCCCGTCTGGCTGGAGAGCTGTGCGGCCTGGACGACGGCGCTGACGGCGCTGTCGTGGGCGCGGGCCAGGTCGGCGGCGAGGAGTTCGAAGTCGTCGGCGTCCTCTGGCGGTCCGCCGCGCGGTTTGCGCTGCGGTGCGACCTCCCCGCGGCGCAGCGCCTCGACGAGGGCGCGCACATCGGCCTCGCCGCGGACGGCGCTGCGGCGCAGGGCGCCGACGCGGTCGCGCACCGAGCGGGCGGCACGGCCGGCGGCGACGGCGGCGATCACGATGCCCACGACCGTCACCGAGACCGCTCCGGCGATCACGGCCCAGAGGGTCATACCGGGCCGCACTCCGGTGGTGCGGACGGTGAACAGGACGACCGCGCTGCCGCTGAGCGCGACCGCGGTGGGCGGCAGCAAGGCGAGACGGAGGAGTTGGGGACGTATGTGCGTCTCGGGCAGTGCGGGAACGGGGCGGGCGACCGGTCGCCCGTGCCGGCCGCCCTCACGGCGGTCGGCACGTGCGGCCGGTGCACGGAGGTGAGACATCGGTGTCCTCGTACTGGTCCGTCGGGCTTGATTCCTCGCGCGGGTGCGCAATATGGGCATGCGCCATCGCGGTGCCGGTCGATAGAGCCGTCGAATTTCGGCCCTTCGTCGCCCGACGGACACTCACCGTAGTCGCCTGTGCATCATGTGCGGTGGGCAGTTGACAAAGTCCCACGGGCAGCGTCCCGCTCTGGTATGAGGCGTCGCACGACAGGGCGATAAGCCCCTCAGGGCCCCCGTTCCAGAACGAACAAAAGGCAATTCAGAGCGGTCGAAAATGAACACGCGCCAGGCCTATGACATTTCGCCATCGGCGAGCGGGCACACCAGTGGCCCATTCGAAAAGTTGCGCGGAAAAGGCGAAAAAGCGGCGCCCGCGCGGCCGGCGGCCGACCGCGCGGTGCCGCACAGGGTCAGCCCGCGGAAACGGTCTGCGGGTCGCCCTCGTCCTCGGCGGGGTCACCGGCGACGTCGGCCGCCGCACGCGCCCGGTCCCGGTCCGCCGGGGACACCACGCCCTCGGCCTCGGCGCCGCCGTCCGCCGCGGTCGGCCAGCCGCCCACCGGGGCCATGGCCACGCCGCGCCACCACGGCTCGGCCGGCACAGTCCAGGCGGTCGGCTCGAAGGGCTCGCCGGGGCGGGGCAGGGCGACGGGGGCGCCGGCCGCGGCGGCGGCCGCGATGGTGCCCTCGCCGGGGTCCGACCACGCGTGGGTGGCCAGATTGAAGGTGCCCCAGTGGATCGGCAGCATCACCCCGTGCGGCCTGCCGCCCTGAAGGTCGAGGTGGGCGCGCATGCCCTCCTCGGGGGTCATGTGGATGTCCGGCCAGAAGTCGGAGTAGGCGCCGATCTGGATCATGGTGGCGTCGAAGGGTCCGTGGTCGGCGCCTATGTCCTTGAACCCCTGGAAGTACCCGGTGTCACCACTGTGGTAGATCCGGTGCCGCTCGCCCGCGACGGCCCAGGAGGCCCAGAGCGTGTGCTGGGTGTTGCGCAGGCCGCGGCCGCAGAAGTGGCGGGCCGGAGTGGCGGTCAGGGTGAGGCCGCCGACCTTGGTCTCCTCGTGCCAGTCCAGCTCGCGCAGCCGGCTCTCGGCCACGCCCCAGTGCTCGAGGTGGGCGCCGACGCCGAGCGGAACGGCGAACAGGGTGTCCGTGCCGGCCAGCGCCTTGATCGAGGGCATGTCCAGGTGGTCGTAGTGGTCGTGCGAGATGACCACGACGTCGACCGGGCCGAGCGCCGCCAGCGGAACCGGAACCGGGTGCAGCCGCTTGGGCCCGGCGAACGGGAACGGGGAGCAGCGCTCGCCCCAGACGGGGTCGAAGAGCACGCGCTGTCCGTCGATCTCCGCGAGCACACTGGAGTGGCCCATCCACGTCAGCCGCAGTCCCGTGGTGGGTGGCTCGGCGAGGTCGGCGAGGGTGGTGGCGTGCACCGGGACCGTGCCCCGCGGGGCGCGCCGGGGCCGCTCGTCCTTGTCGAAGAAGACCTTGGCGAAGTCCAGCATCGAGCCGGAGGGCCGGGTCCGTGCCGTTCCTCCGGGGTTCTGGAAGACACCGTCCTTGAAGTGCGGCGATCTGTGGATACGCGCCAGGCGCTCACCTTCCGGGTCCACGCCGAAGGCAGCAGGCTGCAGCGCGCGGAGCCCGGAGCTCAGGGAACGCAAACCGGTCACGGTACCTCCAGGTGGAGTCGCTGAGGTCATCCATTATGGTCGGCCCCTGCGACAACCCCGGATCGCCGGGGTCACAGCCCGCTGCCACGGCCCCGCAGAGCCTCCGGCGCTGCCATGTCACATCCGTGCGGTCCCCGTCCGTCATACCGGTGAGGGCATCCGCACCCGGGTGTCCCGGCCCCGGCGTTTCAGGAGGTGGCCCCATGGCCCGCATCTCGCTCACCCCGCCCCGCACCCCCTTCGTACGGCTCACCGAGTGGTACAGCCGGCGCGTGTACGGCAAGGTCCTCGACCCCGTCCGGGCACTCGCGCACCACCCCCGCGTGCTCCGGAGCGATCTGCGGTTCGAGCAGTCGGTGGCGAAGTGGAACCGGCTGGACCCGGACCTGAAGGCCCTCGCCGAGATGGCGACGGCCGCCGCGATCGGGTGCTCGTGGTGCATGGACTTCGGCTACTGGGTCAGCCGGGAGCGCGGTATGGCGCCCGAGAAGGTGCAGGACGTTCCCCTGTGGCGCGACAGTGACGCGTACACGCCCCTGGAGCGCGACGTCATGGCGTACGCCGAGGCGATGACGGCGACCCCGCCCACGGTCGAGGACGACCTGGTCGCCCGGCTGCGCGACCGCTTGGGCGAGCCGGCCCTGGTGGAGCTGACGGCGATGGTGGCGGTGGAGAACCTCCGCTCGCGCATCAACTCCTCCCTGGGCCTGACGAGCCAGGGGTTCAAGGACTCGTGCGCGGTGCCGGCCTCCGGAGGCGATCGGCGGACGACTGCGAAGTAGCGGCGACTGCGCGGCGGCGGCCACTGCCTCCACGAGGGCCGACGCCACTGATGATCCGCTCAGTGCGTTGACATGGCTCGGCCCGGCTTCCGATACTGACTGACGATTCAGTAGTCCCGGTAGCCCGCCGCCTCCGGAGGCACCATGTCCGACCTGCCCACCGAGCTGGTCCCGCTGAGCGAGGAGCAGCGCGACATCGTGGAGCTCACGCGGGCCTTCGCCCGTGCGGAGATCCGCCCGCGCGCGCGTGCCGTCGACGAGGCCGACGTCGAGACGCCCTGGGACCTGTGGCGCCGGGCGGCCGCGGTGGGCATCACCGGCTTCATGCTGCCCGAGGAGTACGGCGGGGGCGGCTTCACCGACGTCTTCACCCAGTGCCTCGTGCAGGAGGAGCTGTGCGTGGGCGACCTGGGCATCGGCAATCTGCTCTGCTCCAACGGCTTCTTCGCCGATCCGGTCCTCGAACTGGGCGACGAGAAGCAGAAGCGGGAGTGGCTGACCCCGCTCACGGGCCCCGACACCCCGATGACCGCCCTGGCCACCACCGAGCCCGGGGCGGGCTCCGACGCCGCCTCGATCGTCACCACGGCCCACCGCACGACGGGCGGCTACCGGCTCAACGGCCAGAAGGCCTGGATCTCCAACGCGGGCGAGGCCGAGCTGTACGTCGTCTTCGCCAAGACCGACCCGGCGCGGCGCTCGCGCGGGGTGACGGCGTTCCTGCTGCGCAAGGACAACGAAGGGGTCTCCTTCGGTGAGCCGATGCGCAAGATGGGCCAGCGGGCGATCGTCTGCCGGGAGGTCTTCCTCCAGGACGCGTTCGTCCCCGAGGAGCACCGGCTCGGCGCGGAGGGCGCGGGCTTCCACGGTCTGATGCGGACCTTCGACATCTCCCGGACCGTGCTCGGCGCGGCGGCGACCGGCGTGGCCCGGGCGGCCTACGAGTACGCCCGCGACTACGCCCGCAAGCGGCGCCAGTTCGGCAAACCGATCATCGAGCACCAGGCGGTGGCCTTCCGCCTCGCCGACATGCGCACGCGCGTGGAGCAGGCCCGGCTGATGACCTGGCGGGCCGCCCGGCGCCTCGACTCCGGTCTGGAGGCGTCCGCCGAGGCGGCGATGGCCAAGCTGACGGCGTCCGAGACCGCCGCGTACTGCACCTGGGCGGCCGTCCAGACGCTCGGCGGCTGGGGCTACTCCAGGGAGTTCCCGGTCGAGCAGTGGATGCGGGACGCCAAGCTGGAGGAGATCGAGGAAGGCACCTCGGACATCATGCGGCTCGTCATCTCGCGGAGCCTGTGATGGGACTCGCACAGCGGGAGGTCCTCACCGGCGAGGAGGCCCTCACCGGCGGGGAGGCCCTCACCGGCGGGGAGGCCCTCACCGGCGGGGAGGCCCTCGTACGCGCCCTGAGCGGGCACGCCGTGACCCGTGTGTTCGGCATCCCGGGCACCCACAACCTGGAGGTCTACCGGCATCTCGCGGCGTACGGCATACGGCATGTGACACCCCGCCACGAGCAGGGTGCCGGTTACGCGGCCGACGGGTACGCGCGCGTGACGGGCCGCCCCGGCGTCGTCCTCACCACGACCGGGCCCGCCCTGCTCAACGCGGCGGCCGCGGTCGGCCAGGCCTACTCGGACAGCGTGCCGCTGCTGGTGCTCTCGCCGGGCATGCCGCTCGGCCACCCACGGCTGTCGACCGGTGCGCTGCACGAGATGGGCAGTCAGACCGAGGCGCTGCGGGCCGTGGCCGCGTTCAGCCACCGTGTCTCGTCGATCGCCGAGATCGACGCGGCCGTGGCCCGCGCGTTCACGATGTTCCGCACGCGCCGGCCGCGGCCCGCGCATGTCGAGGTCCCGCTGGACCTGCTGACCGCCTCCGAGACGCTGGGCCCGGTTCGCGTCGCTCCGCCGGTCCCGCGCCCCGCGCCGGACCAGCGGGCCGTCCGGGAGGCCGCGAAGGCGCTCGCCGGGGCCCGGCGCCCCGCGCTGGTGCTCGGCGGCGGGGCGCGCGAGGCACGCCCGCACTGTCTGGCGCTCGCCGAACGGCTGGGCGCTCCCGCCGTCACGACGGCCAACGGCAAGGGCGGTGTGCCCGAGACCCATCCGCTGTCGTTGGGGGTGTCGCTGCACAGTGCCGTCGTACGGGAGTGGCTCGGCACGCGGGACGTCGTCGTGGCCGTGGGCACGGAGCTGGCCGAGTCCGATTTCTGGACCTCGCCGCCCGCGCTCGACGGCACGCTGATCCGCGTCGACATCGACCCGGACCAGATGTACGCCCACATGCCGGCGGACCTGGCGCTCGTGGGGGACGCGCGGACGACCGTGACCGCGCTGCTGGCGGAACTTCCCGCGGCGGACGGAACAAAGGCCCACGCGCGCGTGGCCGAGGAGGTCGCCGCCCTGCGCGCCGCGCGCGACGCCGAGACCGCCGAGCGCGACACCCGCTGGCTCGGCTACCTGAGGGCGATGCGCGCGGTGCTCGACGAGGACGCCGTCGTCACCTCGGACAGCGCCCAGTGCTGCTACTACGGCGCCCTGCCGCACTTCCCTGTCGGCCCCCGCGGCAGCTATCTGCACCCGACCGGCTTCGGCACCCTGGGCTACGCCCTGCCCGCCGCCATCGGCGCCAAGGTCGCCCATCCGCGCCGACAGGTGGTCGCGCTCAGCGGCGACGGCGGGCTGCAGTTCACGGTGCAGGAACTGGCCACCGCCGTACAGCTCCAACTTCCCTTGCCCATAGTGGTGTTCGACAACGGCGGCTACGGCGAGATCCGCGACGAGATGACGGCGCGCGGCGACATCCCCACCGCGGTGGACCTCCCACCGGTCGATCTGCCCGCCCTGGCCCGCGCCTACGGTGGGCACGGCACGCACGCGTGCGGACCGGCCGGACTCGCCCGCGCCCTCGCCGAGGCCCTCGACCGGCCCGGCCCCACCCTGATCACCGTTCCCGAGGAGAAGACCCCATGACCGCCCCCCTCATGTCGCTCGTCTGGACCGACCACGTCACCGGCCGCCGGGGCTTCCTGGTCGTCGACCGGCTGGTGCGCGGAGTGGCCAGCGGCGGTCTGCGGATGCGGCCCGGCTGCACCCTCGACGAGGTGGCCGGGCTGGCCCGCGGCATGACCATGAAGGAGGCCCTGCACTACAACCCCGAGGGCCGTTATGTGCCCCTGGGCGGCGCCAAGGGCGGCATCGACTGCGATCCCCAGGCCCCGGAGGCGTACGGGCTCCTGGTGCGCTATCTGCGGGCCATGCGGCCGTACATCGAGAGCTTCTGGACCACCGGCGAGGACCTCGGCCTCACCCAGGACCTGGTCGACCGGGCCGCCGCCGAGGCGGGGCTCGTGTCGTCGATCCAGGCCGTGTACCCGCTGCTCGACGACGAGGCCGCGGCGCGCCGGCGGCTCGCGGACGCCTTCGCGGTCGAGGTGGACGGCATCGGCCTCGACGAGCTGGTCGGCGGCTGCGGGGTCGCCGAGTCGGTGCTCGCGGCCCTGGACCGGGCCGGGGTGCCGCACCCGGGCACGCGGGTCGCCGTGCAGGGTCTGGGCACCATGGGCGGGGCCACGGCGCGCTTCCTCGCGCGCGCGGGTCTGACGATCGTGGCCGTCGCCGACATCAAGGGCACGATCGCCAACCCGGCGGGCCTGGACGTCGAGGCGCTGCTCGCCGCGCGGGACGCGTACGGCACCGTCGACCGGGCCGTGCTGCGCCCCGGCGACCGCGAACTGCCGGGCGACGCCTGGCTGTCCGCCGACGCCGAGGTGCTGGTGCCCGCCGCGGTGTCGTACGCCATCGACACCGCCGACCAGGAGCGGATCACCGCCCGCTGGATCGTGGAGGCGGCCAACATGCCGGTGCTGCCGGCGGCGGAGGAGCTGCTGTCCGCGCGCGGGGTGACCGTGCTGCCGGACGTGGTGGTCAACTCGGGGACGAACGCCTGGTGGTGGTGGACGCTGTTCGGCGACATCGGCCCCGACGCGGACGAGGCGTTCGCCTGTACCCGGCGCTCCATGCGCAGCCTCATCGACCGCATGCTGGCCCGCGCGGAGGCCGACGGCACGACCCCGAGGGCGGCCGCGCACGCCATCGTGGCCGACCGGCTGCCGGTGATCGCGGACCGGTTCGGGTGGTACCGGTGACGGATCCCGAGGAGCCGCCGCCACCCGCCGCCCCCTTTGCGGCAACGGCCGTGCCCCTGCCCGAATCGTTCTTCGATCCCGCCTCGGTCGCCGTCGTCGGCGCCTCCGGGCGATGGGGCTCGCGCACAAGACGGAGGCCGGCGGTGTCGTGCTGGGCATCGCCGACGAGGACGCCCTGCGCGCGGCCTTCGTCCGGATGCGGGCGGCCACCGGCGCCCGGCGGTACGCGGTGGAGGCCATGGTGGCGCCTGCCCACGCCCGCGAACTGATCGTCGGTGTGCGTCAGGACCCGGCCTTCGGTCCGGTCGCGCTTGCCGGAATCGGCGGGACCGCGGCGGAACTCCACGCCGACACCGCCCTCGCCCTGGCCCCGCTCACCCCGGCACGCGCGCGTGCCCTGCTGCTGGGGCTTCGGCACGCGCCCCTGCTGACCGGCTGGCGCGGCGCCCCGCCCGTCGCACCGCAGGCCGCCGCGGCCGCCCTGTGCGCCGTGGCGCGCTGTGCGGCCGAGCACCCCGAGTTCGCCGAGCTGGAGGTCAACCCGCTTCTCGTGCACCCGGGCGGCGCGATCGCCCTGGACGCACACGCCGTACTCCGGCAGCCCGGCTCCTCATACCCTGACGGGAATTGAGGCGGCGGCGCGGCGGCGGCAGAGTCGATGGCACATCGCACAGCCCATCGACACGAGGAGCGTCGAGCCGACCATGCCTGCCATCGACCCGCAGTCCCTGATCGAGCGCTACATCGGGGTCTGGAACGAGCCGGACCCGGAGATCCGCCGCAAGACCGTGCACGACCTCTGGGCGGAGGACGGGCTGCACATCCTGCGCCCGCCCCAGGAGATGCACGACACGGCGGTGGGCCTCGGCTTCCCCACCGCCGTCCTGGAGGCCCGGGGCCACGAGGAGGTGTACGCGCGCGTGGAGCGTGCGTACGAGGAGTTCGTCGCCCCGGGGGCGTACGGCTTCCGGATCCAGCGGGCGCCGAGGCTGCTGCGCGACGTCATCACGTTCCGCTGGGAGTCCTTCCACCGGGAGGAGGACCGGGCGATGGGTGGCGGCCTGGAGTTCCTGGTCCTCGACGAGGAGGGCCGCATCAGGCTCGACTACCAGTTCGTGGAGTGAAACGGATTAGGGTGACCGCGTGGCGAGAGTGCGGTTGAGCGTGGCGGAGCGGCGGGAGGAACTGCTGCGGGCCGCCGTCGAGCAGATCGAGGCGCGGGGCGTGGCGGCGGTCAGGATCGCCGATGTGGCCTCGGCGCTCGGTGTGAGCAACGCGCTGGTGCTGTACCACTTCTCGACGAAGGAGAAGCTGGTCGCCGCCGCGTTCGCGCACGCGGCCGAGGACGACCTGACGCATCTGCGCAAGCTGCTGAACCGCCGTACGACCGCGCTGCGCCGGCTGCGGACTGCCGTGCGCTGGTACGCGCCCACCGGTCAGGCCAAGGGCTGGCGGCTGTGGATCGAGGGCTGGGCGGTGGCCCTGCGCGAGCCCGCCCTGCGCGAGGTCACCCGGGACCTGGACAGGCAGTGGAAGGCGGCCATCACCGAGGTCATCGCGGAGGGCGTGGCGGCCGGCGAGTTCCAGTGCCCCGACCCGACCGGTACCGCCCTGCGGCTGACGGCCCTGCTCGACGGGCTCGCCGTTCAGCTGACGTCCTACGCGGGCGCGGTCCCGCGGCCCCGGGCCCAGCAGTGGGTCGACGAGGCACTCGCCCGGGAACTGGGCCTGGCCCGGGAGGCGTTGACGGCGCAGGAGCGGTGACCGCTCCCGGCCGTCGCGCCGTGCACGCCGAGCGGGGCCCGTCAGGCCACCGAGGCGATCCGCATCTTGATGTCGTCCGGGGACAGCGTCCCCTTGGCGGTCACATGGTCCCCCGACGACTCCCCGCGCAACCGCCGCCCGATCCACGGGACCAGATACTCGCGGGCCCAGTGGACGTCGTCGCGACGGACGTCGAGCGTGCCGCGGGGCGGGAGCGGGGGCCAGGGCTGCTCCGGGTCGGCCGGGACCGCCACGCCGAGGGCCTGGCCGGCCCGGAGCGCCACCCGGGTGTGCCCCTCGGGCGAGAGGTGGAGCCGGTCGTCGTCCCAGGCACGCCGGTCCTGAACGGTCTTCAGGGACCACAGGTCCAAGACCGGGCAGCCGTATCGGTCTGCGATGGCCCGGACGTGCCCGTTGTACGTGGCGATCTTGCCGCGCAGATGCTTGAGCACGGGCACGTTGCGGGTGTCGAACCCGGTCGTCACCATGACCGTGCCGGCCGCGTCGGTCAGCTGCCCGATCGCCCGCTCGAAGCGCTCGGCCACCTCGTCCGGGTCGGTGCCGGGACGGATGATGTCGTTGCCTCCCGCGCAGAAGGACACCAGGTCCGGCGCGAGCTCCACGGCCTTGGGGAGCTGGTCGGCCACGATCTGGTCGAGCAGCTTCCCGCGTACCGCGAGATTGGTGTATTTGAAGTCGCCCTCGGGCCGACGGTCCGCGAGAAGTACCGCGAACCGGTCGGCCCAGCCGACGAATGCCCCGTCGGGGCCGGGGTCGCCGACGCCCTCGGTGAAGCTGTCCCCCACCGCCACGTACGACCCGATCACTGATCTGCTGTCACTCTTCGAATCGTCTGCCACGTCGGCCCATGATTCACCTTCGGATGTGACCTACGCGATCGTAGGAAGGGGTTGACGATCGGTGAGATAAGACACTCTTAAATAGTTTGCCAACGCGGGAATATGACGCCCATCAGGCGAGTTGACGCATCGATCGCACAGCAACGCCGCACAGCAGCAACGCACAGCGACACCGAAGGCCGGACCCGGGGGGCAGGGGTCCGGCCTTCGGCGGCGTGGGGGTCGGGGCGGGTGCCCGACGCGATCAGGCGACGGGCACGCCGTGCGAGCGGAGGTAGGCGACCGGGTCCACGTCCGAGCCGTAGTCCGGCGTGGTGCGGATCTCGAAGTGCAGGTGCGGTCCGGTCACATTGCCGGTCGCGCCGGACAGCCCGATCTGCTGGCCCGCGACGACGGACTGGCCGGCCGAGACGGAGATCTGGGAGAGGTGGGCGTACTGCGCGTAGTAGCCGTCGTCGAGCTTGATGACGACCTGGTTGCCGTACGCACCGCCCCAGCCCGCGGAGACGACCGTGCCCGCGGCCACGGCCTTGAGGGAGGTGCCGGTCGGGACGACGAAGTCGACGCCGGTGTGGTAGCCGCTGGACCACATGCTGCCCGGGACGTGGTAGTTGGTCCCGATGGCGGCACCCGCGACCGGGAGGGTGTAGCCGGACGAGGCGACGGCGGCCTGAGCGGTTCCGGCGCTCTCGGCCGAGACGCCGGAGGCGTTCGCGGACTCCGTCGCGGACGCCTGCGACGCGGACGGCTTCGACGCGGAAGAGGATGCGGACGAGGGAGCCGGAGCGAAGGACTTGGCGGCCGTCGCGGCCTTCCCGCCGAGGGCGAGCTTCAGGCCGGGATGGATCAGCGAAGGGTTGTCGCCGACGGCCTCGCGGTTGTCCTGGTAGAGCCGGTGCCAGCCGCCACGGACGTTCTGCTCCTCGGCGATCTTCGAAAGGTAGTCGCCGGTCTTCACCGTGTAGGTGCGCACGCCCGCATCCGCCGGCGCGGCCTTCTTCTCGACGCTCGGGACCGACTGCACGGCCTGTGCGGGGACGGACTGCGGCGTGGCCGCATGGGCACCGATGGCCCCGATCAGCGGCAGGGCCAGCGCCGCGCCGCCGGTACCGGCGACGGCGACCGAACGACTGAAGCGGCGGTGCTTGGGGCGGCGGTGCTTACCCTTCCGGGGCATGGCGAATTCCTCTCCGGCGCCTGCGAGGTGAGCTGTCGCTCCGGTCGGCGGCAGGATTCGGCATTCCGTCCGGATTGGTGGCGAACGTAAGCGAGCAAGATGCGAACGGACAAGCAGTTGGTTCCTTGCGTCCGGCTTTCGCTTGATCCGTTACGAGAATTCCCAGTCACCCTCAGTGAATTCCCGCTCCATTCTTCCGGTCAATTCTCAGGAAAACGGCGCGAATTACGTGAACATGACCCGCGACGGACGGTCACGAATATGACGCTCCTCACGCACCTCACCCATGCCCCTTCATTTCAGGGCGAGTTCGAATGAAGGGGCTAATTCGGGCAAATAGTTCATATGCGGCGAAGACGGAAGACCGCCGCGTCGAGATCGCCCCGAAGTCCGGTGCGCAGCCCGTGGTGCAGCAGTACGGCACCACGGTGCACTTCGCCCGTTTCGCGGCATTCGTACGCCGCCGCCGGGTCGAGGCCGCGCAGCCGCAGCGCCGGGGCCGGCTCGCCGTAGTGCTGAGCCTGGAGGCAGGCGAGGACGACCGTTTCGCCTCCGAGCACGTACTGCACCGCGCTCAGCCCGCCCTCCGGGGGCCGCAGCCGGTACTGCTCGCCGCGTTGCACGACCGGGCGGATGCCCTTGTAGAGCTCCACCCACTCCTTGGCCTCCGCAAGCTCCTCCTCCGCCCACTCCGCGAGGTCGCCGCCGACCCCGAGGACCCCGGCCATGGCACTGACGAAGCGAAGGCGAAGCGAGCTGACCCTGCCGTTGAGCTGAGTGTTCGGGCTGTCGGTGACCCAGGCGGCCATGATCCGGGCCGGGTGGATCTGGCTGAAGCCGTGCTGGATGTGGAGGCGGTCGAGCGGGTCGGTGTTGTCGGAGGTCCACACCTGGTCGGTGCGGCTCATGACGCCGAGGTCGATACGGCCGCCACCGCCCGAGCAGGACTCGAACGCGACGCCCGGGTGGGCCGCCCGCAGCCGGTCCAGCAGGGCGTAGAGGGCGCGCACATGGTCCACCCACAGGCGCTGCGGATACGCCTCACCGGGCCAGCCCGCGTCGGTGAAGCAGCGGTTGAAGTCCCACTTCACATAGTCGACAGGGGCACTGGAGAGCAGACCGTCGAGCTGCTCCCAGAGGTATTCCTGGACGTCCTCACGGGCCAGATTGAGCACTAGCTGATTGCGTAGTTCCGTCCGCTTTCGTCCCGGCTGGTACTGCACCCAGTCGGGGTGTGCGCGGTACAGGTCGCTGTCCGGGTTGACCATCTCGGGCTCGACCCAGATGCCGAACTGCATCCCGAGGGCGTGCACGTAGTCGGCGAGCGGCTTGAGGCCGTTCGGGAAGCGGTCGGGGTTGGGCGTCCAGTCGCCGAGTCCGGCGCGGTCGCTGGTGCGGGCGCCGAACCAGCCGTCGTCGACCACGAACAGCTCGACGCCGATCGCAGCCGCCCGGCGCGCGAGCGTCGCCTGCTGCTCCTCGGAGATGTCGAAGTTCGTGGCCTCCCAGGAGTTGAAGAGCACCGGCCGGTCCCGGTCGGCGTCCGGGATGACATACGCCCGCTGGTAGGCGTGCCAGGCACGGCTCGCGCCGCCGAAGCCGCCGTCGCTCCACAGGCCCGCGAAGACGGGACTCGTGTACGACTCCCCCTCGGCCAGCATCAGCAGCCCCGAGTCGTCGTAGCCGGCCCCACCGGTGATCTGCACGCGCGCGTCCGGGAGTTGGGCGACCCCGATCCGCCAGGACCCCGACCAGCCCAACGCGCAGCCGTACACCTCGCCGCGCTCCTCGGTGGCGTCGGTGTCGAGCGCCACCCAGGGCAGGTGCTGGTGACCGGTGTGGCCGCGGCGGCTGCCGATGACCTTCTCGCCGTGGGTGAGCGGGGCCCGGGTCAGCAGGGACTCGGCGGCCCAGCGGCCGTGCAGCTGGGACAGCCGCCAGCCCTCACGGTCGGGCAGGGTCCAGGTGGCCGGGTCGGCGCGGAGCAGCTCCACACGCGCGTGCCCCTGGTTGCCCACGGTCACCCAGCGCTCGACGACGTCCCCGCGCATCCGGTAGTGCAGCGTGACAGCAAGCCCTGCGTCCCCGAAGCGCAGCCGCAGTTCGTCGCCCTCCGTCTCGTACGCCTCGAAGGTCCACTCGGTGCCGCGCCGCTCCTCGGTGCGCACGGACAGGGCGGGGCGGACGAAGCGGGGGCCGCCCTCGACCGGGTACTCCTCGCGGCCGTCGAGCACGGACTCGAAGGGCCAGTAGTCGGGCAGCGGGCGCACGGCGAGCGCCTCGGCGTCGGCGAGCGCGATGCTCGGCCCCCAGTGGAGGTGGAGCAACTCGTCCGCCTCGGTGAGGTGCAGCGCATAGCTGCTGTTCGGCCCGGACAGGAGCCAGGTACGACCGTTCTCGGCGATGTCCACCATGAAGTCCTCACAAGTGCCAACAGATCCGCGCAAGCCCCAACATCATCAAGGGCCGGGGGTGTCGTGGGCAACGCCTGTGGACAACTCATTGCCCGAGGAAACTCATGTCGTATCGTCGACAGCGTGCCCGTCGACGAGCCGCGTCGGCGCCGCCCGAGCGTGAGGAGCCACCGTGACGCAGCACGTCCCGTCGACCGAGCCCGAGCTGGCCGGAGTGCGCAACTTCCGTGACGTGGGCGGACTGCCGACCGTGGACGGACGGCGGGTGCGGTACGGGGTGCTGTTCCGCAGCGGCCACCTCGCGCACGCGACCGACAAGGACACGGAGTTCCTCTCCTCCCTGGGCCTGCACACGATCTTCGACTTCCGCAACGCGGCCGACCAGAAGCTGGAAGGCCCCGACGTGGCGCTGCCGGGCGTGCGCAACGTGAACATGCCGCTGAGCGACCCGGCGGACGGCACCGAGTTCTGGAAGATGGTCCGTGACGGGAACCTCGACCAGCTGCGCGGGATCCTCGCGGACGGCAAGGCCGCGAACCGGATGATCACCTCCTACCGCAGGATGGTCAAGGAGCGCACCGCCGAGCACTCCCGGGTGCTGCACGCGCTGGTCGAGGACAGCGTCCCGGCCCTGATGCACTGCGCGGCGGGCAAGGACCGCGCGGGCCTGTCCATAGCTGTGACGCTGCTCGCCGTTGGCGTGGACCGCGAGGCGATCCTGGCGGACTACCTGGAGTCGAACGCCAAGCACCGCCGCTACAAGGTTCGGCGCAGCGGCAGCGCCGAGTCGGCCTACACCCCCGAGGTGATGGAGCTGCTCAGCCCGCTGTTCGAAGCCCGCACCGAGTATCTGGCGGCGGCGTTCGAAACCGTCGAGGAGACGTGGGGCACGGTCGACGTCTACCTGGAACAGGGCCTCGGCCTCGGCCCCGGGCACCGGGAGCGGCTGCGCGAGCGGCTGCTCGACTGACGCCGGTGTCTCCCGGCCCCCAGCCGGTCAGCCCTTGGCGCCGACCGCGAACAGCAGGTAGATGAAGGCGGCCAGGACGTGGCCGAGGACGCCGTAGACGATCAGACGGACCCACAGGGCGCGGGGGAACTTCTCCTCCAGGTTGCTCATGGCAGCTCTCCGGTGATCGGGCCCAGGCACAGGGTGGCCGTGGGACTCTGCAGCAGGGTGTGGACGAACAGGAGCTCGACCCCGTCGTGGTCCTCGGCGGCGAGGCGGTGCGGGGTCAGCGAGTCGAAGTGCGCGCCGTCTCCGGGCGCGAGCAGGTGCGCGGTGTCCCCGAGCCGCAGTCGGAGCCGCCCCTTGAGGACGTACAGCCACTCCTCGCCGGGGTGGACGCGCACGATGTCGCCCTGTGAGCCGTGGGGCACGTGGACGCGCAGGGCCTGCATCCCGCGGCCGGACGCGCCGGCCTGCCAGTACGTCCAGCCACCGGCCCGGGTCGGTTCCATGTCGGCGGCGCGCACGATCGCGTCCCGGTCGCCGGCCGTCTCGCCCAGCAGGTCCGAGACCGTCGTACCGTAGATGCGCGCGAGTGCGAGCAGCATCGGCAGGGAAGGCTGGCGCTGCCCGGTCTCCAGACGGGAGAGATGGGCGGGCGACAGCCCGGCCGCGCGGGCCGCGGCCTCCAGGGTGAGACCGGCGCGGCGGCGCAGCGAGCGGAGCTGGGGGGCCACGGCGGCCAGGTCGTCGGCCGGTCCGGCCGTCGGCTCGGACCCGTGGCCGGGCGGACGCTCGGCTTCGGAGGAGCTCATGTCTCCATTCAGCCCGAGCTTTGCCTCTCCGGCAAATTTCTTGCCTCAGAGGCAAAGCCCCTGGTGATCAGCCCAGGCCGGTGATCAGCACACAGTGGTGATCACCGGTTGGCGACCGCCTGCTTGATCAGCGTCCTGCCGAAGTCCCACATCAGGCCGCCGCCACTGTGCGCGTCGTCCATCACATCGGTGAACGCGTCCACGAAGCGGTCCACGTCCGCCTCGCCGATGACCAGCGGCGGGATCAGCTTGATCACCTCCAGATGGTCGCCGGAGACCTGGGTGAGGATGCGGTGGCGTTGCAGCAGCGGTACGACGACCATCTGCGCGAACAGGCCCTTGCGCGCGGCCTGCAGCATGGTCCAGCGGCTCTTCAGCCTCAGCGAGCTCGGCCTGCCGAACTCGATGCCGATCATCAGGCCCCGGCCGCGGACGTCGGCGAGCAGTTCGTACTTGTCGACCAGTGCGGCCAGCCGGGACTTCAGCTGGTCGCCGATCATCCGCGCATGGGCGACGGTCGCTTCGTTCTCCATGACCGCCAAGACGGCCAGCCCGGCGGCCATGGCCTGCGCGTTGGAGCCGAAGCTCGCCGAGTGGACCAGCACCCGGTCCATGGACGAGTAGACCTTCTTGAAGATCCAGTCCTTGCCGAGGGTGGCGCCGACCGGCACATAGCCGCCGGACAGCGCCTTGGCCACACACACCAGGTCCGGTTCGACGCCGTCCTCGTGCTGATAGGCGTAGAAGTCCCCGGTCCGGCCGAGGCCGGTCTGCACCTCGTCGGCGACGAGCAGCGCCTTGTGCCTGTGCAGCAGCTCCTGGGCGGCGCGCAGATAGCCGGGCGGGGCCTCGTGCACCCCCTTGCCCTGGATCGGTTCGACGATCAGGGCGGCGACGTCGCCCTTCTTCAGTTCCCGTGCCAGGGCGTCGAGATCGCCGAGGGGGACGGCCGTGTCGGGCAGCAGCGGGGCGAATCCGTCCCGGAAGCCGTTCTCGCCGTTGACCGACAGCGAGCCGGTGGTCAGGCCGTGGAAGGCGTGGTCGCAGTAGAGGATCCGCGGTCTGCCGGTGGCGTACCGGGCGAACTTCAGCGCGGTCTCCACGGCCTCCGTACCGCTGTTGCCGAAGAACACCCGGTCCAGGTGCGGACTGTGGGTGAGGAGCCGCTCGGCCAGCAGGCCGGGCAGCGGCTGGCAGTCGAAGCGGGTGAGGTCGGCGAGCTGGGCGTCGAGGACGTCGTGCAGCGCCTTGCGGACGACGGGGTGGTGACGGCCGAGGCCCATCACCCCGAACCCGGCGAGCATGTCCAGGTAGTCGTTGCCGTCCGCGTCCCAGAAGTGGGCGCCCTCGGCACGCTCGTAGACCTTGTCGAAGCCGATGGTGTGCAGCATGCGCGGCAGCTGGTGGTTCAGATACCTGGCGTGCAGCTCGTAGCGTTCGGCTCCGCGCTCGGCCAGGAGCGCGCCGAGGTCGAACTCCCTGGTCATTCAGCTCTCTCCTTGACTGTGCCCCCCAGGTCCTTGACGGCTGCCGTGTCCCCCACGTCCTGGACGGCCAGGCTCGCGCCGATCCGTCCGGCGACCTCGACGGGCGTGAGGCCGATGTCGGCCAGCACCTCGCCGCGCTTGGCGTGCGCGAGGAACTGCTCCGGGATGCCGAACCGCCGTACCGGTACGTCGACATCGGCATCGCCGAGTGCCAGGGCCACGGCGGCGCCGACCCCGCCCGCGCGGCTGTTGTCCTCGACGACGGCCACCAGCCGGTGCTCGGCGGCGAGGCCCGGCAGGGCCGCCTCGACGGGCTTGACCCACCGGGGGTCGACGACGGTGCAGCCGATGCCGCGCGCCCGCAGCAGCTCGGCGGCCTGGAGGCAGACCGGCGCCATGACGCCGACGGCCACCAGCAGCACCTCGGGGCGCTCGCCGCGGTGCAGGACGTCCAGGCCGCCGACGCGGTCGACCGCCGGGATCTCGGGGCCCACCGACTCCTTGGGGAAGCGCACCAGGGTGGGCGCGTCGTCGACCGCCACCGCCTCGCGCAGCTGGGCGCGCAGCTGGGCGGCGTCGCGCGGGGCGGCGATCCTCAGACCGGGGACGACCTGGAGGATCGACATGTCCCACATGCCGTTGTGGGAGGCCCCGTCGACGCCGGTGACGCCGGCCCGGTCGAGGACGAAGGTCACCCCGCAGCGGTGCAGCGCCACATCCATCAGGAGCTGGTCGAAGGCGCGGTTGAGGAAGGTGGCGTAGACGGCGACGACGGGGTGCAGGCCGCCGGTCGCGAGGCCCGCCGCCGACACGGTGGCGTGCTGCTCGGCGATGCCGACGTCCCACACCCGGTCGGGGAAGCGCTCGGCGAACTTGCCGAGGCCCACCGGGTGCAGCATGGCCGCCGTGATGGCCACGACATCGTCGCGCTCCTCCCCGATGCGTACGATCTCGTCGCCGAACACCGAGGTCCAGGAGGGTCCGCCCGACGGTGTGAGCGGCTCGCAGGTGAGCGGGTCCATCACTCCGACGGTGTGGAAGTGGTCCTCCTCGTGGGCCAGGGCGGGTTCGTAGCCGCGGCCCTTCTCGGTGAGGCAGTGGACGAGGACGGGGCCATGGAAGCGTTTCGCGCGCCGCAGCGCCGACTCCACGGCCTTGATGTCGTGCCCGTCGATGGGGCCGACGTACTTCAGGCCCAGGTCCTCGAACATGCCCTGCGGGGCGAAGGCGTCCTTGAACCCCTTCTTCGCGCCGTGCAGGGACTCGTAGAGGGTGTTCCCGACCACCGGTGTCCGCAGCAGTACGTCCTTGCCCCAGGCCAGCGCCTTCTCGTAGCCGTCGGTCGTGCGCAGGGTGGCCAGATGGTTGGCGAGGCCGCCGATGGTCGGTGCGTAGGACCGCTCGTTGTCGTTGACGACGATGATCAGCGGCCGGTCCTTGGCGGCCGCGATGTTGTTCAGCGCCTCCCAGGCCATGCCGCCGGTGAGCGCGCCGTCGCCGATGACCGCGACGACATGGCCCTTCTCCCCCTGCACCTGGCGGGCCTTGGCCAGCCCGTCGGCCCAGCCGAGCGCGGTGGAGGCATGGCTGTTCTCGATGACGTCGTGCTCGGACTCCTCACGCGAGGGATAGCCGGACAGGCCGCCCTTGCCGCGCAGCTTGGAGAAGTCCTGACGCCCTGTCAGAAGCTTGTGGACATAGCTCTGGTGGCCGGTGTCCCAGAGGATGCGGTCGACCGGTGACTCGAAGACCCGGTGGAGCGCGACGGTCAGTTCCACCACGCCCAGGTTGGGCCCGAGGTGGCCGCCGGTCCTGGCGACCGCCTGCACCAGGAACTCGCGTATTTCGTCGGACAGTTCACCGAGTTCCGCCTCGGACAGCGCCTTCAGGTCGCGTGGTCCCCGGATGTTCTCCAGCATCGTCACGCTCGGGCCCCCTCTCGGTCCGTGCTGTTCAGCTCACGGTGACGGCGGGCTCTCCGGACCCGACGCCGTCCTGCTCCATCTGTTCGGCGATCTTCATCGCCTCCTCGATGAGGGTCTCCACGATCTTGGACTCGGGCACGGTCTTGATGACCTCGCCCTTGACGAAGATCTGGCCCTTGCCGTTGCCGGAGGCCACCCCCAGGTCCGCCTCGCGCGCCTCGCCGGGGCCGTTGACCACGCACCCCATGACCGCCACGCGCAGCGGCACTTCCATCCCCTCCAGGCCCGCCGTGACCTCGTCCGCCAGCTTGTAGACGTCGACCTGGGCGCGGCCGCAGGACGGGCACGACACGATCTCCAGCCGCCGCGGCCGGAGGTTCAGCGACTCCAGGATCTGGATGCCGACCTTGACCTCCTCGGCGGGCGGCGCCGACAGGGACACCCGGATCGTGTCGCCGATGCCCCGCGAGAGCAGCGCGCCGAAGGCGACCGCCGACTTGATGGTGCCCTGGAAGGCCGGGCCCGCCTCGGTGACGCCCAGGTGCAGCGGGTAGTCGCACTGCGCCGCCAGCTGCCGGTACGCCTCGATCATCACCACCGGGTCGTTGTGCTTGACGGAGATCTTGATGTCCCTGAAGCCGTGCTCCTCGAAGAGGGACGCCTCCCACAGCGCGCTCTCCACCAGCGCCTCGGGGGTGGCCCTGCCGTACTTCTGGAGCAGCCGCCGGTCCAGCGAGCCGGCGTTGACTCCGATACGGACCGGCGTGCCGTGGTCCCTCGCGGCCCGCGCGATCTCCTTCACCTGGTCGTCGAACTTCTTGATGTTGCCGGGGTTCACCCGCACGGCAGCGCAGCCCGCCTCGATGGCCGCGAACACGTACTTCGGCTGGAAGTGGATGTCCGCGATCACCGGGATCTGCGACTTGCGGGCGATGGTCGCGAGGGCGTCCGCGTCGTCCTGGGTCGGGCAGGCGACGCGCACGATCTGGCAGCCGGACGCGGTCAGTTCCGCGATCTGCTGAAGGGTGGCGCCGATGTCCGACGTACGGGTCGTCGTCATCGACTGCACCGACACCGGGGCCCCGCCCCCGACCGCCACCGGCCCGACATGGATCTGCCGCGACGCGCGCCGCTCGGCGATCGGCCGGGCCGGTACCTCGGGGACGCCCAAGGGAATGGCGGTCATCACATCACTTCTGCTTTCCGCTGGTCATGGTCTCGCGGGCGGCTCGCAGCGACTCCTTCAGGGAGCCCATGGTGGCCAGGACGGCGGTCGGCTCGTAGCCGCAGTGCGCCATGCAGTTGGCGCACCGCGGGTCCTTGCCGCGGCCGTACGCGTCCCAGTCGGTCTCCTCCAACAACTGCTTGTACGTGGCCACATAGCCGTCGCTCATCAGATAGCAGGGCTTCTGCCAGCCGAAGAGCGAGTAGCTCGGGATCGCCCACGCCGTGCACGGGAAGTCGACCTTGCCCTCCAGGAAGTCCAGGAAGAGCGGGCTCTGGTTGAGCCGCCAGCGCCGGCGGTTGCCGCCCGCGAAGGCCTTCTTGAACAGCTCACGGGTCTGCTGGACGCCGAGGAAGTGCTCCTGGTCGGGAGCCTTCTCGTAGGCGTAGGCGGGCGAGAGCATCATCTCGTCGACCTGCAGGTCGTCGTTGAGGAAGTTCAGCACCTCGACGACGGTCTGAGGGGTGTCGGTGTTGAAGAAGGTCGAGTTGGTGGTCACCCGGAAGCCGCGCCGCTTGGCCTCCTTGATGGCCTCCACCGCCTCGTCGAAGGTGCCCTCCTTGGCCACCGAGGCGTCGTGACGCTCCCGCAGCCCGTCGATGTGCACCGCCCAGGCGAAGTAGGGCGAGGGCTTGAACCTGTCCATGTGCTTGCGCATCAGCAGTGCGTTGGTGCAGAGGAAGACGAACTTCTTCCGGGCCACCAACTGCCGTACGATCTCGTCGATCTGGGGGTGCATCAGCGGCTCGCCGCCGGCGATGGACACCATCGGGGCACCGGACTCCAGCACCGCTCCCACGGCCTGGGCGACGGGCATGCGCTGCTTGAGGATGCCCGCCGGATGCTGGATCTTGCCACAGCCCTCGCACTTGAGGTTGCAGGCGAACAGCGGTTCCAGCTCCACCAGCAGCGCGAACTTGTCCCGCTTCCGCAGTTTCTGTTCGAACAGGTACGTAGCGACCTTGATGGACTGACGCAGCGGCATGGCCATCTGGCTCACCTCCGGGGGAGCAGCAAAGAACGGTGCCATTCGAAGAAAGCGGGAATCACTGAACGAAGGACGCGGAAAGCTGATATTCCACCGCGCACCGTGCCGATCCGGACGAGTTCATGTTCTGGTGCGTCCACGACCACCCGTACGGCCGCAACCGGGCGCTCGCCTGCGCGGACGGCGCTCAGCAGCGTCGCCGCCGACTCCATGTCGACGGCGATCGCGCCGGTCGCGCGCAGGTCGGAGCGTTCCTGACCGCGGACGACATGGTCGGAGCCGGTGAGGGGCCCGGTGTGGACGGTGCGCCCGGGCGCGGTGCGCACGAGTTCCTCGACGAGCAGGTCGGTGCCCACGCACGGGACGTTTCCGCGCGGGTCCCGGGTCTCCTCGGCGACGACCAGGTCGCCGGGGTGCATGCCGGGGGCGAGTCCCGCGCAGAAGCCGGTGGCCAGGACGGCCGCGCCGGCGAACGCCGGATCGGCCAGCAGGCGGCTGACGGAGCGTTCCGCCGCCTCGGGCCCCATGCCGGTGCGCAGGACGGTGACGGGCCCGCCGGCTCCGCCGTGGTCGCGGGTGCGCAGGGCGAGCCGCTCGATGCCGAGCGCGCAGGCGATCAGCAGCGGGGCCGGGGCGGGCTGTGCGTTCATCAGCTCCCCTTGGCCTCGGCGAGGCGCTGCTCGGCGAGCTTCGCGGTGTGCTGGTCGGCGAAGGGCTCGCCGTGCACATAGCGGCCGAGTGCGGTGAGCGGGAAGACCTGCCGGTAGAGGTGGTAGTTGATGGAGAAGTCCCAGGGGAAGCCGGTGCCGGTGAAGTACGGCTCGTCCCAGGAGCCGTCCTCCCGCTGGGTCTCGGCCAGCCACTGGATGCCGCGCTCGACGGCCTTGGAGTCCTTCTCCCCCGCCGCGAGCAGCGCCATCAGCGCCCACGCGGTCTGCGAGGCGGTGGAGGCGCCGCGGCCGCTCCACTCCTTGACGTGCTTGTAGGAGCGCAGGTCCTCGCCCCAGCCGCCGTCGTCGTTCTGGACGCTCTCCAGCCAGGTCACGGCCCGGCGGATCGCCGGGTGCGAGGCGGGGAGCCCGGCGGTGGTCAGCGCGGGCACCACGGACCCGGTGCCGTAGACGTAGTTGACGCCCCAGCGGCCGAACCACGAGCCGTTCGGCTCCTGTTCGGCCAGCAGCCACTCGATGCCGCGCCGGGTGCGCGGGTCGTGGGAGAGGCCCTCGACCGCGAGCATCTCGACGACATGCGCGGTGACGTCGGCCGAGGGCGGGTCGACGACCTCGCCGAAGTCGCAGAACGGCAGCCGGTTGGGGAACGGGCTGGTGTTGTCGGCGTCGAAGGCGCCCCAGGCCCCGTTGCGGGACTGCATGCCGACTTCCCAGCGCACTCCGCGCGTGATCGCCTTCTCCACCCGCTCCGGGTCGTGGTGCCGGACCCGGCGCAGGGCGAGGATCACCTCGGCGGTGTCGTCGATGTCGGGGTAGTTGTCGTTGTGGAACTCGAACGCCCAGCCGCCCGGCGGGAGTCCGGGCCGCCGTACGGACCAGTCACCGGGCCGGACGACCTGTTCGCCGAGCATCCAGTCGGCGGCCTTGACGAGCTGCGGGTGATCGGCGGGCAGTCCCGCGTCGGCGAGCGCGATGGTCGCCAGGCAGGTGTCCCACACCGGGGACTGGCAGGCCTCGATCATCCGGGCGCCGTCCTCGCGCCACACGGCGTACCGGTCCAGCGACTCCAGTCCCGCACGCATCACCGGGTGTTCGAGGTCGTAGCCGAGCAGGTACAGCGCGATCACCGAGTACACGGCGGGCGGCTGGATGCCGCCCCAGCAGCCGTCGTTCTCCTGCCGCTCGACGATCCAGCGGGCGGCGGAGTTCATCGCGGCCCGGCGCAGCTTGCGCGGTACGACCCGGCGCGCCCGGTGCAGCGCCCTGTCCAGCCGCTGGAAGACACCGTCCCAGCTCGCGGCCGGGGCGAGGGGCCCTTGCGGGTTCGGACGGTCCGGGTCGGTGTGCAGTTCGTCGAGCGGGAAGGGCGCGGGCCGCACCGGGCGCTTGGCGGAGACGATGGTGAGCGGCACGATGGTCTGCCGGGCCCAGCAGCCGAAGTCGTAGATGTTGAGCGGCATCCACTTGGGGAAGTAGATCAGTTCCGGCGGTAGTTCGGGCAGGTCCTCCCACTTCCACCAGCCGAACAGGGCCAGCCAGATCCGGGTGAAGACCCGGGCGGACGCGATGCCGCCCCGCTCGCGGATCCAGGCGGAGGCGCGGGCCATGTGGGGCTCGTCGGGCGCGTCGCCCGCCAGGCGGAGCGCGACATAGGCTTCGATGGTGGTGGAGAGTTCACCGGGGCCGCCGTGGAACGTGGCCCAGGTGCCGTCCGCGCGCTGCTCGCCGCGGATGAAGAGCGCGGCGGCGTGGGTCGTCGCCTCGTCGCGGATGCCCAGGAACTGACGGAGCAGCAGGTCCTCGGCGTCCATCGTGACGTTGGTCTCGAGGTCGCCCTTCCACCAGCCCTCCGCGTCCTGCCGGGAGAGCAGGAAATCGGTGGCGAGCCCGACGGCGCGTTCGGCGGCTTCTTGCACCCCGGCCGCCACGGGTGTGCTGATGTCGGTTTCGCTGGCCGCGGCGGCCCGGGGCGGCAAGGCGGCCCCGGTGCTTCCGTCGGTCGTCGCTGTCATGGCTTCCCCTTCGTGCAGTCGTGCGAGTCGTGCTGCTGTGGGTCCGCCGTCGGCCGGTACGCGTCGGATCTCGCGCCACCGGCCGGCGACTACGCGAGGGCTATTCGACCGATAGTGATCATCTCTTTCGTACGACGACGAAGTCGGCGAGCGCCGCGAACCGGTCCCGTACCGGGGCGGGCATGTCGACGGCGTCGAGGGCTTCGATGGCGATGGTGTACTGGCGGCGTGCCTCTTCGGCGGTCCATTCGCGGCCGCCCGCCTCCTCGATGAGGGCGGCGCGGGCCGCGAACTCCTCCTCGGAGAAGTTCTCGAAGTCGCTGCTCTTGGCGTCGGCGGCGAGCATCTCGCCGAGCCGCTCGGAGGCGGGTCCGCCCGCCGCGAGCGCGGCGACGACCGGCAGGGACTTCTTGCGCTGGCGCAGGTCGCTCCAGGTCTGCTTGCCGGTGGCCTCCGGGTCGCCCCAGATGCCGAGCAGGTCGTCGACGGCCTGGAAGGCGAGGCCGAGGTGGTAGCCGTACTTCTCCAGGGTGTCGGCGGTGCGGTCGTCGGCGCCGCCGAGCACCGCGCCGATGGAGCTGGCGCAGGCCAGCAGCGCACCGGTCTTGTTGCCCTCCATCTCCAGGCACTCCTCGACGCTGACCCGGTCGCGGTGCTCGTAGGAGATGTCCTGCGCCTGACCGTCGATCAGGGCGCGGGTGGCGGTGGTCAGCCGGCGGGTGGCGCGGCCGGCCTCGACGGTGCCGAGCTCCAGGAGGATCTCGTTGGCCAGGGCGAACAGGGCGTCGCCGACCAGGATGGCCTGGGCGGGGCCGTGCACCTTCCAGACGGTGTCGCGGTGGCGGCGCTGTTCGTCGCCGTCCATCAGGTCGTCGTGCAGGAGCGAGAAGTTGTGGACCAGTTCGACGGCGACCGCGCCGGGGATGCCGGCCTCGGGGGCGGCGCCGGTGACCTCGGCGGAGAGCACGGCGAGAGCGGGGCGTACGGCCTTGCCGCCGTCTCCGTCGGCGGGGTTGCCCTGCGCGTCGATCCAGCCGAAGTGGTAGGCGGCGACGGTGTCCATGGGAGGGGCCAGCCGGTCGACGGCCGCCCGCAGTACCGGTGTGGCCAGGGTCCGACCGCGCTCCAGGAGCGCGGTCACGTCCACCGCTCTCTCGCGAGCGGCCTTCGAGGCCGGGGGCACAGTGGGCACAGTCTCTCCTCTTGTTGCGGTACCGGGGGTGCGGGGGCCTGCCGGGTGCTGATCGAGCATCACGCCGCCTCCTCGAAGCCGAAGAGGTGGCTGGGGCGGGGCCGGCCCAGGGCGCTCAGCGCGGCGTCGGCCGCACTCACTCCACTGCGGACCGCACTCTCCATGGTCGCGGGCCACCCTGTGGCGGTCCACGCTCCGGCCAGGTACAGGCCGGGGGCCTTGGTGCGGGCGCCGGGCCGCAGCCGCCCGACGCCGGGGGTGGGAGCGAACGTCGCGGCGCGCTCCCGGGTCACGAAGAAGTCCTGCACCCGCGCGCCGCGGGCGACGGGCAGCAGGCGTTCCAGCTCGGGCAGATAGCGCTCGCGCAGCACGGCGACCGGCTCGTCGATCTCGTCCTGCGCGGCGGACTGGGACAGGGCGAGGTACTGGCCGGTGCGCAGCCCGGAGGCCTCGGTGCGGTCGAAGACCCACTGCACCGGGGTGCCGAGGGCCGCGAAGAACGGCTTGGCGAGCACCTTGCGGTCGTAGACGACATGGAGGTTGAGGATCGGCGCGGTGCCGATCGCCAGCAGGTTCTCGGGGGCGTCGAGGGCGCCGGGCGGCAGCAGCTCGTGGGTCTCGCGCTGCGGTACGGCGAGGACGACGGCGTCCGCCTCCAGCGTCTCGCCGGGAACCTGAACGCTCCAACTCCCGTTTTCGTTGATGGAGACGGAGGTGACGCGTGTACGGACCTCGGTACGGACGCCCGCGGAGTCGAGCGCCTTGCGGGCGAGGCGGTCATGCAGTTCGCCCAGCGGGACGTGCGCCCAGCCGATGTCGGCCGCGCCCGGGTCGGACAGCAGACCGGTCTTGAACACCATCGCGGCGAGCCCCAGCGAGGCGTCGCCCGCGACCGCGTTGAGGGTGGCGACCCCGACCAGGTCCCACAGGGCCTCGACGGCACGCGCCGACTGGCCGTGCCCGGCCAGCCAGCTGCCGAAGTCCTGCGTGTCCAGGGTCGGATCGGCGAGGTCGAGCCCCCCCAGCGCGAGCGCGGCACGCCCCACGCCCGCCCGCTCGGCGAGCGAGAGATGCGGGTAGGTGGCCAGGCTCCGGCCCAGATGCAGGGGCACGGGCAGGGCGTCGCGCCGCAGTCTCCCGAGCCGTCGGCCCTCGGGCTTGGCGACGTCGAGAACGGGCACGTCGAGACGATCCTGCAGTGGTGCCAGCGCCGTTCCCTCGATGCGGTCGAGGAACCAGCGGTAGGCGGTGCAGCAGCGCAGGTACACATGCTGGCCGTTGTCGACGGTCAGCTCGCCGCGCCGGAAGGAGAAGGCGAGCCCGCCCAGGCGAGGCCTGCCTTCGAGCAGGGTGACGCGGACGCCCGCGTCGGCGAGCGCGAGCGCGGACGTGATCCCGGCCAGTCCGCCGCCGACCACGACGGCACTGCGCCCGGTGCCCCCCGGCGTGCCGGCGTGCGGCTCGTCGGCCTGCCTGCCGTCGTTCATCGCGCGTCCTCCCGTGCATGCCCGCCGTGGTGGTTGAACAGTGCACGGCAGGCCGTCGCAGTCAGGGACGCCGCACCGCACCGGAGGGTTGCGTGCCGTTTTTCTCCGGTGGAGTCACCTTGGACCGTATTGTCCATCAGGCGCGCCTCCTGACGGTCCGCCGGGACGCGTGCCGACGGGTGTCGAGGCCGGACAGGCCGCGCACGGCCACATAGGCCTTCTCGCGTCCGGGCAGCGAGACCCGGCCGCGCAGCACGGCCTCCGGGTCGCGCTCGATGCGGTCGAGCAGACGGCGGTAGATGCCGGCCATGGCGGCGACGCAGGCGCCGCTGCGCCGGTCGAGCATGGGGAGCAGCCGGTAGCCCTCGGCGAAAAGGGCGCGGGCCCGTCGCACTTCGAAGTGCACGAGGCCCGCGAAGTCGGAGCCCTCCGGTGGTGTCGGCCCGTTGAACCCGGCCGAGCAGCCGAATTTCGCGAGGTCGTCGGCGGGCAGATAGGTACGGCCGCCCTCGGCGTCCTCGCGGACGTCTCTGAGAATGTTGGTGAGCTGCAGCGCGAGACCGAGGGTGTCGGCGTACTCGGGTGCCCGCTCGACACCGCGCGCCCCCTCTTCCGTGCCGAACACGCCGAGGGAGAGCCGCCCGATGGCGCCGGCCACACAACGGCAGTAGACCTTCAGGTCGTCCCAGGTCTCATAGTGCTCGCCGCGTACGTCCATGAGGACGCCGTCGATGAGTTCGTCCAGGCCGCCCAGCGGGACCGGGAAGGCCCGGGCGGCGTGCGTGAGGGCGACGGCGACCGGGTCGGTGTCGTCCTCGCCGACCGCGCCCTCGCGGATCCGGGCGAGCAGGGCCCGGGTGTCCTCCAGGCGCGCGACCTTGACCTCGTCCGCCAGCGCGCCGTCGCCGATGTCGTCGACGCGCCGGGAAAAGGCGTACAGCGCCGACATCGCGCGGCGCTTGGGCGTCGGCAGCAGTCTGATGCCGTACGCGAAATTACGGGCCTGCTGCCCGGTGACGGCCTCGCAGTAGCTGTAGGCGGCGAGTACCGGTGAGGACACGTGTGGCGGAGACTCCACGGTCCGGATCACCCCTCTCCTCGCAGAGACACGCCCACCTCGCGCAGCAGCTGGACCTTGCCGGGCTTGGGCGGGCCGGGAAGTACGTCGTATTCAGCGGCGGCGATCGCGCGGATCGCCGCCCTTCCCCCCGCCACGAACCCCGCGAGCAGCAGCCTCAACCTGCCGTGGACGCTACCCACCAGGGGGGCGCCTTCATTCAGGAGACCGCGGGCGCGTTCTGATTCGTATGCAACCAGTGCGCGCACCGATGCGCTCGCGGTTGTCGTGGCGAGATCCGCCTCCTGGACCTGAAAGCGTTTCATGTCCTCGGCGGGCAGATAGATCCGGTCGCGGCCGAGGTCCTCGGCGACGTCCTGAAGGTGTTCGACGATCTGGAGGGCCGTGCAGATCGAGTCGGAGAGGCGGATCCGCTCGGGGGTCGAGGTTCCGGTGACGGCGAGGACGAGGCGGCCGACGGGGTTGGCGGACAGCTCACAGTAGGCAAGCAAGTCGTCGTAGGTCTCGTACCGCTTGACGAGCTGGTCCTGGCGGTTGGCCGCGATCAGGCCGAGGAAGGGCCCGGGGGTGAGGGAGCGCCGGCGCACCGTGGACTGGAGGCGGCGCAGCAGGGGGTGGTGCGGGGTGGATTCGAACACGCGGTGCAGATCGGCCTCGAAGGCGTCGAGGAGCAGCAGGCGGTCCTCGGCCTGTGCGGGCGACACGCCGAGCAGACGGGCGTCGGCGCCGCCGGGTGCCAGGTCGCCGTCGCCGATGTCGTCGACGAGACGCGCGAAGCCGTACACCGCCATGAGGTCGTCGCGCCAGGCTCTGGGCAGGAAGAACGGGGCCACCGGGAAGTTCTCGTCCGCGGCTTTGTCGAGGGTGCCGCGCTCGGGATCCAGGGTGCGCGGCGTACCGGTCGCCGTCACCGCACGCTGCCCGGGGCGTGGACGGCACATGCTGCGTTGAGCTGGGGAGTTTCCGTAGCCATTGCCGTCACATCTCCCGTTCTACACTGCCGACCCAATACACACTATTTCGGACACGCCGCCTCGCCGTCGGTGGAGCGCCCCTGACGGTGGGTGTCGCGTATTATCGCCCCACTTGCCGCTTTCGGGGACCGGTACAGCTTACGTTGTACAACGCAGCTGGGTCCGTCGGGGTGTCCTGCACATCACAACAACACACCGATTGGCGTCAAGATTCCTAAGAGAAGCCGGAGTTGACGTTTCCTTTGCAGACGCAGGGCCCCGCCGGAAAGGTTCCGGCAGGGCCCTGGGCGGAACCGGGCTACTTGCCCGTGAACTTCTCGTATTCCCTGAGCACCTCGTCGGTCGGTCCGTCCATGCGCAACTCGCCGCGCTCCAGCCACAGGACGCGGTTGCAGGTGTCGCGGATGGACTTGTTGTTGTGACTGACCAGAAACACGGTGCCGGCTTCCTTGCGCAGTTCCCGGATGCGTTCCTCGGAGCGCTTTTGGAACTTGCGGTCGCCGGTGGCCAGGGCCTCGTCGATCATCAGGACGTCATGGTCCTTGGCGGCGGCGATGGAGAAGCGGAGACGGGCCGCCATGCCGGAGGAATAGGTGCGCATCGGCAGGGTGATGAAGTCGCCCTTCTCGTTGATCCCGGAGAAGTCGACGATGTCCTGGTAGCGCTCCCTGATCTCCTCACGGGACATGCCCATGGCGAGCCCGCCCAATATGACGTTCCGCTCCCCGGTGAGGTCGTTCATCAGGGCCGCGTTGACACCGAGCAGGGACGGCTGGCCGTCGGTGTAGACCTTGCCCTTCTCCGCGGGCAGCAGACCGGCGATGGCACGCAGCAGCGTGGACTTGCCGGAGCCGTTGGAGCCGATCAGACCGATGGCCTCGCCGCGGTAGGCGACGAAGGACACCCCCCGCACGGCGTGCACCTTGCGCACGCCCCGCTCCTCGCCGCGCTTGAGGATGCGGCTGAGCGCGGCGGTGGCGCTGCCCTTGCCGGTCTTGGCGCCGTTGACCCGGTAGACGATGTGCAGTTCGTCCGCGATGACGGTGGGGATGAGCTCCCGCTGGTCCTGCTCAGCCACGGCCGTACCTCTCCTCCGCCTTCCAGAAGTACACGAAGCCGCCGACGGCGAGCAGCGCGGCCCAGCCGCCCGCGGCCACCCAGACGTGCTCGGGAAGGTTCTCGGAGCCATAGCCGTCGATGAGCGCGAAGCGCATCAGGTCCATGAAGATGGCGGCCGGGTTCCACTGCAGGACGGTCGCCACCCACTGCGGCTTGTCGGCCAGCATGATCGGGATGGAGAACATCACGCCCGACGCGTACATCCAGGTACGCATCACGAACGGCATCAGCTGGGCGAGGTCCGGGGTCTTCGAACCCGCCCGCGCCATGATCAGCGCGAGACCGGTGTTGAAGAGGAACTGCAGAGCGAGGATCGGGACGATCAGCAGCCAGGACAGGTCCGGGTAGCTGCCGAAGCCGACCGCGACGACGAACAGCACCAGCATCGAGAACAGCAACTGCTGGAGCTGCTGCAGCGCGAAGGAGACGGGCAGCGAGGCACGCGGGAAGTGCAGGGCGCGGACCAGGCCGAGGTTGCCGGAGATCGCGCGCACGCCGGCCATCACCGAGCTCTGCGTGAAGGTGAAGACGAACACACCCGTCACCAGGAACGGGATGTACACGTCGTGCGACATGCCCCGGTCCGCCTTGAGGATGAGCCCGAAGATGAAGTAGTACACCGCGGCGTTCAACAGCGGGGTGGCCACCTGCCAGAGCTGCCCGAGCTTGGCCTGGCTGTACTGGGCGGTCAGCTTCGCCTGCGAGAAGGCGAGGATGAAGTGCCGTCGGCCCCACAGCTGTCGGACGTACTCGACGAGCGAGGGGCGGGCACCGCTCACGGCGAGCCCGTACTTGGCGGCGAGCTGGGCGGCCGGCAGTCCCTCGTCGGGCGACGGAGCCGCGTTCACCGCGACCCCGGCGTCATGCGTTGTCTCACTCACGGGTGGAAACTTTCGTCTTCGAGTTCGTCTTCGAGGCCGTCCGCGCTTCGCCGCGCGATACGTGGCGCCCCAGGTCGAGCTTGTCAGATGACCGGAGGCCGGCCCAGTCGGGTCAGCCGCCACACCGTACGCCACTTCATGGGCCGGCGGGGACCGCACTCAGTGGCCCAGCCCTCCTTGAACCCGCCGAACCAGGCCCTGAGCGCCGGGCGCGAGGGCCGGCGCAGCAGCGTGAGCAGCAGCCACACCCCGAGATAGACGGGGACCAGGGGGGCGGGAAGGTTGCGGCGGGCCAGCCAGACGCGGTTGCGGGCGACCATGCGGTGGTAGACCGCGTGCCGGGAAGGCGCGGTCGTGGGGTGGTACAGCACCATGTCGGACCGGTAGTCGATCATCCAGCCGGCGTCCAGGGCCCGCCAGGCGAGGTCGGTCTCCTCGTGGGCGTAGAAGAACTCGTCCGGCAGCCCGCCGACTTCGGCGAAGACCCGGGTGCGGACGGCGTTGGCGCCGCCGAGGAAGGTGGTGACCCGGGAGGAGCGCATCGGGTCGGAGGCCCGCAGCCGCGGGACGTGGCGGCGCTGGGTGACGCCGGTGTCCGGGTCGGCGATGCGGAAGCTGATGATGCCGAGTTCGGGGTCGGCGGCGAAGGCCTGCCGGCACAGCTCGGCGGTGTCGTGCTGGGCGAGGAGGCCGTCGTCGTCGAGGAAGAGCAATATGTCGACGTCCCGGCCGCCCGGCCCGAAGGCCTCTGTGCCGACGTTGCGGCCGCCCGGAATGCCCAGGTTCTCGGGCAGCTCCAGCGTCCTCACGCCCTCGGGGACGTCCGGCACCGGCGAGCCGTTGCCGACGACGACCACCTCGACCGCGTCGCCGTCCTGCTTGGCGACCGAGTCGAGCAGGGCGCGCAGCTCGTCGGGGCGGTTGCCCATGGTGATGACGACCGCGCCGACCTTCAGTGAAGACGTCATCGCACTCACCGCAGCCTGCTCGACGCCAGGACGGACACCAGGTGCAGCACGGTCTGCACCAGCGCGATCCCGGCGAGTACGGCGGTGCCGAGCCGGGTGAAGAACAGGTCGCCCCTGATCTGGTCCGCGATCGCGAGGACCAGGATCAGCAAGGACGCCTCGATCCCGAGGATCAGCCGGTGGAACTTGAGCGCCGCGGCGGCACGGCGGGCCAGCGCCATGCCGGAGGAGCGGGGCTCGGACGCGGCCTCCTTGACCGGCGGCAGGCCGCCCTGGTGCCGGGCGACACCGACCAGGTCGGTCTCCGCCTTGACCAGGATCGCCCCGAGGGCGGCCAGGGTGCCGAGGAAGGCCCACAGCCAGTCGATCCGCCCGGAGCCCCACAGGTCGGCGGCGCGCAGGCCGAGGCCGACCAGGACCGCCGCGTCGGTCAGATAGGCGCCGACCCGGTCCAGATAGACCCCGCCGAGCGAGTACTGCTTCTTCCAGCGCGCGATCTCGCCGTCGACGCAGTCCAGCAGCAGATACAGCTGGACCATGACCACGCCGAGCACGGCGCCCGCGATCCCCGGCACCAGCAGGGCCGGGGCCGCGAGCACACCGCAGACGGTCATCAGGTACGTGAGCTGGTTGGGCGTGACCCTGGTGTTCACCAGGCAGCGGTCGACCCGCAGGGACACCTCGCGCATATAGAGGCGTCCCATCCAGTGCTCACCGCTGCGCCGGTCCTTCACCCCCGGGGGATGGACGACCGTGCGGAGTTCAGCTACCGATGGCCTTGACATAGTCGGCGTAGAAGTCCTTGATCTGGTGGGTCTTGAGGTCGAGGTGTTCGAGGATCGTGTAGCGGCCGGGCCGGGTCTCCGGAGCGAACTCCACGACGCGGACGAACTCGTCCACGGTGAAGCCGATCTCCTCCGGCAGCACCGGAAGCCCGTGCCGGCGCAGCACCTGGGCCGTGTGCACCGACTCCTCGTGGGCCCCGCGCAGATACATCGCGAAGGCCGCGCCGAGCCCGCACTGCTCGCCGTGGCTGGCGGCGCGCTTGGGGTAGAGCAGGTCGAAGGCGTGGTTGATCTCGTGGCAGGAACCCGAGGCGGGCCGGGAGTCGCCCGAGATCGACATCGCGATGCCGGTGAGGACCAGCGCCTCGGCGAGCACCTGGAGGAAGTCGTTGTCCCCGATGCCGCCGGGGTGCCGCAGCACCGCCTCGCCGGCCTGGCGGGCCATGGCGGCGGCGAGGCCGTCGATCTTCTCGCCGTTGACGCGGTTGGACAGCTCCCAGTCCGCGATCGAGTTGATGTTGGAGATCGCGTCGCCGATACCGGCCCGTACGAAGCGCGCCGGTGCCTCGCGGATCACATCCAGGTCGATGACGACCGCGATCGGGTTCGGCACGCCGTAGGAGCCGCGCCCCGCGTCGTTGTCGAGGGTGGCGACCGGCGAGCACAGACCGTCGTGCGCGAGGTTCGTCGGCACAGCGACCAGGGGCAGGCCGACCCGGGCCGCGGCGAACTTGGCGCAGTCGATGATCTTGCCGCCGCCGAGTCCGACGACCGCGTCGTAATGGCCGGCCTTGATGTCGCCGGCCAGCCGCACGGCGTCGTCGAGGGTGCCGCCGCCCACCTCGTACCAGCTGGCGCCGGGCAGCGACGGCGCGATGCGCTCGCGCAGCCGGGCGCCCGAGCCGCCGCTGACGGCGACGGCGAGCCGGCCGGAGTGCGAGATGCGCTCGTCGGCGAGCACACCGGCCAGGTCGTCGAGGGCACCCGGGCGGATGTCCACGACGAGCGGCGAGGGAATGAGCCTCGTCAGTACTGGCACGCGATCTCCCGTCCCCTGGCGAGGTCGTCGTGGTTGTCGATCTCGACCCACTGGACCTCGCCGATGGGCGCCGTGTCGATCCTGAAGCCGCGGTTCACGAGCTCCTGGTAGCCGTGCTCGTAGAACTGCTGCGGGTCGGTCTCCCACACGGCCTTGAGCGCGTCGGCCAGTTCGGGGGCCGCGTCGCCCTCGATCAGGGTGACGCCGATGTACTCGCCGGAAGCCTCGGCGGGGTCCATCAGCTTGGTGATCCTCGTCATGCCCTTGTCGGGGTCGACGACGACCTTCATCTCCTCGTCGGCCAGGCTCTTCACCGTGTCCAGGGCGAGGATGATCTTCTTGCCCTCGCCGCGGGCGGCGAGCAGGGTCTTCTCGACGGAGACCGGGTGCACGGTGTCGCCGTTGGCGAGGATCACACCGTCCTTGAGGGCATCGCGCCCGCACCACAGGGAGTAGGCGTTGTTCCACTCCTCGGCCTTGTCGTTGTCGATGAGGGTCAGCTTGAGGCCGTACTTCGCCTCAAGAGCCGCCTTGCGCTCGTACACGGCCTCCTTGCGGTAGCCGACGATGATCGCGACCTCGGTCAGACCGACCTCGGCGAAGTTGCCGAGCGTGAGGTCGAGCACGGTGATGCCGTCCTCTATGCCCGTCGGCTCAGCGGAACGTACCGGCACCAATGCCTTGGGAAGGCTGTCGGTGTAGGGGCGAAGACGCCGTCCGGCGCCCGCCGCCAGCACGAGGCCGATCATGCGGTTTCTCCTTCGTCGTGTACGGCGGGCGCCCCTGCGGACACCCAGAAGCGGATGCTCTCGACGAGCACCACGAGGGCGACGGCCACGGCCAGGACCGTGAGCGCGACCTTGAACTGCGCGGCGGTGAGCAGCGCTGCCAGCACGGTGACGAGCAGCGTCCGACCCTCCTGCCCCCCGATGGCGCGCACCAGCCAGGCCGGCGGCGCTCCGGCGTTGCCGCGGATGCGGTACACCGTGTCGTAGTGATGGTAGGCGACGGCGGCCACCAGGCCGAAAGCCGCAGGAAGGGCTCCGTTCACCTCCGCTTTGGCCGCGAGGGCGAGCACGGTGCCGTATTCGGCGGCCCGGAAGAACGGCGGGACCAGCCAGTCGAGGGCGCCCTTGAGCGGGCGGGCGACGGCAAGGGCCGAGGTCAGGGCGTAGACGGCGGCCGCGATCACGGGCAGCGGTCCGCCGAAGTCGGTCAGTGCGGACGCGGCCACGACGGCGGCTGCGCCCAGGAGGGCGACGGCGGGCACGGCGAGGCCGGGCAGCCCCTTCTTGCCGGGCAGCCCCTTCTTGAAGAGACGTACGAGGCCGTCCGCGAGAGCGCCCGAGTCGGCCAGGTCCGCCAGCGCCTGCGCCGCCCGGCCCGTCCGCCGCGCCTTGCGGGTCAGCGACCGCAGTACCCGCCCCGCCGTGGTGTACGTCGCCGCGAGGGCGCAGCCGACCAGCAGCGCGTAGAAGGTGATCCGCGGGGTCGTGGCCGCCGTGAGGATGGCTATCATCGCCCATCGTTCGCCGATGGGCAGGACTATCATCCGGCGCACCCAGACCGTCCAGCCGACGCTGTCGAGCTTGTCGGAGAGGGCGGCGGTGGGGCTGGTGTTGGCGGTGGCGTCGTGGTTGGCCTCGTTGAAGGAGAAGTCCACGACGTGCCGGCAGGTCTGCAGGATCATGGCGCCCAGGGCGAGGGCCCAGACGTCGTCGCCGCCACGGGCCGCGCCGAGCGCGAGGCCCGCGTAGTAGGCGTATTCCTTGGCGCGGTCGAAGGTGGCGTCCAGCCAGGCGCCGAGCGTCGAGTACTGAAGCGAGTAACGGGCGAGCTGGCCGTCGGTGCAGTCCAGGACGAACGAGCAGATCAGCAGGATGCCCGCGGCGACGAATCCCACACGGGTGCCGGTGGCCGCGCAGCCCGCCGCGATCAGGGCGGTGAGCAGCGAGGCGGTGGTGACCTGGTTGGGGGTCAGACCCCGGCGGGCGCACCAGCGGGCGATGTAGCGCGAGTACGGGCTGATGAAGAACGTGGTGAAGAAGCCGTCGCGGGACTTCACGGCCGACTTCAGGCGTACGGCCTCGTCGTCGACGGCGTCCACGGCCTGGCGTGCCTCGTTGCGGGCCTGCGGGTCGGTGGGGACGGCGGCGACCAGGCTGCCGAGCTCGGGGCGGTGCACGTCCGCGCCGTCGGCGTCGAGGGCGGTGACGATGCCGTCGGCGACGCTGTCCACGGCGAGCGCGCCCGCGCCGCCCGCCGAGGTCTCCCGCGCAACCGCACGGGTCAGGGCCTGGCGGCCGGCCGGCTGGGCGGTCACGGCGCCCGGGATCGCGGCGAGCGGGAAGCGGGGGTCGGTGAGGCCGAGGCGCAGCGCGTGCGGATGGCCCACGAAGCGGGCGTCGACGACGGCCACCCGCCGGTCGGCCGGGACGGCGGCGAGGAGCGCCTCGGTGTCCGAGGCGTCGAAGGCCACCCGCACGTCGAAGCCGAGGGACCGCAGATCGCTTTCGAGCGACGATCCGGGGACCGGCTGACCGGTGACGATGGCGGTCGGCAACCGAACTCACTCCCTGGGTGCCGGCGCGTCCGCGCCGGTCGTCTGCGTGCGTGTTGGATGGGCCGCTTGTCCGTGACACCCGGGCGGCATGTCGGCAGAGGCTATCCGATGACCGGAAGCCTGTGTTCACCACCCGTTCACGGGCCGGTCGACGCGGCCTCCACCGGCCTTTGCCGCGATCATCATCGGGGATCGGGGGCCCGCCCCACAAACCGTGCCCGGCGCGCCCGGCCCCGTTCCGGGCATCCGGGACATCGTGCGTCGCCCGTGCGGCCTCGGCATAGGGTGGATGACCATGACTTGGCTGATCACCGGCGGGGCCGGATACATCGGGGCGCATGTGGCGCGGGCCATGACGGAGGCCGGGGAGCGTGTCGTGGCCCTGGACGATCTGTCGGCCGGGGTGCCCGAGCGGCTCCCGGACGAGATCCCGCTCATCACGGGCTCCACGATGGACACGGACCTGCTCAAGCAGGTCTTCGTCGAGCACGGGGTGACGGGTGTGGTGCATCTCGCGGCGCGCAAGCAGGTCGCCGAGTCGGTGGCGCAGCCCACTCGCTACTACCGGGAGAACGTCGGCGGCCTCGCCACGCTGCTGGAGGCGGCCGCCGGGGCCGGGATCGAGCGGTTCCTCTTCTCCTCGTCGGCGGCCGTGTACGGGAACCCGGATGTGGACCTCATCACGGAGGACACCCCGTGTGCCCCGGTGAACCCGTACGGCGAGACGAAACTGGCCGGCGAATGGCTCGTGCGGGCGGCGGGGCAGGCGCACGGCATGGCGACCGTCTGTCTGCGCTACTTCAACGTGGCGGGCGCGGCCGCGCCGCTGCTGGCCGACACGGGCGTGTTCAACATCGTGCCGATGGTCTTCGACCGGCTCACCCGAAGCGAGGCCCCGCGGATCTTCGGTGACGACTATCCGACGCCGGACGGCACCTGCATCCGCGACTACATCCATGTCGCGGACCTCGCCGAGGCCCATCTCGCGGCGGCCCGCCGGCTCACCGGGGGCACCGCGACCGGGGATCTGACGGTGAACATCGGCCGCGGCGAGGGCGTTTCGGTCCGCGAACTGATCACGGTCATCGGCGAGGTCACCGGCGAGGGGCGAACGCCCGTCGTCGAGGGCCGCCGCCCCGGGGACGCGCCGCGCGCGGTCGCCTCGGCCGCGCTTGCCGCCGAGGAACTGGGCTGGCGGGCGAGGCGCGGGGTGCGCGAGATGGTGGAATCGGCATGGCAGGGCTGGCAGCTGCACCACGGCAAGTGAGCCGGCAATGCCCTGACCTGCGGTTCGTTTCCGCAGGTCAGGGCACATGACAACGGTGTTCAGTGCCGCGTTGCCCGATACCCCCCACCCGTAGTTCACTGTGATCCCGGGCGACACACAGGAGGGCGGATTCCATGGGGGCCGGTCACGATCACGGGCACGGGCACACGCACGCGCCCCCCACCGGTACGGCGGCCGCGGCCTACCGCGGCAGGCTGCGCGTCGCTCTGTCGATCACGCTCGCCGTCATGCTGATCGAGATCGCCGGTGGTGTGCTCGCCGATTCGCTCGCGCTCATCGCGGACGCGGCGCACATGGCCACGGACGCGCTGGGCCTGGGCATGGCCCTGCTCGCCATCCACTTCGCCAACCGCCCGCCGAGCACCAACCGCACCTTCGGCCTCGCGCGCGCCGAGATCCTCGCCGCCCTCGCCAACTGTCTGCTGCTGCTCGGCGTCGGCGGTTACGTCCTGTACGAGGCGATCCAGCGGTTCTTCACACCCGCCGAGACCCAGGGTCAGCTGATGCTCACGTTCGGTGCGATCGGCCTGGTCGCGAACGTGATCTCGCTCACGCTGCTGATGAAGGGCCAGCAGGACAGCCTGAACGTGCGCGGCGCGTTCCTGGAGGTGGCCGCGGACGCGCTCGGCTCGCTCGCGGTGATCGTCTCGGCGGCGGTGATCCTGGCCACGGGCTGGCAGGCGGCCGACCCGATCGCCTCGCTGGTCATCGGCCTGATGATCGTCCCGCGCACGGTGAAGCTGCTGCGCGAGACCCTCGACGTGCTGCTGGAGGCCGCTCCCAAGGACGTCGACATGGCGGAGGTGCGGGCCCACATCCTGGCGCTGGACGGTGTGGAGGACGTACACGACCTGCACGCCTGGACCATCACCTCCGGTCTGCCGGTGCTGTCCGCGCATGTGGTCGTGCGCTCGGACGTGCTGAGCGCCATAGGCCACGAGAAGATGCTGCACGAGCTGCAGGGCTGTCTGGGCCACCACTTCGACGTGGAGCACTGCACCTTCCAGCTGGAGCCGGGCGGGCACGCGGAGCACGAGGCACGGCTGTGCCTCTGACGGCACCCCGCTGAAGGCGTCACGGCCGGAACGCAGCGGTCCGGAGCGCGCCCGCGTCCCCGTGTTCGAGGCCAGTGGACGGTTCCCGGCCACACCTGCCGGGCACGATCATCTACCGGGTCCCTCTTCCGGCGTGGCCCGTGCCGGGAAGTGCCGGTAGTGCCGGATTCGTACGGCAGACTTGGGGTGCCAAGACCGAGGCGAAGGATGGGTATGCCGATCACACCTGCCACCGCGACGCACAGCTCGTCGAACGGCACCGCGGACGAGATTTTGCTGGAACTGGTCGACGAGAAGGGTGTGACGATCGGCACCGCGGAGAAGCTCGCGGCACATCAGCCGCCGGGACAGCTGCACCGCGCGTTCTCGGTGTTCCTCTTCGACGAGCGCGGACGGCTGCTGCTCCAGCAGCGGGCTCTCGGCAAGTACCACTCCCCCGGTGTGTGGTCCAACACCTGCTGCGGCCACCCCTACCCGGGCGAGGCGCCCTTCGCGGCGGCGGCCCGGCGGACGTACGAGGAACTCGGCGTCTCGCCGTCGCTGCTGGCCGAGGCGGGCACGGTCCGCTACAACCACCCCGACCCGGCCTCGGGCCTGGTCGAGCAGGAGTACAACCACCTGTTCGTCGGCATGGTGCAGGCCCCGCTCGGGCCGGATCCCCAGGAGGTGGCGCAGACCGCCTTCGTGACCCCCGCCGAGCTGGCGGAGCGGCACGCGAAGGACACCTTCTCCTCCTGGTTCATGACCGTTCTGGACGCGGCCCGTCCGGCGGTCAAGGAGCTGACGGGCCCGTCCGCGGGCTGGTGAGGAGACTCACACCAGCCTGACCGGTTTGAGTGGCAGGGCGGCCCAGATCACCTTGCCGCCGCTCGCCGTGTGCTCCACGTCGATCACCCCGCCCGCCTCCTGGGCCACCTCGCGGACCAGGAGCAGTCCCCGGCCGCCGGTCTGACCGTGATCGGCCTCCAGGGCGGTCGGGCGGTAGGGATGGTTGTCCTCCACCGACACGCGCACCCACTCGGCACCGACGGCCACCTCCACGGCGAGCATCGGCGACAGCAGCGCCGCGTGCTTCACCGCGTTGGTGACCAGTTCGGAGACGATCAGCAACAGCCCGTGGACCAGGTCGTCAGAGACCGGGACGCCCTGGCGCAGCAGCAGGTCCCGCACGGCGTGTCGCGCCTGCGGGACCGAGGCGTCGACTGCGGCGGCGGTGAACCGCCACACCCCTTCGTACGGCAGCGGATCCGGCGCCCTCTGGTCGCCTCCGTGTGGGCGCGGGTCGTACCCGCGCCCGTGGTTTTCCATCGTCCGGTCGCCACCCTCGCGCTCGATTGTCACCACACATCGAGTGTTGATAACGACCCGCTCCACCCCACAGGTCTGACAGGAAGTCAGCTGGTATCGAGCGGTTCTGACCGTTGGCGTATGACAAGGTCAGTTGTGGGACTGCTCCTGTCCCGGTCGCGCCGCCTTCGCGAACTATTCGGGTTGTACGGGTTTGACGGGTTCCCCCGGAGATCATGCCAGGGCAGCGGCGGATAGCATCCCCGCATGGAGTCCCAGCTGCTGCACTCGGTCGCCGACTCGGTCGCCACCGTCGTCGTCCACCACCCGGCCAAGCGCAACGCCATGACGGCCGCGATGTGGCGGTCCCTGCCCCCGCTGCTCGACGCGCTGGCCGCCGATCCCGCCGTGCGGGCGCTGGTGCTCACCGGTGAGGGCGCGACCTTCTGCGCCGGAGCCGACATCTCGACGCTGCGGGGCTCGCCGGAGGAGGCGCAGCGGCTCGCCGTGGCGGCGGAGGAGGCCCTGGCGGCGTTCCCCAAGCCGACCCTGGCGGCGATCCGCGGTCACTGCGTGGGCGGCGGGTCGCAGCTCGCGGCGGCCTGCGATCTGCGGTTCGCCGAGGAGGGGGCGCTGTTCGGGGTGACCCCGGCGAAGCTCGGCATCGTCTATCCGGCGTCCTCCACCCGCCGACTGGTCTCGCTGGTGGGCCCGGCCGCCGCCAAGTACCTTCTCTTCTCCGGCGAGTTGATCGACGCGGAGCGGGCCCTGCGCACGGGTCTGATCGACGAGCTGCTGACGGAGGGCGAACTCGGCAAGCGGGTCGCCGAGTTCGCCCGGGTCCTGGTCTCGCGCTCGCAGCTGACGCAGGCCGCGGCGAAGGAGTTCGCGAACGGGCGCGCCGACCGGGACGCGCACTGGACGGAGCAGGCGCGCGGCAGCGGCGACACCGCGGAGGGGGTCGCCGCCTTCCTGGAGCGCCGCCGGCCGCACTTCACCTGGACCGTGCCTACACCAGAGTGAACCGGCTGTTCGTACGGAACTCCTCGACGAGATGCGCGGGCGCCTTGCCCGGGGACCCGGCGTCGTAGGGCGGCTGCGGGTCGTACTCGGTCAGCAGTTGCACGGCCTGGGCGTGCTCGTCGCCCGCGATCCGGCCGACCAGCGTGAGGCCCATGTCGATGCCGGAGGAGACACCGGCCGCGGTGACGTACTTGCCGTCGGTGACGACCCGTTCCCCGGTCGGCAGGGCGCCGTACTCCTTCAGCAGGTCGAGCGCGACCCAGTGGCTGGTGGCCCGGCGGCCCTTGAGCAGTCCGGCGGCGGCCAGCAGCAGCGAGCCGGAGCACACGGAGGTGGTCCAGGTGCTCGTGGCGTCGGCGCCGCGCAGCCACTCCAGCAGATCCTCGTTCTCCAGCTGGGCAAAGGTGCCGGGGCCGCCGGCGACCACGACGAGGTCGGGGTGCGGCACCTCGTCCAGGGCCTTGTCCGCGGCGACGGCGAGGAATCCCGTCTCGGTGCGCACGGGGCCGGGCCGCTCGGCGACGAAGTCGAGGCGGACGTCCGGGAGGCGGGCGAGGACCTCGTAGGGCCCCACGACGTCGAGGGCGGTGAAGCGGTCGTAGACGACGCAGGCGATGTGCATCGCGAGTTCCCTTTCGGCGGACGGGTTCGGTGGACGAGTCCAGTGGGCGGGTTCGGTCGGCAGTTCAGTGGGCGGGCGCGGTGCGGAACCGACGGCGGTACTCGGCCGGTGCGGTCCCCAGTGCCTTGACGAACGCGCGCCGCATGGCCTCGGGCGTGCCGTAGCCGCTGGCGCGGGAGATCTCCTCGACGCCGTCGGCGGTGTCCTCCAGGAGCCGGCGGGCGTGCTCCAGACGGATCCGGTCGACGTAGCGGCCGGGGGTGACGCCGGTCTCCGCCTGGAAGGCGCGGGCGAAGTGGCGGGGCGAGAGCCGGGCGCGGGCGGCGAGCGACTCGACGCTCAGATCGCCGTCCGGGTGCTCGCTGATCCACTGCTGGACCTCGCGCAGCGGCTCGCGCCGTGCGGTCTGCGCGGCGAGCTGGGCGCTGAACTGGGCCTGGTTCCCGGGCCTGCGCAGGAAGACCACGAGGTGGCGGGCGATGCAGAGCGCGACGTCCCGGCCCAGGTCCTCCTCGACCAGCGCGAGGGCGAGGTCTATCCCGGAGGTGACACCGGCCGACGTGGCCACGTGTCCGTCGCGTACGTAGATGGGGTCGGGGTCGACCTCGACGGCGGGGTGGTCCCGGGCGAGCTTGCCGCAGTACGCCCAGTGGGTCGTGGCGCGGCGGCCGTCCAGCAGACCGGCCGCGGCGAGCAGGATCGCCCCGGTGCACACGGAGACCAGCCGCTCGGCACCCGGCCCGTGCCGGCGCAGCCAGTCGGTCAGCCGCGGATCGGGGTGGCGGGTGCCCTGCCCTCCGGGGACGAGCAGCGTGTGCGGCTCGGACGCGTCCGCCAGTGACTGGTCCGGTACGAGGGTGAGCGCGCTGGAAGTGCATACGGGGGCCCCGTCCAGGGAGGCCGTACGGATGCGGTAGCTGCCCGGGATGTGGCTCTCGGCGCCCGCGAAGACCTCCAGGGGGCCGGTGACGTCGAGGCTCTGGACGCCGTCGAAGAGGACGACGAGAACGGTTCGTTGCGCCATGGTTTCGATTCTTGGCGGGCCGGCGGACAGCCGCAATGACGGGTACCCCACCTTTTCTGCCATGAACAACCCGCCACGTGGGAGCGCCCTGATCCCCGGTTGTCGGTGCCACCTGCCACAATTGCCGCGCAACCTCAGTGGAGAAGGCGGTACGGCATCGTGACGACACCCGGGTCCCTCGCAGCAGGGTCCATCGAAGGCAGGATCGCCGAAGAGCTCGGCGTACGGGAGCGGCAGGTCAAGGCTGCCGTGGAACTGCTCGACGGCGGTTCGACGGTGCCCTTCATCGCCCGCTACCGCAAGGAAGCGACCGAGATGCTCGACGACGCGCAGCTGCGCACCCTCGAGGAGCGGCTGCGCTATCTGCGGGAGCTGGAGGAGCGGCGGACCGCGATCCTGGAGTCGGTGCGCGAGCAGGGCAAGCTCACCGAGGAGCTGGAGGCGCGGATCCGGGGTGCCGAGACCAAGGCGCGCCTGGAGGACATCTACCTGCCGTACAAGCCGAAGCGCCGGACGAAGGCCCAGATCGCGCGCGAGGCGGGCCTGGAGCCGCTGGCCGAGGGCCTGCTCAAGGACCCGACGGTCGAGCCGCTCGCCGCGGCCGCCGCCTTCGTGGACGCCGACAAGGGCGTCGCCGATCCGCAGGCCGCCCTGGACGGCGCGCGGGCGATCCTCACCGAGCGGTTCTCCGAGGACGCCGACCTGATCGGCGAGTTGCGCGAGCGCATGTGGGTGCGCGGGCGCCTGGCCGCGAAGGTGCGCGACGGCAAGGAGGAGGCGGGCGCCAAGTTCGCCGACTACTTCGACTTCGCCGAGCCGTTCACCGAACTGCCCTCGCACCGGATCCTCGCGATGCTGCGTGGCGAGAAGGAGGAGGTCCTGGATCTCGTCCTGGAGCCGGAGGAGCCGACGGAGGGCCCGTCGTCGTACGAGGGAATCGTCGCGTCGAAGTTCGCCATCGCCGACCGCGGCCGCCCCGCCGACAAGTGGCTGACGGACACGGTCCGCTGGGCCTGGCGCACCCGCATCCTCGTCCACCTGGGCATCGATCTGCGGCTGCGGCTGCGCACGGCCGCCGAGGACGAGGCGGTCGACGTCTTCGCCGCCAACCTCCGTGACCTGCTGCTCGCCGCCCCGGCCGGCACGCGCGCGACGCTGGGCCTGGACCCGGGCTTCCGTACGGGCGTGAAGGTGGCCGTGGTCGACGCGACCGGCAAGGTCGTCGCCACCGACGTCATCCACCCGCACGTCCCGGCCAACAAGTGGGACGAGGCCCTGGCGAAGCTGGCCCGGCTGGCGAAGGAGCACACGGTCGAGCTGATCGCGATCGGCAACGGCACCGCGTCCCGGGAGACCGACAAGCTCGCCGGCGAACTGATCGCCAGGCACCCCGAGTTGAAGCTCACCAAGGTGATGGTGTCCGAGGCGGGCGCCTCCGTGTACTCGGCGTCGGCGTTCGCCTCGCAGGAGCTGCCGGACATGGACGTGTCGCTGCGCGGCGCGGTCTCCATCGCGCGCCGGCTGCAGGACCCGCTGGCCGAGCTGGTGAAGATCGACCCGAAGTCGATCGGTGTCGGCCAGTACCAGCACGACCTGTCCGAGGTGAAGCTGTCGCGCTCGCTGGACGCGGTGGTGGAGGACTGTGTGAACGGCGTGGGCGTGGACGTGAACACCGCCTCCGCGCCGCTGCTCGCCCGGGTCTCCGGCATCACCTCCGGGCTCGCGGAGAACATCGTGTCCCACCGGGACGCCAACGGCCCGTTCACCTCGCGGTCGCAGCTGAAGAGCGTGGCACGGCTGGGCCCGAAGGCGTATGAGCAGTGCGCGGGCTTCCTGCGGATCCGTGGCGGCGACGACCCGCTGGACGCGTCCAGCGTGCACCCGGAGGCGTACCCGGTCGTACGGCGCATGGTGAAGACCTCCGGCCAGGAGGTGGCCGCCCTCATCGGCAACACGGGGGTGCTGCGCTCGCTGAAGCCGTCTGCGTTCGTGGACGACACCTTCGGTCTGCCGACCGTCACCGACATCCTGAAGGAGCTGGAGAAGCCGGGCCGTGACCCGCGTCCGGCGTTCAAGACGGCGACCTTCAAGGAGGGTGTGGAGAAGATCTCCGACCTGTCCTTTGGGATGGTGCTGGAGGGCGTCGTCACGAACGTGGCCGCGTTCGGGGCGTTCGTGGACGTCGGTGTCCACCAGGACGGCCTCGTGCATGTCTCCGCGATGTCGAAGACGTTCGTCAAGGACCCGCGTGACGTGGTGAAGCCCGGTGACATCGTCAAGGTGAAGGTCCTCGACGTGGACATCCCGCGCAAGCGGATCTCGCTGACGCTGCGCCTCGACGACGAGGCGGCGCCGCAGGAGCGCCAGCAGCGCGGCGGCGGCGGACGGCCACCCCAGCAGCGGCAGGGACAGCAGCGCCAGGGCCAGCAGCGGCAGGGGCAGCAGCGCGCAGGCCAGGGCCGCGGCGGAGACCGGGGCGGGCGCCAGGCTCCCCCGCCGCCCGCCAACAGCGCGATGGCGGACGCGCTGCGCCGCGCGGGCCTGCTCGACCCGAAGAGCGGCCGCCGCGGCTGAGACACCGGAGCCCGCCCCGCCTTCCCGCGCGTGCGGGAAGGCGAGGGATCGCCGGGGCCCGCGCGGTCTCATCAGTGCCGTCGGGTGAAACCCGTGGACAGTGATCTTGCGATCGCCACGGGGGCCGGCCGGCCCGGTCCCCGGTGCGGCGCGAGGGCGCCGGTCAGCGCTCGGTGAGCTTGCCCGCCGCCACCTCCAGTCGGCGGGTCACGCGGACCGCGTCCAGCATCCGGCGGTCGTGGGTGACCAGGAGCAGCGTGCCCTGGTAGGAGTCGAGGGCGGACTCCAGCTGTTCGATGGCGGGCAGGTCGAGGTGGTTGGTCGGCTCGTCGAGGACGAGCAGATTGACGCCCCGGCCCTGGAGGAGCGCCAGGGCGGCGCGGGTGCGCTCGCCCGGGGAGAGGGTGGCCGCCGGGCGCAACACATGGTCCGACTTCAGGCCGAACTTGGCGAGCAGGGTGCGGACCTCGACCGGCTCGGTGTCCGGGACGGCCGCGCAGAAGGCGTCCAGCAGTGCCTCCGGGCCGTGGAACACCTTGCGGGCCTGGTCGACCTCGCCGACCAGGACGCCCGAGCCGAGGGAGGCGTGCCCGGCGTCCAGCGGGACGCGGCCGAGCAGCGCGCCCAGCAGCGTCGACTTGCCCGCGCCGTTGGCGCCGGTCACCGCGACCCGGTCCGCCCAGTCGAGCTGCAGCGAGACCGGGCCGAAGGTGAAGTCCCCGCGCCGTATCTCCGCGTCCCGCAGGGTCGCGACCACCGCGCCGGAGCGCGGCGCGGTCGCGATCTCCATGCGCAGCTCCCACTCCTTGCGCGGCTCCTCGACCACATCGAGGCGTTCGATCATCCGCTGGGTCTGGCGGGCCTTCGCGGCCTGCTTCTCGCTGGCCTCGCTGCGGAACTTGCGGCCGAGCTTGTCGTTGTCGTTGCCCGCCTTGCGCCGGGCGTTCTTCACGCCCTTGTCCATCCAGGAGCGCTGCATCTGCGCGCGGTCCTGCAGGGCGGCCTTCTTGTCGGCGTACTCCTCGTAGTCGTCGCGGGCGTGCCGGCGGGCCACCTCGCGCTCCTCCAGGTAGGCCTCGTAGCCGCCGCCGTAGAGGTTGATCTGTCCCTGGGCGAGGTCGAGTTCGAGGACCTTGGTGACGGTGCGGGTGAGGAACTCGCGGTCGTGGCTGACGACGACGGTCCCGGCGCGCAGGCCGGTCACAAAGCGTTCGAGGCGCTCCAGGCCGTCCAGGTCGAGGTCGTTGGTGGGCTCGTCGAGCAGGAAGACGTCGTAGCGGGAGAGCAGGAGCGAGGCGAGGCCGGCGCGGGCCGCCTGGCCGCCGGACAGGGACGTCATCGGCTGGTCCAGGTCCACGGCCAGGCCCAGCGAGTCGGCGATTTCCTCCGCGCGCTCCTCCAGGTCGGCGCCGCCGAGATCCAGCCATCGCTCCAGGCTGGTGGCGTAGGCGTCGTCGGCACCGGGCGCGCCGTCGACCAGGGCCTGTGTCGCCTCGTCCATCACCCGCTGGGCCTCGGCGACGCCGGTGCGGCGGGCGAGGAACTCCCGTACGGTCTCGCCGGGCCGTCGTTCCGGCTCCTGGGGCAGATGGCCGACGGTCGCGGTGGGCGGGGACAGGCGCAGTTCGCCGTGCTCGGGCGCGAGCAGCCCGGCGAGCAGCCTCAGGAGCGTGGACTTGCCCGCGCCGTTGGCGCCGACCAGCCCGATCACGTCACCGGGCGCGACGACGAGGTCGAGCCCGGAGAAGAGCGAGCGGTCGCCGTGGCCGGCGGCGAGATTCTTGGCGACGAGGGTGGCAGTCATCAGACCGCCGATCCTAATGGCCGCACGCCGCGCCGGTCAGCGGGCCATCGCCTCCACCAGCACGCTCCCCGAGGTCCGGGCCACGACGAAGGACTCCCCCTTGACCGCCTTGGCGTCCAGGGCGATGCGGTGCAGGCCGGCCTCCAGGACTCCGTCGAAGACCTCCCGGGTGTGGGTGCGGTAGAGCCGGTCGAGGCGGTACGCCGTGAGACGGACCCGGCAGGGCGAGGTGACCTCGATGCCCGCCTCGCCGTCAGCCGCCACCAGGCGGGTCAGCCTGCGCTGTGCCACGGGGCGGCGGTCCAGGGCGTGCTCGATCTGCGCGACGAGCAGGGGGACGATCGGGGCGAGCCCGTCGACATAGGCCACGTCGACGCGGGCGCGCTCGAACGCCCGGCGTACGGCGGCCCGTTGCGCCTCACCGATCGCCCGGCCGAAGGCGACGGCGCCGTACGCGCGCAGTTCCTCCTCGGGAACGCCCGTGGCGTCCTGGGTGATGTCGGCGCCGATGCCGATGGTGCGCAGGGCGGCGGCGAGCTTGGCGAGGAGCGCGACGCGGGCGCCGATCAGCAGCACCCGGCGGCGGGGCTGGGCCTGCGCGTCGGCGTCGTCGAGGAGGGCGCCGAGGGCCGCGCGGTACTCGTCGCCGTGGAAGCGGAAGGGCCCTATGCCGTGATAGCCGTTGAGCTCCAGGTCGGCATGGTCCTCGCTCTGCCAGGCGAAGTCCCGCCAGATGTAGTCGTCGCCGTCCCGCTCGATGACGGCGGTGACCGCACCGCAGGCCAGGTCCTCGCACTCGGGGCAGCCGTAGACGACGTAGCGGCCGTCGGGCAGGGGCGCCTCGCTCTCCAGGAGCAGGCTGCGGACCTGCGCGGTGAAGATCGCGGGCGGGACGTCGGAGGCGAGCGGCGAGACGGCGTCCAGGTCGGACAGCTGGAACAGCAGCGGACGTCCGTCGACGATGAAGTCCACGAAGTCCCGGTGGACCTGGTAGCCGCCGTCGGCGAGCACACCGCCGGCGCGCATCGCCGGTGCCAGGCCGAAGGACACGTATGCGGCAGACATGCTGTGAGTATTCCCAGAGTGGGACGCATGTGAGCGCGGCATGACATATTTCGCTAACGTCCTCGCGTGGAGCATGAGCGAAGTGATGGCGTGATCGTGGTCGGCGGCGGGGTCGTCGGGCTGACCACGGCCGTGGTGCTGGCCGAGAACGGCGTCCGGGTACGGGTGTGGAACCGGGACCCGGCCGAGCGCACGACCTCGGCGGTCGCCGGCGCGCTGTGGTGGCCGTACCGCATCGAACCGGAACCGCTCGTCGGCCGCTGGGCCCTCGAATCCCTTGCCGAGTACGAGGACCTGGCGACGCGCCCGGAGGAGACCGGCGTACGCATGGTCGAGGGCGTACACCGCGGGCTGCGTCTGGACGAGCTGGGCCCCTGGGCGGCGCGGGTGCCGGGGCTGCGCACCGCGGACGACGGCGAAGGTCTGGCGGCACGGCTGCCGTTGATCGACATGCCGGCCCATCTGGCGTGGCTGCGGGCGCGGTTGCTGAAGGCGGGCGGCACGGTCGAGGAGCGGGTGGTGACCGATCTGGCCCGGGTGCCCGCGCCGGTCGTGGTCAACTGCACCGGTCTGGGGGCCCGTGAGCTCGTACCGGATCCGGAGGTGCGGCCGGTGCGCGGTCAGCTGGTCGTGGTGGAGAACCCGGGCGTCACGACCTGGTTCACCTCCGTCGATCACTCCTCGGACACCTCCACGTACTTCTTTCCCCAGCCGGGCGGGCTGATCCTGGGCGGTACGGCGGAGGACGACGCGTGGTCGCTGGAGCCGGACCCGGCCGTGGCCGCGGGGATCATCGCCCGGTGTGCCGCGGTCCGGCCGGAGATCGCCGGGGCGAGGGTGCTGGCCCATCGCGTGGGGCTGCGCCCGGCACGCATCGCGGTACGGCTGGAGCGCCTGCCGCTGCCGGACGAACGGGCGTTGGTCCACCACTACGGCCACGGCGGCGCCGGCGTCACCGTGGCCTGGGGCTGCGCCCGGGAGGCGGCCGCGCTGGCGGGCGCGGCCGCCTGAGCCGGTCAGTTGCCGGGGAGGCGCTGGATCGTACGGGGTGAGCGGACGCCTTCCAGGGACGTGGGTGCGGGAGCGGTGGACGCGGTGCCCGAGGTCGCCCGGGTGAACGCCGCGGGACCGCCCACCAGCGGCAGCCTGGCCGACGTGCGGGCCAGGTCGACGGTGAGCGTCGGGGTGGTCGACGGCGGGTCGATGAGGTCCTTGTCCGTGCCCGCGACGATCAGCGCCAGCCGGTGGCCCTTGGGGACGACATGGTCGGTGGCCGCCAGGTCGAGCGTGATGGTGTACGCCTTGCCCGGCGTGAGCGGGACGCCCTTGCCGGTGTCGGCGTAGTTGCCGAGGTCGGCCCAGCCGCGGCTGAACACCGTGTAGTCGACGGCCTTCGTCCTCGCCTTCGTCGCCTTGAAGCAGGCGCTGTCCCCGGTCGTGCTCGCGCCCCAGCAGGTGCGGTCGGTGAGGGTGGTGATGCCCTCGCCGTCGTCCGCGTAGTCCCGGATGGTGCCGGGGCCGAGGTCGACGAGGACCGCGGAGAGATGGGCCGTCGAGGTGGTCGGCGTGGCGGTCACGGTGACCTTGGACGAGCCGGACAGGCGCAGGTCCCGGGTGAGCGGCTCGGTGAGGAAACCGGCCTTCTCGGGGGTGGCCGTGCCGATCCGGGCGGCCCAGTCGGTCTCGCTCAGGGCCGGGTTGTCGGTGAAGGTCTCGGTTCCCTGTCCCCGGCGCAGGCCGAGCGTGCCGACGCCCGCCCGGCTGCCGGCGGCCGGGCGCAGGGTTGTGCCCTGCGTGTCGCGCGGCGGCCAGACCGTGGAGGTGACCCACTGGTCCGGGTGGCGTTCGATGTCGGCCATCGGCTCACGGTCGATGCCGTTGGCGTAGCCGAGGAGCTCGTGGTCGAACCAGCGGTGCAGGGTGTCGACCCAGGCCCCGCGCCGGTAGTCGAAGGGGTCGACATGGCCGGTCTGAGAGAGCCAGATCTTCCGTTCGACGCCGTGCCTGGCGAGGGCGTCCCACCACTGGCCGAAGTGCTTGGTGCGGACGTTGAGGTCCTGCATGCCGTGCACGAGGAACACGCTGGCCTTCACCTTGGACGCGTTCTTGACGTAGTCGCGTTCGGTCCACAGACCGGTCCAGTCACCCGTGCGCGGGGCGCCGTCGACGAGCTTCTTCTGTACGGCGGCGCAGTGGGCTCGGGCGTCGGCGCTCTCGACGGCGTCGGACAGCCAGTCCGGGCCGGAGTCGTACAGCGGTGCGCCCTTGGCGAAGTAGTAGTCGTACCAGGAGGAGATGGCGCTGATCGGGACGATGGTCCTCAGGCCCTTGACGCCGGTGGCGGCGACGCCGTTGGCGATGGTGCCGTCCCAGCTCTTGCCGATCATCCCGGTCTTCCCGTTGGTCCAGGTGGCCTTGACCGTGGTGGTGCCGGTGCGGCTGGTGTAGCCCTTGGCGCGGCCGTTCAGCCAGTCGATCACGGCCTTCGCGGACCCGATGTCGGAGCGGCCGCCGATGTCGACACAGCCGTCGGAGCGGTTGGTACCGGCCAGGTCGACGCCGACGAAGGCGTAGCCGCGGGGCACGAAGTAGTTGTCGTAGAAGAGCGGCATCCGCACGACGCGGCCGCTCGCGTCGTACGTCTTCTTCTGGCTCTCGTTGCCGCGCCCGCAGCAGGAGTAGTACGGGCTGGCGTCCATGATGACCGGCACCTTGCGGCCCTGCCGGGCGGGTTCGGCCGGCCGGACGATGTCGGCGGCGACGCGGTCCGTCCTGCCGTCGCCGTCCCCGTCGAGGCCGGTGTCCACCCAGACGGCCTCACGGATGGCATGGGCGTACGAGTAGACGGGCCGGCTCTCGCGCCGGGCGGCCTGGGCGGCCACGGGGGTGAGGAAGGCGGCCATCAGGGCCGCGACGGCCAGGGTCGCGAGCGATCTCCAGATCGTGAAGCGCGTGCGTTTCGGCATGCGCGGACGGTACCCCGGTCAACTCCCGTGCAGAAGAGGGCAGCTGAGTGAACGTCGGGACCGGGTGGCTCATGTCGGCCGGATGGCGATCGTGTGACACGAGGGGCTGTGGACAGGTCAGGGGCCACAGGGTCTGAATAGGCTCCGAACAGACTTCGTGCCCCTACGACTTGGAGTTCTCGTGCACCGCAGAATCTTCGCGCCGGGCGCGCTCGCGGCGGCCTCTCTCCTGCTGGCGATCCCGGCATCGGCCGCAAGTTCCGCTCCCGGCGCACCGGGCATCGGCGATCCCTATTACCCGAACTACGGAAACGGCGGTTACGACGTCTCCCACTACGACCTCCGGCTGACGTACCAGCCGGCCACGGACGAGCTGGCGGGTACGGCGACGATCCAGGCGAGGACCACGCAGGAGCTGTCCAGCTTCGATCTGGACTTCCTGCTGGACGTGAGCGAGGTGCGGGTCAACGGCGCCAAGGCCGGCTTCGCCGCCTCCGGCCAGCACGAGCTGGTGATCACGCCGAAGAACCCGCTGGCGAAGGGCACGCCGATCACCGTGGTGGTCCGTTACAGCGGGGTGCCGTCGACGAAGAGCGCGTACGGCTTCAACACCTGGCACCGCACGCCCGACGGCGCGATCGCGGCCGACGAGCCCGAGGCGGCCTGGTGGTGGTTCCCGAGCAACGACCACCCGCTGGACAAGGCGACCTACGACGTGTCGGTGGCCGTGCCGGACGGCACCCAGGCCATCTCCAACGGCACGCTCCAGTCGAGCAGTTCGAGGCTGGGCTGGACCCGCTACAACTGGCGTGAGAACAAGCCGCAGGCGACCTATCTGGCCACGTTGGCGGTCGGGAAGTTCGACATCACGACGGGCACCTCCGAGGGCGGGGTCCCCGTCGTCAACGCGTACAGCAAGGACCTCGGGGACAACGACGGGGCGGCGCGGGCGAGCGTGGAACGGACCGGGGAGATCGTCGACTGGCTCAGCGGCTACTTCGGGCCGTACCCCTTCGGTTCGGCCGGCGGGTATGTCCCCAACACCACCACCGGGTTCGCGCTGGAGACCCAGACCCGCGTGTACTACAGCCCGCGCCAGTTCGCGAACGGCTCCAACACCTCAGTGGTCGTGCACGAGCTGGCACACCAGTGGTACGGCGACGACGTGTCGCTGAAGGGCTGGAAGGACATCTGGATCAACGAGGGCTTCGCGCGGTACGCGCAGTGGCTGTGGTCGGAGCACGAGGGCGAGGGCACCACGCAACAGCTCGCCGACTATGTGTACGCCTCACACCCCGCCGACGACGCCTTCTGGTCCGTCGAGCCCGGTGACCCGGGACCGGACGACCAGTTCGACATCGCCGTCTACGACCGGGGTGCGCTGGCCGTCCAGGCGCTGCGCAACGAGGTCGGTGACGACGCGTTCTTCGCCATCCTGAAGGGCTGGCCGAAGGAGCACGCGTACGGCAACGCGTCCGTGGCCGACTTCCGGACGTACGCCGAGAAGGTCTCCGGCAAGCCGCTGTCCGCCCTGTTCGACACCTGGCTGTTCCAGCCGACGAAGCCGACAGCCGCCGCGGCCCGCTCCGCGGTCGTCGCCGAGCCCGCGGCGGCCCCCGTCCAGCCCAAGTCCTGGAAGAAGATCGAGGCGACGAACGAGGCCCACGGAGGCTGAGACACCGGAGGTACGGGGCCGGGGCCAGGACCGGACGGGTCACCCCGGCCCCGTCCGAGGACGTCACCTGCCACGGCGGGCCGACGGGGACTCCGCCCGACCGTCCAGACGGGCGCCGCCCGGCAGGCGACGATCGAGGCGCACGCCGGCCGAGACACTGGAGGGACATGGCGCCGGGGCCAGGCGGCTCACCCGGCCCCGGCCGAGGACGTCACCCGGTGCGCCGGCCCGATGCCTGCGGACGCGGCCCCGTGGCTCACACCTCGGCCGAGACCAGCTCCGCCACCCGGTCCAGCAGTTGGTCTCGGCCGATCGCGGCCGTCTCCGTCGACGGCACCGTGCAGGCGTACGCCCCGGCCACCGTCCCGTACAGGGCGCTGCGCCGGGGTGGCTCCCCGTCGAGGTGGGCGAAGAGGAAGGCGGCGGCGAAGGCGTCGCCCGCGCCGTTGGTGTCCACCACCGGCGCGGGTGGTGTCACCGTCGGTATGTGGCTCAGCTCGCCGTCGGACAGCAGGTACGCGCCCTCGGCCCCGGCGGTGGCGACGACCAGCTCGGCCCTGCCCCGGTCGGCGATGCGGCGCATCGTCCGCTCGGGGTCGGTGAGGGCCGTCGCCGAGAGGAAGACGATGTCCGCCGCGTGGGCGAAGGGCTCGTGGTAGGGGTTCTCGCCGTCCCAGTCGTGCAGGTCGGTCGAGACGGAGACGCCGGTCTCGCGCAGTGCGGGCAGGGTGTGGGCGCACGGGTGGGTGATGGCCACGTGGACGTGCCGGCTCGCCGCGGCGAGGTCCCGGACCGTCCGCTCCGGGAAGCGGTCGTCGGCGAGGGCCCGGCTGGTGTCGTAGAGGGAGAGCCGGCGGCCGTCCGGGCCGACCAGATTCACCGCGCGCTTGGTGCCGGCCGGCTGCGGGATCGCGGTGAGCGGGATCCCGCGCTCCCGGTGCAGCGCGCGGACGAGTTCGCCCTCGGGGTCGTCACCGAGCAGGTCGAGGTGATGGGTGCGCAGGCCCAGCGCGCTCAGGCCCACCGCGACGAAGTCGCCGGTCTGTCCGGCGCGGGTGCGGATCCCGGAGTCGATCATGTAGCTGTCGGCGTACGGGAGCGGCAGTTCGGGGACGTACACGATCGTGTCCACGCCCGCGCCGCCCAGCACCAGGACGTCGATCCCGTCGCTCATCCCCCGCCCTCCCCGTGGTCGTACACCGTCACCGCGATCCCGCGCCGCACCAGCCGCTCCGTGATCAGCGGCTCGATCCGGGACCACTTCCCGCCTGCCAGACCGCAGCCTATGCGGGGCATGTGCACGGACGCGCCGAGTTCGATCACTTCGTCGGCGAGCCGGGCGAGTGCCGTGTCGATGGCCTCGTATCGCACCGGGGCGCCCTTGCTGCCCGTTCGGGTGCCCCGCTGGCCGATCATGTTGGCCACCCAGACGTACCGCTCGGCCCGCACAAGTTGTATCGCGCCCAGCCCGAAGTCGTTCGACGCGCGGTGGCGGTGCCATGCGCGGTACTCCGCCTCGGGCTCCGGCCAGCGGCGCGAGAGCGCCAGGACGAAGCCCTTTCCCCATCCCCCGATGTCGTTGCAGACGTGGGCGATCACTTTGACGCCCTTGACCGACGGCACGGTGGCGTCACCCCGGACATATGTGATCTCCGACATGACGCCACCGTAGGCGATGCCACTGACAGTGGCCGTGACCTGCTACTTCGTGAGTTCCGAGGCAGACCAGCAGGAAGGCGATCGTGGCGATCTCCGTGCCGGGGCTGCCCTTGAGGCGGAAGTGCGGCCGGGTGACCAGACGTCACAGAGCGGCTCTTCTCACATCGCGGTCACCCGCGGCTCACACTCCGGTCAGACCTCGGGAAGAGGTGTCACAGCATTGGTGAGACAGCAATACTGCTGCACATGACGACCGACACCGAGGAGCCGACCCTCACCATCGACGAACTGGCCGCCCGGGCGGGCGTCACGGTCCGCACGGTCCGCTTCTACGGCACCAGGGGACTGCTGCCGCCGCCGGTGATCGGTCCGCGCCGGGTGGGTCACTACGGCCGGGAGCATCTGGCGCGCCTGGCGCTGATCGAGGAGTTGCAGCACCAGGGCATGACGCTGGCCGCGATCGAGCGGTATCTGCGGCAGCTGCCGCCGGACCTGACCGCGCACGAACTCGCCGTGCACCGGGCCGTGGTCTCCTCGTGGGCCCCGGACGCGGCGGAGACACTGTCGCGCGAGGAACTGGAGCGGCGGGCGGGGCGGTCCCTGGACGAGGGCGACCTGGACCGGCTCGTGGCGATGGACGTCGTCGAGCGGGCCGGTGACGCGTACCGCGTGGACCTCGGACAGCTGCGGCTCGGCGTCGAGCTGCTGGACGTACCGCTGTCCCAGGAGGCCATCCTCGCCGCGCGGAAGGTGCTCCTGGAGCACTCGCGCGCGGCCGCCCACGAGCTGTCGCAACTGCTGCGCGACGAGGTCTCGGAGCGGGACGCGCGGCATGTGCGGTCGCTGTCCGCCCATATGCAGCCGCTGGTGGTGCAGGGGCTGCTGACCACGTTCCAGCGGTCTTTGAAGCAGGAGCTGCGCCTGTGGCTCGACGACGCGCAGGCAGACGCAGCCCCGTGACCCTCCGGCCCGTCGCGCGGCTCAGCAGCGCGGCACGGGCTTGCTGTACGAGGTACTGCTGGGCGTGGCCACATAGTGGTCCGACACATAGTGGCCGTTGTCGAGCCGGTCCCAGATCCTGGTGGTGCCGACCGTCGAACCGGACCGCTGGCAGGTGACCCACGCCAGGGCTCCGCCGGGCGAGGTGCCGACCGCGGAGTACCCCACGCCGGGGCCGCTGCGCTCGGTCACGCCTGCCGGGGCGGTCACCTGGTACGGGTAGGCGCAGCGGGGCAGCGGCGCGCTGTAGCCGGTGCCGGAGGGGGTACTGACGTAACGGTCCGAGACATAGCCGCCGTTGGTGAGCCTGTCCCACACGGACGTGGTGCCGACCTTGGTGCCGGGCGTCTGGCAGACGACCTTCAGGGTCGCGCCGGGGGCGTAGGTCGCGGTGACGGGGTAGCTGGTCGCGGGCCCGGTGCGGGCGTTGAGCGGGGTCGTGCTGGTCACCTTGTACGGGTACGCCACCGTGGCGACGGGCGCGTCGAGCCGGTCGGTGTCGATGTTGAGGGTCACTCCCCCGTAGGTCTCGTCGTGGCCGCCGCGGAACTGCTTGGCGCGCTGGTGGACGGCCCACTTGGAGTCGGCGATGCCGGCCCAGCCCTTGAGGGAGTCGACGCTGTCGTAGCGCGCGATCCACAGGGCGTCCGGGCGTGCGTAGGCCGTGGACGTGTAGACGTCGGCGAGTTGGCGGGCGCCCAGGTTGAGGTTCATATAGACGCCGGAGACATAGCCGAGCCGGTGGAGTTCCTTGGTCCAGGCGGAGACATAGGTCAGGACGGCCGTGCGGCAGGTGCCGTCGGTCTGGTCGTAGTGCTCGATGTCGTTGTAGAGGGCGCTGCCGGGCAGCATGCCGAGGGCCTTGGCCGCGGCGATCGCCTCCGTGGCTGCCGCGGTGCCCTGCGAGCGGGCCGTGGCCGGGCTCGTGCTGATCTTGGCGTCGGACGGCCGTGCCCCGCACGGCGGTTGCAGGCCCTTGTGTATGGGCAGCAGGCGCCACTTCAGCCCGGTCACGGAGGCCACCCAGGACGCGGTCAGCTGCGGCTGGGCGCACGTACGGTTGACGCCGGAGACATAGACGCCGAGGGCGCGGTAGGGCGAGGCGTTCCAGGCCTGCACGGTGGTGAGCGGCGGGGCCGTGCAGGCGTCGAAGGCGAGCCCCGAGTAGCGGGTGGCGGTCGCTCCCGCCGGATAGCCGACCGGCGTGGCCGGTTCGGCCGCGGCGACGGGAGCGACCGCGAGTGCAGAGGCGCCGCCGAGGAGGCAGGCCGAGGCGACGGCGAGGAATCTTCGCAGGGCAGAGCGTGAGTACGGCATGGGACCCCCCTGAGCGGTATGGCCGAGTTCGCTCGCCCTCACGTTCGCGTCCCCAAGTCCCCGCTGTCCACAGGCGTGCAAGAAGTTCACCCATTACGATGCGCGCCCGCGCCCTGCCGGAGCTCCGGCAGGGCGCGGGCGCGGCCGTGTCACCCGAGGACTTGCTCAGCGCGCGTCGGTGAAGGTCTCCCCCCGCTCCGCCTTCTCGACCAGCAGGGCGGGCGGCTGGAACCGCTCGCCGTAGCGCTCGGCGAGTTCACAGGCGCGTGCCACGAAACCGGCGACCCCTCCCTCGTAGCCGTTGATGTACTGGAGCACACCGCCGGTCCAGCCCGGGAAGCCGATGCCGAAGATGGAGCCGATGTTGGCGTCGGCGACGGACGTCAGGACGCCCTCTTCGAGGAGCCGGACGGTGTCGAGCGCCTCGGAGAAGAGCATGCGCTCCTGCATGTCCCGGAACGGGATCTGGTGTCCGGGCTCGGTGAAGTGCTCGCGCAGCCCCGGCCACAGCCCGGCCCGCTTGCCGTCCTCGCCGTACTCGTAGAAGCCCGCGCCGCCGCTGCGTCCGGGGCGCCCGAACTCGTCGACCATGCGGTCGATGACGGCCTCGGCGGGGTGCGCCTGCCAGGTGCCGCCCGCCTCCTCGACGGCCCGCTTCGACTCGTTGCGGATCTTGCGCGGCAGGGTCAGGGTCAGCTCGTCCATCAGGGAGAGCACCTTGGCCGGGTAGCCGGCCTGGGCGGCCGCCTGCTCGACCGACGCGGGCTCGATGCCCTCGCCGACCATCGCGACACCCTCGTTGATGAAGTGGCCGATCACCCGCGAGGTGAAGAAGCCGCGGGAGTCGTTGACGACGATGGGCGTCTTGTTGATCTGCCGGACCAGGTCGAAGGCGCGCGCAAGGGCCTCGTCGCCGGTGCGCTCGCCCTTGATGATCTCGACGAGCGGCATCTTGTCGACGGGCGAGAAGAAGTGCAGTCCGATGAAGTCGGCCTGGCGCTCCACGCCTTCGGCGAGGGCGGTGATGGGCAGGGTGGAGGTGTTGGAGCAGAGCAGCGCGTCGGGGGCGACGACGCTCTCGATCTCCTGGAACACCTTGTGCTTGAGGGTCGTGTCCTCGAAGACGGCCTCGATGACCGCGTCGCAGCCGGCGAGGTCGGCCGCGTCGGCGGTGGGCGTGATGCGGGCGAGCAGCGCGTCGGCCTTCTCCTGGCTGGTACGGCCCTTGGCGACGGCCTTGGCGCACAGCTTCTCGGAGTAGCCCTTGCCCTTCCGCGCCGCCTCGGCCGACACATCCTTCAGGACGACGTCGATGCCCGCGCGGGCGCACGAGTAGGCGATGCCCGCGCCCATCATGCCGGCGCCGAGGACGGCGACCTTGCGGACCTTGCGCGCCTCGATGCCCTTGGGGCGGTTGGCGCCGGAGTTGACGGCCTGGAGGTCGAAGAAGAACGCCTGGATCATGTTCTTCGAGGTCTGGCCCGCCGCCAGCTCGACGAAGTAGCGGGCCTCGATGACCTGGGCGGTCTCGAAGTCGACCTGGGAGCCCTCGACGGCGGCCGCGAGGATGTTGCGCGGGGCCGGGTAGGGCGCGCCGCCCGTCTGCTTGCGCAGGGTGGCCGGGAAGGCGGGCAGGTTGGCCGCGAACTTCGGGTTGGCCGGGGTGCCGCCCGGAATCCGGTAGCCCGGCTTGTCCCAGGGCTGCTGCGACTCGGGGTTGGCGTCGATGAAGGCGCGGGCCTTGGCGAGCAGTTCCTCGGGCGTTGCGGCCAACTCGTGGACGAGACCGTTGTCCTGGGCGCGCCGCGCGTTGTACTGCGTGCCCTGGAGGAGGACCTTCAGCAGCGCGTCGGCGATGCCCAGCAGGCGTACGGTGCGCACGACTCCGCCGCCGCCGGGGAGCAGGCCGAGGGTGACCTCGGGGCAGCCGATCTTGGTGCCGGGGGTGTCGAGGGCGACGCGGTGGTGGCAGGCGAGGGCGAGCTCGAAGCCGCCGCCCAGGGCCGCGCCGTTGATCGCCGCGACGACCGGCTTGCCCAGGGTCTCGATGCGGCGCAGGTTGCGCTTGATGGCGAGGCCGCCGTCGAGCAGGTCCTGGGCGGTTTCGGGGGTGACGCGGATGAGGTCGCGCAGGTCGCCGCCCGCGAAGAAGGTCTTCTTGGCGGAGGTGAAGATGATGCCGCGGATGGAGTCCTGCTCCGCCTCCAGGCGGTCCGTGATCGCGGCGAGCGAGTCGCGGAAGGCCGCGTTCATGGTGTTCGCGGACTGGTTGGGGTCGTCGAGGACGAGGGTGACGACGCCGGTGTCGTCCTGTTCCCAGCGGATGGTGGTGCTCTCGGTCATGTCAGGGGTCTCCGTTGAGGTCTGAAGTCTCTGCTGCCGCTGGGGACTAGATGCGCTCGACAATGGTGGCGATGCCCATGCCGCCGCCCACGCACAGGGTGGCGAGGCCGTACCGCTTGTCCTGGCGCTCCAGTTCGTCGATGAGCGAGCCGAGGATCATCGCGCCGGTGGCGCCGAGCGGGTGGCCCAGCGCGATCGCGCCGCCGTTGACGTTGACCTTGTCCAGGGACAGGCCCATGTCCTTGACGAAGCGCAGCACGACGGCCGCGAACGCCTCGTTGATCTCGACGAGGTCGATGTCGTCGATGGTCAGCCCGGCCTTGGCGAGCGCCTTGCGGGTGGCGGGCGCGGGCCCGGTGAGCATGATGGTCGGCTCGGAGCCGGAGACGGCGGCGGAGACGATCCGCGCGCGCGGGGTGAGGCCGTAGCGCTCGCCGACCTCCTTGGAGCCGATCGCGACCAGCGAGGCGCCGTCCACGATGCCGGAGGAGTTGCCCGCGTGGTGGACGTGGTCGATCTTCTCGACCCAGTGGTACTTCTGCAGGGCCACCGCGTCGAAGCCGCCCAGCTCGCCGATGTCGGCGAAGGACGCCTTCAGCTTGGCGAGCGAGTCGGCGGTGGTGCCGGGGCGCGGGAACTCGTCGTGGTCGAGGACCACGAGTCCGCTGCGGTCCTTGACGGGGACGACGGAGCGCTCGAAGCGGCCCTCCTTCATGGCGGTGGCCGCACGCTCCTGCGAGAGGGCCGCATATTCGTCGACGTCGCGCCGGGAGAAGCCCTCGATGGTGGCGATCAGGTCGGCGCCGATGCCCTGTGGCACGAAGTTGACGGCGAGGTTGGTCATGGGGTCGTTGAACCAGGCGCCGCCGTCCGATGCCATCGGCACCCGGGACATCGACTCCACGCCGCCGGCCAGGACGAGGTCCTCCCAGCCGGAGCGCACCTTGGCGGCGGCGAGGTTGACGGCTTCCAGGCCGGACGCACAGAAGCGGTTCTCCTGGAGGCCCGCCACGGTGTCCGGCAGTCCGGCCGCGATCGCCGCGATCCGGGCGATGTCCGAGCCCTGGTCGCCGACCGGGCCGACGACGCCGAGGACGATGTCGTCGACGGCGGCCGGGTCGAGGCCGGGGAAACGGTCACGGATCTCGTGGATGAGTCCGACGACCAGGTCGATGGGCTTCGTGCCGTGCAGGGCGCCGTTCGCCTTGCCGCGGCCGCGCGGAGTGCGGATCGCGTCGTACACGTACGCTTCGGTGCTCACTGACAAGCCTTTCCGGGAGGGTGAGGGTTTTTCAGAGCCAGCTCTTGACGGTCTCGACCAGGCGGGCCGGTTCCGGGCCCACAGGGACGACGTTCAGCATCGTCACGCCCGCCTCGCGGAACGCGGCGACGCGCTCACGGACGTAACCCTCCGGGCCGCACAGCGACATGAGCTCGCAGAGTTCGTCCGGGACGGCCGCCTCGGCCTCCTTCTTGCGGCCGGACAGGTACAGCTCCTGGATGAGCCGCGCTTCCTTCTCGTAGCCGTACGCGACGGCGAGGTCGTTGTAGAAGTTCTTGCCGGGCGCGCCCATGCCGCCGACGTACAGGGCGATCTTGGGGCGGGCGAGGTCCCGTACGGCGGCCGCGTCCTCGCCGATGGCGAGCAGCCCGCCCGCGACGATCCGCAGCGGCTCCAGGGCGGGGTCGCGGCGGGCGGCGCCTTCCGCGAGCGGGGTCCCCCACACGTCCTTGGCCTTCTCGGGGACGAACAGGGTGGGCAGCCAGCCGTCGGCGATCTCGGCGGTCATACGGACGTTGGCGGGGCCGAGGGAGGCGACGTACAGGGGCACCGCGGGGCGCACGGGCTTGGTGAGGAGCTTCAGGGGCTTGCCGAGGCCGCCGGGCCGGGGCATGTCCGTGATGCCGTGGTGGTCGATGACCTCGCGGCGCAGGATGCGTCGGGTCAGCTCGATGGTCTCGCGGGTGCGGCCGAGGGGCTTGTCGTACGCCTTCCCGTGCCAGCCCTCGACCACCTGCGGGCCGGAGGCGCCGAGCCCGATGACGGCGCGGCCGCCCGACATGGCGTCGAGGCCGGCGGCGGTCTGGGCGATCAGGGCCGGGGTGCGGGAGTAGACGTTGAGGATCGCGGAGCCGATCTTCATCCGTTCGGTGCGGGCGGCCAGATAGCCCATGATCGTGGGGGCGTCGAAGCCGTACGCCTCCGCGACCCAGACGGCGTCGAGGCCCGCCGACTCCAGTGCGGCGGCCTGGTCCGCGGCCGTGCGCGGGTCGCTCGCGTAGTCGAGGGGGATCGAGAGTTCCATCAGTCGCCGTCCTTCTCGGGGTCGGTGATGAGCCGGGGTACGTCCCAGTCGCGGGCCACTTCCGCGGTGTCGGCGCCCGGCAGGACGGGGCCGGTGCGGACGGCGGTGGGGGTCTCGGTGAAGCGCGGGGCCGGCGCGGGCTGGGTGATGCCGCCGTGGTCGGTGAAGGTGCCGCGGGCGGCGAGGTGCGGATGGTGCGGGGCCTCGCGCAGGGACAGGACGGGCGCCACACAGGCGTCGGAGCCCTCGAAGACGGCCGTCCACTCGTCCTGGGTACGGGACTTGAAGCGGGCGGCGACGCGCTCGCGCAGCTCGCCCCAGCGGGTCCAGTCCTTGCGGGCGGGGGCCAGCTCGTCGAGGTCCATCAGATGCAGGAACTCCTCGTAGAACTGCCGCTCCAGGGCGCCGACCGCCATGTATCTGCCGTCGGCGGTCTCGTAGGTGCCGTAGTAGGGGCAGCCGCCGTCCAGGAGGTTGGCGCCGCGCCGGTCCTGCCAGCCGCCGGCGGCCAGCATGCCGTGGATCATCGCGGAGAGGTGCGCGGCGCCGTCCACGATGGCGGCGTCGACGACCTGGCCGGTGCCGGTGGCGCGCGCGTGGTGCAGGGCGGCGAGGACACCGACGACCAGGTAGAGGGAGCCGCCCGCGTAGTCGCCGACCAGGTTCGCGGGGATGGCCGGGGGCTCGTCCGGGGCACCGATCATGCCGAGGGTGCCGGTGAGGGCGATGTACGCGATGTCGTGGCCGGCGCGCTGGGCGAGGGGGCCCTCCTGGCCCCAGCCGGTCATCCGGCCGTAGACCAGCCGCGGATTGCGGGCTTGGCAGTCCTCGGGGCCGACGCCGAGGCGCTCGGCGACGCCGGGGCGGAAGCCCTCGATGAGGATGTCGGCCCGTTCGACCAGGTCGAGGACGCGCGTCGGGCCGTCCGCCGACTTCAGGTCGACGAGCACCGAGCGCTTGTTGCGGTTGGTGATGTCGTACGCCGGGTCGATGCCCAGGCCGTTGCCGCCCGGCCGGTCCACCCGTACGACGTCGGCGCCCAGGTCGGCGAGGAGCATCGCGGCGAACGGGCCGGGTCCGATCCCGGCCAGCTCGACCACGCGCACGCCCGTGAGCGGGCCCTGTCCCGGCGTCGCCGTCCTGGCCGTCCTCATGCCGCCCCCAGTCATGTGACACAACTGATGTAACACCAGTGATGCTAAGAACGTGTTCCACCCGGCACAAGGCCTGGCGAGCAAGCGCTTAGCCAAGTTACCCGGAAGTCCGCTCGCCCAGCGTGGTCCGCGGGAGGTCAGCGTGCGTCGAGTTCCGCTATGAGCCTCTTGGGGGCGATCCCCGATAGCTCTCGCCCGGCAGCCCGAGAGCGAACTCTCGTACTTTCTCCCACTTCTTCAGGGCGTTGCTGGACACGACCATCGGCTGCCTCCGGGCTGGTCGTCGGGCTCCGCACCCCTCACGCTAGCCTCAGCCACCGACAGCGGCGCGGGTTGCACGACCGAGAGGTGTCATGAGCAGGCTGAGCAGGACGGACCGTCCGTACGACATCGTGCTCTTCGGAGCCACGGGCTTCGTCGGGACGCTCACCGCGGAGTACCTGGCCACACACGCCCCCGAGGACCTGCGCTGGGCGATCGCCGGCCGTGACGAGAGCCGGCTGCGGGCGCTGCGCGAGCGGCTGCCGGGCGGTGCGGAGGTCGGGGTGCTCCGGGCGGACGTCACCGAACCCGGGACGCTGCGCGAACTGGCCGGGCACGCGCGCGTGGTGGCCTCGACCGTCGGGCCGTACGTCCGCTACGGCGAGGAACTCGTCGCCGCCTGCGCGGACAGCGGTGCGGACTATCTCGACCTCACGGGCGAGCCCGAATTCGTGGACCTGATGTACGTCCGCCACGACGCACGCGCGCGTGAGACCGGCGCCCGGCTGGTGCACGCCTGCGGTTTCGACTCGGTGCCGCACGACCTGGGGGCGTACTTCACGGTCCGGCAGCTGCCCGAGGGCGTACCGCTGACGGTGGACGGATACGTGAGCGCCGACGCCACCTTCTCCGGCGGCACCCTCGCCTCGGCACTGACCCAGATGGGGCGCGGCCGGCAGATGCTCGCCGCCGCGCGCGAGCGCGGCCGTCACGAGCCGCGGCTGATGGGCCGCAGGGCTTCGGCGCCGACCGGTGCGCCACGGTTCGCCAAGGAGATCGGCGCCTGGGCCCTCCCCCTGCCGACCATCGACGCGCAGATCGTCCGGCGGTCGGCGAAGGCCGTGGACCGGTACGGCCCGGACTTCCGCTACCGGCACTACGCGGCCGTCAAGCGGCTGCCCGTCGCCCTGGGCTCGGTCGCGGCCGTGGGCGCGGTGGTCGCCGCCGCTCAGCTGCCGCCCGCCCGGCGCTGGCTGTCGGACCGGCTCAAGCCCGGGGACGGGCCGAGCGCCGACAAGCGCGCGAAGAGCTGGTTCTCGGTCAGGTTCGTCGGCGAGGGCGGCGGCCGGCGCGTGTTCACGGAGGTCCGCGGCGGCGACCCCGGTTACGACGAGACGGCGAAGATGTTCGCCGAGTCGGCCCTGTCCCTGGCCTTCGACGACCTCCCGCCGACGGCCGGCCAGGTCACCACGGTCCAGGCGATGGGCGACGCCCTGACCGAGCGGCTGCGCACGGCGGGGATCACGTTCAGGGTGGCGGCGACCTTCTAGCGGCGGCTAGAGCGGCCACCCCAGTACGGTGTAGATCATCCCGCCTATCCAGCCGAGCCCCGCCAGCACGGCGAGGACCAGCGCGGCCGTCACGGCGCGCTCGACGGGGCGGTTGGGGTCTGCGAGGGGCTTTGCGGCACGTGATGTCGTCATGCGCCACAGCGTGCCGGTCGCTGCGGGGCCGTCACATCCGTACAGCTACTCACACGACGTACTCAGGCGTCGTACTCAGACGTCGTACTCAGCCGGCGGCCAGTCCCCCAGCGCTTCCGCGATGCGGTCCCGTACGGCCGGATCGTGCGCGGCGGTGGCGAGCCGGACCGCGATGGGGCCGATCTGCCACCCCGCGTGGTAGTCGAAGAACGGCGGGGGTCCCGCCTCGTTGTGGGCGAGCTTGCCGACCAGCTCCGCGAGGCGGACCAGGAGTTGCTGCTCCTGCGTCGGATGCTCCCAGGCCGCGAGTCCTCGCCCGCGCACCAGCTCGAACACCTCGCGCCCCCGGCTCCAGCGGTCGCGGTCGTCCGCGAGGTCCAGCGCGGCGTCGATCTCCGGTGTCCGGCCCAGCCCCTCCGCCGCCGCCCGGAGCACCCGGCCCGCCCAGACGACGGGAAGGGGCTGGCGCTCGAACAGGGAACGGCCCCAGCTCCGTTCGGGATCCGCGGCCGCATGCTCGACGAGAGGGCTCCGCCCGCGCGTCGCCTCACGAAGCGCGCGCCGGCAGAGCGCGTCCGCCCGGCGCGTTGTCTCCGGGAGCCGGTACTGCGGGGTGAGCGCGAGGGTGTGGGCGCAGGCGTTGTCCAGGCTCACCCGGTGGCCGACGGAGACGAAGACCGGCTTGACGGAGTCCCGGGTGCGCAGGGCGCGTCCGACCTCCTCGGTGCCCGCGAGGAGCGGGGTGCCGCTGCCACGCCGCGGGTCCGGGTCGTCGTACATGAAGGTGAACGGGTTCTTGGCGACGCCGATGGTGGGTAGTCCGGTGAGCACGCCGAGGTGGCTGGCGAGGCCGAAGCGGCGCGGGTGGGCCAGTCCGTAGCCGTCGCAGACCACCAGGCCCGGCGGTTGGGGAAGGGCGTCGAGGGCGGCCAGGACGGTGGGGATCTCGCGAAAGGCGAGCAGCCCGGGGACGTACGGGAAGGAGATCCGCCCGACGGCCGTCGCCTCGGCCACCACGTCCAGCGTCGCCGCGTCCAGCACGACGGCCGCGGCCGCGACGACGTCCCGCTCGTCGTCGTAGGCGACGTCGACCCCGGTGACGTACCCCGTCCCGGGCGGCGGCCCCGGCTCGTCCAGCACCACCCGTCCGCGCAGTTCGTCCTGTACGGCGCGGGCCTGCTCCTCGGTCGCGGGCCAGCCCGCGGGCACGCGTACGGTCGTCATGGTGGGGTCGACTGTACGGGCCCGGCCGGCCGCGCGGCCGCCCAGGGGTAGGCTCGTGATCATGTTCGTACTGGACCTGATCTACACCGCACCGCTCGAGGCCGTGGACGCCGTGATGCCGGCACACGTGGCATGGCTCGACGAGCAGTACGAGAAGGGCCTCTTCCTCGCCTCCGGGCGCAAGGACCCCCGCGAGGGCGGGGTGATCCTGGCCGTCGCGGAGGACCGCGCGCGTATCGAGGAGCTCGCCGCGGGCGATCCGTTCGTCGCCGCCGGGGTGTGCGCCTACCGCATCACGGAGTTCATCGCCACCAAGACGGCGCCCGGGCTGGAGCGCTACCGCGAGACGCTCGGCTGAGCGCGCGGGCTCAGCTCTTCTTCCCGCCCAGCGCGCGCCGCAGCTGCTCCTTGTTCATGTCCGAACGGCCCTTGACGTTGCGCTGCTTGGCCTCCTCGTACAGCTGGTCGTAGGTGGGCCCCTGGGCACCCTGGTGGGACCGCCTGCCGCCGCGCTCGCCGGACGACATGTCCTGGGTCGAGGTGCGACTGGCGGTCTTCGACTCACCGGCCCTGGCGCGTTCCTTGTTGACCGTCCGCGCCGCGATCTCCTCGGCGCGCTCGGTGCTCTCGCCCCGGTCCAGGGCGCTCTGCTTGATGTGCTCGTACTGACGTTCGCGCTTGGGACTGGCACCGCGTGGCACGGCCGCTCACTTCCTCTCGTGTCGTGTGCGACGACCTCTCGTGTCGTGCACGACACCCGAGTACCCGCGCCGTGGCCCACCTCATCAGCTCTCCAGCCGCGCCACGCGCCCCTTCTCCCCGGCCGCCCAGCAGCCCAGGTCGGGGGTGCAGTCCACGGTGTCGTACGAGCCGGTGTCGACCGTCCGCCAGGTGCGCCCGGCGTCGGTGGTCAGGTCGGTTCCGGTGGGGCCGACGGCGAGCGCGGCGCCACGGCTGTGCGGAAGCCAGGCGGCGCCGGAGCGGTAGGCGGGCGGGGGCGCGGCGGCGGGCCGCCAGCTGCGGCCGCCGTCCGAGGTGAGCGCCGCCGCCTGTGGGGAGGGCTGGTCCGCGCGATAGTCGCCGCCGACGGCGAGGCCGTGGGTGCGGTCGCGGAAGGCGAGGGCGAACACGCCGCGGGCCGGGTCGCCGGCCGGGACCGGCGTGTCGGTGGCCGTCCAGGTCAGGCCGCGGTCCGTGGAGTGCAGCACGCGCGCGCGTGCGCCGCCGCCGGTCGCCAGCCACGCGTCCTTGGCACCGGAGGCGACCAGGCACTGACCGCTCGCCGCGAAGCCCGCCTCGCCGTCCAGCGCGGCGGGCATGCCGTCGGAGGGCAGCACCCGCCAGGTGCGGCCGCCGTCGCCGGTGGACAGGATGCGGAACTTTCCGTCCACCGGGTCGCTCATGGCGAGGCCGTGGCGGCGGTCGAAGAAGGAGAGGCAGTCGTAGAACGCCTTCGGGTCGGTGTTGCGGAAGGACTCCGTCCAGGTCACGCCGCCGTCGTCGGTGCGGTAGACGCGGGAGTCCTCGCCCTCGCCGATGGCCAGCACCACCGCGCGCCGCGCGTCGAACGCCTCGATGTCCCGGAACTGCAGAGCGGCCGCGCCCGGCGGAGAGACGTTCCGCCAGCTCGCCCCGCCGTCCGTGGTGCGCAGGACCGTACCGCCGGATCCGGCCACCCAGGCGGTGTCGCGGCTGACGGCGGACAGCCCGCGGTAGCGGATGTCGGGGGTGCCGGTGTCCTTGAGTTCCCAGTGCGGTGCGTGATGGCCGCCCTGCGGCGCGGCGTGCGCCGGTGCGAGCGTCAGCGCGGCCAGCGCGGCCCCGCAGGCCACCCCCGCGGCCACCATCGGGCTGGTACGGGTCGTACGTCTCGTTCGTCGCGTGCTCCCCAAGCGCCTCATGGCGGGCGAAGCTAGCCCACCGCCCCGGCGTCGTCCAGGGGGCCCGGGCGCCGCTCACGGCAGTGCGGAACACACCTGCCCCTCGCGTGCATGGACGCGGTGACCGAGGTCACTCGAAATTCGTGTGCACGGATTGGCTGATTCCGTCGTCTCTTCCAGTGCCAGGTCTCAGCCACCCGGAAGTTCGTCCAGCCGTCACGAGGGAGCAAGGCGTTGTCCATCGTCATCGAGCAGCCCGTAGAGGCCCGACTCGTCGCCGCCGCACCGCGCATGCCGAGCATTCCCGCCACGCTGCGCTACGACCGGCACGACCCGTTCGCCGTCCGGATGACCTTCCCCGCCCCGGCCACCCTGGAGGGCGTGGAGGTGTGCTGGAGCTTTGCCCGCCAGCTCCTGTCCGCAGGCCTGCACGGCCCGGAGGGCCACGGCGACGTCCGGGTGCGGCCGTACGGGTACGACCGCACCGTGCTGGAGTTCCACGCCCCCGAGGGCACCGCCGTCGTACACATCCGCACGGGCGAGATCCGCCGGTTCCTACAGGCCACGAACGAGCTCGTGCCCGAGGGCCTGGAACACCTCCAGCTGGACCTCGACCACCAACTGGCCGAATTGATGCGGGACGCCTGCTGACCCAAAGGGTGTCGTTTGGATCATCCCGGCGTCGTGGGCCCTGGCACGCACTCCTCCAAGCTCTCGGCTTCGCTCGACCAGGGGGCACCCCCATGACCCCGCTCGGGGTCGGCCAGACCGCACCGTTCGGTCACAGCCGGCCCGATCCGAACAACAGCCCCCAGCGCCCCCGCGTCAGCAGGGTGTTGAGCTCCCCGTAGTCCAGCCCCTGCTCCTGTGCCCGGTACGTCCCCGCGTCCAGCAGCTCCCGCGCCGCGCGGCGGCCGACCGCGTAGGCGGCCTGGGCCGGGCCGGACCCGGCGCTCACCCGGGCCACGCCCAGGGCGGCGAGCTCGGCGACGGACGGTGCGCCGGGGCCCGCCAGCACGTTGAGCGGTCCGTCGATGACCTCGGCGAGCGCCCTGACCGTTTCCGGGTCGACGGCCCCGGGGACGAAGATCCCGTCGCGCCCGCGGCGCGGAAGGCGGCGGCCCGCTCCAGGGTGGCGTCCACTCCCCCGGCGCCCCTCAGGAAGGTGTCGATCCGGGCGTTGACGAACAGCGGCACGCCCTGCGCGTCGGCGGCCTCGCGGGCGGCCGCGATGCTCCCCCAGACTTCGTCCGGGGGACCCCTCCCCTCTTCGTACAGCGCGTCCTCGATGTTGATGCCCACCGCGCCCGCCGCGAGCACCGCGCGGACGGTGTCGGCGACGCCCCCCGGGTCCTTCGCGTAGCCGCTCTCGACGTCGGCGCTGACCGGGACCCCTACCGCGGCGGCGATGCGCGCCACCGCGTCCAGTGCTCGGTCCCGCTCCAGCCGGTCGCCGTCGGCTGCGCCGAGGCTCCAGGCGAGCCCTGCGCTGGTGGTCGCCACCGCGGCGGCGCCGGCGTCCTCGGCGAGCCGGGCGCTCATCGCGTCCCAGGCGTTCGGCAGGACGAGCGGACGCCCCGGGATGTGCAGGGCGCAAAAAGGCCAGGGCACGGTCTCGCAGGGTGCTCTCGTTCGTCATGCGGACGACTCAACCGGCCGGCCGGGACGCGGGCTGGCAGAAATCCGACGTGCACGTGGGGCCGGTGCGGACTCGCGGCGCGGGCTCGCGATTAATTGCGTTGACGGCCCGGCGCACCCCTCGTACGTTGTTCAGCGGTCCTGTTGCCGTCGATTGGAGAAGGACGTTGCTCGTCTGAGGTCCTGAGACACCGCGTCACACCCGTCGGGTGTGTGCGTCGTGTGCGACCTCGGCGTCCGAGCCGTCCTCCGGCACAGGGCCTTCGTGTGCCCCCGGTTCCCCGTTCGCGCCCCGCGGTGTCTCGACACGCGTTCACCCCGACCGCACCCAGCAACCGCGAGGCCCTTGTGTCCACTTCTCTCAGCTGTACGTCCCTGTCCTTCGGCTGGCCCGACGGCACCTGCGTCCTCGACGGCCTCGACGTGGCCTTCGGCCCCGGCAGGACCGGGCTGGTCGGCGTCAACGGATCGGGAAAGTCGACCCTGTTGAAGCTGATCGCCGGCGAGCTCACCCCGTCGGACGGCACCGTCAAGGTGACCGGCGAGGTCGGCCACCTCCCCCAGAACGTCACGCTCGACACCGCCCTGCGTGTCGACGAGGCGCTCGGCATCGCCGCCCGGCGGGCCGCACTGCACGCCATCGAGGCGGGCGACGCGTCCGCGGAGCACTTCGAGACGGTCGGCGACGACTGGGACGTCGAGGAGCGCGCGCTCGTCACCCTCGGTGAACTCGGTCTCGGGCACATCGGCCTGGACCGCACGGTCGGCGAGGTGTCGGGCGGCGAGTCGGTACTGCTCCGCCTGGCCGCGCTGCTGCTGCGCCGCCCGGACGTGCTGCTGCTCGACGAGCCCACCAACAACCTGGACCTGTACGCGCGCAGGCGGCTGTACGCGGCCGTCTCGTCCTGGCCGGGCGTGCTGGTCGTCGTCAGCCACGACCGCGAGCTCCTCGAACTGGTCGACCAGATCGCGGATCTGCGTGCCGGGGAGATCACCTGGTACGGCGGCAACTTCTCGGCCTACGAGGAGGCCCTCGCCGTGGAGCAGGAGGCGGCCGAACGCATGGTGCGGGTCGCCGAGGCGGACTTTCGCAAGCAGAAGCGCGAACTGGTGGACGCCCAGGTCAAGCTGGCCCGCCGCAAGCGCTACGGGCAGAAGATGTGGGAGCAGAAGCGTGAACCGAAGATCGTGATGGGGGCACGCAAGCGCGCGGCGCAGGAGTCCGCGGGCAAGCACCGCATCATGCACGAGGAGAGGCTCGCCGAGGCCAAGGACCGGCTCGACGATGCGGTGGACGCCGTACGGGACGACGACGAGATCCGCGTCGACCTGCCGTACACGGCCGTGCCGCCGGGCCGGAACGTGCTCACTCTGCGCGGCCTGGAACCGGCGTACGGGGCGCGCGTCAACGGCATCCTCGACCTGCGCGGTCCCGAGCGGATCGCGCTGATCGGGCGCAACGGCGCGGGCAAGACGACCCTGCTGCGCACCATCGCCGGGGAGCTGGCGCCGGTGGCGGGCGAAGTGGAGGCGCATGTGCCGCTGCGGTTCCTGCCGCAACGGCTGGACGTCCTCGACGGCGAGCTGTCCGTCGCCGAGAACGTGGCCCGGTTCGCGCCGGGCGCCACCAACAACCGGATCCGGGCGCGTCTGGCCCGCTTCCTGTTCCGGGGCGCCCGCGCCGACCAGAAGGCGGCCACGCTGTCCGGCGGCGAACGCTTCCGGGCGGCCCTGGCGGCACTGATGCTGGCCGAGCCCGCGCCGCAGCTCCTGCTGCTCGACGAGCCGACGAACAACCTGGACATGGCGAGCGTGCGCCAGCTCACTACCGCCCTGGATTCCTACGAGGGCGCGCTGATCGTGGCCGGCCACGACCTGCCGTTCCTCAGGTCCCTCGGCATCACCCGCTGGCTGCTCCTGGAGGAGGGAGAACTGAAGGAGACGACACCCGAGGAGGTCGGGGACCCGGCCTGACCGTCCCCTTGGAGCGCCTTTGCCGGGACACGGCCCGGCACCGGGGTTTTGTACACCCGGTCCGGGCCTGCATGATGGCGAACCGGCGCCGCATCGTGGGCGCCGTACCGACCCGCCGATTCGGAGACCCGTCGTGCCCAGCAAGAAGGCCCTCGTCCGCCGCCCCAGCCCGCGCCTCGCCGAAGGCCTGGTGACGCACATCGAGCGGGAGAAGGTCGACGCGGAACTCGCCGTGGAGCAGTGGGAGGCGTACGTCGAGGCGCTGCGTACGCACGGCTGGGAGACGGTCGAGGTGGACGCGGCCGACGACTGTCCGGACTCGGTGTTCGTCGAGGACACCGTGGTCATGTACAAGAACGTGGCGCTGATCACCCGGCCGGGTGCCGAGTCCCGGCGGGACGAGACCGCCGGGGTCGAGGAGGCCGTGGCCCGCCTCGGCTGCTCGGTCAACTGGATCTGGGAGCCGGGCACCCTGGACGGCGGTGACGTCCTGAAGGTCGGCGACACGATCTACGTCGGCCGGGGCGGGCGCACCAACGCGGCCGGGGTGCAGCAGGTGCGGGCCGCCTTCGAGCCGCTGGGCGCGCGGGTGGTGGCCGTACCGGTGAACAAGGTGCTGCATCTGAAGTCGGCGGTCACCGCGCTGCCCGACGGCACGGTGATCGGGCACATCCCGAACGTGGACCGCCCCTCCCTGTTCCCGGGCTTCCTCGCGGTGCCCGAGGAGGCCGGCGCGCACGTGGTGCTGCTCGGCGGCAGCAAGCTGCTGATGGCCGACAGCGCGCCCAAGACGAAGGAACTGCTCACCGATCTCGGCCATCAGGTGGTCACGGTGGACATCAGCGAGTTCGAGAAGCTCGAGGGATGTGTGACGTGCCTCTCGGTGCGACTGCGGGGGCTGTACGCCTGATCGGGTGATCCATCACCCCAACAGCCCCGGGACCTGCGCGTCCCGGGGCTGTTTGACATGTCCTGGTACAGCGGAGGAACGGCGCCTGATCAGCGATCTTTACGCCACGCTTAACCTACGGCTTCGTAACCTACGGCTTCGTAGCCTACGATCTCGTAGGTTCCGGCACCGCTCGCCGGTTCACCTCCTTCATCCCCCTTTGTACGGCGTCCCCCTGGAGTTCCTGTGACGATCACCTCTCCTCACCTCGGCAGCCCGTCCGTGTGGACCGACGCGAAGCTGCTGTACGCGCTCGAGGAAGTGGTCGAGAAGGAGCTGAACCGCCATCTGAATGTCGCCAAGGACTGGATGCCCCACGAGTACGTCCCGTGGACCGACGGCCGCAACTTCCCCGGCCAGTTCGAGGACGGCGAGGCCTGGGACAAGGAGCACTCCAAGGTCACCGAGATCGGCCGTGTCGCCCTCGTGGTCAACCTTCTGACGGAGGACAACCTCCCCAGCTACCACCACGAGATCGCCTCGCTCTTCGGCCGGGACGGCGCCTGGGGCACCTGGGTGCACCGCTGGACGGCCGAGGAGGGCCGGCACGGCATCGTGATGCGCGACTACCTGCTTACCTCGCGCGCGGTGGACCCGGACAAGCTGGAGCAGTTCCGCATGTCCCACATGAGCGAGGGCTTCGAGTCCGACAACCGTCACTCGATGCTGCACTCGATCGCCTACGTCGCCTTCCAGGAGCTCGCGACCCGTATCTCGCACCGCAACACCGGCCACCAGTCCGGCGACCCGGTCTGCGACCGCATGCTGGCCCGCATCGCGACCGACGAGAACCTCCACATGGTCTTCTACCGCAACCTGCTGAAGTCCGCCTTCGAACTCGCCCCCGACCTGACCATGCAGGCCGTGCGGGACGTCGTCGTGAACTTCCGCATGCCCGGCCACGGCATCCCCGGCTTCGAGCGCGCCGCGGCCCAGATGGCGATCGGCGAGGTCTACAACCTCCGCATCCACCACGACGACGTCCTCCAGCCCGTGCTGCGCTTCCTGAAGATCATGGAGATCGACGGGCTCGGCCCGGAGGGGAAGCAGGCACAGGACGAACTCGGCCTGTTCATGGGCGGTCTCGACGCGGAGGCGCTGAAGTTCGACGAGAGGCTGGCCGCGCGCAAGGCGCGGATGGCGGCGCGCGCCGGGGCCTGACCGGCAGCACCCGACCGTACCGCGCGGGGCGCACCGATTTGTCGGTGCGCCCTGTCAGTGGCCTGCGGCATCATGCCGCCATGCGTGACCACACCAGGGCGGAACAGGCAGTCGGCTTTCTGCTCGGCCTGATCGACGAAGGAACCGCCGGCCGGATCAGAACGCGGACCGGCCTGCCCGGCCCCGAACACCCCGCGGCGGTCCGGCGCCGGCTCGACCGCGCGTGGGCCTGGGCCAATGCGCTGCCGTCCTCGGTGGTGCTGTGGGTCCTCGAGGAGGACGACCCGGACCTCAACGCGGTGGTGTGGCGGTTCGTCGGCACCGATGCCGCGCTGCGCCGGGCCGTCGCGCGGGGCGTGCCGTTCGGTCCCGGGCGCACCGAGCCACTCCCGGTGCACCCCTCCCTGCGCGACGAGGAACCCGAGGTGCCCGAGAGCTATGTGCGGCACGGCCTCGTGGGCGCGCTGCGGGAAGTGACGTCCCTTCAGCAGGCGCGGGCGGCCGGGTCCATGGTCCTGACGCGCACCGACTGGGCGGCGGTCGCCGAGGCGCACGGCGAGCGTCCACTGCCCGGGTACGCGCGCTGGGCGCTGTCCGTACGCCCGGACTGCCCGCCCGCGCTGCGCGAACGGTTCGGCTCGCACCGCAAGTTCACCCACCGGGTCCGTCTGGCGGGTGTGCTCGACGGCCCGGCCGAGTACGCGACGGCCCACGGCCCCGCCGTACACGCGCTCCAGGTCCTCTCCATGGGTCATGTGCTGTTCCCGACCCGCATCAAGGAGGCCGAGCAAGCCCTGCGCCCGCTCGTCCAGGACCAGCTGGGCGACCGCGAGGACGCCTGGGCGGTACTGGCCCAGCTGGTCGAGACGTTCCACGGCAACGCCGAGGAGCTGGTGCTGACCGCGAGCGCCGTCGCCTGAGCCGAAGGGGCGAAAGGGCGAAGGGGCGGGCGGCCGTCCCGGACTGCGTGATCGCGGCTCTTGCCGGACGATGGATGTCGGGGCGCCGGGGACATCGTGGAGGTGCGGAACAGTGTCGGACAAGGAACCACAGACCCCTGCCGGCGAGGAGCCGCGGTCCGAGGCCTGGAAGACGGCGGTGACGGTGCTGCAGGACGTCAGACCCCCCTTCGTACCCGAGGGTGCCTCGGGTATGACCATCGTGGTCGAGTGGCCTCCCGGCGACCCCGGGACTCCTCCGCACCGGCACCCCGGGCCGGCCTTCGGATACGTGCTCGAAGGCGCGGTCCGCTTCGAGCTGGAGGGCGAGCCGGAACGTGTGGTCGAGGCCGGCGGGACGTTCTGGGAGCCGGGCGGTGACGTGATCCACTACCAGGACGGCAACGCCCTGCCGGACGCACGGACCCGCTTCGTCGTGACCATGCTCTGCGCACCGAATCAGCCGATGCTCACGCTGGTGGACGAGGAGGAACTGGCTCGGCGGGCGCATCTGCGCGCCCCGCGGCCCGTGGACTAGGTCCTGTCGTCAAATCCCCGTCGTCCGCCCGGAGGGCGGGCCCCGCGGCGTCATGGGGGTCCCCCCTGCTCGAGCGCAGCCGAGAGCTTGGGGGAGCGTGCTCTCGGCGTGCCGGGCCTCGGCCCTCGTACTGGACGTACTTGGGTCGGGGCCCGGTGCGGCGAGAGGGCGTGCATGGCGTCGCCGGGCTGACGGGGATTTGACGACAGGGCCTAGGGGGGCGGGGCGGCCGGATTCGAACCGGCGTGTTCTGGTTTTGGAGACCGGTGCGCCTGCCTCTGCGCTACGGCCCCGCCCTTGCCGCAGAGCGTAATGCCTTGGCCCGTTGTCAGTGCGGGCTGGTACCAATGAAGCACCGGGGGAAGCGCGTTACAGGGGGCACGGGGGGCTTCGCATGGCGTACGGGGAGCGGGGGCGACGGCGCCCTCATGTGGTCGACCTCACCGACCGCCGGGCACTTGAGCGGTACCGCCCGGCGGATCCGGCCGTGGTCGAGGAGGCACGGCGGCTGAAGGAGGCCGCGCTGCTGGACTTCGGCCTGACCGAATCGGCGGTGGCGTCCTGGCTGTACGCGAAGTGCCACCACCAGATCCCGACGACCGCGGTGGACACGGCGGCCGTGGTCGCCTCCGGCGACGGCTCCTGCCTGCTGCTGTACAACCCGGACTTCTTCGTCGCGCTGGGCCTGGACGGCGTGAAGTTCGTGCTGTTCCACGAGGCGCGGCATCTGGTGCACCGCCATCTGTTCGCGGACGCCGAGCTGCGCGAGGACCCGGTGTTCGAACTGGCCGCCGAGGTGTCCATCAACCATGTGGCACTGGTCCGGCTGGCCCGCGAGGAGCTGCCACTGCTCGACGGCCGGCCCACGGGCGTCGACCCGCGCAAGGTGTACGACGCCTACTGCAAGGACCTGACGACGCACGGCCTGGAGCCGGTGGCGTACGAGACGTTCACCCACACGGACATGCGGGTGTACGGCGAGCTGAAGCGCATGCGCCATCCACCCGTCCCCGAGCGGCGGTTGTGCGTGCGCCTGGAGGGCGGGCTCGTCCCGGCCGACCAGGAGACCGTCGACGCGGTGACGTCCTCCGCGCTGCTCAACTCCCTGCTGGCGGCCCGGCGCGGGCACCCGGGCGCGGAGCGCGAGCTGCTCGACCTGATGGGCCGCACCGAGGAGGGCTCGGCCCGGGCCGCCCGGATCTGGGGCAACCTGGGCGCGGGCATGCTCCGCGGCGAGACCACGCGCACGCGTACGGTCGACTGGTGGCAGCGCTGGCTGATCGACGTACTCGGCTCGAAACTGCGCGACGGCGAGCGGCTGGTGTACCCGAAGAAGCGGGGCGCCCTGCTCGCGGCCCTGGGCCAGGACCCGATGCTCTCGCGGCGGGGCCCGGTGCGGGACAAGGTGCTGGTCATCGCGTACGACACCTCGGGCTCGATGCCGGACCACGTCATCACGTGGCTCACCGAACTCGTCGGCCGGATCGACGGGGTGGAGGCACACTGGCTGTCCTTCGACTCCGTGGTGATGCCGTTCAGACCGGGCGAGCGCGTGTACGGCGGCGGTGGCACGAGCTTCCAGGCGGTCGCGGACTACGTGGAGGGCCGCACGGAGGTGAACGGGCGCCGGTTCGACGTGACCCCGGACGCCGTCGTGATGCTCACCGACGGATACGCCCCGGCGATCACTCCGGCCGAGCCGGGCAAATGGATCTGGCTGATCACCCAGGGCGGCAGTGACTGGCCCGAGACGCACACACCGGCGATGGACTGCCATCGCGTCACCACAGGATCACGGTAGATGACCACGGAAGCGCAGCACACGGACCACACGGGCCACACGGACCGCACGGGCCCACGGCAGTCGACCGCCTCACGCCTGGAGGCCTTCATCGACGCGATGATCGACATGGGGCAGACCGGGCAGGTCTTCGGCGAGCACGGCATCGGCAAGACGGCGACGTTCTTCTCCCACCTCGCCCGCGCCCACCCGGACGCCACGCTGGTGTACGTCCCCGCGGCGAACCTGACACCCGACGACCTCCTCGTCAACGCGCCGGTGCGCGACCCGCGGACCGGCGAACTGGTCCTGCGCCAGCTGGTGATGAGCCAGCTCAAGCCGGGCAGGCCCTTCGTGCTGCTCATCGACGACTCGCTGCAGGCGGGCGACACGATCCAGTCGCAGCTGATGCAGATCGCCTGCAACTGGACGCTCGGCGAGCACGATCTGCGCGCCCTTGGCTGCGTCGGCGTGTTCCTGACGGACAACGAGTCACTGGCCGAGACGTCGGCGCGCCGCGGCGACCTGGCGCTGCTCGACCGCATGGTGACGATCCGGATCACCGCGAACGACACGTCCTGGCGGCGCCATCTGGCGGCCAAGTACCGCCAGTGGGACCTGCGTCCGGTGTTCTCCCTGTGGGCCTCGCTCTCCCCGGAGCTGCGTGAGCTGCTCTCCCCGCGCACCCTGGACCACATCCTGGCCAACGCCAGGGAGGGCTTCCCACTGCGCTGGGGCCTGCCCCTGGTCGACGGCGAGCGGCTGCGGCTGGCAGAGCCGGGCCCGGACGGCCGCCCCGGTCACAACCGCACGTCGGAGATCCTCGACCGGATCGCCGAGGCGCTCGGCACACGCAACCCGGCCACCATCCCCGACCCGGTGCGGCAGGTCGTCCGGGCCGCCCTGCGCAACCGGTGGACCGTGCTGCTGCAGGGCCCGCCGGGCTGCGGCAAGACGGAGCTGGTGCGCGAGACCCTGCGCGAGGGGCTCGGCCGGGAGGCGCTGTATTTCTCCCTGCCCGTGACGAACGTCGAGGACCTGTGCGCGCCGATCCCGTCCCCGGACGGCACGCTGGACAACCTCCTCGCCGCGCCCTTCACCGGTCCCGAGCCGAAGGCGATCGTGTGGGACGAGTACAACCGGCCCAAGGACAAGGCCGCGTTCGCCAAGCTCATGGAGGTCACCCAGGAGTGGTCGCTGGCGGGGCGGCGGATCGAGAACCTGCGGGCGCAGATAGCGGTTCAGAACCCGCCGTACCACCTGGGCCGCAAGCTCCTGGTGTCCCGGAACAACATCGCCCAGGCGACCCGTTTCACGGCCTCGCTCACCGTCGAGCCGGAGGACATCCCGGCCAACGAGTGGCTCCTTGCGCAGTACGGCACCGACGCCGAGACGGTCCTGGAGTGGTGGAAGCACGACATCGACGACGACGGGCGTGCCTGGATCACCAAGCGCACCCTGGAGCGCCTCATCAAGCTGCACCGGCGGGGACTGCCGCTGGAGATGGGCACCGTCTATCTCGGCGACGGCGAGTACGCGCCCGTGCCGCTCACGGCCCTGATGGACCGTCTGCGCGGCCGCCCGGTCACGGGCCTGCGCGAGCTCGCCCGGGACGCCGACCTGTGGGAGGAGCGCCTGCGCCGAGCGGCCGGCCGCTCGGACGAGGGCGAGAACGACAGTGACGTGGTCCATCAGATCCTCGCCAACGCGGAGCTGTCCCAGCTGAAGAAGCACCGGGCGGTGGTGGCCCGGCTGGTGGCGCTGCTGCCGCCCAAGCTGCGGGCGACGTATCTCGTGGGAGCGTCGCAGCAGCAACAGCGCTTCTGGACGGAGGTGTTCACCGGGCTGCGGCGGAGCTGAGGCGGTGCCGGGGTCCGAGACGCCGAAGTCCGGGCTGCCGGGCCCCGCCCCGGCTCAGGCCTGAGGCGGGGCCGTGCGGTGCACGCTGCGGATGGCCGCCACGTCCGCCGGGACGGCCGGTGCGGGGACATGTGCGCTCAGGGCGTCCAGGCGGCGTTTGACGCTGGCCGCGATGCCGTTGCCGAGCCGGAAGCGGGTGGCCGTGGTGGCATGGGCCGCGTGGTCGAGGAGGCGGTGGGCCTCGCGGCTGCGCATCCCGGTGTGGGTCAGGACGAGGTGGGCGAGCCTGTGCTCGCCGTCGGCGAGGGCCGCGGCGATGGTCTCGGCGGCCGTCAGGTCGAGCCGGTTGTCCTCCGCCGCAAGCACCGCCGCCGCCCGGACCCGGCCGAGGTCCAGCAGCGTCACACCGGCCGCGGTCGCCGCCGTCACCAGGCGGGCCGCGGCGGCCGGTCCGATGCCGTTGCTGGCGACGGCCAGCCGGGTGAGCCGCCCGTACGGCGCCCGCTCCAGGGCCTCGGCCAGCCGGAGTGCGCCCGCGTCTCCCAACCGGGCCGCGGACACGTACAGTTCGTCGACCGCGCCCCCGGCGACGACCGAGGCGAGCGCCCGCGCGCCCGCCTCCCCCAGCGGGTTGCCGCCGACGAAGAGCCGCTCGATCCGGCGCCCGCCCTCGGCGGCCGCCAGCAGCGCGTCGGCCAGGACGGCGGTGCCCGGCGCGTCCAGTCCGGTCTGGACGAGGTCGAGGGTGCGCAACGACCGTGCGGACTCGATGAGTTCGGCCGCGGCCTGCCCGCCCCCGTTGCCCAGCGGGTTCCTCTTCAGCCACAGGCCAGTGACAACCTGCGGCGAGGCGCGCAGATTGTCGGCGATCCGGCAGGCGCCGCCCGCGGTGATCCCGTTGCAGCCGAGGTACAGCGTCTGGACGTCCCCCGTGCTCTCGGCGACGGCGGCCGCCCCGTCGTCGCCGAGCGCGTCGGTACCGAGCAGCAGGTGCCGTACCGGAGACGGCCCTTGGGCGAGCGCGTCGGCGATCAGCGCCGCGCCCTCCGCACCGACCCCCTGCTTGCACAGATCGAGCCGCCCGTCGGGCAGCGCCGTACCGGCCGTGAAGTCCAGCCGCTCACCGGCCGGGCGGCCCGCGCGCAACCAGTCCAGCAGGGGCGCCAGTTCGGCGAGGGGACGCGGCACGACGTACGGCACCCCGGCGAAGCCGCCCATCTCCTCCTCGGGCTCCTCGCTCACCATTCCGCCTCCCGGTAGTCCTTCAGGAACACCCCCGACACCGGATCCCCGGCCTCGCCGCGCACGATCGGGTCGTACACCCGGGCCGCCCCGTCCACGATGTCGAGCGGTGTGCGGAACCCGGCCTCGGCCATACGGGCCTTCTTCGGGACCGGGTTCTCGTCGGTGATCCAGCCGGTGTCGACGGCGCACATGTGCACACCCCGGGCGGCGAGTTCCGCGCCGCTGGTGCGGGTGAGCATGTTCAGGGCCGCCTTGGCCATGTTGGTGTGGGGATGGCCCGGCATCTTGTTGCGGACGGCGAAGCGGCCCTCGACGGCGGTCACATTGACCACGTACCGGCGTGGCCGCGGCGCGGCCAGCAGCAGGGGCAGCAACCGGTCGCACAGCAGGGCCGGGGCAAGGGCGTTGACGAGCTGGGTCTCCAGGACCTCGGCCGGGTCGAGCGCGCCGAGCCGGGCCGACCAGGAGTTCTCCGGGGACGGGTCGGGCAGCAGCCCGGCCTCGTCGGCCTCGCGCAGGGCGACCGGCAGCGCGGCGGCCGAGCCCTCCAGCATCCGCATCGGCCGGAACCCGGGCGCCTGCCGGGCCCCGGCGGGCAGCGCGTCGTACTCCCCGGCGGCCAGCAGCGCATACGACTCGGGCGGCCGCCGCACGGTCTGCGCGGCGTTGTTGACGAGGATGTCCAGCGGCCGGCCCTCCTGCCGCAGTTCCTCGCACAGCCCGAGCACCTGGCGCGGGTCGCGCAGGTCGACGGCGAGGACGGTCAGCCGGTCCAGCCACTGCGCGCTGCCCTCGGCCGCCCGGAAGCGGCGCACGGTGTCGTGCGGGAAGCGCGAGGTGACGAGCACTTCGGCGCCGTCCCGGAGCATCATCAGGGCGAGCTGGAAACCGATCTTCACCCGGCCGCCGGTGAGCAGCGCCCGGCGGCCGCTCAGATCGGTGCTCAGGGCGCGGCGGGCGGTGTTGTCGGCGGCGCACTCGGGGCAGAGCCGGTGATAGAAGGTGTCGACCTGTCGATAGGGCGACTTGCAGACGTAGCAGGTGCGCGGCCGGAGAAAGACTCCCCCGGCGCCGGACTCGGCCAGCGGGGCGTCCTCGCGGCGGTCCGGGGCGCCGGTCGCCGTCGCCGCCATCGCCGCCGCGTCGGCCGCGGACGCCTCGGCGCCCCGCGCCTTGCGTCGCCGCAGCCGGCCGTCGCGCGCGAAGGACGCGGCGACCTGCTCGGCCCGCAGTCGCACCGGGTCGTCGACGGGCAGCGTGCGCAGCTTGCCCACCACCTGGTGGAAGGCTGCCAGTTCCGCCTCGGTGACGGTGCCTGTGATCGTGTCGGTGATCGCCTCGCCCATCCGATTACCCGCCCCGTGTCCGCCGTGCCGTGGTCCCGGCCGGATTCGAACCGGCGTATCCACCTTGAGAGGGTGGCGAGTCTGCCTCTGCTCTACAGGACCGAGAGACGCGTCCCATCCGGATGCGCTCCCGGATCCTAACCGCACACGGCGGCGGTGGCCGCACGGATTTGCGGACCGCTCGGGTATGCGGTCCCGCCCCGTTCGCGCTCTGTCGCGGTCGTGCTACGTCGCGGATCGGACCGGATTCGAACCGGCGTGTCCCTCAGTGCCGTGAAGGTGCGCCTGCCTCTGCGCTACCGACCCCCGCACGCCCGGACGACCGGATTCGAACCGGTGTGGCCGCCCTGGCAAGGCGGTGCGCCTGCCTCTGCGCTACGCCCGGACGCGCTCCCGGATCTTAACGGCCAGTCCGGGGTGACGCACCGTCCGGGCTTCACAGCGATGCGCGCCGGAGCTCCAGCCGTTCCTTCTCCGACAGGCCGCCCCAGACGCCGAAGCGCTCGTCGTTGTCGAGCGCGTACGCCAGGCAGGCCGAGCGGATCGGGCACAGGCCGCAGATCCGCTTCGCCTCCCGTACCGAGCTGCCGGGCTCCGGGAAGAAGAAGTCCGCCCCCGTTTGCGCGCACAACGCCTCCTCCTGCCAGGCAAGGTCGGGCGAGGTGATCGTTTCGATGTGCATGAGCAGGATCGTGCCGCGCCGCGAAAAACGTTCGATCAACGCCGGGTCAACGCCGCGGCCGGGGCGTGTACGGGGCCTGTGTGCCGCCCCGAATGATGCTCCCCCGGCCCGCGGCGGCGCACGGCGGCGCGCGGGACCGGGATGAAAACAAGAGGAACGCGGCTGGTCACCCAGGGTAGTCGCGGTGGGCGCTGCGGCTCGCGGACGCGCTGCGGCAGCGATTGTCAGTGGGCGGTGCAAGACTCGGCAGTGCACTGAGAACGGGACCCTTTTGAGGAGGGCGAAGATGCTCACCACCCGTTTCGTCAACGGCGCACCCAACTGGATCGACGTCGGCACATCCGACATCGAGGGCGCCACCTCCTTCTACGGCGGTCTCTTCGGCTGGCGGTTCCAGTCGGCGGGGCCCGATGCCGGCGGTTACGGCTTCTTCCAACTGGACGGCAAGACCGTGGCCGGCGGTATGCAGACCACTCCTGAGCAGGGTCCGCCCTCCTGGACCGTGTACTTCCAGAGCGCGGACGCGCAGGCCACGGCCAAGGCCGCCGAGGGGGCGCACGGCAGCGTGCTGCTCCAGCCCATGGACGTGATGGGGCAGGGCCACATGGCGATCCTCGCGGACCAGGCGGGCGTGCCCTTCGGGCTCTGGCAGCCGGGCCGGACCAAGGGTGTGGACAAGGCGAGCGAACCCGGTTCGCTGTGCTGGGTCGAGCTGTACACGCCGGACATCGCCGCGGCCGCCGCGTTCTACCACCAGGTGCTCGGTCTGGAGACGTCCGCCATGCCCTTCCCCGGCGGCACGTACACCTGCGTCAACCCCACCGAGGGCGGTGAGGACGCGATGTTCGGCGGAATGGTCCCGCTGGCCGACGACCCCACCGAGGCCGAGGCCGGCGCCTACTGGCTGCCGTACTTCGAGGTCGAGGACACCGACGCCGTGGTCGAGAAGGCGCAGCAGCTGGGCGGCAAGGTCCGCATGCCCGCCACGAGCATGGAGGGCGTCGGCCGGATGGCGAAGCTCGCCGACCCGTACGGCGCCCGCTTCGCGGTGATCAAGAGCGAGCCGCAGGGCTGAGACCCGGCATCCCCGGCGAGGGCGTGAGGCACCCCGGCCCGTCAGCAGCAACGAGGGCCGGGCCAGGGGCCTACGCGGAGGCGCGCCGTACCAGCGTGGTCGGCAGGATGATGCCGGAGGGCGCGTCCGCCGCGAAGTCGTCGCGATTGCCGCGGTCCAGGCCACGCAGCAGGAGGCGGGCCATCAACCGGCCCATCTCCTCTATGTCCTGACGGATCGTGGTCAGGGGCGGATCGGTCTGTTCGGCGACCGGCAGCATGTCGTCGAAGCCGATCACGGCGACGTCCTCGGGCACCCTCCGTCCGCTCGCGCGCAGTACGCGCAGCGCTCCGGAGGCGCCGAGGTCGTTCGCGGCGAACACCGCGTCCACGTCGGGGCAGCGGTCGAGGAGTTCCCGCATGGCGCGCTCGCCGCCGGCCGGGGTGAAGTCGCTCTCCACGATCAGCAGCGGGTCGGCGTCCGCCATCACGTCCCGGAACCCGTCGAGCCGGTCCACCGCGGAGGTCTGGTCGAGGGCGCCGGTGATGTGCGCGATCCGCCTCCGGCCGAGGCCGACGAGATGGCGTACGGCGTCGCGGGCCCCGCCCCGGTTGTCGCTGTCGACGTACACCGCGTCGGGCGTGCCGTGGCTCCAGCCGGGCCGGCCGCCGAACACCGTGGGGACGCCCGCGCCCCGGATCAGCCCGGGCAGCGGATCGTCGAGGTGCAGCGAGAAGACGAGCGCGCCGTCGACATGGCCTCCGGCGAGATAGCGGGCCACGCGGGCGTGATCGTCCCGGCCCTCGGTCAGCAACAGGACGAGCTGGTTGTCGTGCGCCGTCAGCTCCTTGCTGATCCCGCGCAGTTGCAGGGCGAAGAAGGGGTCGGCGAAGACCCTGGTCTCGGGTTCGGCGATGACCACGGCGACGGCGTCGTGCCGCTTCGTCACCAGGCTGCGCGCGGCCTGGTTGGGGACGTAGCCGAGCTCCTCGACCGCCCGCCGGACCCGCTCCACGAGCGGCTCCCGGACTCCGTCCCCACCGTTGACCACCCGGGACACGGTGGCCCGCGACACCCCCGCCCGTGCGGCCACGGCCTCCAACGTGGGACGCGGCGCTGTCTCGGTCACTTCGCGACTCCTCATCGGCGATTGCGGATCAGGATATCCCCGAGCGAGGACCGTCGTGAGAGCGCTCTCGTAATAGGAAGGGGTGTTGGGGCCTCTTCGATCTCGGCGGTGTCGGTGCGTAGGCGGTCCTAGGGGCCGTTCGGGTCCGGCGGTGGTGGGTCTTGTTTCTCGCGTCGTGCTCGGCTCGGCTGGACGCGCTTGGGTTCTCCGGGCATCTTCGGGTACTCGGGCGGGTAGGGCAGGTCGCCCAGTCCGTGGTCGTGCTCGTCCTTGCGCGCGAGTTCGAGCAGGGCTTCGAGGGAGAAGGCGTGGTCGTCCATGTCGGCGTGCACGTCGCCGAGTTCGGCGAAGCGGGCGGGCATGGTCGCGAGGTCGAAGTCCCGGGGGTGGGCCTCGCCCACTTCCTCCCAGCGCAGGGGGGCCGAGACCGGGGCGTGCGGGCGGGGGCGTACGGAATAGGCGGAGGCGATGGTGCGGTCCCTGGCGGTCTGGTTGTAGTCGATGAAGATGCGCTCTCCGCGTTCCTCCTTCCACCACTTGATCGTCACGTGGTCCGGCATCCGCCGTTCCATCTCGCGGCCCACGGCGATCGCGGCGCGGCGCACCTGGGTGAAGGTCCAGCGCGGTTCGATGGGCACGAAGACATGCAGTCCGCGGCCGCCGGAGGTCTTGGGCCAGCCGCGCAGTCCGCCGAACTCGTCGAGGACGGTGCGCAGTTCGTGGGCGGCGCGGACGGCGTCGGCGAAATCGGTGCCGGGCTGCGGGTCGAGGTCGATGCGGAGCTCGTCGGGGCGGTCGACGTCGGTGCGGCGCACCGGCCAGGGGTGGAAGGTGAGGGTGCCGAACTGGGCGGCCCACACGACGGCGGCCTCCTCGGTGGGGCACATCTCGTCCGCGGAGCGGCCGCTGGGAAAGGTGATGTGGGCGGTGGGGATCCAGTCGGGCATGTTCTTGGGCGCCCGCTTCTGGAAGAAGGACTCGCCGGTCACCCCGTCCGGGTAGCGCTCCAGGGTGGTCGGGCGGTCGCGCAGGGCGCGCAGGATGCCGGGGCCGACCGCGATGTAGTACCGGGCCAGGTCCAGCTTGGTGAAACCGCGCTCGGGGAAGAAGACCTTGTCCGGGCTGGACAGCCGCACGGTCCGGCCGCCCGCCTCCAGTTCCACCGCGTCACCCATGCGGCCACGGTAGGCGTACCCCGCACACCGCGCACACCGGGCGGCAGCCGCTGTATGCGCGCAGAATCGGAGCATGGATCTCCCGGTGATGCCGCCCGTGAAGCCGATGCTCGCCAAGTCGGTGGCGAAGATCCCGCCGGACATGCACTACGAGGCGAAGTGGGACGGCTTCCGGGCCATCGTGTTCCGTGACGGGCTCGAGGTCGAGCTCGGCAGTCGCACCGGGAAGCCGTTGACCAGGTACTTTCCCGAGCTGGTCGCGGCGTTGAAGGAGCGGTTGCCCGAGCGCTGCGTGCTGGACGGCGAGATCGTGATCGCCCGGGAGGGGCGGCTCGACTTCGACGCGCTGACCGAGCGCATCCACCCGGCGGACTCCCGGGTGCGCACGCTGGCGGAGCGGACGCCCGCCTCCTTCGTCGCGTTCGACCTGCTGGCCCTGGCCGACGAGTCACTGCTGGACGTCCCGCTGACGGACCGCCGGGCGCTCCTCGCCAGGGCGCTGTCCGGGGTGACGGCACCCGTCCATCTGGCACCGGCGACGACCGACATCGACGTGGCGCGGCAGTGGTTCGAGCAGTACGAGGGGGCGGGCCTGGACGGGGTCGTCGCCAAGCCGCCCACCGTGCGCTATCTGCAGGACGAGCGGGCGATGTTCAAGATCAAGCACGAGCGTACGGCCGACGTCGTCGTGGCGGGCTACCGCTTCCACAAGAGCGGTCCGGTGGTGGGCTCGCTGCTGCTCGGTCTCTACGACGACCAGGGCGCCCTGCAGCATGTGGGCGTGTCGGCCGCGTTCGCGATGAAGCGCCGCGCCGAACTGGTCGAGGAGCTGGAGCCGCTGCGCATGACGGATGCGGCCGGACATCCGTGGGCGGCCTGGTCGCAGGAGGCCGCCCACGAGACGGCCCGGCTGCCCGGGGCCCCCAGCCGCTGGTCGGGCAAGAAGGACCTGTCCTGGGTGCCGCTCAGGCCGGAGCGGGTGGCCGAGGTGGCGTACGACCACATGGAGAACGGGGTCCGCTTCCGGCACACGGCCCGCTTCCGCCGCTGGCGCCCGGACCGCACCCCGGAGAGCTGCACCTACGCCCAGTTGGAGGAACCGGTGCGCTACGACCTCGCGGAGATCCTCGGCAGCCCCGGCTGACCGGCTCACCCGGCAGGCTCGATCAGAATCGCGCGGGTATGGCCATCAATGAACTTATGAGCGCACAATCGACGGCACAGACCTGGTGGCAACGGTGGCGACGGTGGGCATGGGGCACAGAGGGCGCACACGACGCGCCGCGACGACAGCATTTCTGGCCGCCGCGCTGACGGCTTCTCTCGCGGCGGGCTGCACGTCGGGACACGGCCCCGGCCCGGTGGACGACGGCCGCGGCGGGACCAGCGGGCCGGCCCCGGGCGGCGGCACCGGCCAGGTGCTCGCCGTGAAGATCGACAATGTGCCCGCGGCCCGCCCGCAGACGGGGCTGGACTCCGCGGACGTCGTGTACGCGGAACAGGTCGAGGGCGGGCTGAGCCGGCTGATGGCGGTGTACGCGACCAAGCTGCCGAAGGTCATCGGGCCGGTGCGCAGCGCCCGCGAATCCGATCTGGAGCTGCTGCGCCAGTTCGACCGGCCGACACTCGCCTTCTCGGGGGCGCAGACCAAGCTGCTGCCGCTGATCGACAAGGCGCCGCTGCGGCCGGAGACACCCAACAACGCGTCCGACGCCTTCTTCCGCGGCAGCGACAAGGCCGCGCCGCACAACCTCTATCTGCACCCGGACCGGCTGCTGTCCGCCACGCCGGGCAAGGCCGCGCTGACCACCGGCTTCCACTACGGCGCGGCACCGGCGGGCGGGCGGCCCGCGACCTCGCGCACCGTGCGCTACCCGGTGGCCGAGTTCACCTTCACCTGGTCCGCCGACCGGCACCGCTGGCTGGTCGGTATGGACGGCACGCCCACGAGGACGGCCGACGGGAAGCGCGTGACTCCCGCGACGGTCGTCGTGCAGTACGTGAAGGTGCACGAGTCCGCGTACCACGACGTCCTCGGCAACAACACGCCGTACACCGAGACGGTGGGCACGGGGAAGGCGGAGGTGCTGCGGGACGGGCGCGCCTTCGACGCGACCTGGACCCGCGCGGCCGCCGCCGACGGCACGGAGTTCACCACCGCCGACGGCACGCCCATGAACTTCGCCGAGGGCCAGGTGTGGGTGGTGTTCGCGCAGTCCGGCCACTGATTGCGCGTGAGGGTGACCCTGCTGGGCGTAGCTTCGGCGGCACCAGGCATCCGGCGCCGGAGCGTGCCTAGGGTGGGGACATGTCCACTGTTCTGATCACCGGTGCCACCTCCGGACTCGGCCGGTACGTCGCCTTCGAGCTGGTCCGCTCCGGTCATGTCGTGCTCGCCCACGGGCGGGACCCGGAACGGACGCGGCGGCTCGTCGAGGAGTTGCGTGCCGAGGGTGAGGCCGAGGGGTTCGTCGCGGACCTCGCTTCGCTCGCCCAGGTGCGCGAGCTGGGCGCCCGGGTGGCACAGGCGCGGCCCGGGCTCGACGTGCTGATCAACAACGCCGGGGTGGGCGCCGGGCCGCGTGGCTCCGGCCGCGAGCTGAGCACCGACGGGCACGAGCTGCGGCTGGCCGTGAACTACCTCGCCCCCGTCGTGCTGACCCGCGCCCTGCTGCCGGTGCTGCGCGCGAACACACCGTCCCGGATCGTCAACGTCGGCTCGGTCGGCCAGGAGCCGCTCGACTTCACCGACCCGGAGCTCACCCGCGGCTACAGCGGCGTGTCGGCGTACTGCCGCAGCAAGTTCGCCCTCGCCGCCCATACGTTCACGCTGGCCGAGGAGCTGGCGGGCAGCGGTGTGTCGGTCAATGTGCTGCACCCCGCGACCTACATGGACACCGCGATGGTCCGCGAGGGCGGGATCACCCCCTGGAACACGGTCGCGGACGGAGCGACGGGCGTCCTGGCCCTGGCCACCCGGGACTTGGGCTCGGGCGGCTACTTCGACGGCACGCGTCCGGCCAGGGCGCACGAGGGGACGTACGACCCCGAGGTGCGCAAGCGCCTGAAAGCGGTCACCGAGCAACTGCTGGCGATCTGAGGCGGCGCGGGTCAGCTGAGGCCCCCGCCCGTCTCCAGTACCTCTCGCGCCTGCTCCACCAGCCCGTCCGCCCCGCACGAGCGCGCGAGTGCCATGCCCCGGTTGAGCTCGGCGACCGAACGGGACGCGATGCCGTACTCGACGCGGGCGGCCGCGTGTTCGTACTGGCAGGGCGAGGCCTCCAGGTAGGCGACGGCCTGCGCGGCCGGCCGCACCGCGCGCTGCCCGGTCTCCAGGGCGGCCGCACAGCGCAGGGCCTCGCCGATGGCGGTGTCCGTGCCGAGGCGCTCCGCCTGGCGGCGGGCCTCGGTGGCGAGCCGGGCGGCGCGCGGCGGATCCTGCACGGCGAGGGCCTTGGCGAGGTCGACGGCCCAGGGCGCGAGGACCGGATGGTGGCCGCCCCGGGCGGCCGCCGCCTTCTCGGCCGCCTCCAGCTCGTTGATGCCCTCCTCGGTGCGGCCGACGGCGAGCAGCAGCCGGCCGCGCACGGAGCGGGGGTCGGGCAGCACGATCGTCGACGGGTAGGGCGGTGCGAAGCCGTACCGCTCGGCCACCGCCCAGGCCTCGTCCACATGGCCGCGGGCCAGCAGCGTGTCGACGAGTCCGCAGGTCGCCGACCAGTACAGGGGCAGGCCGCGGCCGACGCGTTCGGCCAGTGCGAGGGACTCGCGCAGGATGGTCTCCGCGTCCCTGAGGCGGCCCTGCCGACGGTAGGCGAGGCCGAGGAACGCGTTCGCCAGGGAGAGATGGCCGCCGCTCCATCCCGCGGTCGTATAGGCCCGTAGGGCCTCGGCGAACAGGCTCTCGGCGCGGTCGAGCCGGTCGGCGTAGGTGTACGCACTGCCCAGCATCATCAGCAGTTCGACGCCCCACTCGGTGTCGGTCCAGCCCAGACCGGGGGCGAGACGGCCGTTCACGAGGGCCCGGTCGCACAGTTCGACGATCTCCTCCACGCTCTCGCCGTGGGTCATGGCGTCGAAGCCGCGCAGGATCAGCAGGGCGCGCTCGGAGTTGTCGCGGCCGGTGCAGGTGCGGGCGAGGTCGGCGAGGCGTTCGGAGCGGCCGGGTGAGGCGGCCTCGCCGTGGATGCCCTCCCACATGAAGTGCACGGCCTGCAGCCGAAGCCGGGCGGGCCCGGGTTCGTGGCGGGCAGCCTCGGCCTCTACCGTGTGGACGGCCTCCTCCAGCTGGTTGTTGTGGAGCAGTGCCTGGGAGAGGCGGAAGACGGCGTCGACGCGTTCGTCGCCGTCGAGGCCGGGCATGCCGAGCGCGCTCTGCAGATGGTCGATCGTGGTCGCGGGCGCGGTCAGCAGCGTGGCGCAGCCCAATTCGTAGAGCACGCGCGCGTGGACCTCGGGCACGGGCGGTTCGACCAGAGCGCGTTCCAGACAGCGGCGGGCCGCGTCCGGGGCGCCGACGGCGAGGTGTTCCCGGGCCGCCTCGCGCAGCTGCTCGACGAGTTCCTCGTCGTCGTCCGGGTGCACCTGGAGGAGGTGCCGGGAGGCCGCGGCGGCACCGCGCCCGGAGTCGGTGACGACCTGGGCGGCGATGCCGTGCATGGCGGTGCACAGGGCCTCGGGGATGGAGTTGTAGACGGCGGAGGCGATCAGCGGGTGGACGAACTCCAGGTCGCCGTCGTCGGGCCGGGCGGCCGCGGGGTCGGGCTCGGTGAGGATGCGGGCGCTGCACAGCAGTTCGGCACAGCGTTCGGCGTCGTCCATGCTCATGGTGGCGAGCTGGGCTACCAGGTCCACGGTGATGCCGGTGCCGAGGATGGCGGCCGCCCAGGCGAACCGGGTGGCGTCGATGCCGAGGCCCTCCAGCCGGGCGACGAGTCCGCCGCCGCGGGCGGAGCGGTTCAGGGGGCGGAGTTCACCGGCGTGGGCCTCGACCGGCTGGAGGTCGCTGTCCTGCACCTTGGCGAGGAGTTCGACGGTCTCGTACGGATTGCCGCCGGTGACGGCCCAGACCTCGCGGCAGAACGGGGCGTCCGCGTGCCGGCCGAGGGTGGCACGGGTGAGTCCGGCGGTGGCGTCCGGGGTGAGGGCGTCGAGACTGCTGACGGGGCGGCCCGCGGTGGCGGCGATCGCGTCGAGGTAGCGGGCGCTGTCACCGGACACCTCACCGGGCCGGCGGGCGACCACGACCAGGACGGACAGATCGTCGAGGCGATCGGCGAACGCGGTGAGCCAGCGCAGGGTCTCCTCGTCGGCCCAGTGCGCGTCGTCGACGAGCAGCACCAGCGGCCATTCCCGTTTGGCCAGTCTGCGGACGGCCGCGACCAGGCCGTCGCACACGCCCTGCGGGTCGGCCTGCCGCTCACCGGGCTCCGTTATGCCGAGCGCGGGCCCCGCGATGTCGTACCAGTCGCCGAGGTACTCGCGGGCCTCCTGTGGCATCAGCGAGACCAGCGCGGGCTGCAGCAACTGCCGTACCACGTTGAACGGGACGGACTTCAGGTTCTCGCCGCCGCGGGTGGACCACACGGTGCACCCGCGCCGTTCGGCGATACGGCGGGTCTCGGTCAGGAGCGCCGTCTTGCCCAGTCCGGCGTCGCCCCGGAACACGAGCAGGTTCCCGGAGGACGAGCGGTCCGCGCACAGGGCGTCGAGCGCCTGTGTGACGGCGGCGATCTCCGCGTCGCGCTCCCACAGGGAAGGCGAAGCGGCCACAGGGGGCCGTGCCTCCGTCATCCCGTTACCTCCCCTGGTGTCGCCCGAACGACGTACAGACCACGAGCGTAGCCGTCGGATTGGCTGTACGGAGGCCGCTCCGGGCACGTGTTGCCGCGACGGGTGAACAGGGACGCGTGAGGACGACGTGCCCCCTGCCCGGACCTGCCGCTGTGGAGTCGACGGACCGTCAACAAGGCTGGGAATGAAGCTGACTTTCGAAGATCGCCGGACCCCGCGAAAGGCGTCGTCCGCAAGGGCGCTGGCCGCGGGGTCGGTGGGCAATTTCATCGAGTGGTACGAGTTCGGTGTCTACGGCTATTTCGCGACGGTCGTCGCGCAGCGGTTCTTCACGCCGGAGGGCGGCGGTGCGGTCGAGGGGCTGGTGAAGGCATACGCCTCCTTCGCGCTGGCGTTCTTCTTCCGGCCGGTCGGCGCCGCCCTGTTCGGCCGGCTGGGCGACCGGATCGGGCGGCGGCCGGTGCTGATCCTGGTGGTCGCCCTGATGACCGGGGCGACCACGCTGATCGGCGCGCTGCCGACCTATGCCACGGCGGGCGCCCTGGCCCCCTGGCTGCTCACCCTTCTGAGGGTCGTTCAAGGGCTTTCCGCGGGAGGTGAGTTCGGGGGCGCGGTGTCAGCGATGACGGAGTTCGCCCCGCCGGGCCGGCGCGGGCTGTACGGCGCGTGGCAGTCGTTCACGGTGGCGCTTGGACTGCTGGGCGGGGCGGGTGCCGCGGTCGGTCTGGCGACCGTGCTGACGGAAAATCAGTTGAGTGCCTGGGGCTGGCGGTTGCCGTTCCTGCTCGCGCTGCCGATGGGGCTGGGGGCGCTGTGGTTGCGGGTGCGGCTCGAGGAGACACCGTCGTTCAGGGAGCGGACGCCGGACGCGGAGCGCCTGCCCGCACGCGGGGTCGTGCGGGCGGTCGCGCTGGGGGCCGGACGGGTGATGGGCTGGTCGGCGGCCGGGTACACCTTCCTCGTCGTCCTGCCGTCGTATCTCCAGACGGCGCTGCACGCGGACTTCCGGCAGGCGCTGACCGCCACGGTTCTGGCCAATCTGGGCTTCGCGGCGGCGATCCTCCCGGCGGGGCTGCTCAGCGACCGGATCGGGCGGCGGCCGGTGATGCTGACGGGGGCGGTGCTGGTGGTGGGGGCGGCCGTGCCGCTGTTCAACCTCCTCCAGGACACGGGGACTTCGTCCCTGGTGAAGGGCGCGGCCGTGTGCGCCGCCGGGGCGGTCGTGGGGCTCATGGCCGGGCCGGGGCCGGCGATGCTCGCCGAGCTGTTCCCGACGCGTGTGCGCTGTACGGGGCTGGGACTCGCCTACGCCCTGTCCAATGCCGTGTTCTCGGGGTGCGCCGGGCTCATCATCACGGAGACGGTGAAGCGCACCGGAAACGTGGACGTGCCCGCGTACTACGCGGCGGCGACCTGCGCGGTGAGCGCGCTCGCGCTCCTCGGGCGCCCGGCCGGGAAGGCGGATGGACCAGGTGCTGGTGATCGGACTGATGTCCGGGACGTCGTACGACGCCGTCGACGCGGCGGCGGCCGAGCTGCGCCTCGGCGGTGACACGCTCGTCCTGAAGCCGCTCGGGATGGTGAGCGAGCCGTACGACGACGCGCTGCGGGAATCCCTCGCGGCGGCGCTGCCCCCGTCGGCCGTCCCGCTTGCGGACGTGTGCCGGCTCGACACCCGGATCGGGCAGGCGTTCGCGGCGACGGCCGTCCGGGCCGATCGTGAACTGTGCGACGGGCGGGCCGAGTTGATCGCCTCGCACGGGCAGACGGTCTACCACTGGGTGGACGGCGGCCGGGTGCACGGGACACTGCAGCTCGGGCAGCCCGCGTGGATCGCGGAGGCGACGGGGGTGCCCGTCGTGGCCGACTTCCGGCCGCGCGACGTCGCCGCCGGCGGCCAGGGCGCACCGCTGGTCAGCCTGGTCGACCTGCTGTGGCTGCGCGGCAGGCAGGGCACGCCGGTCGCGCTGAACATCGGCGGGATCGCCAACCTCACCGCGCCGGACGGGACGGCCTTCGACACCGGTCCCGGCTGTGCGCTGACCGATGCCGCGGCCCGGGAGTTCAGCGGCGGACGGCTGGCGTACGACGCCGACGGCGCGCTGGCCGCCCGCGGCCGGGTGCACGGCCCGCTGCTGGACCGGCTGCTGAGGGAGCCGTACTACACGCGGCCCGCGCCGAAGACCACCGGCAAGGAGCTGTTCCACCCCGGATATGTGCGGGCGGCCGGACTCGACGGCCTGCCCGCGGACGATGTGCTGGCGACACTCACCCAGTTGACGGCACGCACGGTCGCGGACGCCGTACGGTCCGTGGGCGCCACGGAGGTGATCGCCTCGGGCGGCGGTACGCGCAACCCGGTGCTGATGGCGATGCTGCGAGACCGGCTGCCCGGGGTGGCGGTGCGTACCTCCGACGAGTTGGGCCTGCCCTCGGCCGCCAAGGAGGCGTATGCCTTCGCGGTCCTCGGGTTCCTCACGGCGCACGGGCTCTCGGGCACCGAACCGGTCAGCACCGGCGCCCGGCATCCGAGCGTCCTGGGGTCGGTGACCCCGGGGCGGGGCGGGCTGCGGCTGCCCGCGCCCGCGCGGCACGCGCCGGTGCGGCTGGAAGTGGAGTGACCATGGCCGGGAGAGCACGGTCCCGGATCGGCAACACGCAACTGTTGCGGGGCCTCTCATCCCGCTTTCACCGACGCCTCATACGGTGGGGGCATGACGCAGGTGACTCCTCCGGGGTGGTACCCCGACCCCGGGCAGACGAATGACGGTCCCCCCACCGAGCGCTGGTGGGACGGCGGGGCATGGACGGACCAGACCCGCCCCGCCGGGTCGGGGGCCGCCTGGGGTACCCCGACGCAGCCGCAGGGCACCGGCCCGTACCCGGCCTACGGCGGCCACTCCGGATATCCCGGGTATCCCGGGTATCCCGCCCAGCCGCCGGCCGGTTCCCGGCGCGGTCTGCGCACGGGGATAGCCGTCGCGGTGGCCGTCGCGGTGCTCGCGAGCATCGGGGTCGGCGTGTACGCGCTCGCCAGGCACGACTCCGGCGGCGACCGGGCCGGTTCGCAGCAGGGCCAGGGCGGGCCGGGCGGCCGGGGCGGGCCCGAGGGGCAGAACGGCGGTCAGGGCGGACCGGGCGGCGGCTCGGGCGGCCCCGGCGGTCAGTCGCCGTCGCCGGGCCAGTCCGAGGCGCCGAAGGTCGAGGGCGGCGGCAGCGTGCCGGACCCGATCAACGGGATCAGCCTGCCCGTGCCCAAGGGCTGGACCGGGCAGGCCATGAACGTGGGCGCGCAGATCTCGTCGAACGACTCGTACAAGTGCCCCGGCGACACGTCCAAGTCGTGTGTCCCCGGCGGCGCCTACTCGGCACCGGCGGCGCTGTTGCGCACCAAGGGCAGCACGGCCGAGGAGGTCGCCAAGGCGGACATCGCGGCCAACGCCAAGGAGTCCTACGGAGGCACCACCTACGGCAGCATCACCTCGCACGAGGTGCTCGCCTCCGAGGCGGTCACCGTGGCCGGGCAGAAGGGCTATCTGGTCCGCTGGAAGGCGGTCACCAGCAAGGGCGCCGACGGCTACGTCGAATCGCTCGCCTTCCCCTCCCCGGCGAGTCCCGATCGGATGGTCGTGGTCCGCTTCGGCATCGACGTCGGGCAGAAGCTGTCGGTCATCGACGAGATCACCAAGGGGATCAAGGTGTCGTCCGGCGGCGGCAACGGCCAGAACGTCTGACTCCCCCGGCCCGGCCCGCCCCGGCACATGATGCGGCCGGGTGGGGAGCCCCTCCGCTCAAGGGGAACCCCACCCGGCCGGGGGTGTGCGCCGCCCCCGTCCCCACGGTGCGGCGCGAGCAGGTCACCGTCCAGTCATCCCATGGACGGCGGCCTGGGTCTCAGGTCAGCCCGAGCGAGGGCAGCACGGCGGCCTCCACGAACCGGACGAGATAGTCGGAATCGGCGTACTGCCCGCTCAACACGGGCCGCACGCGCAGCACTCCGAACATCATGGCGGGGATGTACTCGAGCGCCGGATGACCGGCCCGCACCTCGCCCCGCTCGACACCACGCCGCAGGATCTCCTGGAGTGCGGCGATCTCGGGATCGACGAGGGCCTCGCGCAGCGCCTGCTGCAGCTCGGGGTCCTGGGTGACCGCGTGACTGAGGGCCTGCAGCAGCCGGGTGTCCTTGCCCGACCAGTCCCCCGCGTCCCGCGCGGCCTGGCGCAGGTCCTCCGCGAGTGATCCGGTGTCGATGCCGGCGAAGCGCGCCTGACGGTTGGACCGCAGCGCCGCGGCCACGAACTGGGGCTTCGTCTTCCACTGGCGGTAGAGCGTGGACTTGCTGCACCGGGTGCTGGTGGCGACGCCCTCCATGGTGACGGAGTCATAGCCGCACTCGCGGATCTGTTCGAGCACGGCGTCGAAGAACTCCCGCTCACGCTCGGGCGTGATCTTGGAGCGGCGCGAGGCGGCGACCGTCTCCGGTCCGTCCGCGGCCTGCGACGTCATGCGTCTCTCCTCACTCGTGTGCGACTCGTGCGCCCCGCCGTTGCTCAAGGCCGCCTGAAGCGGTCCTCAAGCGCGGCTTCGAAGCCTGTAACCAGTGTGTCGTACGTCTATCGATACGCCAGTGTACCGGTACTCGTGCGTATCGGTACACTGGCGTATCGGTACGGAGACGTATCGATGAGTTCGGGCTGTGGTCCGGGTCTCAGTACGCACCACCACACGCACCGCCGTCAGCGAAGGGGCCGGGGGATGAATGCCCGCACCGAGCCTGCAGAACCCGAGCCAGGAGCCATGACCAGGCCCCCGCTCGGCCGTGAGCTCCTGCTCGTCGCAGGGCTCTTCCTCGTCTACAAGCTCGGCCGGCAGCTGGCCACCGGCCACACCGGCGAGGCCCTGCACAACGCCCGTCGCGTGTGGGACCTGGAACGGGCGGCGCACCTTCCCGGCGAGGGCGACGTGCAGTCCGCGCTGCTGCACAGCGGCACCCTCGTGCACCTCGCGAACACCTACTACGCGACCGTCCACTTCCCGGCCACCCTGGCCTTCCTGGTCTGGCTGTATCTGCGGCGCCCGGCGCACTACGTCTGGGCCCGGCGGGTCCTCGCCGTGGTCACCGCGGCCGCCCTGGTCCTGCCCTTCACGTTCCCGCTGGCCCCGCCGCGCATGCTGGCCGCGACCGGGCTGGTGGACACGGCACGGCTGTACGGCCCGTCGGTCTACGGCCCCCCGCGGACCGACCATCTGTCCAACCAGTTCGCGGCGATGCCGTCGCTGCACTTCGGCTGGGCCCTGATGGTGGCCATCGGCCTGATCGTGGCGACCAGGTCCCGCCGGCGCCTGCTGTGGCTGCTGCATCCGGCGATCACACTCGCGGTGATCGTGGGCACGGCCAACCACTACTGGCTGGACGCGATCGTCGCCACGGCCATGCTGGGCGTCGCGCTCGCCCTCATCCATCCGCCGCACCGCACAGCAACCACGGCGGGACGGGGCACGCGCACGCTCGTACCGGAGGAGCCCGTCCTGGTGGGAGCGGCCCGATGAGCGCCGTCCTGGTGGCTGTCGTCCTGTCGCTGGTCTCGGCCGTCGCCTACGCGGCCGCCGCGGTGGCGCAGGAACGGCTCGCCTCCCGCGGCCCGGACGCGGGCCTGCTGCGGCTGCTCGGCACCGGCGCGTGGTGGTCGGCGGTCGGGCTGAACGCGGGCGCGGCGCTGCTGCATGTCGTGGCTCTCAAGTACGGCCCGCTGACCGTGGTGCAGCCGCTGGGCGCGCTCACCCTGGTCGCGGCGGTCCCGATGGGGGCGCGGGCGGCCGGGCGGAAGGTCAGCACGGCCGAGTGGCGGGGCACCTCGCTGACGCTGCTGGGGCTGGCCGCCCTGCTGGTGACCGCATCGGGCCCGGCTCCCGACCGGGTGCTGAGCCTCACCGAGGCAGTGGCGGTCGCCGGTACGACCGCCGCCCTGATCGGCGCGCTGTCCTGGCCCGGCGCCCGGCCCGGCCTGCGGCACGCGACGGCGTCCGGCTTCGCCTCCGGTGTGGCCTCGGCGCTCACCCAGACGGTGACCGTGGCGGCGACGGACCGCACGGGCGCGGCGCTGGGCGCGGAGGAGGTGGTGGTGGCGCTGCTCGTCGCCGCGTTCGCCACCGGCGGGCTGCTGCTGTCGCAGACGGCCTACCGCGGCGGTCTCGGCGCCCCGCTGGCGGTGGTGACGCTCGCCAACCCGGTGGCGGCCGCGCTGATCGGCCTGACGCTGCTCGGGCAGGGCCTGCGGGGCGGCGCTGCGGGTGTGCTCCTCGCGCTGTCCGGGGCGGGTCTTGCGTCCTGGGGTGTGGTGCTGCTGACCCGGGAGACACCCGCGCCGGACGCGGGCGACGAGGAGCATCCCGTGGCCGCGGTGCTCGCGCTGGAGCGGGGGACCGCGTCGCCCGAGCCGGTCCTGGTGCCGCGGCGACCGGAGCGCGGACACCTCACTCCGCTGTAGCAGTTCCCCGGAACGACGCATTCTCCCGGAACGACACAAAGGCGGCGGCCGACGCGTGCGCATCCCGCACGCACCGGCCGCCGTTGCCGTTGCGTTTGTTCGTGCCGTTGCCCGGCTGTGTCAGCCCAGGCCCCGCGAGTCCTGCTTGAGCGCCGTGTCGACGGTCAGTGCCGTCGCCACCACGAGGCTCAGCAGCGGCTCGGGGAGCTGGTAGTGGATCTGCAGGACGTAGTTGTCCGCGGTCGTGAACAGCGTCTTGGCGAGGCCTTCCCAGGTCTTGGTGATCCGGGCGACCTCGTTGTCCGCGTGGTCGACGATGGCGAAGTTCCACGCCCGCCAGTTCTCCGCCTTGATCGCGCCGACCTGCTGGCCGTTCGCGTTCATCGCGAAGTTGATCTTCCCGATCATGTTCTGCTGGACGATCTCGCCCACCGGCGAACCGTCCGGACGCGACACGATCACGCGCGACTTGAGGAACTTCGCCGGCCGGGTCAGCAGCAGCTGCGGCTGACCGTGGGCGTCGCGGATCTCCAGCTTGTGCGTCAGGAACTGGTCGAGGCTGGAGACGAACCGCAGGATCTTCCTGAGCACGCCCTGGCCGACCTCGGTGACCGAGCCGATCTGGTTGCCGTTCTGATCCATGACCTTGTACTCGTTGGTCAGCTCGATCAGCTTGGCCTTCTGGTTCACCACCAGGACCGGCTCGGTGAACAGGGTGCCGCCACCGGGGCCGCCCGCGGCGACCCCGGCCTGCTGCTGCACCTGACGCTGCACCTTCGCGTCGGCGCCCGCCTGGTGCGGGACGCCGGCCTGCGGAGGCGCCTGCTGAGTACCTTGCTGGGCCGGGCTGGTGTGGTCGGTCCACTGCGCGCCGTCCCAGTAACGGAGCGTCTGGGCTGCCCCGTGGGGATCGGGGTACCAGCCTGCAGGAGTGTTCGATTGCGTGGTCACCGGGGCACACTACCCTGAGCCGACCAGGAGCTGACCAGCCCCCACGATGCGGTATTCATCGCCCTGTTACGACGTGAGGATCGCGGGGTCGCTGACACCGGAACACCCATTCTCGACATGTCCGGCGAACCGCCGCAAAAACGTGGGGTCGTTGTCGGACGTGACGGTGAGGTCGTACCAGCGCCTGCTCGCCGCGAGGTCGACGGCGTGCCGCACCCTGGCGCCCGGGCGCACCTGGAAGGTCAGGGGCCGGCCGGTGTAGCCGTTGACCAGCTCCAGCTCGACGGTGCGCGAGCCCTTGTTGGTGAAGGTGAGCTCGACGTGGTCGCCGCTGTGCCGCGCGGTGACCTCGGGTCCGGCCGCCTTGCCCGGGCCCTTGAAGACGCGCAGGAAGCCGTTGGGGCCGTGCACGGTCAGGTCGTACGAGCCGTTCGAGTACGCGGAGTTCCAGGTGTCGGCGACCGTCTTGCCGGCCTCGGTGGTGTAGCTCCAGGGTCCGTCGGTGCGGTTTCCGGAGGTGACCAGGAAGGCGGCGCCGGCCTTGGCACCGGAGGCGAAGGTCAGCGTCAACTTTCCGGCCGCGCTGTCCGCCGAACCGTCCACGAACGGGACGTACTTGAGCGGGCGGGTGGGCTTGCGGCCGCGCTCCTGCCGGGGCAGGGCCCCGTTGGCGGGCGGGGTCGGGACGTAGTCCGGGTGGCGGTCGTGGTCCGGCGGCCGGTAGCCGTCGGTGTCCGGGAGCACCACCGGGCGCGTGTCCTTGCGGGTGAAGTCGAACGCGGCGGTCAGATCGCCGCATATCGCGCGCCGCCAGGGCGAGATGTTCGGCTCGTGCACGCCGAAGCGGCGCTCCATGAAGCGGATGACCGAGGTGTGGTCGAGGGTCTCGGAGCAGACGAAACCGCCCTTGCTCCACGGGGAGACGACGAGCATCGGCACGCGCTGGCCCAGACCGTAGGGTCCGGCCACATGGCCGGCGTCACCCTTGAAGAGGTCCGGTCCGGCGTCGACGGTGGACTTGCCCTGGGCCGCGGAGGCCGGCGGGAACGGCGGGATCATGTGGTCGAAGAAGCCGTCGTTCTCGTCGTACGTGATGAACAGGGCCGTCTTCGCCCACACCGCCGGGTCGGCGGTGAGCGCGTCGAGGACCTGGGCGATGTACCAGGCGCCGTAGTTGGCGGGCCAGTTGGGGTGCTCGGTGAAGGCCTCGGGGGCGACGACCCAGGAGATCTGCGGCAGCTTGCCGCCCTTGACGTCGGCCTCGAGCTGCTCGAAGAAGCCCTCGCCCTTGCGCGCGTCGGTGCCGGTGCGGGCCTTGTCGTAGAGCGGGTCGCCGGGCTGGGCGTTCTGGTACTGCTTGAAGTACAGCAGCGAGTTGTCGCCGTAGTTGCCGCGGTAGGCGTCCGGGATCCAGCCCCAGGAGCCGTTCGCGTCGAGGCCGTCGCCGACGTCCTGGTAGATCTTCCAGGAGATCCCGGCCCGCTCCAGGCGCTCGGGGTAGGTCGTCCAGCCGTAGCCCGCCTCGTCGTTGCCGAGGACCGGGCCGCCGCCCTGGCCGTCGTTGCCGGTGTAGCCCGTCCACAGGTAGTAGCGGTTCGGGTCGGTGGAGCCGATGAACGAGCAGTGGTAGGCGTCGCAGATGGTGAAGGAGTCGGCGAGCGCGTAGTGGAACGGGATGTCGTCGCGGGTCAGGTACGCCATCGTCGTGGAGCCCTTGGACGGCACCCACTTGTCGTACTTGCCGCCGTCGAAGGCCGCGTGGCCGTCGTTCCAGCCGTGCGGGAGGTCCTGGATGAAGGCCATGCCGAGGTCGTCGGCGTCGGGGTGGAAGGGCAGCAGGTCCTTGGTGCCGTTCGACTGGTACCAGACCGGCTTGCCGTCCTGCCGGGTCACCGCCGGGCGCGGGTCGCCGAAGCCGCGGACGCCTCTGAGCGAGCCGAAGTAGTGGTCGAAGGAGCGGTTCTCCTGCATCAGGACGACGATGTGCTCGACGTCCTCGATCGATCCCGTGCGGTGGTTCGCGGGCAGCGCGGCGGCGCGCTGGATGCTGCTGGAAAGCGCGGTGAACGCCGTGGTGGCGCCCGCGAGTTGGAGGAATCGGCGCCGGTTGACTTCGGACATGAGCAAGGAACCTCTCATCCTGATGTGCGGGATGGCCGGATCGTGGAACGGATGACGGAACGTGCGCGGTGCGAGTGTTCCAAGAGCAGCAAACGACAGGGAAGGGTGCGATGGCGCCGATGTGACGCCCGACGGTACGCGCGGCCAAGTCCTCATCAAGTAAGCGCTTCGCGGACATGGACACCGCCCCCGCGGGAGCGGAACTGACGCCCCGGCCGCCAGAAAAGATCATATTGGCGTCTTTTTGCATTGCATGCTCTCGGACGGCCGCTTTCTGGCCTAATAGGTACCCTCACGCCGCCGCGACGAGTGGCGCCGGATGAGCACATCGGGGGCAGAGCGTCAGCGCGCGCTCTTCGCACGAGGGGGATCCGCAACCATGGCCGAGCAGTTAACCCTGCCCGAAATGCGGGCATTTGCCCGAGAAACGCTAGAAATGCTCGGTGAGCAGCAGACCGACGCGCACGAGCAACGTTCGGCGGTGCAGGCGCTGGCCAAGGAGCTGGCCGCCCGCGCGGCCCAGCCGGTCACCTTCGGCGTCGTCGGCGAATTCTCGGTCGGCAAGTCCCTGCTGGTGGGCACGCTGCTGGGCAAGTCGGACCTGCTGCCGGTGGAGAACCGCAAGGCCACCGGCAACATCACGGTGCTACGGCTGCGGCAGCAGCCGGCCGGCGACGAGGAGGGCCGCCCCCAGCAGACGTACGCGGACCCGACGGCCGAGATCCACTACCTCACGGAAAAGCGCCTCGGTGAGTGCGTACGGACCATCCTCGACGAACTCGCCGACGGCCTCGACCACGAGCACCCCGAACTCGTCGCCGGCGCGGTCCTGCGCAGCCTGGACCCGCTCAACAGCCCCGAGGGCTGGACCCTGTTCGACCAGTGGGTCGGCTGTCTGTGGCCGGAACAGGGCCCCGGACAGCCCGATCCGCTCGTGGATCCGCTGCGCATCGCCTCCACGCACCGCGCGGCCGCCGCCGAGCTGTGCCGGATCCGTGACGCCTGGCTGAGCCAGGACGGCGTCATGGGCACGGTCCAGCGGCTGCCCTCCAAGCATCTGCGCGAAGCCCTCGACCACGGTGTGGAGGAACGGATCCCGGCCAGGCTGCCGCTGCGCCGCGTCCAGCCGTTCACCGCGGCCGAGATCAGGAACGACACCGAGGCGCTCAGCCGCAGCTTCGACCTGATCGAGCGCGTCGTGCAGGACGTGTACGTCTCCCCCGAGCACTGGGAACTGAACGAACTGCTGGCCGACCACGAGGTGCAGTTCCTCGACTTCCCCGGCATCGGCGGCGCCGGCTCGTACGGCCGCGACACCCATCTCAGCCGCCGTGAACTCGCGGACGTGCACACCATCCTCGTGGTGCTGGACGCCCGACGCGCGGGCACCCAGGGCGTCGAGAGCTTCTGGGGGATGCTGACCCAGGACGGCCGCAGCACCGAGGTGCTGGGCAAGGCCGCCCTCGTCGCGGCGAGCTTCTTCGACCAGGTCCCGGTGCCCGGCGCGCCGGAGACCGCGGCCGACGCCACCGAACTGCTGCACGCCTCGGACGAGTTGAACGCCATCCACGTCCACTCCGACAAGTTCGTCCGGGGTCGCGAAGAGGCAGTGGTGCTGACCTCCGCGATCACCGCGATCCGCCGCTACGGCCTGCCCTACGCCGCCTTGTCGCCGGGTTCGCAGGCCCGGATCGACGACGCCCAGCGAGCCCTGGACGCACGCGACGAACAGGGCGGCGGCACGGGGTGGACCGCGCTGGCCGACCGCTTCCAGTCCCTCGCCCCGCACGGCCACTGGGCGGACCGGCTGCGCGCGGTCGCCGACGACGGCGGTGTGCGCAAGCTGCACCGGCTGATCGAGGAGCATCTGAGAGCGAACGGCGTGGCGCTCAAGCAGGAGCTCGCCGAGCGCTCCCGGCGCAAACTCTGGGACGCGCTGCGCGCCCTGCAGTACCAGGTACGCCAGGAGAGCGGACCCACGGTCGCCACCTCCGCGGAATTCCGTGAACTCACCGAGCGCCTCGGCCAGTACCGCGGACTGCTGGCCACCCTCATGGCCGAGCTCGACGAGCTGCGCGCCACGGCTCCGCAGGACGTCGCCGCGTCACCCCCACCGCTGAGCCTGGCCGGTGCCGCGGCCGAGGTCCGGCAGGCGGTGTACGAGTGGGGCGAGTGGGACCTGCTGCTGCAACGGGCCCGGAACGACGAGAACGGCCTGGTGTCGCGCAGCGCACCACCGCGCCCGGCCGGTGAGTTCAGCATCGTGCTGCCCGGCCGGGTCAGCGCGCCCGCCCCGGCCACCGGGGTCCGCTCGACCGACACGACGAAGGGCTACATGACGCGCTTCGCCGCCCTCGTGGAGGGCCACACGGACCGGGACCGGGAGCGGCTGGACACCTGGCTCGGCGCCTGGCAGGAGAGGTGGGAGGCCGAGTTCGAGGGCTTGCGCTCCTGGTTCGAGGAGCCCGGCACGCTGCCCCTGCTGAGCGAGGTCTATCTGAGCCACCTCGGCGACCCGGAGGAGGTCGAGAACCGGCTGACGCAGCTGTGGACCGCGCTGCACCCCGCGGAGGTCGTCGGCCACCAGCGCCGCCAGCACCACCAGGACAACGGCCCCCGGGAGAACCCGGCCGACCGCTTCCCGGGACTGGCCGACCACGCGCTGCCCTGGCACCACGCCATGCCGGAGGGCGAGCTCATGACCGAGCGCCAGGAACGCCATCCGCTCATCGTGACGCGGCTGCGGCAGTACACCGCCGACGCGGCGGCGGCCGTCGTCACCGAGCGCCTCAACCGGCTGCTGAGCGGCCGGGTCGACGTACTGCACACCTTCTACGAGAAGACGGCGCAGTGGGTGCTCGCCGATCACGACATCCGCCCGCCGCGCGGCACTCCCGGTGCCCGGCACGCATCCCAGGGCGAGGCGCCGGCCGACGGCCCGGGAGGCGGTCCGGGTCACGCCGACGATCGCGGCAACCAGCCCATCGACGTGCTGATGAGGACTTGGAGGAAGGCCTGATGCCCGAGCTGGTGCTCTCGTTCGACGTGCCGGACACCGCGGACGGCGCCAAGTCCCCGTACGTCCGCTCCCGGGGCTCCCGGGAGTTCGTCCTCCACGCCCAGGACGGCCGCTATCCGCTGCCCGTGGTCACCCTGCGACTGGCCGCCGCCCACGACAACCCGTACTTCAACACCACGCTTCCCGGCAGACTCACGATGCGCCCGGGCGACGGTTCGGTCCTGCCGCCCCGGCTGGAGCAGGCGCTGCGGGCGGCCTGGCTGCCCGCTCGCTCGATCACCAAGCACATGCTGGCCGACACCGTGCTGTCCAAGGACGCCTTCGTCGACACCTCCTTCCTGCTGTTCGGGTCCGCCACGCAGCCGAACGAGCCATGGACGAACGGCCTCCCGCTGCGCGTCGACGTGACCTGGGAGCTGGACTACCAGAGCAAGGCGGGCCGCGACATCGTCCAGGGCACCGTGCTGCTGGAGTTCCGCCCGCCGCACGAGGAACCGGAGCCCACGGCCGGGGAGGAGGAGCCGTCGCTGCCGGAGTTCCTGACCCTGCGCAAACCGTCCGACCGGCACTTCCAGGAGTTCGTGGTCGTCGACTTCGGCACCACCGCCTCCACCGTCACACTGCAGAGCGCCGCCAAGGTCACCCAGTTCCCGGTCGACCCCGCCCAGGGCAGGGCGCTCGGCACGATGCTCGGCGAACTGCTCGACCCGCGGCCCGACTGGCCCGCCCCGTACCGGACCGCCGTCGACAACCTGCTGGCCTCGCAGGTGCGCCTGGGCTCGGGAGAGACAGTCGCCGGACGCGAGGCCCTCGACCTGATGCACGAGGAGAACCCGGACGCGGTGGACGCCCTCCTCCTGGCGATGGAGCAGATCCGCCAGCACGGCGACACGGAACTGCGCGAGTGGCTGGTCCCCCGGCTGCACCGCGGCTACTCCCGGGTCACCGACACACCGCCGCTGCGGATGCACTCACTGCGCCCCGTCCAGTTCCAGGGGAAGAACGCCGAACTCACCTACGCGCCCGCGAGCGCCCTGCTGGAGGACGACTCCGACGGTGTGGCCGGGGCCCCCGAGCAGCGCCGCTTCCAGCTCGTCGACGCGCCCGCCGCGATCACCGGGCTCAAGCGTCAGGTCATGCGGCTGCGGCCCGGCGATGTCCCCGGCTCTGACCTCAGCGCGATCCATCTCACGCAGCACATGTATCTCCAACTGGTCAGCGCCGCGGAGGAGTTGACCCGGGACTCGGCCACCGACAGCAGCACCGTGCAGACCGTCGTCGTCACCTATCCGACCACCGCCCTGCCGGAGGTCAAGGACCGGCTGCTGACGCTGGTGAAGAAGGCGCTGAACGCCCAAGTCGTGGTGATGGACTACGACGAGGGGCTCGCCGCCGGTCTGTTCTTCGTCATGCGCGAGCTGTCGGGCAATCTCAACCTGGGCCTGGAGGCGCTGCGCGCCCGCTCCCGCCGTGTCGTACGGGTGCTGCCCGCGCGGTCCGCGGCGGGGCCGGAGGACGAGGCCGCCCGCGAGCGCCGGGTTCCGGTGCTGCCCGCGACCTGGCACCGCACCATGCTGGTCATCGACATCGGCGGCGGCACCACGGACATCGCGCTGCTCAGGCTGGTCCTCACCGACGTCACACCCGAACGGCCCGGCGGCGACCCGGCGTTCCTGGGCCGGCGCTACCGGCTGGAGCCCCTGCTGCTCGGTTCCACGGGGCATGAGCAGCTGGGCGGCGACCTGCTCACGCTCCAGGTCTTCCACTGGCTCAAGGCCGTGCTCGTCGACGCCCTGTGGGAACCCCCGGGCGGCACGCCGCCGAACCGCCGGTCACTGGCGGCCCAGGTCGCCGAACAGGCCGGGCGGCAGCTGGAATCGGTGGTGGGCGCGGACATCAAGGAGGTGCTCGACCGCTGCATCCCGACGCGTTACGACGCCTCGACCCTGCAGCCCCAGCTCGCCCGGGACCGGTTCCATGCACTGTGGCAGCTGGCCGAGCGGACCAAGTGCCTGCTGGGGGCGGCCGATCCCGCCGAGCCCCCGGTGCTGCGGAAGGACGACGTGCACGAGATCGTGCAGAGCGCGGACGTGCCGCTGAGCAATCCCACCGGTGATCTGCCCCTGGATCCCGGGCAGTTCCGGCGGCTGATGCGACCGGTGCTGGAACGGGCCGCGGAGATGGGCGCCGATCTGGTGCGCAGCACCTTCGAACGCGAGTGGGACGTCGACGCAGGGGCCGCCGGGACAGGACGGGCCGCCGCGTTCCCGCCCGTGCTCGATCAGGTCGTCATCTCCGGCCGGACCAGCAGCATGCCCATGGTCCAGGAGACGATCGCGGACGTACTGACCCGGGCGGACGCGGGCTCACGGCGCAAGTTCGGCTGGAACCCCACCGCGCTGGCCATCGAGACCGGGTTCGCGGCCAAGCAGGCCACCTCCCTGGGTGCGGCCTGGGCCCATGCCATCAGCAAGCGCGCGGGCGTGGCCGCCGCGGCGAAGCAGCAGAACATGAGCGAGCTGGACATCGTCACCCACGGCCTGTTCGCCAGCCTGCCCTGCGACCTCGGACCGCTCGGCCAGGCGGGGCGCCGGCTCGTCCTGCTGCGGGCCGGCGAACCCTTCGTCGAACTGGACGAGGTCGGCACCCGCGGCATCCGCTCGCGCCACTGGAACGAACTGCCCGAGCTGCTCGAACTGCACCGGTTCACCTCCTCCTCCCGGTCCATCCAGTGGGGCAGCTTCGACCTCGCGCTGGCCGCGGCCCGGGACCGGCTGGACCTGTCGGCACCGGTCTGGAGCGGCCGCCGCGCCAAGTACCTGATCGAGGTGGACCAGCAGCTCGTCCCGCAGATCCTGATCTGTTCCGGCGCCCCCCACTACTACGTCGACTCCGAGAGCCACCACCTCCCGCTCGCCGACCTCGTCCCCGACGCCCACTTCGACCCCGAGGTCAGCCGCTGCCGCCTGCCCGGACGCCTGTGCGTCCCGGACGCCGGCGGCGCGCTCGTCGAGGTCTTCCCCCGGCCCGCCGCCGGATCCTCCGAGGAGGAGTACTTCCCGGACGTCTTCCACCCGGACCGCGACGGCACCCAGCGCACCGTCCCCGGCCGCAGGGCCGTGATACCGGTGCCGCCCATCGGCCGGCAGTACGAGTTCCACCTCGACGACGGCAGCGGCAACACGCGGAAGCTGGAGAGCCTGGCGGTCCTCGACGCCGCCTCCAACGGCCCCCAGCGCCTGCACATGGCGACGCTCGACGCCCGCGGGCACCTCCGTGTGTTCCGTGGCGCGGTGCCCTTCGCCGAGACGAGGCACCTGCCGGAGGTGGAGCGGTTCCCCGGGCGGGTCTACCGGCGTCGTATGGACGAGGGCCGCCCCGACTTCAACGACCTCTGGAATCCCCTGACGGGAGAGCACTGATGGACGACACCGGAGCACTCGCCGCGGCGCCTCCGGTCGCGCAACGGAACACGGCCCCGGCCGGTCCGGCGGACGTCGGCGACCTCCTCGGCTCCTTCTCGGCCGCCGTCACCGAGCTGGCGGACCTGCCGTCCGCCAGCCGGGACGTGCTCATCGACGGCCTGCGTGCCTGCTGCGCACGGATGGCGGCGCAGCTGCACGACGAACGGCTCAGCGCCGACCCCGAGCGCGCCCAGGTACTGGCCTACGACGCGCTGAGCGCCGTAGGCCTGCTCGCCCATCGGCTGGGCCGCAGCACACCACCGGCCGCCCGACGGACCACGCCGGCATCGGATTCCCCGGCCGAGCCCACCGTGCGGCACGGGGCGGGCGACGCGGCCGGGGCGAGTGACGCCGACGAGGCCGACGCGGACCGGCCGGACGAGGACCCCCTGCCCGCACCGGTTCTCCCGGCCCACAGCGGGTCGGCCCGCGCGGACGGTCCCGTTCCCATGGGGCAGGACGCGGGACTTCCGCCGCAAGAGGGCGGCCCCACCGCGCGGACGGCGAGCACGGCCGGGCAGCCCGCCGCGCCGCCCAGACCCACCTATCCGCCGCTGCCGGTGGACCATACGGAGCGGCTGCGCAAGGCGCTGGCCGAACGGTTCGAGAGCCTGTACAAGGACCCGGACACCAAGCCGTGGCTGGACACGCCGATCCCGCAGCTGAAGCCGAAGGGCTGGGGCGGCATCGCGGAGCCGACGACGGTCGAGGAGATCTGGTGCGCCGCGCACATGGCCCTGCTGCATCTGCCGGCCGACCAGATGGACCGATGGCGCGACGACCTGTGGCAGACGGCTCGCTCGGCGGCCGAGGACGACATCCGGTTCACCTCCGAATGGAGCGCGGCCAGGGCTCCCGAGGACCCGAGCGTCATCATTCCGGCCCTGCCGGGTCACTGCACGGAGGAGCGACTGGCCGTCCGGCCCGACACGGAAGGGGAGTTGCCGGCTTCGCTGCCGCCCGCCCTGGCCGCCGCGGCGCGGGCGGGCGAGCCGGACCCGCGGCATGAACGATGGCGGGTGTGGGCGGTGCGGGCCGGGCAGATCCTGCGGCTGACCGCGCTCGACTCCGCTCTGGTGCTGTGCTGGAAGGGCAAGGTCGCCGGGCCCGTCGACCAGGACTACTTCACCACGCTGCTGGAGGAGCGGCTGCGCAGGCTCATGACGGACGGCACGTTCCGCGCGGAGTACGAGCTCGACGCTCTGATCGGTTCCGTGCTGCGGCCCACCGTCGCCGCGCTGGACAGCTGGTGGTGGCAGTGGCGCATCGCGCCCTGGGCGGACCTGGCCGGCTCCGCACCGCGCGCCGGTTACGAGTTCTTCCCGCACCAGAACATGAGGTTCATCGATCGTGACCAGGTGTCGCGGTTCACCGTCGGGGAGAACGTCCCGGGGCGCGCGCAGCCCTCGGCCCCGCTGGTCCAGTGGGTGCTGCACGCCCTGGTGCGCCGCCCAGGCTCCCAGGAGAAGGGCCTCGGTGTGGTCGTCGTCCAGCAGCCGAGTGTGTCCGGGAGGACGAGATGACGAGCGGGTCCGGGAGGACGAGATGACGGTTGTGAATGCCCTGCTCGCCGCCCTCGGCGCGCTCCTCGTGGGCGCCCTGGCCCTGCTCTGGCGGCTGCGCCACCTCTTCGGCCGGGAACGCCTGCGGCTGCGGGACGAGATCGCCCGTCTGGAGGCGGCGCTGCCGCCGGCGGACATCGCCCAGGAGCTCTGGCGCTCCCGGGCCGAGGCCGAGGACGCGGTCCGGGAGCGGGACACGGCGCGCACGAGGGCGGCGCTGCTGGAGAACTCGTTGACCGAGGCCCTCACGGACCGGGACGAGCTCGGCAGGGGGCGCGACGGACTCCTGGCGGAGCGGGACCGACTCGCCGAGGAACGCGACCGTCTGACCGCCGCGCGGGACGAACTCGCCGAGCGTCACGGCAAACTGACGGCGAAACACGAGCGCCTCCGCAAGGACCACAAGCGGCTCTCCGAGCAGCTGGCCGAGACCCGGTCGCAGCGTGACGAGGCGCAGCGCGTCGCGGACGAGGAGGCGTCGCGGCGCAAGCTGGCGGAAGAGCGAGCGCTGCCGCGCGACAGCGCCCAGATGAGCCATCCGGGCATGCGGGCACAGCTCGACCGCATTCGTAGCCTGATCGACCCCGGCGGCACCTCAGCACAGCCGCTGTCGAACATCCGCGACCTGTTGCCCGTGATGCCCCAGCATCCCTCGCTGAGTGCCGACGCCGTGGCCGACAGCGTCGTCGACGGTGCCGATCTGGGCGCGGTGGTGGTCCGGGCGGTGTCGACGTGCGGAGACCGGCACCGACGGGAGCGGCAGCACCGCCGCGATGCCGTACTGCTGCGGATGCCCACGGCGCGGGGCCGGCGCCATCTGCTGAGTACGGTTGCGGCCGGAGCGCCGGACGGCGCGTGGTCGCAGTCCGCGGCGGCACATGTGTGCCGGGCGCTGGAGATGCAGGTGGTGCGGAGCGCGGACGCCCTGGCCGAGGGGCTGGACGGCCCGGCGACCGATCCCGTTCCGTCGGGGGCGCAGGCGACACTGCGGCTCGCCCTGCGCGATGTCGGCCGGGCCGTCGAGGTGGAGGGCAGGCAGCGCGGGTGGATCGCCCTGGACGGCTCGCCCGCGGAGCGGGCGACCGCGACCGGGGTGACGGCCGTGCTGACCCCGCTGGACGACCGGCAGTCCCGGACGCATCTCGTGTTCGGCGTCGGCGACGGGTCCGTGCTGCGGCTGCGCAAGGGACGCTGGGAACAGGTGTTTGCCGCTGCGGGAGCCCCGGGCGCGACGGCCGGCCCGCTGCCGGACAACACCGCGGTGAACTGGGCTCTGGTGGAGACCCTGCCCCGGGAGCTGCTGGTGGTGTGCACCCGTCCGGTGACCGACCTGCTGCTGCGGGAGGACACGGGACGGCAGTTCGCCGACCTGTGGTCCGCGGGGCAGCCGACGCTGCCGTGGTTCCTGTCCAGTGTCGTCGCGAAGGTGGAAGCGGCGGTGGAGGACCGCAGCCTGGTGTGTCTGTGGGACTTCGGGTACGCGGCCGACGCGGAGGAGGACCTCTTCTGGGACGCGGGCCCCGTCGGCTCGCCCGGTTCGCGGGTGGGCTGAGGCCCCGTCAGCCGACGAGGCCGTGGCGTTGCCCCAGGGCGTCCGCCCTGGGGTCCGCGGGGTTCCGGCGCCGCAGGATGGTCACGAGCACTCCGGCCACCGCGCGCACGCCGGCGTCGGACCTGTCGGCTGCGGGGCCGAGGCGGTCCCGCAGCCTCCGCAGTGCCTCCTCGGCATGGGCCACGGCCTTGTCGTGCTCCCTCGGGTCGGACACGCGCCGGGCGAGGTCGGAGTGGTATCCGGCGAGATTGCACAGCGACTGCGCGAGGCGTTCCTCGAAGGCGGGGTTCTCGGCGGCGAGCAGCTCGCGGGTGCGGACCGCGGCCCTGCCCCGTCTGAGCGCGGTCGGCAGGTCGCCCGCGTCGGCGGCGAGGCGGCCCAGCAGGTCGAGGACCTCGCTGAGTTCCTCGAAGCCGGACGTTCCCCCGGCGTGGAGCTGCCCCAGGATCGCCAGCGCCTCGTCGCCCGCCTCCCGCGCCTTCGGGATGTCGCCCACGCTGCCGTACGCCGCGCACAGCACCGACAGCGCGTCCGCGAGCCCGGCCTCGTTCCGCCGGTCCGGTCCCGGTTCTGCCGCGCGGAACGTCTTCACCGCCTCCTCCGCCAGCCGCACGGCCGAGGCACGTCGGTCCTCGTCGCCGGCCTGCTGCAGGACGCTGGCGATGTTCACGAGGATGCGGGAGCGCTCGGTCGGCTTCAGCGCCGGCTCCTCGGTCCGCCGGACGAGCAGCAGCGCCTCGTCGACGGACTCCCACGACTTCTCGGTCTGTCCGTCACCCAGTTCCAGCGACCCGAGCGTGGCCAGGGCGCTCGCCAGGCCCGCCCGGTACGCGGCCGGATGGTGCTCGGCCAGCACACGCCATGCGTCGACCGCGCGGGCGGCCTCGCGAAGGGCCTCATGCGACTGGCCCGCCCGGGAGTAGGAGCGGACCCGTTCGTCGGCGCTGCGGGCCAGGTCCACGCCCGTGGTGGCCCGGTCCGCGTCGTAGGGGGCGAGGCGGCGGTCGATCGCGGCGACTCCGACCGCGAGGTCGGCACCGCGGTGCCTGGGCAGCTCCGCACGGATCCGCACCAGCAGGTCGGTGTGCTCGGTGGTCTCGGCGAAGGTGGCGAGGAAGGTGCCCCCGGCGCGCACCGCGAGCTTCGGGTGGTCCCTCAGCAGCGGATGCAGGACCGCGCTCGCGACATGGGACCAGCGGCGTGAGGTCTCCGCGAGCATGGTCATCGCGTACGGCGTCCACGGCGGCCCGTCGGGTTCGGAGTCCGACGGGAGGAGCAGCCGTTCCGCGAGTTCCTGCGCCTCCATCTGGGCGGGGTAGTCCGCACTGTGGCCGGGGATGGTGAGCGCCAGGAAGTCCTCGCCCAGCCGGTCCGGGTACAGCGGCTCCAGGGCGGCGCTCTGGGCGCCGTCGAGGGGCGGATAGCACTGGCGGTGGAGGTTCAGCAGCGGGTCGATGACCTCGTCGGCCCTGATGCCGGCGCGACGCAGGGCCCTGCGCGCCTGTCGCACCGGCAGTCCGCCGGTGACCGTGGCGACGAAGACGGCTCGTCTGACCTGGTCGAGCGTGAGCCCACGGAAGTCGCGGTGGCCCAGGACGTCCTCCCACTGGGCTCGCTCGCGGGCGAGCAGATCCGCGGACACGGCGACCGGGTCGACGGGGGCGGGCGTACCGGACAGCTGTGCCAGCACGTCCACCAGGGCCGCCATGTGCACCGTCAGGACGAGGGAGAAGTCGCGCAGGTTCCAGTCGGGTTGTCTGTCGATGGGTTTGGGGCGCACCCGGTCGAGGGGGACGCCGAGTGCCTGGGCGTAGCCCTCGCGCGCGGTCTGGAACTCCATGGGCCGGTGACTCGGGTCAGGGGTGTGCGAGGTGAGGGGGACGGCGTTGTGCAGGGCGATGACGGTCGGCAGACGCGAGGTGAGGGCGGTCCACCAGTGGCCGGTCATCCGGGCGAGCAGCAGGACCCGTAAGGGGCCGGAACCGGACGAGGCGACGAACTCCAGCAGCGCGCTCAGTTCCTCGGTCGGCCACCGGTCGGCGTAGTCGACGACGACGAGGGTCCCGGCGCCGCCGGAGCGCCAACGGCCCCCGGTGGCCTCGCGCAGCACGGAGACCTGCTTCGGGCGGCGGACGGCGTGCCAGGCCTGCCATCCCCCCTCCGCCCATTCCTCGGCCAGATGGCGGGCGAAGCGCGTCTTGCCCTGGCCGCCACCGGCGTACAGGACCCTGAGGCGCGCGCCGCCGCCCTCGCGCCAGACGGCGAAGTTCGCCAGTTCGCGTTCCCGGCCGTGGAAGGGGACGACGGCGCGGTCGGCCCGCAGCAGGAGGCTCGGGGTGATACGGGCCCCGTCCGGCTCGACGGGGTCGAACTGCTCGGGGTAGCGCCGCAGTACGCAGCTGGAGCCCGGAGCGCTCACCACGTCGGGCGTCCCGGTGTCGGCGGTCCCGGCGGTATCGGGCCCGGGGTCCGGCGGGGGACGCCACTGACGGTTGCGGACGAGGGCGAGGTAGTCGCCGTGGCCGGCCTGACTGTGCCGGGGACGGGGCATCCGCCGCTCGCGCAGCCCGCGGACGACGGCGGTCGTGACGGCGCGCAGGGTGAGGGCCCAGTCCGGTGAGGGCACACCACCGCGCAGCGTCTTGAGCAACTCGCCCGTGAAGACGGTGTGTTTCTCGCCGCGTACGGCGATCGAGATGCTGTCGCGGGCGGACGAGGTCAGGATGTAGGCGCTGCTGGGTTCGATCTCCCGGTCCATCACGGACTCCATGTCCGACATGGCGGTCGCCATACCGCTCCAGCAGCAGTCCAGGATGATCACCGCATGGCGGGCCCTGCGTTCGGTGACGATCTCTCTGATGTCGGCGAACGGGATCTTCCGCGCGCTGAGGGTGTCGCCGGTGGAGGTGACGGTCGGCAGGACGAGCTGGGACTTGAGGATGGCTCCGTGGCCCGCGAAGTACACCACCACGGTGTCCTCGGCGCTGTTCGCGGCGGACAGCACGCGCACGAGGACTTCGGTGGGGTCCTCGGGGTCCTCGATCACATCGCAGTGCTCAGGAGGCAGGCCCCAGAGGTCCGGGTCGGTGAGGACCGCCTTGAGGTCGGCGAGGTTCGTCGCGACCGCGGGCAGGGGTTGCCAGCGGTCGGGGTCGGCGTAGCGGCTGACCCCGATGAGGACGGCCCGTGACTTCGCCGGGTCCGGGTGGTGGATCACGCTTCGCCACCCGGGACGAGTGGTTCTTCCCCGCCCGACGGCTGCTGTTCCTCGCCCGACGCCTCGTCGCCGCCCTGGGCGAGAAGTTCGAGCAGTTGCCGTGACATCTCAAGGGCGGCTTGATGGTCGCGGGCCTGGCGCACCTCGAACTCCACGCTCCGCGATCCGCACGTCACCTTCATGCTGATGCTCCGCTGACGGCCCGCCAGCCAGGCGGTGAGGGCCTGGACCAGGGCGGCGCCCACCCCGCCCGCCCCGAGCACCATCACCAGGTCCTTGATCACGCCGCTCATCGCACCGTCGACGCCGGGCGCCGGCCGCGCTTCGACGGCGAGCGGGCGCAGTTCCGGGTCTCGGGCCAAGTCGTGACGCAGATCGTCGAGTTCGATGTGCGGCCGCTCAGTGCCGAGGATCTCCACCACCAGCTTCATCGCCTCAGCTTGGCAGATCCCGCACCAAACCATATGACGTTCGGGCAAACCACTGAACGGGCGGATGTCCCGTGACATGCCCTCCGAGGATCGGTTCCGCACTTCGCCGCACTGCGCGCCCTGTGCGCAAGCAGAGACGAGCGGCGAAGCGCGGAACCCCTCGGGCTACGACGTCAGATACGCCTCCACCTCACTGAACTGTCCGGCGGGCCAGCCGGTGTTGGCGCTGACCGTCAGGCGCAGATGGCGCAGGCTGGTGCCACCCGGCAGGGAGACGGTCGCAGTGTTTCCGGTTGCCGGGTCGAAGCGGTAGCCCTGCGGGCCGACCACCGTGGAGTAGGTGGCACCGTCGGTGCTGCCCAGCACCGTGATGGTCTGGGTCCGTGCGCCCCAGGCGGACGACGGCGGCAGCTTCAGCACCAGTCGGCGCACGGCCTCGGTCGAGCCGAGGTCCACCGTCCAGGACTGGGGGAAGGCGTTGTTGGTGGATTCCCAGTAGCTGTTCGGGTCGCCGTCGACCGCCTTGCCGGGCGTGTAGACGTCCTGCGAGCCGGTCGCGGTGGCCGGGCGGCCCTTGGCCAGGTTGCGGTTCGGGTCGGGGTCCGGGTTGCCCTGGCCGGGCTGGGGCCAGGTCGAGCAGTCCGACCAGGTGCTGCTCCAGCCGGAGTTGCCGCCGGCGTCGGTGAGTGCGAAGGACCCCGAACTCGCGGGGTAGGGGCAGTTGTAGACACCGGCCGCGCCGACGCCGGTGGCGGTGACGTTGCGGAAGGTTGCTGCGCCCTGGGCCTCGGCCTGGACCACGACCGTGCCGGTGTTTTGCACCGTCGCGCCGTCCACGGTGACGTTCCTGACCGGGTGACCCTGCCCACCGCCGGAGACGAACTCGAAGGCGCTGTAGGGGCTGTCCGTGATCGTCGTGTTGGTGATGCTGACGGTGGCGTTGATGGCACTGTCGTACGAGTCGACGCGCAACGCCCCCATCGGATGGTTCCAGTTGGGATTCATGGCCCCGGTGCGGACGAGGGTGTTGCCGTCGACCGTGATGGTGCCCGCGAGGGGGTGGAAGGGGTCGAGGAACTTCTGGTTGGAGATCGCGATGCCGCTGCCGAGGGCGTTGGTGTCGGAGATCAGGTTGTTCCTGACCGCGATGTCGGTGCCGCCGTAGATCGCGATGCCGTTGGCGAGGTTGGGCTGCGAGATGGTGTTGTTCTCGAAGCTGCTGTTCGTGTCCGGCGCGTACAGGGACCACATCGCGAGCGAGTCGTCGCCCTGGCTGCGCAGGAAGTTGTTGCGGACGCGGACGCCCCTCGCGGTGCCGTTGAGGTTGAGGCCGTCGGCGGTGGTGTCGAGGATGCGGTTGTTCTCGACGACCAGGTTGTCGTTGTTGCCCATCAGCCAGAGGCCGACCTTGAGGTGCTGGAGCCACATGCCCGACACCGAACTCCCGGGCCCGAGCGAGCCGTTGACGAAGTTGTCCGGGTTCGAGTCCACCCGCTCGGTGACCTCGCCCATGACCGCGAAGTCCTTGATGTGGACGTTCCCGGCGGAGGACGACTGGTCGATGAAGCGGGAGGTGTGCACGACGGAGTACCAACTGCCGGCGCCCTGGAGGGTCACGTTCTGCACGCCGCTGAGCGAGGACGTGAGCCGGTAGTCGCCGGGCGGGATCCAGACCACTCCTCCCTGTGCGGCCGCGATGGCGTCCCGGAACGCCTGGGTGGAGTCGCCCTGACCGCTGGGGTCGGCGCCCTTGGAGGTGACGGACACCGAGCCGGCTGGCTGCGACGCGGCCGCGGCGACCTGCTCGAAGTCGGCGACGTCGACGGTGACCTGGGTGCCGGTCGACTGGAACGCGATCGTGTCGCCCGCCTGGACGTCCCGGCCGAGCAGCAGCCGGGCGTCGTCGAAGAAGTGGTGCGTCCTGGCGCCGGGGATCCAGCCCGTGTCGATGTACGAGTACTTGGAGGTGACGGGCAGGGACTTCGCGAGCCTGGTGCCGTTGACGTACACGTCGAGCGTGCCGGACTGGCCGTCCGGGACGCTGTAGGCGACGTTCACGGCATTGGCCGCGCGAGGCACGGTGAACTCGACCCGCTGTCCCGAGCCGAGCCGGACGGCCTTGCGTCCGGAGGCCTCGGAGGCGAGGGTGCCCTGGGTGTAGTCGGGTCCGATCTTCGTGCCGTTGGTGGTCGCCGACTCGGCCTCGACGGAGGTGAACGGGAGGGAGGCGCCCGCTGCGGCGTGGGCGGCCGGGGCGAGGGCGACGAGCATGCCGGCGGCGAGGGCGACGGCCGCGCCGACGGCTGGCATGCGCCTGACATATCTGAGGGTGCTCTGCTGCATGTGCTGATCCCTTCGAGGTGGGGGTGCGGGGATAGCAAGGCGGCGGCTCAGACCCGGAGCCAGGCCGCCGTGTCCTGCGGGAGGCGGCCCCGGTGGTCCAGCGGGCCGCTGGCGAGCAGGAGTCGGGTGTGCGCGGGCAGTTCGGCGGGGGCGGCCGCGAGGTTCACCACGCAGAGCGCACCATCCGCGCCATCCGCTCCCTCCGCGCGCGTGAAGGAGAGGACGCCCTCGGGGGCGGGCAGCCAGGTGAGGGGGCCGTCGCCGAACGACGGGCGCAGCCGGATCGCCTCGCGGTAGAGGCCGAGCATGGAGTCCGGGTCGTTCTGCTGCCGGTCGACCGCGTACGAAGGCCAGGCGGCCGGCTGCGGCAGCCATGGTTCCTCGCGGGAGCCGAAACCCGCGTACGGCTCCCCCGCCGCCCAGGGCAGCGGCACCCGGCAACCGTCGCGGCCCGGGGCGGTGCCGCCCGAGCGGAAGTACATCGGATCCTGTGTCCGGTCCGAGGGGATGTCGGCCTCCGGCAGCCCCAGCTCCTCCCCCTGGTACACATAGACCGCCCCGGGCAGGGCCAGCGACAGCAGCGCGGCCGCGCGGGCCCGGCGGGTGCCGAGGGCGAGGTCCGTCGGCGTACCGAAGGCCTTGGTGGCGAAGTCGAAGCCGGTCTCCTCACGGCCGTACCGGGTGACGGTGCGGGTCACGTCGTGGTTGCACAGCACCCAGGTGGCCGGTGCGCCCACCGGCGCGTGTTCGGCGAGGGTGGTGTCGATCGACGTGCGAAGCCTCGTGGCGTCCCAGGGGCAGGCCAGGAAGGAGAAGTTGAAGGCCGTGTGCAGCTCGTCGGGGCGGAGGTAGCGGGCGAAGCGTTCGGGGTCGGGGAGCCAGACCTCGCCGACGAAGACACCGTCGTACTCGTCGGCCACCGCGCGCCAGGAGCGGTAGATGTCGTGCAGCTCGTCGCGGTCCACGAAGGGGTGCGGATCGCGGCCGCCGGCCAGGTCGGGGAGGTCCGGGTCCTTGGCGAGCAGGGCCGCGGAGTCGATGCGGACACCGGCCACGCCCCGTTCGAACCAGAAGCGCAGGATGTCCTCGTGCTCGCGGCGGACGGCCGGGTGCGCCCAGTTGAGGTCGGGCTGCTCGGGTGTGAACAGATGGAGGTACCAGTCGCCGTCGGGCAGCCGGGTCCACACGGGCCCGGTGGAGCCGACGAACTGGGACGGCCAGTCGTTCGGCGGGAGTTGGCCCTGCGCACCGCGCCCCGGCCGGAAGTGGAACAGCTCGCGCTCGGGGCTGCCGGGGCCCGCCGCGAACGCCGCACGGAACCAGACGTGCTGGTCGGAGACATGGTTGGGCACCACATCGACGATGGTGCGGATGCCCAGCTCCCGCGCCTCGGCGATGAGTTTCTCGGCCTCGGCGAGCGTCCCGAAGGCCGGGTCGACGGCGCGGTAGTCGGCGACGTCGTAGCCGCCGTCCTTCATGGGTGAGAGGTACCAGGGGTTGAACCACAGGGCGTCCACGCCGAGTTCGGCGAGGTACGGGAGCCTCGCCCGGACGCCCGCGAGGTCGCCGACGCCGTCGCCGTCGCCGTCCGCGAAGCTGCGTACGTACACCTGGTAGATGACGGCGGAGCGCCACCAGTCGGCGTTTCGGGCATGGGGGGGCTGTCCCACGGTGCCTGCCTTTCTGTGTCGGTAAGGAGGGCGGCGTCAGCCCTTCGTGCTGCCCGCGCTGATCCCGGCGATGATGTGCCGCTGGAAGACGAGGAACAGGGCGACCATCGGGATGCTGGCGATCACCATCGCGGCGATGAGCACGGTCAGCTGGATGTTCTGCGACAGCTGGACGAGGGCCACGCTGATCGGCTGCTTGTCGGTGTCGGAGAAGACCATCAGCGGCCACAGGAAGTCCTGCCACACGGCGACCAGCGCGAAGATCGACACCACGCCCAGGACCGGCCGGGACATGGGCAGCACGATCGACCACAGGATGCGCAGCTTTCCGGCGCCGTCGATCTCGGCGGCCTCCAGCACATCGCGCGGCAGCTGGTCGAAGAACCGCTTCAGGAGATACAGGTTGAAGGCGTTGGCGACGGCCGGCAGCCAGATCCCGAGGGGGTCGTTGAGCAGGCTGGTGTGGACCAGTGGCAGGTCGGCGACGGTGAGGTACTTGGGTACGACGAGTGCCTGGGCCGGGACCATGAGGGTGGCCAGGATGCCGCCGAGGATCACCTTGCCGAAGGCGGGCCGCAGCCGGGAGAGGGCGTAGGCGGCGGCCGTGCAGAACACCAGCTGGAACAGCCAGGCTCCGGACGCCTGGACCACCGTGTTCCACAGATGCCGGGGCAGTTGCATGAGGTCCCAGGCGTCGGTGTAGCCAGTGAGGTGCCAGTGCTCCGGCACGAAGGTGGGCGGGGTCCGCGCCACCTCGTCCGGCGACTTCGCCGCGCCGGTCACCATCCAGTAGACCGGGAAGAGGAAGGCGAGCGCGAAGAGGACGACGACGCCGGTGAACACGGTCCAGTAGACGGCCTTGCCGCGCGGGCGGGCCAGCGTCGCCGGGGAGACGAGGGTCCGGGTGCTCATGCGTCCCCCTCGGAGCGAGTCAGTCGCAGATATACGGCGGAGAAGAGGCCGAGCAGCACCAGGAGCATCACACTCAGCGCGCAGGCGCCGCCGAAGTCGTTGTAGAGAAAGGCGTACTTGTAGATCAGATAGAGGACCGTGACGGTGGCGTTCTCCGGTCCGCCGCCCGTGATCACGAAGGGTTCGGTGAAGACCTGCATGGTGGCGATGATCTGAAGGAGCATCAGCATCAGGACAGCGAAGCGGGTCTGCGGGATCGTCACATGCCGGATGCGTTGCAGCAGTCCGGCGCCGTCCAGTTCGGCCGCCTCGTACAGCTCGCCGGGGATGGACTGGAGCGCGGCCAGATAGATCAGGACCGTGCCGCCCATGTTGGCCCAGGTCGCGACGATGACGAGGGAGACGAGGGCGGTGTCGGCGCCGTTGGACCAGTTGGAGGTGGGCAGATGCAAAGAGCGCAGCGCCTCGTTGGCGAGGCCGGCTCCGGGGTCGTAGAACCACTTCCACAGCAGGGCGCTGACCACCGGCGGGATCATCACCGGCAGATAGACCACGACCCGGAAGAACGCCTTGGCGTGCCGCAACTCGTTGAGGACCAGGGCGAGTACGAAGGGGATCGCGAAGCCGATGAGCAGGGCGAGCAGGGTGAAGGTGAGGGTGTTGCGCCAGGCCGCCGCGAACTCCGGGTCGTGCAGGACGCGGGTGAAGTTGGCGGTGCCGACCCACTGGGGCGGGGAGCCGGGCGTGTACTTCTGGAAGGCGATGACGACCGCGCGGATCGCCGGGTACCAGGAGAACAGGGCGAAGCAGAGCAGACCGCCGAGGAGGAAGGCGTAGGCGCGGGCCTGGTCGGCCAGGCGGCGCCGCCTCCGGTCCCCTGCCGGAGGCGGCGCCTGTACGGGGCGTACGGCGATCTGCCCGACGGGTCGCGGCGCAACCGTCTTCGTCATCGGTGTCAGCTCCTGGCCAGGATGCCGTCGATCTTGCCGGAGGCGTCCACCAACAGCTGGTCGATGTCGGCGTCCTTCTTGGTGAGGACGGCGGAGACGGCTCCGTCGAGGACGGAGTAGATCTGCTGGGCGTCCGGCGGCTCGATCTTCATCTGCAGCTGCTGGTTGCCGTCGAGGAAGGCCTGGTAGTTCTCCACCGGGACATTGGCGTTGGCCTTCTTGACCTGCTGGTCCTTGACGTCGGCCGGGCCGGTGAACAGCCGCGGCTCGGGCAGGCCCACCGGCGCGTCGTGCTGCTTGGCGCGGGCGTAGTCGCCGAGGAAGCCGTCGCCCGGGGTGAGGAACATGTGGTCGAGCCACTTCAGGCCGGCCCTGATCTGCGCGGGCGTGTCCTTCTTGTTGAACATGTAGCCGTCGCCGCCGATGAGCGTGCCCTTGCCGCCGGGCATGGGGGCCAGGGCGAGGTCCTTGTAGTTGCCGCCCTTCTCCTTCACCAGGATCGGGATGTTGTCCGGCGCGGAGAGATACATGCCGAGCTTGCCCGAACCCATCAGCTGCTGGACGTCGTTGATGACGAGGAGCTGCTTGCTGCCCATCGAGTCGTCGGTCCACCGCATGTCGTGCAGGTTCTGCAGGACCGCGTGGCCCTCGGGGGTGTCGACGGTGGCCTTCTTGCCGTCGGCCGACACGACGTCTCCGCCCTGTGAGTACAGCTCGGCCGTGAAGTGCCAGCCGCCCTGGTTCTGGGCGCTGTAGTCGGCGTAGCCGACGGTGCCGCCGCCGAGCGCGGCGATCCTCTTGGCGTCGGCGCGCACCTCGTCCCAGGTCGCCGGGGGCTTGTCGGGGTCGAGGCCGGCCTTCTCGAAGAGCGTGCGGTTGTAGATCAGCCCCATGGAGTATCCGGTGCGCGGTATGCCGTAGACCTTGCCGTCGACGGTGTAGATGTCGCGCAGCTGCCGCTGGATGGTGGGGTAGCTCTTCAACTCCTTGAGGTACGGGGTGAGATCGGCGGCCTGGCCGATGTCGACGACATGCCGGGCGTCGGTGAAGTACGTGTAGAAGACGTCCTCCATCTGCCCGCCGGCGAGCTTGGCGTCGAATGTCTTCGGGTCCTGACAGGGGAACGCGTCGTGTGCGACGACATCGATGTCCGGGTTCTGCTTCTCGAAGGAGGCGGTGTCCTCCTCGAAGAACGCGCGGTCGACCTTGGCGCTCTTGGGCGGCTCGCAGTTGACGGTGATGCGGGTCTTGCCGCTCGCCGTGTCGTCGCCCGATCCGCAGGCGGAGGCGCAGAGCGCGAGGGAGGAACAGACGCCTAGCGCGAGGAAGGTACGGCGGAACCCGGTGCTTCTCATCGGTGGACCCCTCTGGGCAGGAGCGGTGGGCGTCGCACACTCAAGCACCGGCGACATCTCTTTGCAAGATGACGCGCAGAATCTGTAATTATTCGACAGTCGAGCGGATCTCAGGGACGAGGAGCTTGCGCGGTCGATCCGCGGACCACCAGCTCCGGTTCGAAGAGCAGTTCGTCGGCCGCTACGGCACTGCCGCCGATCTGCGCGTTCAGCAGTTCCACGGCGGCCTTGCCCATGGACTCGATGGGCTGGCGGACCGTGGTGAGGGGCGGCTCGGTGCAGTTCATCAGCGCGGAGTCGTCGTATCCGACCACCGAGATCTGCGAGGGCACGCCAAGTCCCTTGCGCCGGGCGGCCCGTACGGCTCCCAGGGCGAGCGGGTCGCTGGCGCAGATGAACCCGGTGACCCCGCGGTCGATGAGCTTGGCCGCCGCCGCGTGGCCGCCCTCGATGGAGAACATGGCGCGGGCCACGAACTCGTCGGGCAGCTCTCCCCCGGCGATCGCCCGCGCCGCCGCCAGCTTCCGCGCCGACGGCACATGGTCCCCGGGACCGAGCACCAGGCCGATCCGCTCGTGCCCCAGGGAGGCGAGGTGCCGCCAGGCCTGCTCCACGGCGACCGCGTCGTCGCAGGAGACGCCCGGGAAGCCGAGGTGCTCGATGGCCGCGTTGACCAGCACCACCGGGATGTTGCGGTCGGCGAGCAGCCGGTAGTGGTCGTGCGGGGCGTCGGCCTGGGCGTACAGCCCGCCGGCGAAGACGACCCCGGAGACCTGCTGCTGCAGCAGCAGCGTCACATAGTCCGCCTCGGAGACCCCGCCCTTGGTCTGGGTGCACAGCACCGGGGTGAGTCCGAGCTGGGCCAGCGCGCCACCGATGACCTCGGCGAACGCCGGGAAGATGGGGTTCTGCAACTCCGGGAGGACCAGCCCCACCAGCCGCGCACGCTCGCCGCGCAGCTGGGTGGGCCGTTCGTAGCCGAGGACGTCGAGGGCGGACAGCACCGCCTGCCGCGTGGCTTCGGAGACACCAGGCTTGTTGTTGAGCACCCGGCTGACCGTGGCCTCGCTGACCCCGACCTTCTTCGCCACTTCCGCAAGTCGTCGTGTCATGAGCGCAAGAATAGCGCAAGAAACGCAAGTCACTTGCGTGAAGTGACCGAGGAGATGTGCGCCTCCAGTTCGAGGGCCATCGGGGCGGCGGTGAAGATCGAGGAGTGGGTGCCGACCACCAGCCCGACGAGCAGGGCGAGGGCGAAGTCGCCGAGCGCCTCGCCGCCGAGCACGGCCATGCCGGTGTTGACCGTAGGCGGCAGCGTCTGCAGGATCGCCTGGTTCGTCAGGTGCGCGAGGCCGGCCCCGGTTCCCGAGCGCCGGCGTTCCCTGATGCGGTCGAAGACGACGACGGAGTCGTTGACCGAGTAGCCGATGAGACACCCACGAGGATCAGCACGTCGTGGGGGAGGGCGGTGACCGCGGCCGTACTGAAGACCCACCGGAACCGTGCGGCGAGATAGAGGAGTTGAGCCCCGAGGGCCACGGCGAGGGCGATCAGCGCCCCCTGACGCAGTTCCCTGCCGAGGCTGGGACCGACCATGTGGTCCCGTACCTTCTGGGTCGCTCCCCCGAGGCCGCGCACGGTCTCGGTGACCGGGGCTTCCTCGGCATCGGTCAACCGGCGGTACGCAGCGCGAGTTGCTCCTGTCCCGAGGACTGCACGACGACGCGTGGGAATCCGGCGTCCGCGAGGGCGGCGCGGGCCCGGTCCGGGTCGACCGGGGTGGCGGTGGAGTACTCGATGAGCCGTCCGCCGGTGAATCCGACCCCGAGGTCCAGACCGCGGGCCGCGATGCCCGAGGCGGCCAGGACGAGTACGGCACCGGAGACGGCCGGCCACCGTCGCGGTGGCGCATCAACTGGGGGTCACGGCGGACGAGCCGGTCCCGGACGGCGCCGGTCCCCGCGACACCGGCCGGGACGGCACCCCGCTGGACGGCTCGCGGGTGACACCCGGAGCACCACCGCGACGCCGGCATGATCCAAACGACATTCCCTAGATCCTGCTCTCCGTCGCCGTGTCCGACGACAGCCGCTGTGCGACGTAGATCGGGATCACCGACAGCAGGACGAGCACCGCCGCCACCACGTTCACCACCGGCGCTTGCTGGGGCCGGGTCATGTTGTCGAAGATCCAGATGGGCAGGGTCTGGATGCCAGGCCCTGCCGTGAACGTGGTCACCACGATCTCGTCGAAGGAGAGCGCGAAGGCGAGCAGTCCGCCCGCGAACAGCGCCGAGCGCACCAGCGGGAAGGTGACATCGGCGAAGGCCCGGAACGTGTGGGCCCCCAGGTCCATCGCCGCCTCCTCGTACGAGCCGGAGGTGCGGCGCAGCCGGGCGACCACGTTGTTGAAGACGATGACGATGCAGAAGGTGGCGTGTCCGACGACCACCGTGAACAGGCCCAGGCCCACCCCGAGCGGCTCCAGGACCGTGCCGAACGCCGAGTTGAGCGCGATGCCGGTGACGATGCCGGGCAGCGCGATCGGCAGGACGACCACGAAGGATAGGGCGTCACGGCCGAAGAAGCGGTGCCGGGCCACGGCGAAGGCGATCAGGGTGCCGAGGACGAGCGCGATGGCCGTGGCGCCGAGCCCCGCCTTGACGGAGACCCACAGCGCGCTGCGCGCACCGGAGTTGTTCCAGGCCACCGACCACCAGTGCGGGGTCAGCCCCGGCGGCGGCCAGCTCGCGCTCCGGTCCGGGTTCAGCGAGTTGACGAGGACCAGCAGCAGCGGCACGTAGATCACCGCGAAGCCGAACCCGGCGGCGACGCGCAGCGCGATGCGCGCGGAACGCGAGAGCTGCATGACGAGAACACCCCTTTGGAGGCTGCTGAGCGTTAGAGGCTGCTGAGCGCGCCCGTGCGGCGCATCGCCAGCAGATAGACCACGATCACGACGACCGGGACCGTGCCGAGCGCGGCGGCCATGGGCAGGTTGAGTTCGATGTTGGAGTAGACGAGATTGCCGATCAGCTGGGTCTTGCCGCCGACGATCTGCACGGTGATGTAGTCGCCGAGGCTGAGCGAGAAGGTGAAGACCGAGCCGGCGGCGACGGACGGCAGCACCATCGGCAGCACGACCGAGCGGAAGGTGCGGCCGGGCCGGGCGCCCAGGTCGGCGGAGGCGTCGAGCAGATTGGCGGGCAGCTGTTCCAGGGCCGTGTGGATCGGCAGGATCATGTACGGCAGCCAGAGGTACGTCAGTGTCAGTACCGCGGCCGGGAGTCCGAACCCCGGCCCGCTCAGCCCGAACGGCTCCAGCATCCAGTCGGCGAGCCCGCCCTGGGACAGGATCAGCCGCCAGGCGTACACCTTGACCAGGTAACTCGCCCACAGCGGGGTGAGGATGGCGACCACGAGCAGCGGGCGCCACTTCGGGCGGGCCACCCGGGCGGTGTAGAAGGCGACCGGAGAGGCGATCACCACGCACAGGACGGTGACCGCGAGGGCCACGCCGATGCTGCGCAGGATCACCTGCCGATAGACGGGGGTGGTGAACAGCTCGTGGAAGTTGTCGGTCGACCAGACCTTCACCACCTCGGAGGTGAAGGAGTTCGTCGTCCAGAACGCGGAGACGAACAGCACGGTCAGCGAGCCGAGGTAGAGCATGACCAGCCACAGCAGCGGGGCGGCCAGCAGCAGGGCGAGTCTGAGCCGCGGGCGGCGGTGCAACAGCCCGGCGGCTCGCCGGACGGTGCCCCCGGAGGGCCGCCCGGCGGTCTGCGCGACGACGGTCATGGTGGGGTTCAGCCCTTGATCTCGGTCCAGGCCTGGACCCACTTGGCGTACGGCACGCACCTGACGTCGGTGCGGCCGTCCAGGCACTGCTCGATGGGCGTGTTCCAGAAGGCGATGTTCTTCCAGTAGGCGGTGTCGGCCGCGTGGTAGGTGGCGCAGAAGTTCTTGTCGCTGGTCTCGTCGCAGGCCCTGGCGTTGGCCGGCGCCTCGCCGAAGTACTCGGCGACCTGGGCGTTGACCTTCGGCGAGACGATCCAGTCCAGCCACTTGTACGCGCAGTTGGGGTGCTTGGCCTTGGCGTAGAGCATCCACGTGTCCGACCAGCCGGTGGAACCCTCCTTGGGCACGAAGGCCTTGACCTTGGCGCCCTCGTCGGCGGCGAGGTTGGCGATGACCTGCCAGGTGGTGCCGACCACGGAGTCGCCGCTCTTGAAGGCGGAGGTCTCCTTGAGGTAGTCGCTCCAGTACTCACCGATGTTCGTGTTCTGCTTCTTCAGCAGGGCGACGGCGGCGTCGAACTTGCTTCTGGTCGAGCGCGTAGGGGTCCTTGATGCCCAGCTCCGGCTTGGTGGCCTTGAGATAGAGCGCCGCGTCGGCGATGTAGATCGGGGAGTCGTAGGCGGTGACATGGCCCTGGTACTTCGCGGCGTCGCCGAAGACCGCGGACCAGGACGTCGGGGCGGGCGTGACCTTCTGGGTGTTGTACATCAGCAGATTGGCGCCGCGGCCGTGCGGGATGCCGTACGCCTTGCCCTTGACCGAGTTCCAGGCCTGCAGCTTCAGGTCGCCGAAGACGTCCTTGTAGTTCGGTACGAGGCCGGTGTTGACGGGGGCGGCGTCGCCGGAGGCGATCAGGCGCAGGGACGCGTCGCCGGAGGCCGACACGGCGTCGTACTCGCCCGTCTTCATCAGCTTGACCATCTCGTCGGAGCTGGCCGCGACCTTGGAGTGGACCTGACACCCCGTCCGCTGCTCGAAGTCGCCGACCCAGTTCACCTTGGGGTCGTTGGAGCCGTCCTCGACATAACCGGCCCAGGCGATCAGGTTGACCTGGCCCTCCGTCTTGCCGAGCTCGGACTGCGCCTTGAGGTCGGGGGGATTGAGGCCGGTGGCCGAGGAGCCGCCGCCGGAGCCGGAGGATCCGCAGGCGGTGGCGACGAGGAGCAGCGCGGCGGCGGCCGCGACGTGGAGGGTTCGGGTGTGGCGCACGGCGTTCTCCATGGGTGAGCAGGGGTTCAGCGGGCGGCGTCGGGGACCTGGACCGTGTGGCGCGGATGCCACTGGAGGCGGACCCGGGCGCCGCGGTAGGCGGCGACGTCCTCGGCGGAGGTCTCCAGGTTCTGCTGGAGGGCGGTGAGGCGGCCGCCGGCGTCGAGGTCGACGAGGAAGCGGGTCGCGTCGCCCAGGTAGACGACCTCGGCGACGGTGCCGGTGGCCGAGGCGTGCTCGGACTCGTCCGCCGTGGCGGACTCCTTGAGGACGCGGATCTTCTCGGGCCGGATGCTGTAGGTGCCGGGGGTGCCGACGACGCGCTGGGCGGACTCGCCCACCAGGAGGTTCGAGGTGCCGACGAAGGACGCGACGAACGGGGTCGCCGGGCGCTCGTAGATCTCGGCGGGGGTGCCGACCTGTTCGACGACGCCCTGGTGGAAGACGGCTATGCGATCGCTCATCGTCAGCGCCTCCTCCTGGTCGTGGGTGACGAACACGAAGGTGATGCCGACCTCGCGCTGGAGCGCCTTGAGCTCCATCTGCATCTGCTCGCGCAGTTTGAGGTCGAGGGCACCGAGGGGTTCGTCGAGCAGCAGGACCCGGGGGCGGCCGACCAGTGCGCGGGCGAGGGCGACGCGCTGGCGCTGGCCGCCGGAGAGCTGGGCGGGGCGGCGCTTGCCGTACCCGTCCAGGCGCACCTCGGCCAGCGCCTTGCGGGCGCGGACCAGGCGCTCCGCCTTGGGCACCTTGCGGACCTTGAGGGGGTAGGCGACGTTCTGTTCGACCGTCATGTGCGGGAACAGCGCGTAGTCCTGGAAGACGGTGTGCACGTCCCGCTCGAAGGGGGCGAGGCCGGTGACGTCCTGCCCGGCCAGTTCGATCCGGCCGTCGGTGGGGGTCTCGAAGCCGGCGATCAGGCGCAGGACGGTCGTCTTGCCGGATCCGGACGGGCCGAGCATCGAGAAGAACTTGCCGTCCCGGATGTCCAGGTCGACGCCGGCGACGGCGGCCGTCTCCCCGAACGACTTCCGCAGCCCTTCGAGCCGGATCGCAATTCCCTCCATGGGCGGGAACCTTTCTGGCGCTCTTGATCGTTGAAGGGAAACCTATGAAGTCATATGTCAAATCTCAAGACTCCCTTATGGTAAAGCTTGAGTCAACGTGCAAGGTGGTGACCGTGAAGCAACCGACGGACGGTGGGGCCCGCAGAGCCGTGTTCGCGCCGGTCGACAACCGGGCGCGGGTGGACACGGTCGTCCGCAGGCTCGGCGACGCCATAGAGCTGGGGCTGCTCGCCGACGGGGAGCAACTGCCCGGGGAGAGCGAGCTGGCCGGGCAGCTCGGCGTGTCCACGGTGACCCTGCGGGAGGCGCTCATGGCGCTGCGCCAGCAGGGCCTGGTCACCACCCGCCGGGGGCGCGGCGGAGGCAGCTTCGTCTCGCTGCCCGCCGTGCCCGGCGAGGAGCGGCTCAAGGCCCGGCTGCGCGGCTGGAGCACCGAGGAGCTGCGCGACCTCGGCGATCACTGGGCCGCCCTGTCGGGCGCCGCGGCCCGGCTCGCCGCACAGCGCACGGAACCGGACGACCTGATCCAACTGCGGCGTACGGCCGTGGAGTTGGCCGAGGCAGAGGACGCGCCGACCCGCAGCCGGATGTACGGCCGCTTCCACGTGGAGCTGGCCGCGGCCGCGCAGTCCGCCCGGCTCACCCGCGAACAGGTGGCCCTGCAGACGGAGGTGGGCGCGCTGCTGTGCCTCGTGTTCGGGGACGACGAATATCGTGAAGAAGCCGCAGACCGTCACCGCTCCGTAATCTCGGCCGTGCAAGATGGGGCGCACGCCTCGGCCGGCACGCTGGCCGAACGGTGCGTACAGGAGTCGACGGCACGGCTCATCGCGGTGCGCCTCACGCTGTAGGACTCGTCACCGGTCCCCGTCCGCTGGAGGGCGCCATGAGCAGGAGCCCCGGTCCCGGCGCCGCCGCGACGCTCGACGCGTCGGCGGAGGAGCGCGTGGCGGCCCGGGTGGGCGACGCACTGGAGGCGGTCTTCGCCGCGGTCGCCGAGACCCGCGCCGACACGGCCGAGCTGCTGGCCCGGGTGCACGCTCGGGGCGGCCGGCCCGCCTCCGCCGATCTGGCCGCGCTCCGTCCGGGGCTGCACCTTCGGCTGGCCCGCCAGGAGTTGGTCTCCGGAGTCGGCTTCGTCGCGGCACCGGGTCTGCTGGCCGACGTACCCGCCTGGCTGGAGTGGTGGCAGACGACCGCCGAGGGGGACGTACGGCCGCTGCTGCTCGACCTCGACCCGAACCGGTCGGCGTACTCGGACTACACGCACTGGGACTGGTTCGCGCTGCCCCGTGACACCGGGCGGCGGGCCGTGGCCGGACCGTACGTCGACTACCTCTGCTCCGACGAGTACAGCCTCACCCTGTCCGCGCCGGTGGAGGTGGCGGGCCGGTTCGTGGGAGTGGCCGCGGCCGACGTGTATCTGCGGCACTTCGAGGCGACCGCGCTCCCCCTCCTGCGCGAGCTGTCCGGCCCCGCCCATCTGGTGAACGCCCGCGGCCGCGTGGCGGCCTCCGCGGACCCGGCCCACCTGGCCGGCTCCCTCACCAAGGGCCCGGACTTCGCGACCGTGCTGGAGCGGGCGCGAGCCACGGCGTTCGCCGGGACACGACTGGTTCCGTGCCGCGGGGTGCCGCTGGTGCTGGTCGTGGGGGCGGGCTGAGCGGGGCGCGGCCCGGAGCCAATGGGGCGGGTGTGCCGCCCGGCGCCGTCGGCGACCTGAACGCCGACGGTGCCGGGTCAGGCGTCCGCGGTCGGTACGACGGTCAGGTGCGTGGCGCTGCCACGCGCGCGGCGGGGGCGGCGCGGGGCCGCGCCGGGGCGGCGGGAGTCGCGCAGGACCAGGGTGAGACGCGTGTAGCCCATGGCCTCCAGCATCTTCGGGGTGTCACCGACGATGCGGCACTCGGTCGCGCCCCAGCGCGGGTCGGGGTGGAGCAGGGGGCGGACGGCGCCGTCGTGCTCCACGGCCTCGTCCCCCACGGCCCGGATCCAGTGCGGCAGACCGTGCCGGTACGCGGCCTCCATGATGGGGTCCTGGGAGATCTCCCGGCGGATGGCCTGCAGCTCATGGTCATGGCCGTAGCGCTCCATGGCCGCCTTGAAGTGCGCCAGCATCGGCAGGCACCAACGCGCCTCGTGCTCCCCGAGGACCGTTCCCGCGTCGGGGTGGAACAGCACGAACCGGAGCAGGTTGTCGCCCGGCATGGCCGTGGGGTGCGGGCCGATGCCGCGGAAAAGTGTCTCGAACGCGCCGTTGGCCAGGACCACGTCCCAGCGGTGGTCGAAGACCACGGACGGGAAGGCGACGGCCTCCAGCAGCGTGGCGTAGTCCTGAAGATATGCCTGGGCCTCGAGACTCTCGGGGACGGGCCGCGGCGCCGACCGCTGCCCACCTGCCTGATATGCCATCGGGAGGTCACCCCTCTTGCCTATGCGGCCTTCACGCGGCGATGTGATCCTGCTGCCCCGACAAGAGTCATGTCAACTATCGTGGCATTTCATGCCTGTTGACGGCTGAAATTGGCCACAGTTGTGGCGAGACCTGGATGTGAGTTCGAACCACCCGCTACTCTCCGGGAAGTTCACGCCACTCGCTTGTGAGAACCCCTTGAAGCCCCTGAGAGACGTAGGAGTTCTGTCGGTGACGGATGGCTACGAGGATCCGGGCGCCACGGCGACCGCCCAGCTGCCGGCCGACGTCGCCCGCGTCGCCGCGCTCGCCGACCGGCTCGGCGTACCGCACGCCGAGGTCTTCGACGTCCGGCGCCTGTGTATCGCCTGCGGCGTCCCCGAGCCCGTGGTCAGGGCCCTGCTGAGCGGGCGGCCCGCGGGCGAGCCCGATGTGCAGGCCCGGTTCCTGCAGCGTCTCGACCTGCTGCGCCGGACCCGGCTCAAGCCGAACGGGCGCAAGTACACCCAGCAGGAGATAGCCGACGGCGCGGGCATGTCCCGGCAGCAGGCCGGCGCGCTCATCAACGGCGACCGGCGCCCCACCATGGAGCACTGCGACGCCATCCAGCGCTTCTTCCGGGTGCACGCGGGCTTTCTCACGGCGGAGGACCCCGAGGCCCTCGCGGGCGCCCTGCGGCGCACCGAGCAGGAGCTGCTGCAGAAACTCGCCGACCGTGAACGGGCCGCGGCCGAGTCCGTGGCGGACCCGCTGGAGCGGCTGCTGCAGGACCACGGCGTCCGCGGGATCGCCTGGCGCGCCGCGCAACTGCCCACCGACCAGCACCGGGACAAGGTCGCGGAGTGGCTCGACATGCTCCTGGAGAGCGTCAAACGGCCCGAGTCGTGAGCCGGGGGAGAACTGTGGGCATCGGCAGGGACATGCGCAGGCTGTGCGGCGAGCTCGTCGGGGAGCTGACGCTGCCCGCACCGGCCCGGCCGCACGACCTGTACACCGCGCTGTGCGAGGCGATGAGCCGCCGCCGCGGCCGTCCCGTCCTCTTCCGTACGGCCGCCTTCCCGCCCGGGACGGCCAGCGGGCTGTGGCTCGACATGACCGACCGGGACCTCATCGTCGTCGAGGAACGCACCGCGCCCGACCACCAGTTGGTGATCCTCGGCCACGAGCTGTGGCACATGAAGGCCGACCACGGCGGCCACCACGTCGAGGGCGTCGCCGTCGCGACCCGGCTGCTGGACAACGACACGGACCAGGCGGCGCTCCAGGCGACCGTCCAGCGGGTGGCCGCCCGCACCCGCTTCCATCTGGACGAGGAACGCGACGCCGAGACCTTCGGCCTGCTGCTGGCCAGCAAGTGCCGCACCTGGCTGGCGGGTTCGGCCCTGCGCGGCCCGGTGCAGCGAAACCACCTGGCGGGCCGCATCGAGGCCTCCCTGGGCTATCTGGGACCGCAGGGCTGAGCGTCGCCCCGGCCCGGCCGGTGCGGTTCCGCCTCCGCTGAGCGGGCGAACCCGGGCGATGGGGTCCCCCCGCACGAGCGAAGCCCGGAGTGCGGGAGAAAGGGCGTTGTCAGTGGTGGACGGCAAGCTGGAGGTACGTGTCCTGCGGGCGCGTGACCGTGAAGCCGACCGGGGAGAGCCGACCGATGCCCACCGCCGTACTGACCGACCATGAGCGCACCGCCGTACAGGCCTACTTGCGACTGCTGCATACGGTGCGTGCGGCCTTCGACGGCCCACCGGACGGCGGCCGCGGCGGCCGTCCGGCCGTGGTCCCGCCCACCGTGCTCGCCGAGGCGGAGCAGGCACTGGCGGACGCGGGACTCACGGGCAACGAGGAGGCGTTCTTCCGGCTGCTGCAGATGTGGTGTCCGCGGCCCTGAGGCCGACGCCGGCCCTCAGGAGTGGGGCACGACCACGGCCGTGGTCACGACTCCGCGCCGGACGCTCCACCGGCCCTCGAACCGCTGGACGCGGTGACCGTCCACCCATGGGCCGGGGACGAGGAGTTCGGCGCGCAGACCGCCGTGCGGCCGCTCGCCGGGGTCCGCGAGGATCTCGATGTCGGCCTCGCTGAAGTCCAGCCAGCGTCCGGTGAGGGGGAACCACGCCTTGTAGACGGACTCCTTGGCGCTGAACAGGATCCGGTCCCAGTGGATGTCGGGGCGCTCCGCGGCGAGCCCGCGCAGGCGCTCGCGCTCCGTGGGCAGGAAGACGAAGGAGACGACGTCCTCGGGCAGCGGTTCGTCCGGTTCGGCGTCGATACCGAGGGAGGCCAGGTCGGCGGCGCGGACCAGGGCCGCGGCGCAGTAGCCCTGGCTGTGGGTCATGCTGCCGACCAGGCCGTCCGGCCAGCGCGGGGCTCCGCTCTCGCCGGTCGGGATGGGCTGCGCGGGTACGCCGAGCTTCTCCATGGCCCGCCGGGCGCAGGCGCGCACGGACGAGAACTCGCGGCGGCGCTTGGCCACCGCCCGGACCATGAGCGCCTCCTCCTCGGGATAGAGCGGGGCTTCCTGGATCGCGTCGTCACCGTGCAGTTCCACGGCCACGACCGAGTCCGGGAGCAGCTCCTCGATCACCGGATCCGACCTCCATCGGCAGAATGCGGCGCAGCCTTCCCGGGGGTTCCGGTCGCTTGCGCCACTCGCGGGGATATCCCACGGACACCTCTTCGAAGCGGACGCCGTCGAGCCAGGTGGTCCGCGGGATGTGGAGATGACCGTAGACCATGGTGTCGACCCGGAATCGGCGGTGCCAGTCGGCGGTGAGGTCGGTGCCGCACCACATGGCGAACTCGGGGTGCCACAGGACGTCGGTGGGGTGCCGGTCGAGCGGATAGTGGTTGATCAGCACGGTGGGCAGGTCGTCCGGGAGTTCGGCGAGCCTGCGTTCCGTCGCGGCGACCCGGGCGCGGCACCAGGCCTCGCGCGAGGGGTGGGGGTCGGGGTGCAGCAGGTACTCGTCGTTGCAGACGATGCCGGTGCCGTGCGCGTAGGCGAGGCCCTCCTCCTTGGTCGCGCAGCCGTCGGGCAGGAACGAGTAGTCGTACAGGAGGAACAGCGGCGCCACGGCCACCGGGCCGCCGGGGCCGTCCCAGATGGGGTAGGGGTCCTCGGGGGTGGTCACGCCCAGGTCCCGGCACATCCCGACCAGGTACTCGTAGCGTGGGACGCCGCGCAGGGTGACGGGGTCCTTGGGGTGGGTCCACAGATCGTGGTTGCCGGGGACCCACAGCACCTTGCGGAAGCGGCCGGCGAGCGTCTCCAGGGCCCAGCGGATGTCGGCGACGGTCTCCGCGACGTCACCGGCCACGATCAGCCAGTCGTCGTCCGTCTCGGGGCGCATCTGTTCGACGAGCGCACGGTTCTCGGCGTACGCGATGTGCAGGTCGCTGATGGCCAGCAACTGCCCGGCACCATCGGCCGTCGACTCCACCCGTCACCCCTTCCGATCACGCCACTGGCAACACGAGAACATATTCACCGCCCCCGGACAAGGGGCAACCGATCCGGACGGCGCGGCGCCACGGCCCGGGCCCCGCCGGCGCCGCTCACCCGCCCTTTCCGCACGGCTGCGTCGTCCGGGTGAGCCGGGGTCGGGAGGCGTCCCGTTGGGGCGGGAGAGTGGTGGTGAGGGAGATGGTTTGGCAGAAGCCGGGAATCCGTAACATTCGCGTTGCACGACGGGGCCCTTGAAAGCCGTATGATCGCCCCAACACCACCGCCACGAACTTCCCTTCGCGTAGGGCGGTTTGGTGTCCCTCCAACCACCCTGCCCGGGCACGGGCCGCTCCGCCCTGCCCGAAATCCCCGAAAGGCGGCCTGCATGATCTCTCGCGTACGCGTCTGGCTCAACCGCACGTACGCGGAGAACGTGTTCTTCATGGATCAGCTGCGGAGAAATCCCAGCGACCGTGCGGTCGAGATCCATGCCACGCACGGCGACGCCGACTCCCCCGTGCTGGCCGCCGCCGACACCGCCGACCTGGAGCCGGAGGGCCTGTCCCCGGCCGCGTACGTCGAGTACGCCCTGGACCAGTGCGCACGGCGCGGCATCGACGTGTTCGTGCCCCGGCTGCACCAGGCCGCGATCGTGGCGCACCGCGCCGACTTCGAGGCGGTCGGCACGGCCCTGCTGGCGCCGACGCCGGAGGCGGTGGCCGTGTTCGAGGACAAGGCGACGGCCTACGAGGCGGTGCGCTCGGTCGGCGTGCCGGTGCCGCCGTGGTGGCGGGTGCGGACGGCCGAAGAGCTCGTCACCGCCGTCGAGCAGCTGGAGGCGGAGGGTCACAAGGCCTGCTTCAAGCCGGCCGCGGGCGCGGGCGGCGTGGGCTTCCGCGTCATCACGCGCGCCCCGTTCTCGCTTCTGCACCTCAACGGCTTCCCGGGTCCCTACGTCCAGCTGGACCTGGTCGTCGAGGCGCTGGAGAAGGCCGATCACCCCGTGGACTGGCTGGTGATGCCGCGTCTGGAGCAGCCGGAGGTGTCGGTCGACTGCCTCACGGGTCCCGACAACCGGATCCGGCTGGCCGTCGGACGCACCAAGAACGGCCGTCGCCGCGGCTTCACGCTCGACGAGCGGTGGCTGGCGCCGGCCCGGCTGATCGCGGGAGGTTTCGGGCTGCACCACCTGTCCAACATCCAGTTCCGGATGTACGGCGACCGTCCGGTGCTGCTCGACGTCAACACGCGTCCGGCGGGCGGCCTGCACCAGCTGGCGCTGTGCGGAGTCAACGCCCCGTGGGCGGCCGTACAGTTGGCGCTCGGCGAGGACCCCGGCGAGATCGAGCCGCCGTTCCTGGGCCAGGACTACACGGTGGTGTCCGGACCGCGCCCGCTGCGGCCGGTGTCGCTGCCGCACCAGCGGTCGGCGGAGACCGAGCCGCTGCTCCCGGCGATGCCCGCGCCCGCCACCGGGCCCGCCGCCGAACTCACGACCGAGGCCGAAACCCCCAGCCCTGCCCCCGCAACCGCCTCGGCCATCGCACCCGCCTAGGCCCGGCCGTCGAGTCCACACCGGTCTGGACCAATCATGGCGCAGCCCCTTGACACCGTGATTGGTCCATACCAACTTGGTTGCGCACCCCTTCCGCACATCCGTGCACTCCCGAACACCCCCATTCCATCAGGGAGATCGCGTGCGCAACACATTCCGACGTTCCAGACGTCGTCTGCTCGCCCTGGTCGGCTCCGCGGTCCTCGCACTCGCCGGAGCCATCGCCCTGCCCGGTACGGCCCACGCGGCCAACATCCTCACCAACCCCGGCTTCGAGTCGGGCGGCCTCTCCCCCTGGACCTGCACCGGCAACCTCGGCTCGGTCGTCTCCTCCCCCGTGCACAGCGGCTCCAAGGCCCTTGCGGGGGCGGCGAGTTCGAGCGACAACGCACAGTGCACCCAGACCGTCGCGGTCCAGCCGAACACCGCCTACACGCTCAGCGGCTGGGTGCGCGGCTCCTATGTCTACCTCGGGGTGAACGGCGGCGCCTCGACATGGACGACCTCCCCGTCCGCCTACAGCCAGCTGTCGGTGTCCTTCACCACCGGCGCCTCCCAGACCAGCGCCACCATCTACGTCCACGGCTGGTACGCGCAGGGCACGTACTACGCCGACGACATCAGCCTGGACGGCCCGGGTGGCGGCGGAGGCGGCGACACCCAGGCGCCGACCGTGCCCACGGGTCTCACCTCGACGGGCAAGACCTCGTCGAGCGTGTCGCTGAAGTGGAACGCCTCGACGGACAACGTCGGGGTCACGGCCTACGACATCTACGCCGGCTCCAACCAGGTACTCAGCGTGTCCGGTACGACGGCCACGGTCAGCGGGCTGTCGCCGAGCACGGCGTACACCTTCACCGTCAGGGCTCGGGACGCGGCCGGCAACAGGTCCGGGGCCTCCAACTCCGTGACCGTCACCACGGACGCGGGCAGCGGCGGCACCGGCTTCAAGCAGGCCGCGCCGTATCTGTACGAGGGCTGGGGCGACCCGCCGAGCCCGACCACGGTGATGAGCGCGACGGGCATCAAGTGGTTCACGATGGCGTTCGTGCTGGACTCCGGCGGCTGCAACCCCGCCTGGGACGGCAGCCGCGCGCTGACCGGTGGCGTCGACCAGACCGCCATCAACCAGATCCGCTCCGCGGGCGGTGACATCGTCCCGTCGTTCGGCGGCTGGCAGGGCAGCAAGCTCGGCGCCAACTGCTCCTCCGCGAGCGCACTCGCCGGGGCGATCCAGAAGGTCATCGACGCCTACGGCCTCAAGGCCGTCGACATGGACATCGAGAACTCCGACGAGTTCGAGAGCGAGGCCGTCCAGGCGAAGATCCTCACCGCCCTCAAGACGGTCAAGGCCAACAACCCCGGCCTGAAGACCATCGTCACCTTCGGCACCTCGACGACCGGCCCGACCTACTACGGCAACCGCCTCATCGAGCAGGCCCAGTCGCTCGGCGCCAACATCGACGTCTTCACCATCATGCCCTTCGACTTCGGCGGCGGCTCCGACATGTACGGCAACACCGTCAATGCCACCGAGGGCCTGAAGGCCAAACTCAAGTCGACCTTCGGCTGGGACGACGCCACCGCGTACTCCCACATCGGCATCTCCGGCATGAACGGCCTGTCCGACCAGCAGGAGACCACCACCCCGGCGATCTGGACCCAGATCCGCGACTGGGCCAACTCCCACCACATTGCCCGGCTCGCCTTCTGGTCCGTCAACCGCGACCGGCCCTGCGCGGGCGGCGGCGTGGTGAGCAACTGCTCCGGCATCAGCCAGAACAACTGGCAGTTCACCTCCATCACGGCCGGCTTCACCGGCTGAGCGCACCACTGCTGACGTCCCCCCGGTTCCTGGGCCGGGGGGACTCTCCTTTCCCCTCGGACACCTGCCGGGAATTTTTTTCGTGCCGGGGTGTATCAGGGGCCGGCCCGGCGGCTCTTAACGGTGAAACACAACGGGGGAAGTACGGGGGACAACGGGGGAACAGGCTCGGGGGGAGCCAGGGGGGAGAACGGGGGACCACGGGGGATCGGGCCGGTCGGCCGCTGTCACGGGGAGCGACCGGCCGGCCCGAATGACGTCACCCGGCGGTGAGCGGGAGCACGAGGCCGTGCGGACACACCGTCAGGAGCGGCCCGCCCCGCGGTAGAGCTCCAGTTCACCGTCCAGTTCCAGGGCGAGCACCGTGGCATGCGGGTCGAGGTCGGCCGGGGCGGGCGGATCGATCCACAGCACACCCGGCGCCTCGTGCAGACCGCCGACGACCCGATGGCCGAGCTCCCTGCCGCTGCCCAGCACCGTCACCCGGCGCACCCCGCTGCGCAGCCCGCGCACACCGAACGCGGCACGCGGGGCGTCGAACAGCGTCAGGTACAGGGTGCGGCGGTCCGGCGAGAGCGTGCTCGGGCCGTGGTGATGGCCGGCCGGCAGCCCCCGCAGCGTCCCGTACACCGCCTCGGCGTGCCTGCCGATCCAGTCGCCGAGCCCCTCCAGCCGCTCTGCCTGCTCGGCCGGTACGGTCCCGTCCTCCCGCGGGCCGACGTCGAGCAGCAGGTTGCCACCGCCGCCGATCGTCTCGGTGAAGTAGCGGATCAGCTGGTCCACCGACTTGTGGTGGTGGTCGTGGTGCTGGAAGCCCCAGGAGTCGTTGATCGTCAGACACAGCTCCCAGGGGCCGTCCGGTGGGACCACGGGAGCCCCTTGCTCGGGCGTCGCATAGTCGCCCTCGCTCAGCATGCGCGCGTTGAAGACGACGTCCGGCGCGTGCGAGCGGACGAGCGCGGCGAGTTCACGGATCCGCCACTGTTCCTCGCTGCGCTCCCACTCGCCGTCGAACCACATCAGATCGGGCCGGTGACGCTCGGCGAGTTCGCGGATCTGGCCGTCCCGGTAGGCGATGAACCGCTCCCAGGCCGCCGGGTCCTCGCATTCGGCCGCGGCCTCGGAGTAGCGGTTGTCCTCCTGCTCCGGCGGGCGGCCGGGCCTGCGGGTGGAGGCGTAGTCCGGGTGGCTCCAGTCGGAGTGCGAGTAGTAGAGACCGACCTTGAGGCCCTCCTCGCGCAGGGCGTCCGCGTAGCCGGTGATCAGATCACGGCCCACGTTCAGCCGGCCGTGGGCGCTGTCCCACAGGGCGACGCCGTCGTGGTGCCGACTGGTCAGCACGGCGTACCGGGCGCCCGCGCGGGCGAACAGCCTCGCCCAGTCACGGGGGTTGTAGCGGGCGGCCGTGAACCGGTCGAGCTGGGACATGTACCGGTCGTAGGGGACGATGTCGTCGTAGAACGACCAGGATTCCTGGACGCCGTCGACGGCGTAGATGCCCCAGTGGACGAAGATCCCCAACTTGGCGTCGGTGAACCAGGGTTGTATCGCCACGGGTCAGCTCACCTCGGCACGCCGCAGACGCAGGGTCAGGATCTGGAAGGGGCGCAGCGCGACCGGGATCGCGCCGGTGGCGTCGATGTCGAGGTCCGTGTTCTCCAGGGGGCGCTCCAGCAGGTCGGTGACCTGGGCGCCGGCGAGCGGGAAGCCGGTGCGCAGGGCGCCCTGGGCCCGGCCGCCGCGGGACTCGTAGAGCCGGACGACGACATCGCCCGACCGGTCGTCGGCGAGCTTGACCACCTCGACCGTCACGCCCGCGCCGTCCACCGAGACCACCGGCTCCGGCTCACCCGCCGCGTCCGCCACGCGCAGCGGCAGATTGAGGGCGTAGCCCGCGGCGACCGCGTCCTCGATGCGCGCGCCGGGCAGCAGGGAGTAGACGAACCGGTGCCGGCCCTGGTCGGCCTCGGGGTCGGGGACGCGCGGGGCGCGGACCAGGCTGAGCCGGACCGTGGTGGTCGTACCTCCGTCCTCGCGGACCGTGCGGGAGACGTCGTGGCCGTAGGTCGAGTCGTTGATGACCGCGACACCGTAGCCGGGTTCGCCGAGGTGCACCCAGCGGTGGCCGGACACCTCGAAGCGGGCCGCCTCCCAGCTGGTGTTGGTGTGGGTGGGGCGCTGGACATGACCGAACTGGATCTCCGCGCAGGAGTGCGCGGCCCGGATGTCCACCGGGAAGCCCGCCTTGAGGATCTTCTCGGCCTCGTGCCAGTCGATCTCGGTCTCGAAGTCGATCCGGGGGCTGCCCGCCCGGACGGTGATCGTCTGGGTGATCCTCGAACCCTTGCCGAAGGAGCGCTCCACGCGGATCGCGCCGACGAGCGGACCCTGATCGACCACCGTGACCGACTCGGCGTCCAGGAGGTCCGTGTACCGGTTCTTGTAGTGCTTGTCGATGTCCCAGGCGTCCCAGTAGTTGGGCAGGTCCGTGTGCAGGCGCAGCAGATTGCCCGGGTCCGCGAGAACCTCACGGTTCGCCCGCAGGTCGACGACGGACGACAGCGTGCCGTCCTCCGCCACCGCCACGCGGACCAGCCCGTTGTCGAGGACCCGCCCCGACACCGTGACCGGCCGCGGGGGTTCGGCGTCGCCGAGGGGCGCGCTGCCGTTCGCGGGCACCTCTACGTACGCCGGCGTGCCGTCCGACGTGCGGATGACCTCGGCGCGGCCGTAGGGGCTGGTGTTGAAGACCCGCGTCCCGCCGCCGCCGAGCGCGGCCACGGCCTCGGCGGTGAGCTCCTCCAGCTCCCCCGCCACCCGGGCGTACTCGGCCTCCGCCTCGCGGTGCACCCAGGCGATGGAGGATCCGGGCAGGATGTCGTGGAACTGGTGCAGCAGCACCGTCTTCCAGAGGCGGTCGAGCCTCTCGTACGGGTACACGTAGCCCAGCGCGTGCAGCGCGGCCGTCGTCGCCCACAACTCCGCCTCGCGCAGCAGGTGTTCCGAGCGGCGGTTGCCCTGCTTGGTGCGGGCCTGGGTGGTGTAGGTGGCGCGGTGCAGCTCCAGGTACAGCTCGCCGGCCCACACCGGGGCGTCCGGATACTCGGCGCGTGCCTTCGCGAAGAAGGCGTCGGGGTGTTCGATCTCGACCCGGGCGGAGCCCTCCAAGTCCTTGAGGCGGCGCGCCCGTTCCATGATCTCGCGGGTGGGGCCGCCACCGCCGTCGCCCCAGCCGAAGGGGGCCAGCGAGCGGGTCGCGCCGCCCTTCTCGCTGTAGTTGCGCACCGCGCGGGCCATCTCCGTGCCGCTGAAGCGGGCGTTGTAGGTGTCGATCGGCGGGAAGTGGGTGAAGACGCGGGTGCCGTCGATGCCCTCCCACCAGAAGGTGTGGTGGGGGAACTTGTTGGTCTGGTTCCAGGAGATCTTCTGGGTGAGGAACCAGTCGTTGCCGGCGAGCTTGGCGAGCTGCGGGTAGGCGGCGGTGTAGCCGAAGGAGTCGGGCAGCCAGACGCCCTTGGTCTCGATGCCGAAGTGCTCCATGAAGAAGCGCTTGCCGTGGATCAGCTGGCGGGCGAGCGCCTCGCCGCCGGGCAGGTTGCCGTCGGCCTCCACCCACATGCCGCCGACCGGCGCCCACTGGCCCTTCTTCACGGACTCCTGGATGCGGGCCCAGACCTGCGGGTAGTTGTCTCGCACCCACTCGTACTGCTGGGCCTGCGAGCAGGCGAAGACGAACTCCTCGTACTCGTCGGCCAGGGACGTGACGTTGGAGAAGGTGCGGGACGTCTTGCGCTTGGTCTCGCGGATCGGCCACAGCCAGGCGGAGTCGATATGGGCATGGCCGACGCCGGAGACGACGTGGGCGCTGGCGTGGGCGGGCTTCGACAGCACCGGCTTCAGGGCCGCGCGCACGGCGGGCGCCGAACCGGAGATGTCGTCCAGGTCCAGCAGGTCCATCGCCCGGTCGAGGGCGTGCATGATCTCGTGCCGGCGCGGGTCGTGCTCGCCGAGTTCCAGCATCAGCTCGCGCAGCACCTGGACGTCGAGGTCGAGGTGCCAGACGTCCTCGTCGAGGACGGCGATGTCGGCGCGGCGGAAGGTGTACAGGGGACGGTCGCCCGCCGTCAGCACATCGCCCAGCGGGGTCGGGGCCGCGAAGTCGCCCGCGAGGATGTCGGGGTTGGAGGCGGCCTCGACCAGATAGTCGACCTGCTCCCCGCCCGTCGCCGGGTCGGCGATCGGCACGTACTGGTTGAGCGGGTTGACGGCCTTGAGCGGGGTACCGTCGGTGCGGTGGACGAGGGCCTCGGCCTGGTTGCCGGGCCAGTCACCCACGAAGCCGAGGTCGATCACGGCCTCGACGCGCCGGCCCGCGTAGGCGGCGGGCACCTGTCCGCGCATCCGGAACCAGGTCGTCCCCCACGGCGGGCCCCATGGGGTGCCCATCGCGAAGGGCTCGTAAGGGGCGGCCGCGGCCTCCTCGAAGGGCACGGGCTCCCCGGGCGCCTGCCATGCCTCCACTGCGAGGGGGACGGTGGCCGCGTATGTCGCGGGCTTGATGCGCTGGTTGTGGAGGCGCTCTACGCGCTCCTCGATCCGGCGGCGTTCGTCGTGCATGGAGGTCTCCAGGAAGCGAAGGGAAAGCGCTTACACAAGATATGCCAGGCCGGGATGGACGGCGGTGTAGCCCTCGACGAGCCGACGGGCCACGTTCACGGAGTCGACCAGCGGATGGAGCGCGAAGGCCTTCACGGCCGTCGTACGGGAGCCGGACTCGGCGGCGGCGAGCACCTCGCGCTCGACCGCCTTGACCGCGCACACCAGGCCCGTGGCGTGGCCGGGCAGCGGGTCGACCGCGACCGGGTGCGCGCCGTTGGCGTCGACCAGGCAGGGGACCTCGATGACGGCGTCATGGTCGAGCACGGAGAGGGTGTTCGCGTTGCGCACGTTCAGGATCAGGGTGGTGCGTTCGTCGCGGGCAATGGCCCGCATCAGGGCGAGGGCGACCTTCTCGTAGCCGCCGGAGAGATCGTCGGCGTCACGCTCGCCGGCGCCGGCCGTCTCGCGGTTCTCGGACATGTAGGTGGCCTCGCGCTCGGCGCGGGTGCGGTCCCAGGCGGCGAGGGCCGGCGCGTCCGGGTTGCGCATCTCCTCGTAGAAGTGGGCCTGCTGGTCGCGCAGGAAGGCGCCGCGGGTCTTCCCGGCCTGCTGGTAGGCGCGGACGGCCTCGCGGTTGAAGTAGTAGTAGTGCAGGTACTCGTTGGGGATCGCGCCCAGGGACCGCAGCCAGTCGGTGCCGAAGAGCTTGCCCTCCTCGAAGGAGCCGAGCAGGTCGGGGTCGGCGAGCAGGCGCGGGAGTTCGTCGCGTCCGGCGACCCGCAGGCCGCGCACCCAGCCGAGGTGGTTGAGACCGACGTAGTCGATCCACGCCTCCTTGGGGTTCGCGCCGAGCACCCGGGCGATACGGCGGCCGAGGCCGACGGGCGAGTCGCAGATGCCGATGACGCGGTCGCCGAGATGGCGGGACATGGCCTCGGTGACCAGGCCGGCCGGGTTGGTGAAGTTGATGACCCAGGCGTCGGGGGCGAGGCGGGCCACCCGGCGGGCGATGTCGACGGCGACGGGGACCGTCCGCAGACCGTAGGCGATGCCTCCCGCGCCGACCGTCTCCTGGCCGAGCACGCCCTCCGCGAGCGCCACCCGCTCGTCATCGGCCCGGCCCGCCAGGCCGCCGACGCGGATCGCGGAGAAGACGAAGTCGGCGCCGCGCAGGGCCTCGTCGAGGTCGGTGGTGGCCGTCACCCGGGGCGCGTCGGGCACGCTCGACGCCTGTTCGGCCAGGACGCGCACGATCGCGCGCAGCCGGCCGTCGTCCAGATCGTGCAGGACGACCTCCGTCACCCGCCCCTCGCCGCGGTCGGTCAGCAGCGCCCCGTACACAAGCGGCACACGGAATCCGCCGCCGCCCAGAATCGTCAGCTTCACGGCTGCACCTTTCCTGCCAGGACCACCTCGACGCCCGCCTCCTCCAGGGAGGAGCGCGTCACCGGGTCGACCGGCGCGTTCGTCACCACCACGTCCAGGTCCTCGGGACCACAGACCTTCGCCATTCCGGTACCCGGGAACTTCGCCGAGTCGGCGAGCAGGACGACCTTTTCGCTTGCCTTGATCATGGCTCGCTTGACCGGCACCTCGACAACGGTCGTGTCCATCACCTGCCCGCCGGGCCGCACTCCGCTGGTGCCGAGGAAGAGCCAGTCGGCGTGCAGCTGGCGCAGGTTGTCCTCGGTGAGGAAGCCGACCAGGGAGCGGTACTCGCGGCGGACCATGCCGCCGAGCAGCACCAGCTCGATGCCCTCGTCGTCGGCCAGCTCCTCGTAGACCACCAGGTTGCTGGTGATCACGGTGAGCCGGCGGCCGTGCAGCTGACGTGCCAGCCGGTAGGCGGTGGTGCCGATGTCGAACAGCACCGACTGGCCGTCCGCGACCATCGCCGCCGCGCGCGCCGCTATGGCGTCCTTCTCGGGCACGCGCACCTCGGCGACCTCGGCGAAGGGCTGGTCCCCCTCCTCCACCACGGCGCCGCCGTGCACCCGCGTGAGCAGGCCGTCCTCCTCCAGTTTGAGCAGATCGCGTCTGATCGTGGCCGGGCTCACGCCGAGCTGTTCGGAGAGGTCGGTCACGGCCGCGGGGCCGCCGGAGCGCAGGGCCCGGAGGATGAGTTGATGTCGTCGTTCCGCCAGCACACCATGAACACTACTCGTCATCTTCAATCAAATCCATGCTCAGTTCTGCTCAGTTATTGACCAATCTCAGGAGCGGCACACGATTCCGGTCACCGAATTGAAGAGTTTTGACGGGCTCTCCGGACGAGAGGACGTATCCGTGCACGACGGCCGGCCCGACGTGCTGCTGACCGGGCTGCTCTTCTACGCCCTCGTCCTCACGGGCCTGGGCAGGCCGCCCACACCGGGCGAGGAGATCTGGACGACTGGGCCGCCATCGAGGCCACCCCGGGTCTTCAGGGCGGGTTCATCCGGGAGTTCTGGGACCACGGAATTCTTCAGCGCGTGAGCGACGGAAAACCGGCCGGACGCGCAGGCGCCGGGCTGTATGACAACGGTGTCGCCGCGCCCGGCCATCGCTGGGCGTACGGCGGCGACTTCGGCGAGCCGATCCACGACGGCGCGTTCGTCGCGGACGGTGTCGTCCTGCCCGACCGCACCCCGAAGCCGGTGCTGTACGAGCACCGGGAGCTCGCGGCGCCGGTGCGGATCGAGTGCTTCCGGCACGAGGGGATCGTCCTCTCCAACCACCAGCACTTCCGGGGCCTGGACTGGCTGTCCGGCACCTGGGAGCTGTCCCTGGCGGACGGCCGTACGCTGTCCGCGCCCGCCGTACTGCCCGGTCTGCGGCCCGGCGAGACGGCGGCCGTGCCGCTGCCCTTCGCCGTGCCGCGCGACGGCGGCGAGGCCTGGCTGACGCTGCGGGTGAGCACGGCGCAGGACCTGCCGTGGGCACCGCGCGGGACCGAGGTGTGCGTGCCGCGGATCCGGCTGCGCGGTCCGGCCGTGCCGCTCGAAGACGCTCCCGCGGACCGGGCCGTCGAGGTCGACGGCGAGGGTCTGCTGATCCATCCGCTGCTGACGGCCGCGCCGGCTCTCTCGCTGTGGCGGGCGCCCACCGACAACAACGAGCTGGGCGGCATGGCGCAGCGCTGGCGGGCCTGGGGACTCGACTCGCTCGTCCGCAAGGTCGTGTCGGTCCGGCGGTACGGCGGCCGGGTGACGGTGCGCGCCGAGTACGCCGGGACGGCCGGGGTCGTACGGCACCGGCAGGTGCTCACGCCCGTCGAGGGCGGTGTCCGCATCGATGAAGAGGCCGAGCTGCCGGAGGAGTTCGAGGACGTGGCGCGGGTCGGCACGGTCTTCGGGACGACGCCGGGCCCAAAGCTGCTGGAGTGGTTCGGGCAGGGGCCCTGGGAGTCGTATCCCGACCGGAGCGCGGGGGCGCCCGTCGGCCATCGCTCCGTCCCCGTCGACGAGTTGTTCACGCCCTGTCTGCGTCCGCAGGAGAGCGGCGGCCGGCACGGCGTACGGCACTTCACCCTGTCGGCACCGGACGGCACCGGCCTCGCGGTGGTGCTCGATGAGCCGCGCCAGGTCTCCGTCACCCGCCACCGCGCCGAGGACGTGGCCGCCGCGGCGCACCACGACGAGTTGGTGCCGCGGCCCGGCTGCGTCGTGCACATCGACGCGGCGCACCGAGGGCTGGGCACGGCCTCGTGCGGACCCGACACCTCGCCCCGGTACCGCATCCCACCGGGTGTCCACCGCTGGAGCTGGACCCTGCGCGTTCGCTGAATTCCCCCGGTCGCACCCACCTCATTCTCCATTCTCCCCGGCCTCACCACTCTCACGGAGCACACGTGTGTACTTGGCATGACCACAGCCAGGGCGAGGCCGCGCAGGCCGACGCCGGAAGACGCACCTTCCTCAGGGCCACCGCGCTGCTCGGGGCCGCCGCCACCGCCGGGGTCGCCCTGCCGGCCGTCGCCGAGGCCGCCGAGAAGAGCGGTTGGCGGCCCGACACCGCGAGCCGCCGCTTCACCCTCGCGGTGATGCCCGACACCCAGTACCTCTTCGACGGGCCCAGCATCGACAAGGCGCCGATCGAGGCGTCCCTGCGCTATCTGCTGGAACACGGCAAGGACGACAACATCGTCTTCCTGTCCCATCTCGGCGACCTCACCCAGAACGGCGCACCGGCCGAAGTCGCCGCGATCAGCGAGGCGTTCGGGATCCTCGACCGGCGCTCAGTCGGCTACAGCGTCCTGGCCGGCAACCACGACGTGCGGTCCTCGACGGACGACCAGCGCGGCGCGACGCCGTATCTGGACGCGTTCGGGCCGAAGCGCTTCCAGGGAAAGCCCACGTTCGGCGGCGCCTCCCCGGACGGCTACAACACCTTCCATCTGTTCCGGGCCGCCGGGCGCGAGTGGATGGTGCTGGCGCTGGACTGGCGGCTGTCCGCGAAGGGGTGTGCCTGGGCGAAGGACGTCCTCGCCGCCCACCCGAAGACGCCGGTCGTCCTCACCACGCACGAACTGGTCGCCGAGGACGACACGTTGTCGGCCTACGGGCAGCAGCTGTGGGACCAGCTGATCGAGGCCCATGACCAGATCTTCCTCACGCTGGGCGGCCACTACTGGCCCGCGGGGCGGGCGGTCCGCAAGAACGCCGCGGGCAACGAGGTGCATCTGCACCTGACGAACTACCAGAACCGCTACTTCGGCGGCGCGGCGATGATCCGCCTCTACCACTTCGACCTCGACCGCAAGGTCATCGACGTCGAGACGGTCTCCCCGTGGATCCTGGGCCGCGCCCAGCGGGGGCTCAACGAGCTGGAGCGGCAGGAGATCGAGCTGAGCGGCGACGCGGACCGCTTCTCGGTCGAGATCGACTTCGCGGAGCGCTTCTCGGGCTTCGACCCCGTGCCCGTGCGTCCCGCGCGGCCCGCGTCGAAGATGCTGATACCCGGGACCATGGCCTACTGGCGGTTCGAGTCGGCGCCCTCCGGCACCGTCCATGACCTCTCGGGGCGCGGCAACGACCTCACCGTCGTCTCGGTCGGCGGCGGCACGCTCGGCTGGTCGCCCGACCACCACCCCGACCAGCCCGGCCACGGCAGCCTGGAGTTCCAGGGCTACAAGTCCCCGCTGAAGGGCGCCTGGCTGCGCACGGTCGACGGGGCTCCCCTCAACTCGGCCACCTTCGCGCACGGTTACACCATCGAGGCGTTCTACCGGCTGCCCGCCGACTGGGACGCCGGCCACAATGCCTGGTCCGGTCTGGTCAGCCGCACCGGCAACAACGGCTCCGTCGGACCGGTCACGGACGACCCCGACGAGCCGCTCGCCACGCTGTCCATCTCCGACGGACCGGGCCCGCAGTGGGCGGTCCATCCGCTCAACCAGCAGCAGCTCGCCACCAACTGGGGGGACGAGACCGCCCGCGAGACCTGGTGGCACCTCGCCGTCGTCAACGACGGACGGCACACGGTCATGTACGTCCAGGGCTGCCCGGTGGCCCGCAACCCGCACGCCGCCGCCGTCGGCATCGCCTCGGCCGGGCTGCCCTGGCTGCTCGGCGGCTACGAGTACGCCGGGAAGATCGACCAGATCCTGCACGGCCGGCTCGGTGACGTCCGGATCGTGTCCCGGGCGCTGCCCGTCACCTCCTTCATGACCCACTGACCCCCTTCACGAGGATCACGAGGACCACCATGCCCGAGCAGCAGCTGCCCGAATGGGCCGACCCGGCCATCGCCCCCGCCGACCTCGACGCCCAGGGTGTGTCGAGACGCCAACTCCTGCGGCGCGCCGGCCTGTTCGGCGCCGCGTTCGCCCTCGGCGGGGCGGCCACCCCGGCCGTCGCCGCCTCCGGCCGGGCCTTCGGCGGCGAGGACCCGCGCCTCGCCTATCTGGTCGGCGACCACCACGTCCACTCCGTCTACAGCCACGACGCGAAGTACACCTTCTCCCAGCAGGCCCGGGCCGCCGCCAAGTACGGCCTCGACTGGATGGTGTTCAACGAGCACTCCAACTTCGGCCACGCCTACTACGGCGCAAAGCTGGAGCACCAGGAGATCCTCAAGGCCCGCGCCGAGAACCCGCGCCGGCTGATCTTCCAGGGCCTGGAGTGGTACATCCCGGCCGCCGAGCACTGCACGGTCTTCGCGGCCCCCGGACCGAACGAGGTCGACCTGCTGACCCGGTTCGAGCTCGCCTACGACGGCAAGCTGCTCGGCTACGCCGACGGCGCCCCCGACAACCCGAACACGGCCCGCAACGAGGCCCACGCGGTCAAGGCCATCCAGTGGCTCGCCCAGCAGCGTCGCACCGGCTATGTCGACGACGTCCTCGTCCTCGCCAATCACCCGCTGCGCCTGGGCATCGACTCCCCGCACGAGATGCGCAACTGGCGCGACGCCGCCCCCGAGATCATGATCGGTATGGAGGGCGCGCCCGGCGCCCAGGGCGCGGCCATCCCCGGCTGGGGCGGCTCCACGGCGATCCGCGGCGAGTACCAGAACGCTCCGTCCGCCAACTCCTACGCCGGATACCCGGCCGGGGCCTACCTCACCTACGGCGGCTTCGACTGGGCCACCGCCACCGTCGGCGGGCTGTGGGACTCGATGCTGGCCGAGGGCCGGCTGTTCTCGATCACCACCAACTCCGACAACCACCGGACGGTCTTCGACACCTGGAAGAACGGCGACTGGCCGGCCGGCCGGAACTTCGACAACACCGGCAGGCTGCCCGACCCGGTCGACACCGACGCCCCGCAGCCGGGCAGCGACTTCTGGCCCGGTGAGTTCAGCCGTACCCACGTCGGCGTGACCCGCTACGGCTACCGCGCGGTGATGGCGGGCCTGCGCGCGGGCCGGGTCTGGCTCGACCACGGGCATCTGCTCGACGGGCTCGACGTGCGCCTGAAGCGGGACTGCGACTTCGGGCGGGGTGTCACGCTGGGCGGCCGGCTGCGGGTCCGCAAGGGCGAGCGGATCACGCTGTACGTGACGGTGACGACCGCCTCCCGGGTGAACCCGCACGGCGTCCTGCCCCAGTTGGCGCAGGTGGACGTGATCCGTGGCGCGGTGCGCGGTCCGGTGACCGACCGCGACACCTGGCAGGCGCCCGACACCAAGGTCGTACAGACCAAGGACGTGTCCGGCCGCAAGGGGACGTACACCCTGCGCATCCCGCTGACCGCCGGGGACGAGTCCTTCTACGTCCGGCTGCGCGGCAGCGACGGCAACCGGAACGGCGCGGGGTATCTGGGCGCGTCCGTGGACCCGCACGGACCGGTCTCCCACGAGCCCGGCAACGGTGCCCCGTGGGCCGATACGTGGTTCTATTCCAACCCCATCTTCGTGGACGTGGAAGGTCGTTGATGAAGCGTCAGCTGGTCGCCCTCACCGCTTTGGCCGCTGCTGTGACCCTCGGTTCCCCGAGCGCATTCGCCGCCTCCGGGGAACCGCAGTGGGCGCGGACCGGAACGTCGTACACGGACACCCTCGGCGGCGGGCAGGGGCTCGCGAGCCGCGCGGACGGCTCGCTGCTGTACCGCGGGCTGCTGGACATCCCGCTGGACCTGCGGATCAAGGGCTGGAACCACGTGGGTGACCCGGACATCGCGCGCGGCTATGTCTTCGACGCCTACCAGGGCGCCGACACGGCTACTTCCAAGATGTACGCGGTCACCACGCCGTCCGGACAGCGCTACGAGTACACGCACCGGCTGAACCCGGGCGAGAAGGTCAACAACTCCTTCGCCGCCGTCTCGCCCGACGGGCAGTGGCTGGTGTCGGGCGAGTGGGGCGACCAGAGCAGGCTTCAGGCCTTCCCCGCTCCCCTGCTCAACCCGTCCACCCCGGCCAGGGGCGGCGACCTGCCGGAGGCGGGGCAGATCACCCTGGACAAGCCGGTGCGCGACATCCAGGGCTGCGACTTCGTCACCGACACCCGCCTGGTGTGCGCCTCGGACGACGCCTCGGGAACGCTGTTCCCCGAGATCCGGCCGCTGCTCCAGGTCGACCTTCCGCACAGACTGGACGGGCGGCCGGTCACCGGCTCGGTGAAGAGCCTGTTCGCCCTGGAGCAGACCAGCATCTGCTCGGGCACCTTCGAGGCGGAGGGCGTCGACTACGACACGAAGTCCGGCACCCTGCGCGCGGAGGTGATCCCCCCGGGCGTGTGCGCGGCGGCGACGACGGTGTACTCGTACCGGCAGGGGTAGCCGGGCCGGGGTGCGGGCGCAGAAGCGTGACGGGCTCCGGAGGGCGGCGGCGGTCGGCCGGTTCCGGGAGTTGGGGACACGGCTCGGCTACGACCCGAGTGCGATCGTCGGCTCGTGGGCGCCCGGCGTCCGGCGTCCGGCGTCCGGCGTCCGGCGTCCGGCGAAGGAACCCCGGTCACGTCGACCCGAGTCCCGGGGTCCCGAGGCCCGGAAGCGTGAGTCCCCGTGCCGTGGGGCTGTCGGCACGGGGACGGTCGCGGGACGGGCGGTCACCGCTCGGGGATCAGCAGTTGCCCTTCGTCGTCTTGCCTTCGAACCGGTCGCCGAGCCAGGCGACCACGTCGCCGACCGACTGCGGGTCGCCGGTGAGGTGATCGCCGACGTACGGCGTCCACTGGGTGTTGACTCCGGCGGAACAGTAGGCGCGGCGTGTGCTGTTGGCCATGGCGCCAGGGATCACCTCGTCGAGCAGGCCGCGGTACTGCAGCACCGGGAACCCGATCTCGTAGCGGGCGCCCGAGCCGGGGGTGCCGACGCCGACGCCGAGCTTGTTGGCCTCGACGGCATCGCCCCAGGTGGTGCCGTCGGGGGCGGGCAGGGCGTACAGCTGGTCGAGGGTCAGCCCGTCCTTGGTGTACTGCTCGACCCGGGCGCCCGCGAACCGGCTGACGGTGCCGAGAGCGCACAGCGACTCGGCGTCCTTGACGGCCTTGCGGCCGCTGTCGTTGAGGACTTCGTCGAACGGCATGTCCGGGTGGGTGACGGACAGACCGATGAACGCGTCGATCAGGAACCCGGCGAAGAACTGCCCGTCGAGGTGGCCGGCCACCTGCTTGAGGTCGGCGGGGATCCCGCCGGAGGCGGCGCCGACGACGTTCAGCTCGGGCGCGTACGAGCGGGCGAGCTGGGCCGCCCACAGGCTGCCCGAACCGCCCTCCGAGTAGCCCCAGATCCCGACCCGGGCATCGGGACTCACCCCGCTGCCGGGCACCCGGGAGGCCGCGCGGGCCATGTCGAGGGCGGCGTGACCGGCCTCGGCGCCCGAGGCGTACGGGTGGACCTGGCCGTCCATGTATCCCTGGCCGTCGGTCGCGGCGACGGCGTAACCGGCGTTGAGCAGCGCCGCCATGTTGGGGCCCTCGTACGCGTCCTGGTACTGGCCGGCCAGCTGCTTGGAGAACGCGCACTGCGGTCCGATGCCGAGGGTGCCGGGCACGAACGCGACGAGCGGCCGTTCGCCCGGCCCGGTCCACGGCTTCTTCGGTACGACGACGGTGCCGGCGACGGAGACCGGCTTGCCCCGCCCGTCGGTGGAGCCGTACTGGACCTTCCAGGCGTCCAGCGGCGGACCGCCGATCACCATGGGGAGCGAGTCGACGTGGCGGCAGGCGACGACGGCGCCCGGAGCGGCGGTCGCGCCGTCCGGGGGGCGGTATATGTCGGCGTCGGCGGCGGAGCACGCGGCCGGCGTCCCGGCCGCCGCGGTCACTGCCGGCACCGCCAGCAGTCCGCCGAGCAGACCCGCGGCGGCGAGCAGTGCGGCTCTCCTCGGCAGCGGCTTCCTCAGCGGCTTCCTCGACCTGTGTGACATCACTTCAGAGCGTTCCTTCCGTGGGGTGGAGAGGTACGTGAAGCTGAGCAGGCCGTGAGGTTACGGAGCCGTAGGTAAGCGCTGATAGTTAAAGGACGATGAACCGACGCGGGCCGGGCTGTGCGCCGATGACTAGCCTCGGGGCAGGCAGAACGCGACGGCCCCGCATCCGACGCGTGCTCGGATGCGGGGCCCGGTGGTATACAGCTGGTCGGTCAGGCGGGCAGTGCGGCCAGCAACCGGCGGTCGCGGGGCGCCGGTTTGCGGTCGAGGCGGGCGTCCAGCAGTCGGCGGGCCGCCTCGCAGCGGCCGTCCGCCACCAGTGCGTACAGCAGCGTCTCCTCGACGACCTCGCGCTGGGCGGCGCTGCCGCCGACCCTGCGCAGCACGGGCAGCAGCGCGTCGAGACCGCGGGCCGCCTCCTTGAAGCGCTCCTCGACGAGCGCGGCGAAGGCCTCGCACAGCGGCGCGACGACCTCCCGCTGCACGGGGTCGGCCCCCGCCGCGTGGTCGCGCAGCCTGCGCAGGGCGGGCAGGTCCCCGGCGGCGGTCAGGGCGACCGCGGCGTGCAGGGCGGTGAACGCGGTCGCGGGCCGCTCCAGCACCTCACGGCCGACCGAGTCCAGCACGTCCGCGGTGGGCAGTTCGCCCTGCCAGCTGTCGCTGAGCCGCGCCCGCCAGAGCAGCGACCCGGAGTCGACGAGGGCCCGCATTCCGGTCACCCGGCCGGGCGCGAGCTGCGCGAACCAGCGCCTGCGGACCGCGGCCGGGTCGTCGAGGGCCAGTTCGTGCAGGGCGATGTGCCAGGAGAAGTGCGCCCGGTGGACCGCGCCCCGGCCCCGCCCCGACACCCAGCGGTCGAGCCAGTCGCGGCCAGCCTCGTGCGCGCCGGACTCGTAGTGCACATGCGCCAGGGCGTGCACGGCGTGTCCGGAGGCCGGCTCGACGGCCAGGGCCCGGTGGGCGAGTTCGCCCGCCTCGTGCAGCCGGCCCTGCCCCTGGCGCAGGAACGCGAGCAGCGAGGTGTGGAACCAGTGCCCGTCGTACGCCGGTGACGTCAGTTCGAGCAGACCGAGCGCCTCGTCGTCCTGGAGGTCGCTGACGCCGGAGAAGGCGATGGTGGGCACCGCCGCCGCGAGCGCGAGCGCGTCACCGGGGTGCTCCCCGAGATGGCGTACGAGGGCCTCGTCCCCGTCGTCACCGGTGACCCGGCGGCTGATCACGTCCACGAAGGAGCGCTCGCGCTCGTCGGCCCGCTCGCGGGCGCAGCGCTGCGCGTCGGCGAGGGCGCGCGGCACGTCGACGGCGGCCGAGCACTCGTGGCCGAGCAGGGCGAGGGCGGCATGGCCGAGGGCGAAGCCCGGATCGAGGGCGACCGAGCGGGCGAAGGCGTCCTCGGCGCCGGACCGCACCCTGAGGACCCGGTCGAGTCCGGTGCGGTAGGCGGCGGCCGCCTCGGCGTGGGTGGTCAGGGCGAGTCCGTGTCCGTCGACGGGTCGGCGGCTCGCGCGGGGCTTCGGGGTGAGCGGCGCCAGCAGTTGCTGGGCCAACTCGGCCGCCTGGACGCGGATTTCGGGGATGGCGGTGGTCTCCCACAGCTCGCCGCGGCGCGGCGAGCCGAGGGTGAACAGCGGGAGCCCGGTACGGCCGTGGGCGTCGAGGAGACGCCCGTCACGGGTGGCCGCGCCCATGCCCAGCGGGCCGTGCACGGCCGCGCCGGAGGCGAGCAGCGAAGCCCACAGCGGGTCGTCGAGGCGGCGCCCCGGCCCGGTGCAGTCGACCACCCAGCCGACGCGCAGCGTTCGGCCGCCGGAGAGCTCGACGGCGAGGGTCCCGTCCTCGTGGGCGGCGGCGCGGACGACCGTACCGGTGTGGACGTGCAGGCGGCGGGCGGTACGGGCCCGGGAGACGTGCTCGGCGGTGGCGGGGGCCATGCGGTGGCGGTGGGTGTTCCACAGGGCGCCCTCGCGGGCCAGGAACTCCTCCCGTTCCTCGGGGGTGAGGCTGCGCCACAGCCGTACGGTGTGCGGGCGCAGGCTGTCCAGGCCGGGGCGCCAGTCGCCGTGGGTGCGGACCGAGCGGCTGAGGTGGCGGTAGACCGCCCGGCGCAGCCTGCCCAGGGAGGTGTCGTCGAGGTCGTCGGGTGCGGTCATCACCCCGGCCGGGCGCAGCGCGTGCGGCTGGGGCAGCAGTCCGCTGCGGGACAGGGCGTGCACGGTGCGTCCGGGGCGGTCGAGGGTGAGGGCGAGGTCGACGGCGGTCAGGCCGGTGCCGACGAGCAGCACGTCGTCGGTGCCCTCGCGCGCGCCGTTCAGGGCGCCGGGCGCCCATGGCTCGTCGACGAAGCGGGGCGAGTCGCGCAGGGCGGGCGGGGCCCAGGCCGCGGTCGCGCCGGCGGGGCCGGTGGCGAGGACGGCGGCGTCCGCGGTCAGTTGTCCCCCGTCGGCGAGGCGGAGCTCCACCCGGCCGTCGGGGGTGCCGGTACAGCTCTCCGCGCGGGTGCGCAGCCGGCGCACGGTGACCGTGCCGTGGGCGCGCACGACGGCCTGGCCGAGGGTGTCGGCGAGATAGGCGCCGTAGCGGTAGCGGGTGGCGAAGTCGGCGGCGGTGACCGACGGTTCGCCGTGCCGGCACAGCCAGCGGGTGAAGTGACCCGGCTCGTCGGGGTAGGCGCTCATGTTGCCCGCGGGGACGTTGAGCCGGTGGCGGGGGTCGGGCGTGGCGTAGGCGGTGCCGCGACCCGCCTCCGGTGCCGGGTCGACGAGGACGACGTCCAGGGGAGTCCGGCGGCGGGTCGCCGTCTCGCAGAGCTGGACGGCGGTCAGGGCGCCCGCCGCGCCGGCTCCGACGATGGCCACGGTGTGCCGCTTGCGGACTTGGGTCACGGATACCTCCGGCGGGGGTGGGTCGTCTTCTTCTTGCTGTTCCGAATTCTTCCGATACCTGCGGGGGCCCCGGCAACCGCGCTTTCCGGCCGTCCGGGCGTGTCCTCACCGGAATCTCAGCAAGGACCCCTCGGATTCAAAGGGCCGGTACAGACAAGTGACGCAGGATGCGCAGGCACGGACGGACAACTCAGGAAGGCGTGTCGTGGGCGTCTCGCACATTTCCCACCGGTCGGGGCGGCAGTCGCGGTGGACCCGGCGCGGGCTCCTCGCCGCGTTCGGGGCGGTTCCGGCCGCGGCCCTCGCGGGCTGCGGTGAATCGGCGGACGGCTCGCCGGCCGCGGACGGCAAGGACGCCACGGGCTCCGCACGGGCCGTCACGGCCAAGAAGGCGACGATCGCGGTCACGCCCGCCTCCGGCACCAGAAAGGCCGAATTCGACAGCCCCGTCGAGGTGACCGTCACGCACGGCACCCTGGCCTCGGTCACCGTCACCGGCAACGACGGCTCCGCCCTGTCCGGCTCCTACAACGACGCCCGGACGAAGTGGACCTCGGCGAAGAACCCCTGCTCCGGCACGGAGTACACCGTGACCGCCAGAGCGAAGGGCGCCGCCGAGGAGACCGTGTCGACGTTCACCACCAGGTCGCCCGGCGCGACGTTCGTCGGGTACTTCACGCCCGAGGCGAACTCCACCTCCGGCGTCGGCATGCCCGTGTCGATCGACTTCACGCACGCGGTGAAGGACCGGGCGGCCGTGCAGAAGGCGATCACGGTGACCGCGGAGCCGGCCGTCGAGGTGGTCGGCCACTGGTTCAGCGACACCCGGCTGGACTTCCGGCCGGAGACCTACTGGGCGGCCGGGACGAAGATCACGCTCAGTCTGCGACTGAAGGACGTCGAGGGGGCGGACGGGGTGTACGGCGTCCAGTCGAAGGACGTCACCTTCCACATGGGCCGCGAGCAGATCAGCACGGTCGACCTGGCGACGAAGGAGATGACCGTCGCGCGGGACGGCAGGACCGTCGCCACCTACCCGGTGAGCGGCGGCAACGCCCAGCACACCACCTGGTCCGGGATCATGGTGATCAGCGAGCGGTTCAAGCGGACGCGGATGGAGTCGTCGACGGTCGGACTCGGCGACGAGTACGACATCCCGGATGTGCCGCACGCCCAGCGCCTGACCACCTCCGGCACCTTCGTCCACGGCAACTACTGGGCGTCCACCTCGGTGTTCGGGCACCAGAACACCAGCCACGGATGCGTCGGCCTGCACGACGCGAAGGGCGCGAGCGACAGTTCCGTGGCGGGCTACACGTTCTACGAGAGCTCGATGCTCGGCGACGTGGTGATCGTGAAGAACTCGGGCGAGCGGACCGTGGAGCCGTCCAACGGCCTCAACGGCTGGAACCTGTCCTGGGCGGACTGGAAGGCGGGCAGCGCGGTCTAGGTCCGCGGCGGTTTCACCGGGTGAACTCCCTTGAGAATCAAGCACTTTCTTTGTTTCAACTCTTGACGACCGGAGGAGCGGAGAGCACATTGGGCGCACTTTGAGAGCGCTCTCAGCACCTGCCCTCAAAGTCAGCACTGAAGGTCAGCTCTCAAGGTCACCCGCGCTTCCCCCTCCCGTACCCGAGAGGCACCCCCATGAGTGAAACCTCCGGCATACCCAGACGGCGGCGGGCCCTCGTCGCCGTGCTCGCGACGATCGGTCTGGCCGCCGCTGCCGCCACGGCCGCCACCCTGCCCGCCAGCGCCTCCGCCCCCACACCCCCGTCCGGCTGGTCCCAGGTCTTCCTGGACGACTTCAACGGTTCCGCGGGCTCCGGCGTCAACACCTCGAACTGGCAGTACGACACCGGGACCTCGTATCCCGGCGGCCCCGCCAACTGGGGCACCGGCGAGGTCGAGACGATGACGTCCAGCCCGAGCAACGTCTCGCTCGACGGCAACGGCAACCTTCGCATCACCCCGGTGCGCGACGCGTCCGGGCGCTGGACGTCGGGCCGCATCGAGACCACCCGCACCGACTTCCAGCCCCCGGCAGGCGGCAAGCTGCGGGTGGAGGCCCGCCTCCAGATGCCGAACGTCACCGGCACCGCGGCCGAGGGCTACTGGCCCGCCTTCTGGATGCTGGGCGCCCCCTACCGCGGCAACTACCAGAACTGGCCGAGCGTGGGCGAGCTGGACATCATGGAGAACGTCCAGGGCCTGAACAAGGTCTGGGCCACGATGCACTGCGGCACCAACCCCGGCGGCCCGTGCAACGAGACCTCCGGCATCGGCAACAACGTCGCCTGCCCGAACACCACCTGCCAGTCCGGCTTCCACACCTACACGATGGAGTGGGACCGCTCGGTGAGCCCCGAAGCGATCCGCTTCTACGTCGACGGCGTCAACTACCACACGGTGACGGCGAACCAGGTCGACGCGACGACCTGGGCCAACGCCACCAACCACGGCTTCTTCGTCATCCTGAACGTGGCGATGGGCGGCGCCTTCCCGGACGCGCTCGGCGGCGGTCTGGACGGCGACACCGAGTCCGGGCACCCGATGGTCGTCGACTACGTCCAGGTCCTCCAGTCCGGCAGTGGGGGCGGCACCACTCCCCCGCCCTCCGGCAATCGCGACGCCTACAGCGCGATCCAGGCCGAGTCGTACGACAGCCAGTCCGGCGTGGGCACCGAGACGACCACGGACACCGGCGGCGGGCAGAACATCGGCTGGCTCGCGAACGGTGACTGGGCGCAGTACAAGGGCGTGAACTTCGGCTCCACGCCGGCCACGCAGTTCTTCGCGCGGGTGGCGAGCGGTGCGGGCTCCGGAGTGAGCGGCCTGGTCGAGGTCCGCCTCGACAGCCGTACGAACGCGCCCGTCGGAAGTTTCGCACTGGCCGACACGGGCGGCTGGCAGTCCTGGCGGACGGTCCCGGCCAACATCACCTCGGTCACCGGCACCCATGACGTGTACCTCACCTTCACCAGCGGACAGCCGGCCGACTTCGTGAACGTGAACTGGTTCGACTTCGGTCACTGACAAGGGAGTTACGCATCCGGCGGCGCCGGGCGGCTCGACCTCCGCGTGGGGGTCGGCCCCTGGCGCCGCCGCCGTGCACCGCGTGCCGATCAGTACGGTTGGGCCGCTTCGGAAGGTTTCGGAGGCGACGGGTAGGTTCTCCGTGGGAGACGAGAAGTGCGGGGGATTGGGGGACCCATGACGAATCAGCCGGGGTACGGCCGGCAGCAGCCACAGGGGTTCGGGCCTCCGCCGCCGCAGTACGCCCCCATGCCACAGCAGTACCCGCAAGCGCCGGTGCCACCCACGCCGCCGGTGCCGCCCGGGCCGGCGCCTGCGGGACCGGAGTTCCTGGCCGTCGACCGTCACAACTCGATCGTGGTCGACGTGAACGGCGTCGCCTTCGAGGACCATGACGTCATCGCCGAGTTCCCCTGGCCGGAGATCCGCAGCGTCCACTACAAGGCGAGTCCCTCGGGCAAGGCTCTGATGATGGCCGTCGTCCACCTCGACGGCAGGGTCTACGAGTGCGTCGTGGCGGCGAAGCCGCGCGAGGTGCTGGGGCAGTGGTTCGCGCAGCTGGCGGCGGTGCTGGGGTATTACCGCCCGATGGGGTACTAGCGACCGATCGGGTACCGGCGACCGGGGCTTCCCCCTTCCGGCCCGGACCGCTACCGCAGCTCCGCCCGGAATCCCACCGGCGTCTGGCCGGTGTGCAGCTGGAAGAACTTGGAGAAGTTCGCGGCGTCGGGGAAGCCGATCGCCGCGCCCACCCGTCCGATCGGCATGTCCGTGTGGGCGAGCAGCCGCTTGGCCTCCAGGATCACGCGTCTGTCGATGAAGCCCTTGGGTGTCTGGCCGGTGGCGGCGCGGACCGCGCGGACGAGGGTACGGCGGGAGTAGCCGAGGGTGTCGGCGTACGCGCTGACGCTGTGGTTGGTGGCGAAGCCCTGCTCGACCGCGTCGCGGAAGAGGGTGAACGTCGAATCGGCCTGGAGCCGGGCGGCCTCCGCGGAGCTGGCCGCGAGATGTGCCAGACGGAGCAGGAACGCGGTCAGGGAGTGGCGCAGCACCGCCGTGTGCAGAGCCAGCGGGAGGGTCGCGGTGTCCTCGTACTCGCGTTGCAGCTGGGCGAGGGCCGCGCGCAGGGCGGCGAGCTGGGCCGGGTCGGGGCGCAGCAGCGGCGGCAGGTCGTAACGGTACAGGCCGGTGTCCTCCACCGTGGCCCGGGGCAGGAAGCCGGGCTGCATGGTCAGGACGGTTCCGTGGTACTCGTCGGTGTCCGAGAAGCGGTGGATCTGCCCGGGGCGGATCCACAGCAGATCGCCGGCCGTCGCCTCGTACTCGGCGAAGTCGATCATGTGCCGTACGGGGCCGTGGTCGAAGAGCATGACCACGTGGAAGTCGATGCGGTGGACGCGGTGCAGCGGGGCTTCGGCGTGCCAGGTGTGGCCGGCGCCCATGGGGCCGGCCTGCATGCCCACGCCGCAGACGCTCAGATCGACCGGGAAGGGGAAGGTTCTGATCCCGTCTCCGCCGCCCTCTTGGGCCGTTCTGTCCGCCATGTCTTTCCCGTGCCGTCCTTGGGGTGCCGCTGGTGTCCCACTTTCACCAAAGGCTGGCACACCCCGACCTTCCCTCCAAAAAGTCAGACTTTTACTTTTGAACGCGTCCGGTCAGCAATCCCGCTTCCATCGAGGACTTCTTGAAGATGAGCACGCAGACCTCCGACGGCTTCGAGCGACAGCAAGGGAGTTGACGCGTGATGAGCGACAAGCCTGCCAAGGACGCGGCGGAGATGCGCCTCCCCGTCGTCCCGGCCACCGACTGGCTGAACCCCCTGCGCGATGCGCGCGACCGCCGGCTCCCCCGTGTCGCGGGCCCGTCCGGTCTGGTCATCTTCGGCGTCACCGGTGACCTGTCCCGCAAGAAGCTGATGCCGGCCGTGTACGACCTGGCCAACCGGGGTCTGCTGCCGCCGGGCTTCTCTCTCGTCGGCTTCGCCCGTCGGGACTGGGAGGACCAGGACTTCGCGCAGGTGGTGCACGACGCCGTCCGCGAGCACGCGCGCACCCCGTTCCGCGAGGAGGTCTGGCAGCAGCTCGCCGAGGGCATGCGGTTCGTCCCCGGCGACTTCGACGACGACACGGCGTTCAAGCAGCTCAAGAATGCCGTCGAGGAGCTGGACGCCTCCCGGGGCACCGGTGGCAACTTCGCCTTCTACCTCTCCGTGCCGCCCAAGTTCTTCCCGAAGGTCGTACGACAGCTGAAGAAGCACGGCCTGGCCGCCCCGCCGGAGGGCTCCTGGCGGCGCGCGGTCATCGAGAAGCCCTTCGGCCACGACCTGGAGTCGGCCCAGCGACTCAACGCCGTCGTGCACGACGTGTTCGAGCCCGACCAGGTGTTCCGCATCGACCACTACCTCGGCAAGGAGACCGTCCAGAACATCCTGGCGCTGCGTTTCGCCAACCAGATGTACGAGCCGATCTGGAACCGTTCGTACGTCGACCATGTGCAGATCACCATGGCCGAGGACATCGGCATCGGCGGTCGCGCCGGCTACTACGACGGCATCGGCGCCGCCCGTGACGTCATCCAGAACCATCTGCTCCAGCTGATGGCGCTGACCGCCATGGAGGAGCCGATCGCCTTCGACGCGGACGCGCTGCTCACCGAGAAGCTGAAGGTGCTGAAGTCGGTGCGGCTGCCCGAGGACCTGGGCGCGCATACCGTACGCGGACAGTACGCGGAGGGCTGGCAGGGCGGCGAGAAGGTCATCGGCTACCTCCAGGAGGAGGGCATCGACGCCCAGTCGAAGACCGACACCTACGCCGCGATCAAGCTGGAGGTCGACAACCGCCGCTGGGCGGGCGTCCCCTTCTATCTGCGCACCGGCAAGCGCCTCGGCCGCCGGGTCACCGAGATCGCGGTGGTCTTCCAGCGGGCCCCGCACTCCCCCTTCGACTCCACGGCCACCGAGGAACTGGGGCAGAACGCGGTCGTCATCCGCGTCCAGCCCGACGAGGGCATGACCGTGCGATTCGGGTCGAAGGTGCCGGGCACCTCGATGGAGATCCGGGACGTGACGATGGACTTCGCCTACGGCGAGTCGTTCACGGAGTCCAGCCCGGAGGCGTACGAGCGGCTCATCCTGGACGTACTGCTCGGCGACGCCAATCTGTTCCCCCGTCACCAGGAAGTGGAAGAGTCCTGGAAGATCCTCGACCCGATCGAGGAGTACTGGACGGAACACGGCCGGCCGGCGCAGTACGCGTCGGGCAGCTGGGGACCTGAGGAAGCCGACGAGATGCTCGCACGAGACGGACGGAGCTGGCGCAGGCCATGAAGATCGACCTGACCGACACCACGGCAAGCAAGATCAACAAGGCGCTGGTGCGGGGCCGCCGCGCCATCGGGACCCCGGCCGTGGGGATGGTCCTGACGATGGTCATCGTCACGGACGAGGAGAACGCCTACGACTCGATCAAGGCGGCCGAGGAGGCCTCGCACGAGCACCCCTCGCGCACCCTGGTCGTCATCAAGCGGCAGTCCCGCACCCCGCGGGAGCGCACCCGGTCGCGGCTGGACGCCGAGGTCCGGCTCGGTTCCGAGGCGGGCACCGGAGAGACGGTGGTCCTGCGGACCTTCGGCGAGGTCTCCGACCACGCCGCCTCCGTGGTGCTGCCGCTGCTGCTGCCGGACGCCCCGGTCGTCGTCTGGTGGCCGGCGGACGCGCCCGAGGTGCCCGCCAAGGACCCGCTCGGCGCGCTCGCGCAGCGCAGGATCACCGATCTGTACGCCGTCGAGCGCCCGCTGGAGGCCCTCGACGCCCGTGCCCGCGCCTACACGCCCGGCGACACCGACCTCGCCTGGACCCGGCTGACCCCGTGGCGCTCGATGCTGGCGGCGGCCCTGGACCAGGCCCGGGTGCCGGTGATCTCGGCCGCCGTGGAGAGCGAGGCCGACAACCCGGCCGCCGAGCTGCTCGCCCGCTGGCTGGGGGTGCGGCTGAAGGTCAAGGTCGACCGCGTGGTCACCGCCGGACCGGTCGTCACGGCCGTACGCCTCGGCACCGCGGGCGGCGAGATCGTCATCGACCGGCCCGAGGGCCCGCTGGCCACGCTGACCCTGCCGGGCCAGCCGCCGCGCACGCTCGCCCTGAAGGTCCGGGCCACCTCCGAACTCATCGCCGAGGAACTGCGCCGCCTCGACGCCGACGAGATGTACGCCATCGCCCTGCGCGCCAAGGGCACCGAGGAGCACTCCTGACATGTCCGGCCCCCCCAAGCTCACCCGGCGCCCCGAGTGGACGGCTCTGGAGGACCACCGCGCCCAGTGGCAGACCCAACTGCGGGAGCTGTTCGCCGAGGATCCCGCGCGGGCCGAGCGGTACCACGTACGGGTCGGCGACCTGCTCATCGACTACAGCAAGCATCTGATCACCGACGAGACCCTGGCCATGCTGCAGGAACTGGCCACCGCGACCGACGTCTTCGGTCTGCGGGACGCCATGTTCCACGGGGAGAAGATCAACGTCACGGAGAAGCGCGCCGTCCTGCACACGGCACTGCGCGCCCCGCGCGACGCGGTGATCGAGGTCGACGGGGAGAACGTGGTCCCGGCGGTGCACGCCGTGCTCGACAGGATGAGCGACTTCGCGAACCGGGTCCGCTCGGGCGAGTGGACCGGCCACACCGGCAAGCGGATCCGCACCGTCGTCAACATCGGCATCGGCGGCTCGGACCTGGGCCCCGCGATGGCCTACGAGGCGCTGCGCCCGTACACAGCACGGGAGTTGGCCTTCCGGTTCGTGTCGAACGTGGACGGCGCGGACCTGCACGAGGCGGTACGGGACCTGGACCCGGCCACGACGCTGTTCGTCGTCGCGTCCAAGACGTTCACCACCATCGAGACGATCACCAACGCCACCTCGGCGCGCTCCTGGCTGCTGCGGGGCCTGGATGGCGACGAGAAGGCGGTGGCCAGGCACTTCGTGGCCCTGTCGACGAACGCCGGGAAGGTCGCCGCGTTCGGCATCGACCCGGAGAACATGTTCGAGTTCTGGGACTGGGTCGGCGGCCGCTACTCCTACGACTCCGCGATCGGCCTCTCCCTGATGATCGCCATCGGCCCGGACCGGTTCCGGTCGATGCTCGACGGCTTCCACCTGGTCGACGAGCACTTCCGCAGCGCGCCCGCCGAGGCCAACGCCCCGCTGATCCTCGGCCTGCTCGGAATCTGGTACGGCAACTTCTTCGACGCCCAGTCGCACGCGGTGCTGCCGTACTCGCACTATCTCTCCAAGTTCACCGCCTACTTGCAGCAGCTGGACATGGAGTCCAACGGCAAGTCGGTGGACCGGCAGGGCGAGCCGGTCCAGTGGCAGACCGGCCCGGTGGTGTGGGGCACGCCCGGCACCAACGGGCAGCACGCCTACTACCAGCTCGTCCATCAGGGCACGAAGCTGATCCCGGCGGACTTCATCGGCTTCGCACGGCCCGTCGACGAGCTGAGCGGTGAACTGGCCGCCCAGCACGACCTGTTGATGGCCAACTTCTTCGCCCAGACCCAGGCCCTGGCCTTCGGCAAGACCGCCGACGAGGTCCGCGCCGAGGGCGTGCCCGAGGAGCAGGTGCCGCACCGCACCTTCAAGGGCAGCCACCCCACCACCACGATCCTCGCCCGCGAGCTGACCCCGTCGGTCCTCGGCCAGCTGATCGCCCTGTACGAGCACAAGGTGTTCGTCCAGGGCGCGGTGTGGAACATCGACTCCTTCGACCAGTGGGGCGTGGAACTCGGCAAGGTCCTCGCCAAGCGCGTCGAGCCCGCCCTCACCGAAGGCGCGGACGTCCCCGGTCTCGACCCGTCCACCCGGGCTCTGGTCGCCGCGTACCGCACGCTCAGGAACACCCGGAACGCCCACAACGTCCGGAACGCTCAGGAAGAAGTGAACTGACCATGCAGCTCGGACTCATCGGTCTCGGCAAGATGGGCGGCAACATGCGCGAGCGGATCCGCCGCGCCGGCCACACCGTTTTCGGCTACGACCGCAACCCCCAGCTCTCCGACGTCGCGGACGTGGCCGAACTCGTCGCGCGGCTCGACGCCCCGCGCACCATCTGGGTGATGGTCCCGGCCGGCACCGCCACCCAGTCCGTCATCGACGAACTCGGGGAGCTGCTGGAGGCCGGCGACACCGTCGTCGACGGCGGCAACTCCCGCTGGACGGACGACGAGAAGCACGCCGCGGAACTCGGCGCCAAGGGCATCGGCTTCGTCGACGCGGGCGTCTCCGGCGGCGTGTGGGGCCTGCAGAACGGCTACGCCCTGATGGTCGGCGGCGCCAGGAAGGACGTCGAGCGGCTCCAGCCGATCTTCGAGGCGCTCAAGCCCGAGGGGCCGTACGGCTATGTCCACGCCGGCAAGGTCGGCGCCGGGCACTTCTCCAAGATGGTCCACAACGGCATCGAGTACGCGATGATGCAGGCCTACGCCGAGGGCTGGGAGCTCCTGGAGAAGGTCGACTCGGTGGACAACGTGCGCGAGGTGTTCCGCTCCTGGCAGGACGGCACCGTCATCCGCTCCTGGCTGCTCGACCTCGCGGTCAACGCCCTGGAGGACGACGAGCATCTGGAGAAGCTGAAGGGCTTCGCGCAGGACTCCGGCGAGGGCCGCTGGACCGTCGAGGCGGCCGTGGACCACGCGGTGCCGCTGCCCGCGATCACCGCCTCCCTCTTCGCACGGTTCGCCTCCCGGCAGGACGACTCCCCCCAGATGAAGATGATCGCTGCCCTGCGCAACCAGTTCGGCGGCCACGCGGTCGAGTCGACGAAGGAGTGACCGCCCGGCGAGCCGACCGGGCACGGGCGCCCATTGATCGCGGAGCGGAACTGGAGAGCCCGACGAACCCGACCTAGCCGCCCCTGCCCCCGGACGTGCCGCTGCGCCGCCAGGCTCACCGGTACGTCCGGGGGCAGCGTGCTCTCTGGAAGAGGGCCACGCCGGCCGGGGGACGCATGGGCGAGGCCACTGGCGCCGTCGGCGGCCGTGAGCGGTCCGGCGAGCCGGTCGAGGCCGGCCCAGGCCGGCCGGTCGTCCCCGAAGTGCCGGACCAGGGGCGCGGCGCGCTCGCCGGCGCTAGCCGGCCGCGCACCGACGGGCGCACCGGCGTCTCCGGCATCCAGCCGCACCGCCCGCTCCAGCGGGACGTCGGGCAGACCGTGCGCGGAGGGTGCGGCGAAGCCGGTGACGTGGTCGAAGTCCACCCGGGGCGGGCCCTGCTTCTACAATCACCGGCACCGACCGCGCCCCGCGCCCCGCGCCCTGCGCCCCACGCCCGAAGGAACCCGATGACCAGCGTCGACGAACCGGCACGGCACAGCGGGCGCGGGCGTGACGGCGCTCGTACCCGGGCCGAGATCCTCGACGTGGCGACGCGGGAGTTCGCCCGGGCCGGCTACGACGGCGCCCGGGTCGACGAGATCGCCGCCCGCACCCGTACCACCAAGCGGATGATCTACTACTACTTCGGCGGCAAGGCGCAGCTGTTCACGGCCGTCCTGGAGCGGGCGTACGGCGTGATCCGCGAGGCCGAGCAGGCACTCGACGTGGACCACCTGGACCCGGTCGCGGCCATCCGGCGGCTGGCCGAGCTCACCTTCGACCACCATGAGCGGCACCCGGACTTCATCCGGCTGGTCGGCATCGAGAACATCCACGGGGCCGAGCACATCGCCGCCTCCGACAAGCTCGGGAAGATCGGCTCGCCGGCGCTCGACGTGATCCGCCGCATCCTGGCCTCGGGACAGGAGTCGGGACTGTTCGCGGCCGATGTCGACGCGGTCGACGTGCACGCGATGATCTGCTCGTTCTGCTTCTTCCGGGTCGCCAACCGGCACACCTTCGGCGCCCTGTTCGGCCGGGACCTGGTGGACCCCGCCCGGCGCGAGCACTACCGGACGATGCTCGGCGACATGGTGATCGCCTATCTCACGGCGGAGCGGGCGGCGGACTGAGGGCCCTGCTGGAGGGCTGGGTCGGGGAGACACGACACCCCGAGCCGTTCGCGGCGCCGCTGAGCCAGGTCCGGCGGAACCTAGCGCTTGGGAGCGCCGTAGGCCCGCTCGACGTGCAGCCGCAGGACGAGCCGCCGGTCGCGGACCATGGCGGCACGGTAGTCGTCCCAGTCGGGGTGTTCGCCCACGATGTCGCGGTAGAGCCGGACGAGTTCCTCCACCGTCTCGTCGTACGGGTCCTGCGCGACGGGCGAGAGGTCGGCCGTGCCCTCGGCGACCGTGTACGCCCACCGGTCACCGCTGGTGACGTGGTACGAGGCACGGGGATCCCGGCGCAGGTTGCGCGTCTTGGCACGGTCGTCCGTGACCGAGACGCGGATGATCCGCTCGTCGGGGTAGTACGCGTGGCTCACGTTCGACAGCTGGGGGCGCCCGTCGCGCTTGAGCGTGACCAGCACCCCGCCGTGGCCGGCGGAGAGCAACTTCAGCAGTGCGTCCTGCGTGGCAGTCATACGTGGAACAACGGGGCGGGGCCAGCCGCGCATTCCCGCGCGGACGCCTCCTGCCCGAAAATAGTAGACAGTGTCTACTCGCTCCTGGTAGACACTGTCCATGAGTGAGTCCGATACGGGTCTGCGGACCCGGCTGGTCGACGTCGGTGTGGCGCTGGTGGCCGCCGAGGGCGCCCAAGCGCTGACCCTGCGGGAGATCGCCCGTCGTGCGGGGGTCTCGCACGGTGCGCCGCGCCGCTACTTCCCCACCCATCTGGAGCTGCTGTCGGCCATCGCGCGCCGCGGCTTCGACGCGCTGGCCGACCGGGCGGGGGCGGTGCTCGGCGACCGCGCGGCGCCGCCGCGCGCACAGCTGACGGCACTGGCGGACGTCTATCTGCGGTTCGCGCTGGACAACCCCGGCATGTACGAGCTGATGTTCCGTCACGACCTGCTGGAGAGCGGGCACTTGGGCCTGCGCGAGACCAGCCTGCCGCTCTTCGGTCTGCTGACGGACCTGGTCGGCAGGGTCCGGCCGGACGCCAACGCCTCCCTCGTGGCCGGTGCGTTGTGGGCGAACCTGCACGGCATCGCCCAGCTGTGGAGCTGGGGAAGCCTTCAACTCGTCACCGGCGCACGGGACTTCGCGCCGCTGCTGCGTTCCGCCCTGGACGCCCACCTGGGGCCGGACGGCGCGCGGTGAACCGTCGGCTCACGCTGGCGAGCAGCGTGGTGGGCGCCGTCGTCGTCGCCCTGGACGGTACGGTCCTCACCGTCGCGCAGCCCACCCTGCAACGGGATCTGCACGCGTCGTTCGCGCAGGTCCAGTGGACCAGCACCGCCTATCTCATCGCGGTCGCGAGCCTGCTGGTGTTCGCCGGGCGGCTCGGCGACCGGTACGGGCAGCGGCGAGTGTTCGCCTGCGGCATGCTCGGGTTCGCAGCGGCCTCTGCGGGCATCGGCCTCGCGCCCGGCGTGGGCTGGGTGATCGCGCTGCGGGTGGCGCAGGGGGTGTTCGGCGCGCTGCTGCAACCGGCCACGCTGGGGATGCTGCGTGCGGCGTTCCCGCCGGACCGGCTCGCGATGCCGCTCGCGGTGCGGACCAGCGCCATCGGCCTCGCGGCCGCCGCGGGCCCGGTCGTGGGCGGGGCGCTGGTGACCGGCCTGGGCTGGCGGGCCGTCTTCTTCCTCAATGTGCTGCCCGCGCTCGGCTTCGGCGTGCTCGCCCTCGCCGCCCGCGGCCCGGACCTCGCCGGGGCGCCGGGCAGGCCGCTGGACGTGCCGGGCGCCCTGCTGCTCGCCGTGACGCTGGCCTGCCTGGTCCACTCACTGGTCGCGCCGTATCCCCTCGGCCTGTGCCTGGCGGCGCTCACCGGCGCCGCCTTCGTCCGGCACGAACGCCGTACCGCGAGCCCGCTGCTGCCACCGGAGGTGATCGGCTCGGCGTCCGTCGGCGCGGCGCTCGGCATTCTGGTCGCCGCGTCGGCGTCCCTGTTCGGCACGCTGTTCGTGGCCACCTACGTCCTGCAGCGCACCCTCGCCCTCGACCCGTTCCAGAGCGCCCTGCGCAGCCTGCCGCTGGCGGTGCTGATGGTGCTGTCGGCTCCCGGCTGCGCCGTACTGCTGCGCCGGGTCGGTGCCCGCCGTACGACGGGAGCGGCGACGGCGGTCCTCGCGCTGGGCGTCCTGCTGCTGTCCCGGGCCTCCGGCACCCTCCCCCTGGGCTGCGGATTCGCGCTGCTGGGCGCCGGGTTCGGCACGGTGATGGTGGCGGCGACCCATGTCGTCGTACGGCAGGCGGACACCGGGTCGGCCGGAGTCGCGGGCGGACTGCAGCAGACCGCCCTCAACATCGGCCCGACGCTGGGCGTGGCCGCGGCCACCGCGCTCATGGGTGCGGGCACCGCGCTGCCGCTGACGGTGCTGGCCGCTGTGGCCGCGGTCGGCGCGGTGGCTGCCCGCGCGCTTCCCGGTCGCGGCGTCGTGTCGATCACACAACACCCTGATGAGCGGGCACTTTTCCGCGTTTCTGAGCGACGATGAGATCTGATGAGGTCGGGAGCCGCCCCCGAGGGGTATGCCGGACCGCATCGCGTACGACGCGACCGGAGGAGAGCGATGGCACAGCTGCGACAGGAAGTCGAGCCGGACGAGGTCGGGCTGGACGCGAAGGCGCTTGACCGCCTCGACCAGCACTTCGCGCACTACGTCGACGACGGACGTCTGCCCGGCTACCTGGTGTCCGTGGCCCGCGGCGGCCGTGTCGCCCACCTCACCACGCACGGCCACCGCGACATCGCGGCCGGGCTGCCCGTCGAGCCGGACACACTGTGGCGGATCTACTCGATGACCAAGCCGGTCACCGCGGTCGCGGCGCTGCTGCTGGTGGAGGAGGGCAGGCTGTCGCTGGACGACCCGGTCGGCCGTCACCTTCCCGTGTTCGCCGAGCCGCGGGTGTATGTGAGCGGATCCGGGGCCGAGGTGCGCACCCGCCCAGCCGACGGACCGATCCTGATCCGGCACCTGCTCACCCACACCGCGGGCCTGACGTTCGGCTTCTACTACTCCCATCCCGTCGACGCCCTCTACCGCGACGCCCACCTGGAGTCCTCGGTACCGCCGGGCGCGGACCTCGCCGAGACGGTCGACGTGTACGCGAGCCTGCCGCTGCAGTTCGAGCCGGGGACGCAGTGGAACTACTCGGTCGCCTCCAATGTGCTCGGCCGGGTCATCGAGGTGGTCTCCGGGCAGCCGCTGGACGAGTTCTTCGCCGAGCGGATCTTCCGCCCCCTGGGCATGACGGACGCCGGGCTCCACATCACGCCCGAACAGGCCCCGCGGCTCTCGGAGTTGTACGGCGAGACGGACGACGGCGGCATCGCGCCGATCCCCGGGCTCCCGCTGCGCGGCCGGCCGCGCTTCCTGTCCGGCAGCGGCGGCATGGCGGCCACGGCGCACGACTACCACCGCTTCATGGAGATGCTCCGCCGGGGCGGCGAACTGGACGGCACCCGCCTCCTGTCCCCGGGCACGCTCGCCCTGATGACCAGCAATCACCTTCCCGGCGGCACCGACCTGCGCACCTTCGGCGCCCCCGCCCACCAGGAGCCCGGCAACGAGGGCGTCGGCTTCGGCTTCAACGTCTCCGTCGTGATCGACCCGTCCCGCACCCTCGCCCCGACGGGCCTGGGCGCGTACGGCTGGAGCGGCGTGGCGACCACGACCTTCTGGGTCGATCCGAGCCGTGACCTGACGGTGCAGTTCATGACCCAGGTACGGCCGAAGACGCTGAAGGTGTTCCCGGAGCTGAAGCGGCTGGTGCACGAGGCGGTCGTCGACTGAGGACGAACGGGCTTCACGGCACGGCCCCGGCTCCGTCACACCAGGTTGGCCTCCGGGCGCGGGGCGTCGGCCGCGAACCTGGCGGCGCTCAACGGGCCGACGTCCAGGAAGGGTTCGCGGCCGAGGTACAGGTCGCGGACGACCTCGCCGACGGCCGGGCCCTGCAGAAAGCCATGGCCGGAGAAGCCCGTCGCGTACAGGAAGCGGGAGACCGAAGTCGCCTCGCCGATCAGGGCGTTGTGGTCGGGGGTGTTCTCGTACAGGCCCGCCCAGCCGCCGGTGCGGCGCAGGTCGAGCAGGGCGGGCGCGCGCCGCTGCATCGCCTCGTACAGACGGGGGATCCAGCGGTCGTGGGTGTCGGTGGCGAAGCCGGGCTTCTCGTCGGGGTCCGACATGCCGAGCAGCAGGCCGGGGCCCTCGGCGTGGAAGTAGAGGCTGGTGGTGAAGTCGATCGTCATGGGGAGGGCGGGAGGCAGGCCCGGGACCGGTTCGGTGACGGCGATCTGCCGGCGCAGCGGCTCCACCGGCAGATCGACGCCGGCCATCGCGCCGACGGCCCGCGACCACGCCCCGGCCGCGCAGATCACGGTGTCGGTGGTGATCCGGCCCAGGGTGGTGGTCACGGCGGTGATGCCGGCACCGTGCAGTTCGATGCCGGTGACCTCGGTGTGGCGCAGGATCCGGGCGCCGTGGGCGCGGGCGGCCGTCGCGTAGCCGTGGACGACGGACTCGGGGGTGCAGTGGCCGTCGTCCGGCGACCAGGCGGCGGCGAGCAGGCCGTCGGTGGTGATGAGCGGGGACAGCCGGCGGGCCTCCCGCGGGGTGATCAGGCGGCTGGGCACACCGAGCGAGTTCTGCAGTCGGACGCCCTGTTCGAAGGAGGCCACCTCCTCGGGCGTGGACAGCAGGAAGAGGTAGCCGACCCGGTGCAGCCCGATGTCGTACCCGGTGTCCTCCTCGAACCGGCCGAACGCCTCCAGGCTCCTGGCCCCGAGCTGGATGTTGAGCGCGTCGGAGAACTGCGCCCGCACCCCGCCCGCCGCCTTCGAGGTGGAGCCGGCGGCGAGCTCGTCCCGCTCGACCAGCACGACATCGCGTACGCCTGCGCTCGCCAGGTGGTAGGCGATGCTGGTGCCCATCACCCCGCCGCCGATGACCACGACCCGGGCCTGGAGATTCACGCGCGTGCCTCCTTCGCCGCGCGGATCACGGCCCAGGCCGCCGCGGCGTCCTGGATGCCGAGTCCGACGCTGTTGTAGTAGACGATGTCGTCGGACGAGGTGCGGGCGGCGCGCCGTCCGGTGAGCACCTCGCCCAGCGGGACCAGGTCCCCGGGCGCGAGCAGGCCCTCGCGCAGCGCGTCCACGACGGGCCCGGCATGCCCCGCAGCCGTCGCCGGATCGTCCACGACGACGACGGCGGCCCGCCGTACGACCTCGGTGTCGACCTCGCGCCGGGTCGGCTCGAACGAGCCCACACTGACCACTGTGCACCCGGGCGCCAGCCACTCACCACGCACCACGGGCGTCGTGCTGAGCGTGCAGGCGGCCACCAGCGACGCCCCGGTCACGGCCTCCTCGGCGCTGTCGGCCGCGCGCACCGGGACGTCCAGTTCGGCCGCCAGGGTCCGCGCGGCGCGGGCGCGGTGCGCGGGGGTCGGGCTCCACAGCCGTACGGACGTCACCTCCCGCACCCGGGCGATCGCCCGTACGTGGGCGAGGGCCTGGGTGCCCGAGCCCAGGACGGCCGGCTCCACGCCGCCGGGGACGGCCAGCGCGTCCACGGCCACGGCGCTGCCCGCGGCCGTGCGCAGTGTGGTCAGCGCGGTGCCGTCCAGGACGGCGGCGAGCCGGCCGGTCACCGGGTCCAGGGCGGTGACGACCGCATGGACGGTGGGCAGCCCGGCGGCCGCGTTGCCCGGGTTGACGCTGCCGAACTTCGCCACCGGGCCGGTGTCCGCCGAGAGCCGGGCGAGGTAGGCGAAGACCACGCTGTCGTCGAAGCGGCTGGGCTCCATGATCTTCCCGGGCAGGTCGGCGTCACCGGTCCCGAGCGCGGTGAAGGCCGCCCGCTGCGAGGCGATCGCCGCGTCGAGGTCCAGCAGCCGCACCACCTGCTCGCCGGAGAGAAAGAGGACGTCGTCGGTCATCCCCACATCCTGTCCGGGCCGTCGCCCGGCGAATCAGGACCAGTGGGCGACCGCGTCCAGATGGGGCAGGTTGTGGTCCAGACGCTCCCGCTTGGTGCGCAGATAGGTGATGTTGTTCTCGCACGGCTCGATCAGCAGCGGGACCGTCTCGGCGACCTCTATGCCGTGCTGGAGCAGCGATTCGCGCTTGCGCGGGTTGTTGGACATCAGACGTACGGAGCGGACCCCCAGGTCGCGCAGGATCCCGGCGGCGACGCCGTAGTCGCGGGCGTCGACCGGCAGGCCCAGGGCGAGGTTCGCCTCCACCGTGTCCAGTCCCTCCGCCTGCAGGGCCATCGCGCGCAGCTTGGCGAGCAGACCGATGCCGCGGCCCTCGTGGCCCCTCAAGTAGACGACGATGCCGCTGCCTTCGGCGACGACCGCGCGCAGCGCGGAGGCCAGCTGGTCGCCGCACTCGCAGTGCTGGGAGCCGAACGCGTCGCCGGTCAGGCATTCCGAGTGCAGCCGGGTGAGAACGTGCTCGGTGCCGATGTCGCCGTAGACCAGGGCCACTTGCTCGTCACCGCGCTCGTGGTCCAGGTAGCCGATCGCCTGGAATTTCCCGTACACGGTGGGCAACGGTGCATTCACGACGCGTTCCACGCCCGAACGCCGTGGGGTCTTCTGGCCGAGTACGCCGATGTTTTCTGTCATGATCTGATTCCTAAGCAGAGACGAAAGGCCGTGAAAAGATGAGTGGTTCGGGCGCGCCTACGGCGGCATACGGGCTGTTGCCGGCGGACACCACGGAAGACGTACGGACGCGGGCGGCCGGCGTCTCAACACAGGTCGCCGTCCTTCCGGTCGGGAGCTTCGAACAGCACGGTCCCTTCCTTCCCCTGGCGACCGACACCCTGGTCGCCTGTGCCGTCGCGCGGGAGATCGCCGCAGCGTACCCGGTGCACCTCCTTCCTCCCGTGACGATCGCCTGCTCGCACGAGCACGCGGCCTGGCCCGGTACCGTCAGCATCTCGTCCGTGACCCTTCATGCGGTGGTGCGGGACATCGCCGCGTCGCTGCGCCGGTCGGGCGTCGACGCGCTCGTCGTGGTCAACGGCCACGGCGGCAACTACGTACTGGGAAACGTCGTTCAGGAGTCCTCCGCGCGCGGGGAGCGGATGGCGCTGTTCCCGGCCCCGGAGGACTGGGAGGAGGCGCTGGAACGGTCCGGGGTGCGGACCTCGATGCTCACCGACATGCACGCGGGGGAAATCGAGACCTCCATTCTGCTGCACGCTCATCCCGAATTGGTCCGCCCTGGTTACGAGTCCGCCGATTTCACGGCGGACGACCGCCGTCATCTGCTCACCACGGGAATGTCCCGCTATACCGAATCGGGCGTCATCGGCCGTCCTTCCCTGGGGTCGGCGGAAAAGGGGAAGGAACTGCTGGCGAGCCTCGCCGATTCCTTCGGCGCGTATTTCGAGTTGCTCACGTCCACGGACGGGCTGGGGTAGTCCGCGTCCGCGGCCCGGGCGCCGGGTTCCGCAACCGCGTCGGCGGCCCGGGACCCGGCGCCCGAGTGCAGCCCGGTGTACCAGCGCACGACCAGGACGACGGCGCCGGGCAGGCTCGCCACGAAGCTCAGCACGCCGTACACGACCGCGACGGTCACTCCGCTGCTCGCGCCCAGTCCGGCGGCGCCGAACGCCCAGGCGGTGACGCCCTCCCGGGGGCCGAACCCGCCGACGTTCAGCGGCAGGCCCATGGCGACCAGGGCGAGGACCGCGATCGGGACCAGCACCGCGACGGAGGCGCCGGACCCGGCGACATGGGCCGCCACGACGAACATCGCGACGTGCCCGGCGAGCACGACCACCGAGGAGAGCGCGACGCCCGGCCCGTTGCCGCCGGACAGCAGGCCCTGGCGCGCCTCGCCGAGGGTCCTGCGCAGCGCGCCGCCGCGCCGGGCGGGCGCGCGGTTCATACGGACCGCGAGGACGACGGCGAGCGCGCCCGCCGCGGCCAGCGCCACCAGCGGGGCGAAGCCGCGCACGTCGTCCCGCACCGGGGACGGCAGGGTCAGCAGCGCCGCACCGCCGAGGACGGCCAGCGCGATCTGCCCGGCGACGCGCTCCAGGACGACCGCCCGCACGGCGCGGCCCATGTCGCCGGCGCTCTGCCCGTGCCGGACCGCGCGGTGCACATCGCCGAGGACACCGCCGGGCAGGGCCGCGTTGAGGAACAGCGCGCGGTAGTAGTCGGCCACGGCGGGCCCGAGCGGCAGCCGGATCCGCAGCCCCCGGGCCACCAGTTGCCAACGCCAGGCGCTGAACACGGTGGTGACCACCCCGACGGCCACGGCGGCCAGCAGCGTGGGGGAATCGATCCGCCGCAGCCCGTCCAGGAAGACGCCGGTGCCGAGCTTCCACAGCAGTGCGGCGAGGATGGCGACTCCGGCGACGGTGCCGAAGTGCGCGCGCACGGCCCGGAGGTCGAGGCGGCCGAGGAGGCGGCGCGGGCCGGTGCCGCGCCGTTCCTCGGCACCCGGGGCGCCGTCCGAGACCCCGAGCGCACCGGCCGGGTCGAGTGGGGAGCCGCCGTCGGACGCCTGAGCGGGTACGACGAGACAGCCGCCGTCCCGCGGGCCCGCGGCCGCCGCGGTGCCGGTCCCGTGCACGCGCGCGCGTGCCGGTGTCGTGGGCGTCACGCGCGCGTGGCCGGCCGCCCGTATCGTGCGGGACGTCGCCCCGGCGCCCACCGCCTGGGTGCTCATGACGCCCCGCCCCTGGGCCGGGGCAGCGCCAGTACGTCGCTGTGGTGGACGACGACGTGCAGCTCACCGGCCTCGCAGGCGGCCAGCCGCTCCTCGAGGTAGCGGTCGGCGCGCTCGCGCAGTTCGGGGCGCTGGTCCACGGCCGCGCCCACCCAGCCACGCAGCCACTGGGCGGTCAGCGCCGACTCGGCCGGGCCCAGCCGCCACGGGCTCGGATTCACCTTCACCGTCGCGCCGCGCTCGCCGAAGACCTCGCAGGCCACGGTGGCCGCGTCGGGGCCGAGGAGGCCGCCGCGGCGCTGGTGGGCGTTGAACGCCTCCGCCATGTCGGCGTCCAGCGGGTCCGACGGGGTGAGTTCGACGCGTCCGGCCACCGAGAGGGTCAACAGGGCCGGGCAGCCGGCCCCGACGCAGGCGTCCGCGAGGGTCTCGACCTCCTCGCGGGTGAGGACGTCGAGCAGCGCGGAGGCCGTCACCAGGGAGGCGCCGGCCAGCGCGTCCGGGGTCAGCCGGGCCATCTCGCCGCGCCGCGTCTCCACCGTGACCCGGCTGCCGTCGGCGGCGGCGCGCGGGGAGGCCACGGCGGCGAAGTGCAGGAGGTAGGGGTCGCGGTCGTGCAGGATCCAGTGCTGGGCGCCGTCCAGCCGGGGCGCGAGCCAGCGGCCCATCGAGCCGGTGCCGCAGCCGAGGTCGTGCACGGCGAACCCGCCCGTGCGCCCCGGCAGGTTGGCGAGCCGGATGCGCAGCGGGTCGAGCAGATCGAGCGCGCGGGCGGCCGCGTCGGCGCTCTCGCGCAGCTCCAGCCACTCGGGCGCGTACCGCGGCGGCTCCTCGGACCCGCCCTCCCTCAGCCGCACGGTGGCCCGCTCCCCGGGCCGGGTCACGGGTCCGGCACCTGCGATCACGTCGGACACCCCCTCCTCGCTCTCCGGTCCGGACACGGGCGCATGCTCCTCGCCGCGCGGCCCCGGCTGTGCCGGGATCGCCCCGGTCGGCGTGGTCACCGTCGTCTTCCTCATGCCGCCCTCCGGGGTTCGTCAGGGAGCCTCAGCAGGACTCCGGCCAGGCTGCGGGCCGTGGTCGCCCAGCCGTCGAGGGCCGCGCGGCGGCCGCGGGCGGCGGCCTTGAGCCGGCGGCGCACATCGGCCTCGCCGAACCAGCCGCGCAGTTCGGCGGCGAGCGCGGCGGGGTCCTCCGGCGGCACCAGAATGCCGGGCACGCCGCCGTCGGGGGCGCGGCCGACCGCCTCGGGCAGACCGCCGACATCGGTCGCGAGGACCGGGATGCCCCGGGCCAGGGCCTCCGTGACCGCCATGCCGTACGTCTCCGCGTACGAGGTGAGGACCATCAGGTCGGCGGCGGCGTAGCTGGCGTCGAGGTCGGCGCCGGCACGGGGGCCCACCAGGTGCAGACGGTCCGTCAGGCCGTACTTCGCGATCAGGGATCGCAGCTGTGCGACGTACTCCGGGTCGTGCCCGAGTCCGCCCACGCAGACGCAGTCCCACGGCAGGTCCCGTACCGTCGCGAGGGCCTCCACCAGCCGGTGCTGCCCCTTGCGCGGGGTCACCGCGGCCACGCACAGCAGATGCGAGACGCCGTCGGTACCGGGGGCGAGCGGCGCGATGTCGGCGCCGGGAGCGGCGACATGGACCCGTTCGGGGGCGAGGCCGTGGTGGGAGACGAGGCGGCGGACCGCCCAGTCGCTGGTGGCCACGACGGCGGGTACGGCCCGCAGCACCGCGCGCTCCCGGGCGTCCAGGTCCGCGGCCACCGACGGGTCGAGGCCGGTCTCGTCGCCGAGCGGGAGGTGCACGAGCACCGCGAGACGCAGGCGTTCCGCCTCGGGGACGACGATCTCGGGGACGCCGCAGGCCACCAGCCCGTCCAGCAGGACGACCGCGCCGTCCGGCAGTTCCCGCAGCGTGCGGGCGAGTTCGTCACGGGCGGCCGCACCGGGCCGGGGCCAGGCCCCGGCGACGGCGTGCTTGGTGACCTGCCAGCCGAAGCCGGGCAGGTCCAAGCAGACACGCCGGTCGTAGGCGTTGCCGCCGCTCGGCGAGGCCGGGTCGTCGACGCCGCCCGGCAGCACGAAGTGCACGGTGCGCAGGGACATGGGCATGATCCCGACGTTCGCAGGGGCGGCCGCGCGCTGCGCGGGCACATAGGTCAGGGCCGGGGCCCGGTCGATGGCCATGTCGGTCACAGGCCACGCTCGTAACTCGCCCAGGCGACATGCGACTCGTGCAGGGTGACCGTGATGCCCGCCAGCCCCTTGGCCCCCTCCCCCAGGGCGCCCTTCTCGATGCGCTCGGCGAGCCGGTCGGCGATGACCTTGGCGAGGAACTCCGTGGAGGTGTTGACACCGGCGAAGTCGGGCTCGTCGTCGAGGTTGCGGTAGTTCAGCTCGCTGACGACGGCGCCCAGTTCCTGGGTGGCCAGTCCGATGTCGACGACGATGTTGTCGTCGTCCAGCTGCTCACGGCGGAAGGTGGCGTCCACGAGGAACGTGGCGCCGTGCAGTCGCTGCGCGGGCCCGAACACCTCGCCGCGGAAGCTGTGGGCGATCATGATGTGATCGCGGACGGTGATGCTGAACAACGGACGACCCTCCAGGTGCGGCACGTCTGGCCCCTCCGGCCCCTTGCTGGCGGGGATGCTGTGTAGTACGGCTCTTCGCTTCCCCGTGTTCAGCCCCCTCTCACTCTTTTCTCAGGTCAGGCCCTTTTGTCGTCCGGGATTGAACAGGTCCGTCAGGCTGTGTCTTCGGGGCCGGCGTAGCTGACCCGGTGGCACAGGGCGGGGATCTCGCCCGAGGCGAGCCTCGGCAGCACCGCCGGGAGCTCCTCGAACGGGCTCTCCCCGGTGACCAGCGCGTCCAGCGCCGGGTCGGCGAGCAGGTCGAGGGCGAGGGCGAGCCGGTCGGCGTAGCTGCGGCTCGCGCGACGGGCCGGGGAGACGGTGCCGACCTGGCTGCTGCGGACGGTGAGCCGGCGCGAGTGGAAGGCCTCGCCGAGCGGGAGGGCGATGCGCCGGTCGCCGTACCAGCTCAGTTCGAGGACGGTGCCCTCGGCGCGGAGCAGTTCGAGGGAGCGGGCGAGTCCCTGTTCCGTGGCGCTGGCGTGGACGACCAGGTCGCAGTCGCCGAGTGCGTCCTCGGGCGGGGCGAAGCCGACGCCGAGGGCCTCGGCGGTCTTGGCGCGCGCCGGGTCGGCGTCGACCAACTGCAGCCGCACCCCCGGGAAGCGGGCCAGCAGGGCGGCCACCGAGCAGCCGACCATGCCGCCGCCGACCACCGCGATCCGGTCGCCGACCAGGGGGGCGGCGTCCCACAGGGCGTTCACGGCCGTCTCGACCGTCCCCGCGAGGACGGCCCGTTCGGCGGGCACGTTCTCCGGCACCGGGGTCACCGCGTTCACCGGAACGACGTAGCGGGTCTGGTGCGGATACAGACAGAAGACGGTTCGGCCGGTCAGCTCATCCGGCCCCTCCTCCACCACCCCGACATTGAGGTAGCCGTACTTCACCGGTCCGGGGAAGTCGCCCTCCTGGAACGGCGCCCGCATCGCGGTGTGCTGACTGGCCGGGACGCCCCCGCGGAAGACGAGAGTCTCCGTGCCGCGGCTCACGCCGGAGTAGAGCGAGCGCACCAGCACCTCGCCCTCGCCGGGCCCCGTGAGGGTGACGTCGCGGATCTCGCCCTGACCCGGCGAGCTCAGCCAGAAAGCGCGCGCGGAGCGGTTCATCGGCATCCTCCTGAACGATCGGGAACCTGTTCACGTACCGAGATGTGCACAGGCCGCGCACAGTACGCGGCGTTGATCGACTCTGTCACTCGGCCGGAGGACGTGCGGTGGCCCTGAACAACACTTACGAAGCAAGGCTGGTCCAGCAGGAGACCGCTGTGGGAGCGGGCGTGCAGATCCTGTTGCTGGCCCTGCTCGGCTCGGCGATCGGCATGGGGCCGGCGGGCTGGCTGACGGGGCTCGCGTTCGCGGTCGCGAGCTGGGCGGTGCTCTCGCGGGCGCTGCACCGCTCCCGGCTGCGTTCCTTCGGCCCGGCGAACCGGGTCACCCTCGGCCGGGCGACGCTGGTGGGCGGGGTGACGGCGCTGGTCGCGGACTCCTTCGAGAGCTCGCCGCCGGTCACGCTCCTTGTGGGCCTGACGGCTGTGGCGCTGATCCTGGACGGCGTGGACGGGAAGGTCGCCCGGCGCACCGGCACGTCGACGGCGCTGGGGGCCCGTTTCGACATGGAGGTCGACGCGTTCCTGATCCTGGTGCTGAGCGTGTACGTGTCGATGCAGCTCGGCCCGTGGGTGCTGCTGATCGGCGCGATGCGCTACGCGTTCGTCGCCGCGGCCAAGGTCGCGCCCTGGCTGAACGCGCCGCTGCCGCCGTCCTTCGCCCGCAAGACGGTCGCCGCGATCCAGGGCGTCTGCCTGCTGCTGGCCGGCTCGGAACTGCTCCCGCACGTCGCGAACATGGCGGTGGCGCTGCTGGCCCTGGGGTCGCTGCTGTGGTCGTTCGGCCGGGACGTGCTGTGGCTGTGGCGGACGTCCCGGGTGGTCGCGCAGGCGCCCGCCCGCGAGGCCTCCCGGGCCTCGCAGGCGCCCGCCCGCGAGGCCCGGGAGGAGATGCTGGAACTCGTCGCGCGGTGACACCCCACCCAGCACAATGCGAAGGGCCCGGATCAGCTGCTGATCCGGGCCCTTCGCGTACGGCTGTTACGAGCGTGCCGACCGGCTCCGCACGATCGCGACCGCCCCGGCCGCCAGGCCCAGCACGCCGACGATCAGCCCGGCACTGCCGAGGCTGCGGGCGGTGGAGTCGTCGGAGTCGCCGGAGTCCGAGGCGGCCTGTGCGGAACCGCTCTTCGCGTCACCGCTCTTGGTGTCGCCGCCCTTCGCGCCCGACGAAGCGGCGCTTTCGTCGTCACCGGCCGTGAGCTTCAGCACCGGCGCGGGATTCTCCGACTCGTCCTCGCCGCCCTGCTCGATCCAGCGGACGACCTTGCCGTCGGAGTAGGTCTGGAGGGTCTTGAAGGTCAGCTGGTCGACGTCCTCCGGCAATGCCCCGAAGGCCACGTCGAAGTCCTCGTACTGACCGGCCCCGATCTTCCCTCCGGTCCAGGTGATCGCGGAGACGGCCTCGGTGATGGTGCCGTCGTCGGTCTTGACCGGCTTCTTGAGCTTGGTGGTGGTCACCTTGGCGGTCCAGCCGTCCTGCGGGTGGACGAGCACCCCGAGGACGGGGTGGTCGGTGGGCAGGAAGACCTGCACCTCGGTCGTGCTCGCGCTGTCCTCCTCGTTGGGCACACGGAAGGTCAGCAGACCGTCCGTGGCTCCCTTGGCGTAGCTCTCGGGGTGGACGGTGACATGCGCGGAGGCGATGCCCGCAGCCCCGAGGACTCCGACGGCGGCGAGGGCGGTGACGGCGGCGGCACGGCGCAGGGCGATGCGTGTCGTGAACGTGGACATGGGTGAGTGGATCTCCGTACGGGATGAAGGGTGTGAGGCTGACTCAGATCGTGTTCAGATCGTGTACGGAATCCGGCCCGGAGGGCCTCGGCGACGCACCGCATACCGCAGCGGAAGCCGACGCGCGGGGATGACGGCGTCCGGGACGCGGCGGAGCCCGTCGAGCAGCGCGGGCAACGGGGAGCCCCGCCACCAGGCCACCAGCCCCGGCACGAGCGCGACGGCCCGGCGCAGCAGCGACCACAGTGCGGCCTCACCGCGCCGCAGCCACCAGGAGGCGACCAGCGCGGCGAGCACATGGGCGGCGGTGGCGTGCGCGGTGACGGTGTGCGGCCGGGCCATGGCGGCCATGCCGTGGGCGTGCACGGCCGCCATGCCGTGGGCGTGCACGGCCGCCATGCCGTGGGCGTGCGCGGCCGCCATGCCGTGGGCGTGCGCGGCCGCCGTCCGCATGGCGTGCGCGGGCATGGGAGCGGCGGGCCGGGCCGCGTCGAAGCCGACGTGCAGCCCCGCCTGGGTGACGAACATGGCCGCGCCGATCCCCGCCAGCGACCGCTCCCTGCCGCCCAGCAGCCACCCCAGCGCGAACACGCCGAGGAAGGCGGCCGCATCGGCCCACAACGGCGGCATCGCCCCCATCGCAAGCCCGTGCCCGGCGGCAGCGAGCAGCACACACACCGCGGCGAACACAGCGGCGCGCAGACTCCTCACCGCCGGGGACGCGCTCATGGTCGGTGATCCTCCCACGGTGGGGGGACACGTGTCGCGACGACGCTCTGGTTCAGTGCGGACGCACAGACGAAGTCCCGTCACCCACGCAGCAGTTCGCCGCGCCCGACCTGCGCAAGGAGCGGCGGCTCGCTCTCCCCTTCGTAGGCGAGGTGGAGCTCGCGCCGGGCACGCGTGGCCAGCACGTAGTACGTCATGCGCAGCGCGGCCGAGGTGGGATCGGCAGCCGCGTCGGTGTGCGCGTCGGGGATCACGACCGTGTCGAAGCCCAGCCCCTTGGCGCTGGCACGGTGCACCAGCACGATGCCCGGACGACCGAGGTCCAGCGTGCGGTAACGCCCTCCCTTGGCCATGGACGTGTACAGCTGCGGCTTGAGCCGGGGCGCCCGGTGCTCGATGCTGCCCAGCAGGGAGAACTGGGTGTGCCAACCGAGAACAGGCCCGTCCCGTACTTTGCCGAGATCCTCAAACGCCTGGGCCGCCCCCACTCGTCCCTGCCCATCGAACTCGGTCGCATCCGCAAGGTGGAGCAGGCCCGCGCCTTCGCAGCCTACGAGCGCTGATCGGGCGGCACGAATTACACTCCTCCATCCTCACCCAGTGCCTGCGCCCGCAAGGCCCCGTCCGGACAAGGAATCGCCGCCACATGACCGACAACCTGCCCGAGAGACCCGAGACCGCCCAAGAGGCTCCGGACACCGCAGCGCACCCAACGCTGACGGCCCCTTCAGCGTCTCCTCGGCGGCGGCCCGGAAAGCTCACCCTGATAGTCGCCGCTGCCGTGGCCGTCGTAACCGTCTCTGGTGCGGCGGGGGCCGTGGCCGGTGCGTACTTCGTCGCAACCGGGCCCGCAGGCGCCCGGGGCCCGGCAGGCTCGACAGGGCCGCGAGGACCGCAGGGAGCCCAAGGCGAGCAAGGGCCGCAGGGCGAGCGCGGACCCGAGGGCGAGAAAGGCGAAGCCGGCGCGTCCGCCGTTCCGACCACCGTCGACACACCGTTGGGCACCGGAACAAGCCCCGACCTGTCCGGCGGCCTGCTCCTGAGTAGCGGCTCATGTCCGGTCGGGACATCGCACTGGGACACCGTCTACGTGGGCCGCAGCTCGGTACTCGGGTCACCGGGCGAGGTGGACATGCGCGCAATGACGCTCTGCAAGATCTTCTGAACGTCACCGGCGTGCCGAGCGCTCAGACCTCGGTCACGAACCCCACGAACGGCACCCATCCGTCCCGCCCGACAGCAAAGTGAGGTCGTGTGACGTCTTTGGAGTCCCGCACGTGGACGGCTTGCGCGGTGACGGCGACCTCCACGCAGCTGTCCCCCTGGGTGCCGCTGTAGCTTGACTTGAACCAGGCGAGTTCGGTCGTGCTCATAGCTCTCCTCGCAGTCGCTCCAGCAGGCCACGCGAGTCCTTGGGGTGCAAGGCCTGCGAGCGCAGTGTGTCATAGCGCTGATAGAGGAGGCTCACCTCTTTCGCGTCGGAGATCAGACGGCCGTTCTGCTGCCCCTCCGAGTAGGCCAGCCGCCGCTCCGGGGTCTCAAGCAGCTGCACCGACCCATCGAGGCATCCATGGGTCTCAGCATCGACAGGCATGATCTGCAGGGTCACATTCCTCAGAGCTGTCAGCTCCAGCACGTGATCAAGTAACCCCCGCATCACCTCATCGCCCCCGAGCCGACGCCGAAACAAGTGCTCCTCGATGATGAAGCTGAACGGCACATTGGGCCGCTCGCAGATCATCTGCTGCCGCTCCATCCGAGCCGTGAGCTGGGCCTCCAACTGCTCATTCGACAAGGGCGGGATGCTGTTGTCGAACACGGACCGCGCGTACCTCTCCGACTGCAACAACCCCGGCACCAACCGACACTCATACGTACACAGACTCACCGCCACCCGCTCCAGCCGCGCCCACCGCCGGAACCAAGCCGCCAGCCCCGCCTCCCCCCGCGTCAGAAACCGCGCCGACCTCCGTAACGCCCCCGTGTTCCCCAGCTCCTCCTCCGCCCGCTCCACGAACGACTCGTCCGGCATCCGCCGCCCCAACTCCACCGACCCCACGGTGTGCTTGGAGAAACGGACCAGCTCACCGAACTCGGCCCGGCTGAGCCCCGCGTTCTCCCGCAGGGCCTGGACGACGGCGCCGAAAGTCCGCAGACTGTCCGACGGGTCCGGCTCCCGTTCCGCCTCGCACACCGTCAGCTGGTCACTCGCCCCCGCACCGCCCGTCATACGCGGTCACCTCCAGATGCCTGCCTGCACGGCCGTTGATGGCCGTTGCCGTCGTCCCCGCACTGGACAACACCCAGCGTGACCGCAGGTTTCGCGTACCGTCCACGGAATGCGCCCGTACGCTGACGCAGCGTACGGGCCGCAAGCCTGGATCACGCTCCCACACGCCCGCCACCGTGGCCCCATGAACGCGACCACGCCTCCGCTCCGCACCCCCGTGCGCAACTTCGCGCAGCAACTGTCGTCCACCCGCCGCGGAGCCCGCCTCGCCCGCCTGCTCACCTACGAGCAGCTGCGCACCTGGGAGGTGTCCCCCACGGTCACCGAGCGTGCCGAGCAGATCGTCGCCGAACTGGCCGCGAACGCGGTCCTGCACGGCCGAGTCCAAGGCCGCGACTTTCGCCTCGCGCTCACCCTCGACCACCCGTCCGCCGGCGTCCTCCGCATCGCCGTCACCGACGCCCGCGGCAACCAACTGCCCTCCGCTTCAACGGACTTCGAGACACCACCGTACGCTGAGACGGGTCGTGGCCTCCTGCTCATCACGGCCCTGGCCGACCGCTGGGACACCGAGCCTTATCCGCCAGGTGGCAAGACCGTGTGGGCCGAACTCACCCTCGGCCGACGCGAACCCGGGTCGGTCAGTGAGTGAATCGCCCCTACGGGATGGCAGCACGGCCTGGCGCGTGGCGAGGGAGCCGGTGACGGCGCCGACGATGGCCTCGGTGGTGACCCGCACTTTGCACTTCCGCCACGACCGCACCGGCCGGTAAGCAGTGGCTCGCATGAACTGTGGATGGAGGCCAGCGGAGCACGCCTGGTGGCCGATGGCCGGACCACCTGATCAGGTGGTCGTCGCTCAGTCGCCCTCCTCGACCAAACCAATGGCCTCCGGGAAACCGGAAGCGAACGCCATGTACGCGGAGTCGGTCTCCTCGCAAGCGGCCTCCCGGAAGAGGCGGATCAGCTCCTGCCGGTCCTCGTCAGGCGCCTGGCCCATCCGCCTCAGCAGGGTCCCCGTCCACGCTTCGGTGATCTTGACGGCGTCATCGTCGTCGACGGTGTCTTCGTCGGCCAGCTCGATACTGCCGAGCAGAGCCGCGTACGCGGCCGCGAGCACCTGAAACCGGGTCACCGAAGTACCGGCTACGGTCGGCGGTTCCTGCGCAGGGAGGCAGAGTTCGTCGGGAAGTTCCAGCAGCAACCGGTCTGCCTTCCAAAAGCCCCTGCATGCCATGGCCTGGCTGTACATCGCTCCGGCGAGCCGGCGGAAGACGCGCGCGAATTCCTGCCGGTCGTCATCCGTCAGACGGTGCAGACCGTCCTGCACGATCCGGATGCCCCGTCCGGTGAGCCGTGCCTTGTCCTCCGCGCTGATACCGGCCGCCGACTCGCCGGAATCGTCACCGCTCGGGTCGCAGGAACGGATGGCGGCGATGAGACCAAGTACACCCTCCGTGAGGATGTACTCGATGAACCACTGTCTCGGCTGCCGGCCCGCGACATGGGTTCCCGGGGCCAGGTCGTTGAGCTCGGCCGCGTCACGGGTGCGGAAACCGGCAAGTGTGAGCACCCTTTTGATCGTCTCGTCCATGAGTGAACCGACCCGCGCACCGTGCTCGATCACCGGTCCCCGGTGATCGAGCCGGTCCGGCTCCATGAACCCGAGGGCAGCCTCGGTCAGGGATTGACCGGCATTCCAGCTGACGTGGACACCGCCTGCCGGACCGTCAATGGTGTCGACGTATACGCATGCGCCGGCCTGCCTGTCGGCCAGGGGCATGCCGACGCAACTGTGTCCACCGCTCACAAGGCCAAGGGCCGCGAATGGCCATCCGTCCGGATCCGTGACGACTTCCCACCTCCCAAGGACACCGACCCGGCACGATGCCGAGGGCCGCGCAATTCCAGAACCTGTCAACGACACTGATGTCCGCCTTGCCTACGTTGCTGTCACACGGGCGCGCATCCGCCTCGACCTAGGTGGGTTGTCCTGGATTGATACACATCCAACAGATTCTGGCGCGATTGAGCTTGCGTAACGACTGCCACCCTCCTCAAACAACAACGTCGGTTCCCAAGACCACCGGGGTCTTGGGAACCGACGTCACGCGAGGCCCCGAATTAACCAAACAGCGTCACCTGCGAAGTTCGAGGCCGCAACCACACTCGTACGGTCCATTCAGTTCTCGGATGATCCCGCATGGCGCATTATGATGACGATGGCCTCCTGCCGGAACTATTCCGGCAGACAACCCACGATCGGCTCCGCCCGGGACAGCATGACAGGATGAGAATCACTCATTCCTCTGTCCATTCATTTCTCCGTGAACCCATCGAATACACTCGGGTCGATCGCCGGTTTCATGTCGACAGAACTCCTCAAGTGCGGCCCGAACCCGATCAATCGGCAGAGCGCTTCTGGGATCAAAGAAAAACGGAACCCCGGGGTCGGACACAACACGCGGATCGAAGTTCGGAGGATTCGGGTTATCGGAAACCCAAATGTGCTCCGAAATTTCGTCCTTCGTCGCGCGCTCTTGGGTTGCGAACCAGACGAGGCCGCCGTAACCGCTCTCCAAGTTGACTGCAACCTGGAGGGTGTTGTCAGGCCACCAATCGTCTACGGACTCTGAATGACGCCTGTCCGCGAACATGAGCGTAGCCACCTCCCCTGGACTGATCCAAGGCTGGTCACGGCGCTCTGACCGCATATTCTCCATGACTTCATCAACTAGCCTGACCTTTTCCGGCCAGCTTTCTGCATAGTGATAGCGGCCATGGATCACTGCATTCAAAATCACGGTGCGGCGGCCTCTCCGAGAATGACTTCTGGCTTCAGTGCGCCAGGGTACCATATAGTCATCCTTGAGCCTTCCGGCAGGATTGTCTTGACTGCCCTTAGGCACCCGTACGGACCTCCGCATACACCTTCGGCGTTGTTCATTACCACCGTGGCGTTGGTTACCCCATTTTGCCGCATCCACATGGCATATTGCGATTCAACATGCTGCGCAGCCGGGTAGTATTTAGCCTTCGGATGGATGGCAGTTCCGTATTTTCTCAGATATTCATCGGTAGCGTCAACGAGAGCGCCGCCACCTCCGGCTTCTATCTCCTTGAAAACCTCTTTGCCCGACGAATCGAAGATTCGACCGGTCGTCACGCGCTTGTCGGCAAGCTCCGCCAGCACCTTCGCGACGTTAACGCATGCTGTGTTGTGCACGAGGATTGGCGTCGCCCCGGCTAGCACATAGTACGTGTGGAAGTTTTCAACGGTGAGGTTGTAAGCCGAATGGATCTGATGGTAGCGATGGACGCGAGCCACCGTGACGGTCGCGCCGCTGCTGGTGCGCAGGGCCTGGCCGGGCTTGAGGTCGCCGGCGTCGATCCAGCGGTGGGCGCTGGGCGACCAGAAGGGGTGGTGCTGAGTGGCGGTGATCCGTGCGTTGCCGACGTTGATCGTGATGTCGGCGAAGTCGGTGTCGTCCGGCGTGTAGATGGTGCGGGTGACGCTGTGGCTTTCGGTACGGCCGCTCTCGGGATCGGTGGCGAGGACTGCGTCGTCGACCCGGACGTCCTGGATCTGCTGGGTGGTGCCGTCTGCCATCAGCACTCGTGTGGTGCCGGGGAAGCTATTGGTGCGCTCGCACACCTTGGCAAGAGCCGCAACGGCTCTTGCGGCAATACCGGCGATGACCTCATCGGACAAGTTGTAGGCGCGCAGCGCCTTCCAGGCGTCCTCGAACCCAACTCCGGTTTTGGCAGCCGTGTTGAGTGTCTTGACGGCACGCGCAATCGGGGTGAGCAGGCCTTCGACCGGGACATACGTGGCAAGGCTCCAGGCGCAGGCGGTCTTGCTGCCGTGCCAGCAGTCCATCAGGTCTTCGGCGAAGAAGGAGAACAGGATCGATCCGGCCACATCACCGAAGAGGCTCTGCCACCCGGCGCGGACAATGTCCTTACCGGAGAACTTGTGCGTCCAGCCGTCGATCTTGACGTTCTTCAGTGTCGTCCGCTTAAGGAACTCCCACGCCGACTTCGGGCACCCGTCCGCCGTGGCCTGGGCCTGGTCGTCGGCGCACAGGTAGAAGTCGGCCTCGTAGGTGACGACCAGGTCGAACGTCGCATCGCAGCCCTGGAAGGCCGCTTCCGGCATCCCCGGGCACGTGCCGATCTGCTTGGAGCTGACGATCTCGACGGTCGACTCGTCCGGGACGGCGAACACACCGGGAATGCCCGTACCGGACCCCTGGGATGCTTCCTTGTTGGCCTCCTCCCGTTCAGCCCGGTCGGCCGCATCCTGGGCTTCCTTGGCGTACTTGTCGGCATCCTTCGCCGCCTGTTCGGCCTCAGTTGCCGCTGCGTCGGCGCGGGTGGCGGCCGCTCGGGCGTCCTTGGCGTCCTGTTCGGCCTGGCTGGCCGCGGAGCGGGCCGCCTCGGCGTCGAGTTCGGCGGCGTCGGCGGAGTCGCGGGCGTCCTTTGCGTAGCCTTCGGCGTTGCCTGCTGCCTTGTCGGCTGCTGCGGCGTCTTCGGCTGCCTGCTTGTCGTACTCCATGGTGCGGGCCAGTGATGCCTGCGCCGCTGCCGCGGCCTTGGCGGCGTCGGCCGCGTAGCCGAGGGCGTCCTTGGAGTAGGTGCGGGCGTCGGACGCGTACTTGGCGGCGTTCGCTGCGTGCTGGTAGGCCTCCTTCGCGTCGCCCTTGGCCTGGTCTGCAAGGTTCTTGGCGGCGTCGGCCTCTGCGGCGGCGTTCTTGGCGTGCGCGTCGGCGACGGCCTGCTGCTGCTCGGCGATCGTCTTCGACGCCTGACCGGTCAGCACGACCAGGCCGGCGGTGGAGTCGTTGTCGACGTAGGAGGAGCCGAGCTGGATCGCGTCGTTGGCCGGGTTGGCGACCTGCTTCGCCGCTTCACCGGCGTCCACCGCGGCCTGCGCGGTGACGTGGGCGAAGCCCGCGGCCTTCGCCGCGGCCGCGACCGCGTTGCCGGCCTCCTTGTTGGCGCCGTCGGCCTGGGTCTTGGCGTCCTTGGCGTGCTGTTCGGCCTCGTCGGCGAGCTTGACCGCCGTCTTGGCCTCGGCTGCGGCGTCCTGGGATGCCTTGATGGCGTCCGCGGCGGCGCTGGTCGCGGTCTTCACCGCCGCGTCCGCCTTCAGCTTGTCCGCCTGGGCGGCGTCCGCGTCGGAGCGGGCCCGCTTCGCCGCCGCCTCCGCGCGCGTCGCTGCCGCATCCGCGTCGGCCGCGGCCTGCGTGGCGGCGTCCGCCTCCGAACGGGCCTTCGTCGCGGCGGCTTCGGCGTCGTCGGCAGCCTTGTCCGCGTCGTTCGCGGCAGCACGAGCCGCGTCCGCCGCGTCCCCGGAGTCGAGGGAGTCGGCGTAGGCGTCCTTTGCGTCGGCCTTGGCGCGGGCCGCATCCGCCTTCTGCTTCGCGTCCCACGCGTCGTCCCGCAGGGACTTGGCATGGTCCTTCGCCGTGACCGCGTCGTCGCGCTTGCTCTCGGCGGTCTTCTCGGCGGCCTCGGCCTTGTCCTTGGCGTCCTTCGCCTTGGTCGCCTCGGACTCGGCGTTCTTGCGGTGCTGGGCGGCCTCGGCCTGCTTGGCCGCCGCGTTCTCCTTCTCCGCCTTGGCCGTCTTCTCCTCGGCCTCGGCGGCGAGCCGCTTGGCGTGCGCGTCGGCGGCGGCCGCCTTCGCGTCGCCCTCGGCCTTCACCGCGACCGTGAGCTTGGCCTCCGCGGTCTCCTTGTCCTTCTTGGCGTTGTCCCGGTGGATTTTCGCCGCGTCCGCCGCGGCCTTCGCCTGGAACTCGGCTGCCTCGGCGGCCTTCTTGCGGAACTCCGCCTTCGACTGCGCCGCCTGCGCGAGGGCGCGCTGCGTGATGGTCGCGCTGTCCCCGGCCGAGGCGCGGGTCGCGGCCTCGGCGGTCTCACCGGCCTTCTCCATCGCCGTGAGCGCGGCGGCCGCACCCTTGGTGACCTGGTCCTTCTGCAGACCGACCAGCAGACCACGACCCCGCGGGGCTCCGTTGGTGTCGGCGATGCCGTACGACGCCTGGAGTGCGGTGTCCGACGTGGTCGCGGCCTTCTGGGCTGTCTCCAGCTGGGTCTTGAGGAGGGCGAGCTGCTTCTTCGTATCCGCCTGCGCAGCTGTGATGTTGGCCTTGGCCTTGTCCACATCGGCCTTTGCCGGTGCGGTGCCGGTGTGGGTCTTGGGGACGATCCTGAACTTCTGCGCGGCAGAGCCGTTGCAGGTCGACTGCACGGCGTCCTTGCTGTTGTCGAAGGTCGGCAGGTGCAGGCACTTGCCGGTCGCCGCGTTGCGCAGCGGGCCGGCGCTGCGCACGTCGAACTTCCACTGCTGGGCCTTGGCGCTGCCGCAGTCCCGGATCTGGATCTTCGTGCCGTCGGCGCCGTTGCCGTTCAGCACCTCAAGGCACTTGAAGGAGTTCGGGTTGACCAGGGTGTAGCCGCCGTCGTAGGAGCCCATCACCTGCCACTTCTGGGAAGCGCCGCCGTTGCAGGTGTAGACCTGGACCGGGGTGCCGTTGGTCTTGCCGGCCCCCTGGACGTCGAGGCACTTGCCGGCAGCGCCCGGCACCTGGATCTCCAGTTGGCCGTCGCCGATCCAGCCGAGGCCGCCCTCGGTGTAGTAGTCCAGCCAGCGGGTGGAGTAGTCCGCGATCCACGACTGACCCAGCATCTTGCCCAGGGCGAAGGTGCCGTTCTGCAGCGCCTTGGTGGCGGTACTGCCGGAAGAGAAGATCTGCTGGCGCTGCGCGGCCTGCGAGGTGATCTCCTGCTGCCACTCGCCGGACGCCTGCGCCACCTCCTTGCCGAGGACCCGGTCAGGGTCGATCGGGTTGTGCCACGCGCACGAAGCGAACCGGGACTTCAAGTCCTCGACCGCGATGCGGAACTCCGGGGTGTCCGTCGTCGGCGCGGTCCTGGGGAAGCCTCCGGAGGCGAGGAAGATCCTGGCGTCGTCGTCGAACACCCGGGGAACGAACATCTCGTTCGGGATCGGGTCTGCGGAGTTCTTCTTCCAGAGCTTCCAGGCCTCCTGCTCCTGGCTCGTCCCACCGCTGGTGTACAGCGGGTTTCCGATGGCGAGGGCGGCCTTCTTGGTCTTGTCGTCCGCCTGCGGTGACGGGTCGTAGAACGGTGACAGCAAGTCGACGGACTTGAAGTACGACTGGTAGAGCCAAGGAAGCATCCCCGTTTTGTCGAAGATCTTCTCCGCTTTGGGAGAGCCGGGGTAGTTGTCCAGGCCGCTGACGGTGTTCTTGAACGACTGGTCGGTGTCCTGGGCCTTCTTCACCCAGGCGTCGGTGTCGTCACTGTCCTTCTGCCATGCCTGAGCGAACGCACCGGTGTCGTAGGTGCGGTCTGCCTTCTGGTGCAGTTGGTCCGCCGGCAGCGGCAGGGAGGTGTTGGCCAAGCTGTACAGGTTCGGCCCGCCTCTGCGCAGGCCGTCGGCCATCAGGCACTGGTCCAGGCGCAATTGCTCGGCGGCCTTGGTGTCGAACCCGTCGTAGGAGTCGGCGACCGGGCTGGTGCGCGGATCACGGCCGGCGGTCGGCTCCGGATGCACCGCTACGGTGGCGAGGAGAGCGAGGGAGGCAATCGGGACGACCGGAGTCGCCAGGACCGCCATCCATCTGGGATGTTTGCCCTGCTTCCGTGCAGGTCTACGCAACACGCGTATCCCTCTCTATAGGGGGGGTGGCTTCTTCAAGCGCACTCCCAGGAGGGGAACGTCAGGCCCGCGTGACTTCTGGGACCTCATGTTGTGTAGGGCGCTCCCCCCGTGGACGCGCCGGTCGCTCCGGGACAGGCGGACTGGTCAGGTCCTTCCAGGAGTGGACGCCACCATAGACACGTCGGTGATCCACTCCGCAACGGCATTGCCTCAGACGGCAGTTACGCCTGGTTACCGTGACGCATATGAGGGAACTGTGCGGATACTGTGTAGAGCTTGCGAGAACCGCCTTACCGGCCCCTTACCGGAACCGACGGCCTCCCATACCCTCCGTCACCGTGAGATCAACATCACAGTCGGAATGAGGCCTGGAGCAAGCGACGGACCTCGCCGCATCGAGGATCAGACTCTGCTGACCGGACTCGTCTATGCGCGCCGTCCGAGTCGGCCAGCCACGGCCCGGGCTCCGGGCCGGGCCGGGTAACGCACCTGCATCAGCAGCCGTTTCACAGGCCAGCCCGCGCCAGCAGGACCGGCAGTGCCTCCGGCTTCACCTTCTGCACCGACCGGACCTGACCGAGTCGCAGGTCCTCCCGCCCCACCGGGTTGCGGTACAGCGCGTCCGTCGCCTCCGGCAGCAAGGTCGCCTCGACCCGGTAGGACAACTCCGGGTCGTCGGGATCGAGGCACGGCTCATCGTCGACCTCGGCCACTGCCGCGACCGCCGACTCCGGGTGGCTGAAGAAGAACCACAGGCGGTCGCCCGGACGCATGCGGTTGCGCCGGCTGAGCCAGAAGTCCAGCTCGGGATCCTCGCGGGCGAGGCGGCGGATGGATTCCATGCCGGAGGGCTCGCCGTCCAGTGTATCCTTGTTCCGATCGAGGATGTAGATCCAGTCGGTCAAGCCTCTGCCGCCTTTCACGCACTGGCCTTCGGACACGCGGTATGGAAAGAGGACGGGCAGTGTTGCGCAATATCACGGCCGTGTGAAGGGTGACTGTCGGCGGCCGGCGGCCAGCGCACTGAGCCGGTCGCCGATCACGGAGACACCAGGGCGAGGTTCGTTCTCGTAGTACCAGGGCTTGCGTCGGCGCAGCAGCGCCTCGCCGTGCTCGCTCCAGGTGAAACCGGGCTTCCGCAGCAGCTTTCGGAACACCGCGTCGACCGCCTCCGGGTGAGCGGCAGCCAGTCGGCGGATCGGCAGTGGCCCGATCGACTCCTCGCGCAGGTACGTGCGCAGCAGGTCCTGATGCTGCCTACGGCCCGCGAGAGCCGGGGTCCCGAAGAGGTCCCGCAGCATCCCATAGTCCGCGTAGAAGTTGAGCCCGTCGACCTGGTCGTAGATGACACCGATGGTGTCCGAGCCCGCCAGTTCCGCCGGCAACTCGAAAAGCGGCAGGTCCAGGCCGGGGCGTCGGCTGTCCCGGGCACGGTCGGGATGTCCGGCGACGGCGGCCTCCTGACGGTGGCGGTAGTAGGCGTTGAGGAGGTCCTCGGCCTCGGCAGGTGGAAGGACCAGTTCGTCGCTGCCGCAGAACTCGACGAACACGGCCCGGTCCTTCCGCATCGCCTGCCATCCCTGCTCGATCTTCTGGGGGTTGCGGAAGACCAGTTCGGGTCGGCTCGTGACCAGTTGGAGAGCGGCTTGGGCGATCTCGGTGGCGCTGGATCTTGGGTAGCTCGACATCGCCCCGGACACCAGCCACGGACCACCCGCCGGATGGACCGGTACCAGGCAGGCATGGAGGAAGCTGCCCTTGGACACTCCGCGGAAGGCCGCCCGCCCGGCATTCGAGTACGTGCGGTACTCCAGGTCGTCGACCAGGTTCAGCAGGACGAGGGCATCCGCTTCCCTGCGCTGGACCTCGAAGATGCCCTCGACCGGGTCACGCCAGCCGAGCAGCATCTCGCGGTCGGCCGCGGTCAAGTCCTTCCGTCCGGCGACGAACCGGTCCACCACGGTCGAGCCGTCCGGCAGGCGGTACCGCAGGATGAAGTGGTCGACGATCCGGATCGCCTCGCCCTCGTCCAGTTGCCGCTCAGGCCCCGCGGCCTCCAGCAGGAGGGGCGTCAACCACCGGTCGAAGCGGGAGCTCTGCCCGAAGGCGACCAGCTGCCGTTTCAACTCGGCACTGTGCTCGATGAGGTCGGTCAGCGACGGATCGCCGGCGCCCTGATGCGTGCCCTGTACGACGTCACCCATGTTCAGCCCTTTCACACAAGCCGGTTCCGCGTGGGTGTGAGGTGCCCGGCCTCAACCGGCCCAGTGACGGTATGCCTCGATCCACTCCGCGCCCTCGGGCGCCGGGCTGGGCAAAGGCAGATCCAGGATTCCGATCGACTGCCGCATGCCGCCGCGAGAGCACAGGGCGGCGATCCTGCCGTCCGGGGTGAGGTCGATGCCGCGAACAGTCACCTCGACACCTAGAACCGCGGTGGTGAAGGGCAGTTCGAGGTGCTCCTCGAGCATGGTGAACAGTCCGGTCAGCTGCTCGTCGTCGTTGTAGGCGTCGACAGTCGCCTCTTCGATCATGGCCTTGAGCTCGGCCGTGTCCAACGCGCTCATGGGGCAACACTAACGATCCTCGGGGTGACACCGGGCGGCTATGACGCCGCCGGTACCCCAACTGCTCAACCTTGCCGTTGGCAGGGGCCGTTGCCGCCGGGCCGGGCATCATGGCCTCCATGACGGACGGGGTGGATGTGCGGGCGGCGACAGGCGAGTTCGCCCGGAAGGCCGTGCCAGAGGTCGAGTCGGCAGCCGAGGGCGAACGGGGGACCTGACCGCGCTGCCGTGAACCCGTTGCCGCGAATGCCGGCTCATGCAGAACCGGACTGGAAAGCCGGCGGGCCAGCCGCCGTCCCTGGCGAACGCCGGTGAGTTTCCCGCGCGTTGGTAGTGGTTCGAGTGCGGGGTGGTTCAGGGCCAGGTCGGTGCGGGGCGGGGAGGCCGGGGCCGGTTCGCCGCCGTAGACCTTGAACGACCAGAGCGAATAGCCGTAGGGAGGTGGCTCGTTCGATGCCGCGCAGGCGGATGTGGCGGCCGGTGACCTCCTGCGGGCAGGTGTGTGCCGTGACGGTACCACCGGTGCCATCGGTCTCGGTGTGGAAGGGGGTCCAGTCGGTGCCGTTGCGGGATGCCTCCAGGACGTACCTCTTGCCGTACGCCGCCTCCCAGTCCAGGACGACCCGGTCGATGCGGATCGTGGTGCCGAGGTTGAGGCGGATCCAGGCGTCGTCCGCGAAGTAGCTGGACCAGCGGGTCGCGCCGTTTCCGTCGAAGGCCAGGTCCGGCGTGGTGCCGCGTTCTCGCTGCCGGAGGCGGTGGCCGCGCGGTCGGTGTAAACAGGGGCGGCGAGCGCCGGGCACGCGCCCAGGAACGCCGGCGTCGTGAGCGCGCTCAGGAGCATGCGTGAGGTGTGGGATGTGGTGGGCGCGGGCTCCACCACTCGCGCCCACCGGGGAACCGCCTCAGGCGGCCTTGCGTGCGCGGCCGCGATGGGCGCGCACGATCTCCGCGTACCGGTGTCCGCTTCCCTTGATCGTGCGGACCTGTGTGCGGTAGTCGACGTGGACGAGGCCGAAGCGCTTGTCGTAGCCGTACGCCCACTCGAAGTTGTCCAGCAGCGACCAGGCGAAGTAGCCGGCCAGCGGGGCTCCCTTGCGGGCCGCCGAGGCGCAGGCCGCCAGGTGGGTCAGCAAGTACTCCTGGCGCTCGGGGTCGTCGACGGTGCCGTCGGGGCGCACCACGTCCGGGTAGGCGGAGCCGTTCTCCGTGACGTAGATCTTCCGGGCTCCGTACTCGTGGGTGAGGCGGAGCAGCAGGGTCTCGATGCCGCTCGCGTCGATCTCCCAGTCCATGCCAGTACGGGAGACGCCGGGGCGGCGCACGGAGCGGACGCGGGGCGCGGGGCCGGTGGGGTCGTCGGCCACGTACGCCGGGAAGTAGTAGTTGAGGCCGAGCCAGTCCAGCGGGGCCGCGATCGTCGCCAAGTCGCCTTCCCGCTCGGGGAGTTCGATGCCGTACACCTCGCGCATGTCGGCCGGGAAGCCACGGCCGTGGACCGGGTCCAGCCACCAGCGGTTGACGTGGCCGTCGTGGCGGCGGGCCGCGGCCTCGTCCTCGGGGCGGTCGGTGGCGGCGAACACCGTGGAGAGGTTGTTGACGATGCCGATCCTGGCGTCCGGGACGGCCGCGCGGATCGCCTGGGTGGCGAGGCCATGGCCGAGGAGGAGGTGGTAGGAGGCGCGGACGGCGGCCGTGAGGTCGGTCAGGCCCGGGGCCATCTTGCCCTCCAGGTGGCCGATCCAGGCCGAGCAGGAGGGCTCGTTGAGGGTCGCCCAGAGCCGCACGCGGTCGCCCAGGCGTTCGGCGACGGCCGAGGCGTACTCGGCGAACGCGAGGGCGGTCGCCCGTTCCGGCCAGCCGCCGCGGTCCTGGAGGGCCTGCGGGAGGTCCCAGTGGTAGAGGGTGACGGAGGGGGTGATGCCCGACGCCAGCAGGCCGTCCACCAACTCGTCGTAGAAGGCGAGGCCCTTGGGGTTCACCGGGCCGTCGCCGCCCGGCATCACCCTCGGCCAGGCGATCGACAACCGGTAGGCGTTCGTGCCGAGTTGACGCATGAGGCCGATGTCCTCGCGCCAGCGGTGATAGTGGTCGCAGGCGACGTCGCCGTGATCGTCGTTGTCGATCTTCCCGGGGGTGTGCGAGAAGGTGTCCCAGATCGACGGGGAGCGGCCGTCCTCGGTGACAGCTCCCTCGATCTGGTACGCCGCTGTGGCCGTGCCCCACAGGAAGTCGTGCGGGAGTGCGGCGAGGTCGATGCGTTCGGACACGTAAGTCCCTTCAAAACGGGGCGGGTTCACTTGACGGCGCCCGCCGTCAGTCCCGCGACGAGATAGCGCTGCAGCAGCAGGAAGCCCGCGACCACGGGCACGCTCACGACCAGCGACGCGGCCATGATCTGGTTCCAGTAGACGTCGTTGAGCGTGGAGTAGCCCTGGAGGCCGACGGCCAGGGTGCGGGTGGTGTCGTTGGTCATGACGGAGGCGAAGAGGACCTCGCCCCAGGCGGTCATGAAGGCGTAGACGGCGACCGCGACGATGCCGGGGATCGCGGCCGGCACGACGATCCGGAAGAGCGCGCCGAGCGGCCCGCAGCCGTCCACCAGCGCCGCCTCGTCCAGGTCCTTCGGCACCGAGTCGAAGTACCCGATCAGCATCCAGATCGAGAACGGCAGGGAGAAGGTGAGGTACGTCAGGATCAGACCGCCGCGCGAGCCGAACAGGGCGATTCCGGTGGCGTTGCCGATGTTGACGTACAGCAGGAACAGCGGGAGCAGGAAGAGGATGCCCGGGAACATCTGCGTCGACAGCACGGTGACCGTGAAGACACGCTTGCCGCGGAAGCTGTAGCGGCTGACGGCGTAGGCGGCGAACACCGCGATCACCACCGAGCAGACGGTCGCCGCGCCCGCCACGATCAGCGAGTTCACGAAGTACTTCGCGAGCGGGACGGTCGACCAGATGTCGATGTACGGGCGGATCGTCAGGTCGCTCGGCAGCCAGCGGAACTTGCCCGTGACGTCCGCGAGCGGCTTCAGCGAGCTGGAGATCATCACATACACCGGCACCAGGACGAAGCCGGTGAGCAGCGTGAGGAAGATCCGCCGGGTCCACAGGAAGGAGCGCGGCGGGGCCATCGGGGAGGCCGACGGGACCCGGGAGCCGGCGGGGCTAGACATCGGCGGCCCTCCGTCCGCGTGAGGTGAGCAGCAGATAGACGCCCGTGACGACGAGCAGGAACAGGAGCAGCAGGACGGACATCGCGGAGCCGGTGCCGAAGTTCCAGGTGACGAAGGACGCTTGGTAGATGTGGACCGAGATGAGGTCCGCGGCTTCGGGGGCGGCCTTGCCGAACAGGACGTACGGCGTGTTGAAGTCGTTGAACGTCCACAGGAACAGGACCAGGATCAGCACCTGGTTGACGGGGCGCAGGGACGGCAGGGTGATGCGGCGGATCTGCTGCCACATTCCGGCGCCGTCCAGCGCGGCCGCCTCGTACAGCTCGCGCGGGATGTTCTGCAGCCCGGCCATCACGATGAGGAAGGCGAACGGCCAGCCCTTCCACACACTCACCACGAGCAGCGCGACGAAGCTGTTGTTGCCGATGAGCCAGAACGACGGCTTGTCGGTGAGGTGCAGTTGGTCGTGCAGGACGTGGTTCACCAGGCCGTTGTCGTGCTGGAACATGAACACCCAGGTGATGACGGCCGCGTAGACGGGCAGCGCGTACGGCACCAGGAAGAGTGCCCGGAGCAGGCCCCGGCCGCGGAACGTGTCCTGCATGCAGACCGCGGCCGTCGTGCCGATCAGCCAGCACAGGCCGACCGACAGCAGGGTGAAGCCGACCGTGACGAGAAAGGAGTGCAGCAGCGCCTCGCCGACGGGGGCGTTGAAGTCCACCGACATCCGGTAGTTGCCGAAGCCGGACCAGGGGGCGCTGCCCCAGTCGCGGATGTAGAACTGGGTGAGCTCCTTGAAGCTCATCACGATGCCGATCACCATCGGCACCAGGTGGACCAGGAGTTCGAGCAGCAGGGCGGGCAGGAGCAGCAGGTACGGCAGTCCCACGCGGCGGATCCGCCCGGGGCGGCGCGAGCCGCGCGCCGCCCCGGGGGAACTCGTGGGGACCGACTCCCTGACGGGGGTGGTGGTCGTCATCGTGCTCACGCCGCCGGCATCTGCTGCTGGGCCTTCTCCAGCTTGGCCTTCACCGAGTCGGTGGTCACCGCGCGTCCGGCGGCGACGTCGGCGAACAACTCCTTGACGGCGGTGCCGACCGCGGTCTCGAACTGCGACTCCGCGGCGACCTGGGGCAGTGCGGCGGCGCTGGTGGCGAGGGTGTTCTTCAGGACGGCGTTCGCGGGGGTGTTGAAGGCGGCGTCCTCCTGGGCGGTCTTGACCGGCGGGATGGAGCTGTAGGCCTTGTTGAGGATCTTCTGCTCCTCGTCGCTGGTCATGAACTTCACGAACTTCGTGGCGCCGTCGAGGTTGTGGCTGTTCTTGAAGACGGAGATGTTGATGCCCGCGACCATCGAGTTGACCTGCGCGCCGCTGCCCGGGGTGCCGGACTGCACGGGGACGGGGGCGACGCCGTAGGCGTCCTCGCTCATGCCCTGCGACTTGAGGTTGGCGGACGCGGACTGCCACAGCAGCATCGCCTGCTTGCCCTTGGCGAAGTCACTGACGGACTGGTTCTGCGCGTACTCGGCGTCTCCGGTCGGGATGACCTTGTCCTTGGCCATGAGGTCGACGTACTGCTTGACCGCGGCGACCACGTTGTCGTTGGTGAAGTCGGGCTTGCCGTCGGCGGTGAAGAAGTCGGCGCCGTGCTGCTTGGCGAAGACGAAGACGTGGTGGATGTTCTCCGAGACGTTCGAACCCTCGGCGCCGAGGACCGACTTGCCCTTGGCGGTTATCTTCTTGCCGTCGGCGACGAGTTCGGCCCAGGTGGCCGGGGGCTTGGAGATGCCCGCGTCGGCGAAGATCTGCTTGTTGTAGTAGAGCGCGTACGCCATCGAGTACAGCGGTACGGCCGCCGGGTCCTTGCCCTCCGCGCCCGTCGAGCCCAGCGCGGAGTCGACGAAGCGGTCCTTGCCGCCGATCTTGCCGAAGTTCTTCGCGTCCCACGGCAGCAGCGCCCCGGTCGCCTGGAGCGAGGCGCTCCAGGTGTTGCCGATGTTCAGCACGTCGGGGCCCTGGCCGGAGGTGGTCGCGGTCAGGATCCGGTTGAGCAGGTCCGACCAGGGCACGACCTCCAGCTTCACCTTGATGCCCGTCTGCTTCTCGAACTTGTCGAGTTCGGGCTGGAGGACCTTCTTGTCGATCGCGATGCTGGCGCCCTGGTTGGAGGCCCAGTAGGTGAGCGTCTTCGGCGAGTCGTTGGACCCACCGCTGCTCGACGAACCGCCTCCGCAGGCCGTGGCCGCCAGGGCGAGAGACATGGTGACGGCGCCTACGGCCGCGGCTCGGATGCTGCGCATGGCTCCTGGTGTCCCCTTCCGGGATTGCCATCATGGCTTAATTTAGGACGTGAGTTAAACCTCGGAACGCTGGTCCGTCAAGGGTTTCGACAGAGCCCGACGAACTGCGGTCACACCCCTTGACGGGTGTGTTCACGCCATGAAGCATTCCCCGGCGAGAGAGCGCTCCCTGTACTCCCCACCGTTCGCTTCCTGAACAAGGAGAGCCGCCCCATGTCTTCCCACTCCCCGGACGGCCCTGCTCCGCAGGGCCACTTCGTCGGCCGCAGAACCGTCCTCGGCGCAGCCGCGGCTGCGGCCTCGACGGTGGCGGGCCTGTCGTCCACCCCGGCAACGGCCGCCCCGGCAACGGCCACGCCGGCAGCAGCCACGCCGGCAGCGGCAATGCCGGTCCCTTCCCGGGCCCGCCCGCACGCCCTGCCCGGCGGCGGTGACCTCGGCCCCAACGTGCTCGTCTTCGACCCGTCGACCCCGGACATCCAGGCCAGGCTGGACGAGGTGTTCCGGCGGCAGGAGTCGGCCCAGTTCGGCACCGGCCGCTATGCGCTGCTGTTCAGGCCCGGCACCTACCACGGGCTCAACGCACAACTCGGCTTCTACACCTCGATCGCGGGCCTCGGCCTGTCCCCCGACGACACGACCATCAACGGGGACGTGACGGTCGACGCGGGCTGGTTCAACGGCAACGCGACGCAGAACTTCTGGCGTTCGGCGGAGAACCTCGCCCTGGTCCCGGCGAACGGCACCAACCGCTGGGCGGTCGCCCAGGCGGCCCCCTTCCGGCGGATGCACGTCCGCGGCGGCCTCAACCTCTCCCCCACCGGCTACGGCTGGGCGAGCGGCGGCTACATCGCCGACAGCCGTATCGACGGCCAGGTGGGGCCGTACTCGCAACAGCAGTGGTACACCCGTGACAGCGCGATCGGCAGCTGGCTCAACGGCGTGTGGAACATGGTGTTCTCCGGGGTCGAGGGCGCCCCGGCGCAGACCTTCCCGAACCCGCCGTACACCATGCTCGACACCACGCCCGTCTCCCGCGAGAAGCCCTTCCTGTACGTCAGCGGCAGCGACCTGCGTGTGTTCCTGCCGGAGAAGCGGACCAACGCCCGCGGTGTCACCTGGGGCAACGGCACGCTGAGGGGTACGTCGCTGCCGCTCTCGCAGTTCTACGTCGCCAAGCCGGGCGTCAGCGCCGCGACCCTCAACCAGGCGCTGGCGCAAGGCCTTCATCTGCTGCTCACTCCGGGCATCTACCATGTGGACCAGCCGATCCAGGTGAACCGCGCGGGTACCGTGGTCCTGGGCCTCGGGTACGCGACGATCGTGCCCGACAACGGCGTCACGGCCCTGAAGGTCGCCGACGTGGACGGCGTCCGGCTGGCCGGCTTCCTGATCGACGCCGGGCCGGTCAACTCCCGCACCCTGCTGGAAGTCGGGCCCACGGGCGCCTCCCGCGACCACTCCGCCAACCCCACCACCGTGCAGGACGTGTTCGTCCGCATCGGCGGCGCGGGCGCGGGCAGGGCCACCACCAGCATGGTGATCAACAACCGGCACACCATCGTCGACCACACCTGGGTGTGGCGCGCCGACCACGGCACCGGCGTCGGCTGGGACACCAACCGGGCCGACTACGGAGTCGTGGTCAACGGCGACGACGTCCTCGCGACCGGCCTGTTCGTCGAGCACTTCAACAAGTACGACGTGCAGTGGTACGGCCGTCGGGGCCGCACGATCTTCTTCCAGAACGAGAAGGCGTACGACGCCCCCAACCAGGCCGCGATCCAGAACGGCTCCGTCAAGGGCTACGCCGCCTACAAGGTCGGCGACGCCGTCACCGCGCACGAGGCATGGGGCCTCGGCAGCTACTGCTACTACAACGTCGACCCCACCATCGTGCAGCACAACGGCTTCGCCGCGCCGAACCGTCCGGGCGTCCGCTTCCACAACGTCCTGGTCGTCTCGCTCGGCGGCAACGGCCAGTACGAACACGTGATCAACGAGACCGGCGCGCCGACCTCGGGTACCTCCACGGTGCCGTCCACGGTCGTGTCGTACCCGTGAGCCGGGGCGGCCCCGCCCGCTGAGGGATGGGGCCGCCGAATCGTTCACCGCACGGGGGTCCCGACACGACGACGTCGCCGGGCACGGTGACGGCGAGCGATGAGCCGTGGCGGCCCCACCCACTGAGGAGCGGGGCCGCCCGTACCGGTTACCGCACGGGCACCCCGGCCGGCGCCGGCGCATAGCCCGTGGGCCGGACCGTGAACGTGCCGCGGCCCTGGGTCCGGCTGCGCAACCGGGTCGCATAGCCGAAGAGTTCGGCCAGCGGCACTGTCGCCGTCACGACCGCCACGCCGGCGCGCGCGGTCGAGCCCGAGACGCGGCCGCGGCGTGCGGCGAGGTCGCCGAGCACTGCGCCGACGGCCTCGTCGGGCACGGTGACCGTGACCTCTGCGACCGGCTCCAGGAGGACCATCGCGCCGGCGCGCAGGGCCTCCCGGAGACCGAGCCGGCCCGCCGTGCGGAAGGCGGTGTCCGAGGAGTCCTTCACATGGGTCGCCCCGTCGGTGAGGGTGACACGCAGCCCGGTCACCGGGTGCCCGCCGAGCGGTCCCTCGACGAGGGCGTCCCGGCAGCCGGCCTCGACCGCGCGGACGTACTCCTGCGGGACCCGCCCGCCGACCACCGTCGAGCGGAACTCGAAGCCCTCGGCCAGCGGTTGGACGTCGAGGACGATGTGGGCGAACTGGCCTGCCCCGCCGTCCTGTTTGACGTGCCGGAAGACCAGTCCGGACACCCCTCGGCCGACCGTCTCGCGGTAACTCACCCTCGGACGCCCAACGTTGACCTCCACGCCGTGGACGCGGCGCAGCTGCTCCGTCGCGACCTCGAGATGCAGTTCGCCCATGCCGGACAGCACCGTCTGGCCGGTCTCGGGATCCGTCCGCACGACCAGCGAGGGGTCCTCCTCGACCAGCCGCGCGAGCGCGGTGGCCAGCCGGTCGGCCCCGGCCGGGCCGCGGGCCTCGACCGCCACCGAGACCACCGGCTCGGCGACACCGGGTGGTTCCAGGACGAGCGGGGCGCCGGGGGCGCACAGGGTCGAGCCGGCGCGGGCGGACTTCAGTCCGACCACGGCGACGATGTCCCCGGCGACCGCCCGGTCGACCGGCGCGTGCCGGTCCGCCCGGACGCGCAGGATCCGCCCGATCCGCTCGGTACGGCGTGCGACCGAGTCCCACACGGCGTCTCCCTTCTCGACCGTTCCCGAATACACCCGCAGATACGTCAGCCGCCCGGTCGGGGCGATGTTCACCTTGAACGCCAGCGCAGCGAACGGCGCCGCCGGGTCGGCGGTCCGCTCCTCCTCCGCGCCCTGGTGCGTGCCCCGTACGGATGGCACGTCCAGCGGCGACGGCAGATAGGCCACGACGGCGTCGAGCAGTGGCTCGATCCCCCGGTTGCGGTAGGCCGAGCCGCAGAGCACCACCACTCCGTCGCCGCTGCGGGTCAGGTCCCGCAGCGCGGAGACGAGGGTCGGCGTGGCGACGGCGGACTCCAGGCAGAATTCCTCCATCGCCGCCGGATGCAGCTCGGCCACCGCCTCCTCCAGCAGCCGGCGCCGCCGCCCGGCCTCCTCTCGCAGCGCCTCCGGCACCGGCCCCTCCGCGGCGTCGCCACCGCCGTCGGACCACACCAGCGACCGCATGCGGAGCAGGTCCACCACACCGGTGAAGCCGTCCTCGGTCCCGATCGGCAACTGCACGACGAGCGGCGCCGGATGGAGCCGCCGTCGGATCGACTCGACGGCCGCGTCCAGGTCGGCGCCCGCGCGGTCCAGCTTGTTGACGAACGCGATACGCGGTACGCCGTGCCGGTCGGCCTGCCGCCACACCGACTCGCTCTGCGGCTCGACCCCCGCGACGGCGTCGAACACGGCGACCGCTCCGTCGAGCACGCGCAGCGAACGCTCGACCTCGTCGGCGAAGTCGACATGGCCGGGGGTGTCGATCAGATTGATCCGGTGCCCGTCCCAGGCGCAGCTCACGGCCGCGGCGAAGATGGTGATGCCACGGTCGCGCTCCTGGGGGTCGAAGTCGGTGACGGTCGTGCCGTCGTGGACCTCACCGCGCTTGTGCGTGGTCCCGGTCGCGAACAGGATCCGCTCGGTGAGGGTGGTCTTGCCGGCGTCGACATGGGCGAGGATGCCCAGATTGCGGACGGCGGTCTGAGAAGTGGTGCGCACGGCCCGGTGCCTTTCGGGAATTGGGCTGGAAAAGGGCGGCGCGATTTCCCGTGCGGACGTCGGACGTCCGGTTCTCTGATCCTCCGTCGACAAGCAGGCGTACGTGCCTGCGTGAATGAGGTCAGTCGTGCGTCACGGGTGTCCGGTACCGGCCGCGCAGCGGGCACCGGGCGGACGAGGACACGAGGATCACCTCGTACCGGGCGCGGGGAACGGCGACAGCGGTGCGGTCACGCACGGCCCTGCTCCCCTCACTCGTCCCACTGGTCGTCACGGCACACGGCGCACGGCTAGATGACGGCGGCGTGCGGTGTGTCCGTGGCGAGTGTAGGAAGGCCGACACGATCCGGTCACCCGGTTTTCCGACCGGCCGAACCCTGGTCCCGACGCCATGAGTCGACCGCTGCTGGAGTGCCGGTGGAAATGGAGTTCGGCCCGCCGGAGGGCCGTTGACATGCTTCGGAATAGCCGCCGAGAATATGGCGAACAAGGGGTGACCACCCCGGAAACAAAGGCGAACGGGATGGGCGGCATTCATGCCTGTGAGCAACGTCGTCTCCTTGGCCACGACCGGTGTCGTCGCCGACGCCGACGCGCTCCTGGCCGACCGGGACGTCCTTTATTCCGGAGCGGCGTGGGCCACCGGACTCGGCGATCCCATGGATCTGCGAAACCTTCCGGACGGCGATGGAATGGCCGCCTGCCTGAGGCGTTGCGCCATCGACCGGAAACTCGGCGGCGCGGACCCGGGGAGCCGGGCACTACGGGCGTGGCGGACGTACGACTCCACCGCGCTGCCTGTCCACGCGGCACCGGCGCTGCGGATTTACGTGCGGGACTGGATCACCGATTCCACGGCAGCCGTGTTCGAGAGGCATTTCGTCTCGGTCATGACGGAACAGGGAATCGGGGAACACGCCCGGCCGTTCCGGGTCACGGCGGATGACGAAATACGGATTTCGCGGGCGGTACTGCTGCTCCGGGATCTCCTGCCGGAAATCGCGGACAGCGTCCTGCCGTTCGTGCACCAGATCATCGTACTCGACTCGCCCATTCCGAGCCTGTATCTGACCCAGGTACCCGAGACCGTATTCATCTCCACTGCCACACTCCACGGGGACACGCTCGGTCTCGCGGACGCCCTGCTCCACGAATCGCTGCACGAGAAAATGGCCGTACTGCGCCTGACCCGCCGGCTCGTACGGCCCGGTTACACCGACGAACGCAGCGCGCGCGTACTGCTTCCATGGAGTCTCGACCAGGCGGCACCGAGGTGGTTCACCGCGGGCCGCGTCATCTCCGCGGCGCACGTCTACACCCATCTCGCGGTGCTCCACACGACCGCGCTGCGGCAAGGGCAGCCGGACAAGACCGGCTGTGACCCACGGACCGTGCGGCAGAGGCTGGCCACAGCCGTGGAACGCGGCGGGTTTCTGCTCGGCTCACTCGAACTCGACAGTGTGCGCCGGGAGTTCGGGCCGGACGGACTGCTGCTGCACCGGGAGCTGACACGGATGCTGGCCGCGGTCCGCGACGAACTGCCCGCGAGTCTCGTCGGCACGCTCACCACCTGGCACGCCACACCACAGCGCGAGGTGCACACGTGAACTACAGGCTTGCGAAGGGCATTCAGTACCGGCCGTTGAGCATCAAGGGCCGGTTCCTCGCCTTCACCACCACGCCTCCCACGGTGCTGCAGATCGACGCCGGTTCGGTGTTGCTGCTGAAGCTGTTCGAGCGTGGCCTGACCGGCGACGAACTCGTCGCACGCTACGCGGAGTTGCGCAAGAAGAGCGACGCGGACGCACGCAAGGAACTCGCCCGCCGGGCCGACGGCCTGGCCGGAGCGGGACTTCTCGAAGAGCTTCCCGCCCGACCGTAGGCCCCCACACGGTCGGGACGGGAGATCCCCGCACGGGAGGAGGTGTGACCCATGGGTTCCGAAGACAAGTCCAGGATCGACGTCGAGCAACTGGCCGAGCTGGCCGCGGACGCCGAGGACGACGGCAGCTCCACCAGCCCCGTAATCCCCGAGATACAGGCGCAGGCGCAGTACCCAGCGGTCAGCTGAGCCGGCACCGCCCGGACACCGCGGGCCGAAGAGCCCCGGCGGTCCGCAGCCGTACTCGTGGTGGCGCCCGGCCGCGGCGCCACCACGGGCGGCGGCACCGGATTCCGCGTACGGGCGAACGGGAGAACGGGCGAACGGCCCCGGATTCCCGCACGCGTCGCTCGGCCACCACCCGGCCCATCCACACCCACCAGGCTTCCTCCACGAGGGAGGGACAGGACATGTCCAAGGCACGGCACCTTCTCGGCACCGGCCCCTTCGGGGCAGCGGCGGGCATCCACGCCGACATGGCGACCTTCTCGGAGATCGCGTCCGAACTGCTGCACGCGCACACGGGGCTCCGTCCCCCGAGCCCTGCTCAGGATGCCGCGCTCATCGAGCACAGCGTCGCACGCGCGACGACGCTCGACTCCTTCCGTGCCCTGCACGGCCGCAAGGACCCCGCCGAGGCCGCCCGCATCCTGCGGCGAGGCGCCCAGCTGTTCGCCTCCGCCGCACCGCAGACCCAGCTCGCGGTGCCCGGTCACGCCTACGCCCTCGCCACCGACTGGTCGGGCGTCGAGGCCGGCCGGGCGCTCAGGACGGTGATCAGCGAGGATCTGGCGGTGCCGCACAGCTATGTGGCCGCGACGCCGCGACACGTCCGGGCCGTCGGAAACGGCCTGCGGCTCATCAAGGCGGCCGTCGGCGAGTTCGGCGCCTCGATCGTCTCCTCCGTACGGGGCGCGGTGCTGATCGAGGACAGCATCATCGAGTCCGCGTTCATCGTTCCGGCGCCGTTCGTGTCCGTCCTCAACACCCAGGTGCTCGCCAGTCCGCTCAAGACGGCGGACGCCGTGCTCCACGAGGCCGCGCACCAGAAGTTCTACGACCTGCTGGTCTGCCGGCGGCTCGTCAACCCCGACTACGACTACCTGGGCGGCGCGCTGTTCGGCATCCCGTGGAACCCGGTGGCGGGCGAACGCCGCCGGATGGACTGTCTGCGCGTCCTGTCCACGATCCATGTGTACGTGCATCTGCTGGAGTTGCTGCTGAGCGTGTGGGTAGGCTCCCTGGCCGACCGGGACGAATGCGACGGCATGCTCACCGAGTACTGGCAGCGGGCCCGGTTCTTCGACGCGGCGGTGCGCAGCGACGTGGTGCGTTCGGCTCTCGGACCTGACGCGCGGGCGATGGTCGACTGGCTCGCCACGATCATGGACACCCACCGGGAGACCCTGGCGGCGGCCGGACGGGACGCGGACGGCCCGTACACGGCGGACGCGCTCGAACAGGTCCATCGGCTGGAGGCGGAAGCCGCCCTCGTATGACTCAAGGCCGTCGTTGACACAGGCCGTCGTATGACATCCGTCCCCGCAAACAGCGACTTGGTTGTTCGGCCTGTTCTCGCGGATTCTGAAGAAGTTCCCGGACATTCCCGTTCGGTCCTATTTCTCCGGTCTCGCGTTGGCCCGGCATTTTCCGGACATTCATCTGACCGGAACCGACAACTCGGGAGCCACGGTGAAGCCCTTTCCGGAGCGCCATGCCGGACTGACGCGATTCGTCAAGGGGAACCTCCTCGACTCCCGCATCTGGCCGAAAAGCGCGGTCGACGTGGTGCTGTTGGGCAACTCGACGCTCAACTCCTTCACGTCCGCGCCCGATACGCGGGAAGTCGTCCGCAACCTGCGGGGTTGGAGGACCGGTGGGGCGGCCGGCAGCCGGTCCGGCACGGGATCGACTTCGCCGCGGAGTCCCGGAAGTTGCGCCACAGCTGCTTCGTCGAGGCGCGTGAGGGGGATGCCCCTGCCTTCCCTCGCGTTCCGGGGGATTCATGAAGAGCGCCTGTGGACCTCTCGTGAAGTTCGGGCAATGGCCGAGAAACCGGGACTCGCATACGAGGGTCGCAACACCATGGAAGTCACGGGCGGTGGTGCGTCGGTTGGCCGGTGGACGCCCTTCTGCATTGCGCGCAGGCCTAATCTGTTCCCGCAGCAGCTTGATGTGAACGCGGCAAGCGAATGGATTGGACTCGATTGGACACGCAGAAGACGCGGAAGACGACGTTCGCCCCGCTGCGCCGGAGCATGCTGGTCCCCGCTCCCGCCCTGGTTCTGATCGCGGGCACTCTCTTCTCACGCGTCGGCGACTCGTTCGCCTCCCTCGGCATGGTGCTGGACGCGGCGAACAAGGACTTCCGCTTCGGCGTGACGGAGGTCTTCCTCGCCGAGCTCGTGCCCACGGTGATCGGCGCGCCCTTCATCGGGTCGCTGGTGGACCGGGTCAGCGCGCGGTCCGTGTGCCTGTGGGCGCTGGTGGTCCAGGCACTGTCCCTCGGCGGAGCCGCCGCGGTGGACGCCTTCCATCTGCGCGTGGGACTGATCGCGGTGTCGGGTCTGGCCGGGGTGGCCTCGGTGGCCGCGGGCTTCAAGATGCTCCCCGTCATCGCGGGCGAGGAGCACACGGGCCGGGCGAACAGTCTGCTCACCGCGGGGCTCTCGATGGCGGGGCTGATCGGTCCCGCGCTGGCGGGCCTGCTGCACTCCGTGTGGGGCACCGCGTTCCTGCTCGGCGCCGACGGCGTCTCGTTCCTGGTGCTCGCCTGGTGCACCGCGCTCGCCGTCCCTCGCTCGGTGGACGTGGCCATCGGCCGCAGGCCCGCCACGAAGCTGTCGGACGGATATCGGGCGCTGCGGCACGCGCCGGTTGTCGGCGCGCTCATCCCCACACTGGCGGCGGCGATGCTGGCCACCAGCATCGAGGGCGTCGCGGGCGTCTACTACTTGCGTGACGTGGCGGACGGCAACGACAGCGTCTTCGGTCTCTTCCTGGCGACCTGGGCACTGGGCAGCATCCCCGGCGCGCTGCTCGCGGGCCGTGCGGGATGGTCGCAACGGCACACCGCGCTCATCCTGGGCGGGGTGCTCGGCATCTCCGTCGGGCTGGTGCTCGCCGGCGCGCTGCCCATGGCCCCGGTGATCTTCCCACTGTTCCTGCTCGCGGGCTTCGGCAACGGCGTGTGCAACGTGGGTCTGCGCAACGCGGTGCACACCAATGTCCCCGCCGAGGTGCACGGCAGCGCCTGGGCCTGCTACCAGGCCCTGTCCCGGTGCTGCATCGGCCTCGGCTATGCGCTGGGCACCCCCAACAGTCTCGTCTCCAGCCGCGGCCAGGTGATCGTCTCCGGCGCGATCCCGCTGGCCTTCGTGGTGTGGGAGATGCTGCGCTCGCTCCGCCGCCGGCAGTCGGCGGTGGGAGAGGTCTCCGGCTGACGCACCGACCGGCGCCGCCGCAGTCATCCTCCAGCAGAGGATGCTGCCGCAGCCGGCCAACGACTCCGGCGTCGCACCGTCCCACCACGTGCCGACACCGGGCACGCACCCGAACGGCTGGGCGTGGAATCCGCCACAATTTACCCCTTTAAGGATGGATGAATGCATAAATGGAGTCCTTGGAGCAGGTTGCCCTCCTCCGGTGACCGGCTCCACGGATTCAACGACCAGTGGCATGGGAGAAGCGTTTGATCACGGTACGTAAGCGACGCACCGGGCTGATGGCTACGGCCGGCGTATTCGGCGGCGTACTCGCAGTCACGGCCCTAGGCGGTACCAGCCACGCTGCCACCAGCGACAACGGCCCCGGAACCGACCCGAAACCGCAGGTGCAGGCGCAGTCACCGACGCCGACGCCGACGCCGACGCCGACGGATCAGACGGGCGCCCAGGACGCTTCCGACGCCCGAATAAAGATCACGCCCGGGGAAGGCGCCTACAACGTCGGGATCAACGCCCCCGTCACGGTCACCGTCAGCAACGGCAAGCTCACCAAGGTGACCATGACCGCCGTCGCGACCGGTACCGAGATTCCGGGCACCCTGTCCGCGGACGGCACGTCCTGGAAGCCGGACGGCCGACTGGAGAAGGCCACCAAATACCAGGTCGCGGCGGAGGCCGAGGACGCCCAGGGCCGATCCGCCACCGGGAGCGCCACGATCACCACGATCTCCCCGGCCAACAACTTCATCGGGCACCTCTCCCCCGAGAACGGCTCGACCGTCGGCGTGGGCATGCCGGTGACGGTCAACTTCGGCAAGGCGATCAGCAACAAGGCCGCCGTGGAGTCGAAGGTCCAGGTCAGCTCCAGCAGCGGCCAGCAGGTCGTCGGTCACTGGTTCAACGACCACCGCCTGGACTTCCGCCCCATGGACTACTGGCAGCCCGGCTCCACCGTCACCGTCAAGCTCAACGCCTACGGCATCCAGAAGACGGTCACCTTCAAGATCGGCCGGAGCCAGATCAGCACCGTAGACGCCGAGACGAAGCAGATGACCGTCGTGCGGGACGGCATGACGATCAAGACCATCCCGATCTCGTCCGGCAGCCCCGAACACCCGACGTACAACGGTCAGATGGTCATCTCCGAGAAGTTCAGGCAGATCCACATGAACGGTGCGACCGTCGGCCTCACGGAGAAGGACGGCAAGCCCTCGTACGACATCAAGGCCGTACCGCACGCCATGCGCCTGACCGCCTCGGGCACGTTCATCCACGGCAACTACTGGGGTGCCGACTCGGTCTTCGGCAAGGTCAACACCAGCCACGGCTGCGTGGGCCTGAAGGACGTCGTGGGCGGCGGCGACGCCAAGAAGCCCGCCGCCTGGTTCTTCGACAACTCGATGATCGGTGACGTAGTGATCGTCAAGAACTCCGCGGACAAGACCACGCTGGCCCCGGACAACGGCCTCAGCGACTGGAACGTGCCGTGGCGCGAGTGGATCTCGGGCAGCGCGACCGGCTGACGCAGGTCACACCACGCGTACGGGACGGGAGCTGGGTGCGTTCCGTACCGAGGCCACATAGCCTCTGCATGCCCGCACAGCCGTCGGGCAGTTCAAGGACAGGGGTGCTCATGCGGCAGACGATCGCCAGGTTGAGAGATGTGGCCTGGGTGTTGGCACCCTTCGGGTTGGCCATCCTGGTAGGGGCCATCGCGTACACCCTCGCGAACTACAAGTTGGTCACGGTCATGGGTGACTCGATGAGGCCCACATTCCGCCCGGGTGACCGACTGTTGATCGAACAGATCGACGCGACCGAGATACGTCGAGGTGATGTCGTACTCATCGATTCACCCGAGCGCTATGTAGCCGAACCGGTGCTGCGACGGGTCATCGGGATGGGCGGCGATCATGTGGTGGGGGCCGGGAACCGGGTCACGGTGAACGGAAAGCCACTCGACGAGCCGTACGTGACGGACGCCGACGAGGACCTGGCGGTCGACCCGTACGACGTGAAGGTCCCGGAGGGGCGGTTGTTCGTGCTCGGCGACCACCGTGCGAACTCCAACGACTCGCGATACCACCTCAGTGAGCAGTCAGGCAGTTTCGCGGCCTCCGGGGTACAGGGGCGAGTAATGGAGGACTCCGCCCCGCCAACAGTGCCGGTGACAATCGGAAGCCTCGGGATTGCGCTGACGCTGCTCGGCATCGGAGGGTACGTGGCCAGACGACGCGCCCAGAGATCGCTTCCGCCCGCCGCACCATGGCTCGTGGGCTGAGGAGGATGACGGCCGGTGCTCATCCCCGACGGTGTCCTAACGGAGTGGATCTTCGTCGGCAGTCCGGGCCAGCGGCTCCCGGGCCTCATGGATGGGAGGATGGGCCGGATGCAGACGATACGGTTGTGGTCGCCCAAGGACGGCTCCACCTCGGGAGCCAGACGTGAGTCTTGCCCTGCATGGCCGAGCCGCAGGGTGTGAGGGCTTCCGGCACCGGGACGTCGGCGATCACGGAGGTCGGCGGCGTGGAGACCGAGCGCCGAGGCGAGGCCGTCGAGCTGCGAAGCCGACGGCAGGGTGCCCGATACCACCGCGCGGAGTTCGGTCTCCGGAACGCCGCAGGCCGACAGGCTCTCGTCCGCATGCCAACCGCGGGAGGCGCCCTCCTACTTGCCGCTCACGTAATGGATCTCAGAGATCCGCCGGCCGTTCGACAATTCATCTCCAATATGACGACCATCTGCACCTCCAGCTGCGCACAGCGGAACGTCGGCTCCCCTCGTTCCCATGCTCCGTGCTGCCGCGTAGGGCACTCGCCTGATCAACCGCGGGAGCCGGCATTTGACCGGACCTCTCCTCTCGGCATCCACTGCGAGCCTTTGCCTGTTCTTGATCTCGCCCATACTTTCCGCAGACCCGCCTTCCTTAGCCTCGCGCTTTCACGAGGCGATGTTCTGATTGCTGTCCGTAGTGCCGGAGGCGCCCTGTGACCTGGGACGACAGGGCTGGTCCAGGGCCGCGCGGCCAGGGGGCGGCAGCTCTCTCTGGGTGAGCCTTCACAGGTTACGATCACGGCGCTGTCCCCTGGCTGTTCACCATCAGGGGCACGGAAAGCGACCTGAGGAAGGACGCCATGGCTGTCGAGGCTTTCACCGATCTGTCCACGCCGCTGGTGGCCGACGCCTGCCTGCGCGTAGGCGTACCGCTACGAGTGGCACCTCCCGGCATCAGTTCGGTGGCCCCTGGTGGCCGTGTCTCCGGGCAGGTGCTGCCTGTCCGGCACTCCGGCAGCGCGGACGTGTTCCTCGAAGCGTTCACCGAGGTGCCGGATGGCGCCGTGCTGGTCATCGACAACGGTGGTCGAACCGACGAGGCGTGCATCGGCGACCTGGTGGTACTTGAGGCCGAGGCGGCTGGTCTTTCGGGTCTCGTGGTGTGGGGGCAGCACCGCGACACGCCTGAGCTGGTGGAGATCGGGCTGCCGGTGTTCAGCTACGGCAGCTGGCCGGCCGGGCCGGTCCGCCTTGACGAACGGGAACCCGAGGCACTTCGGACCGCGCGTGTCAGCCCTCACCTTGTCAGCGGTCAGGACGTGGTCTTTGGCGATGAGGACGGCGTGCTGTTCGTGGCCGCCGAACGCGCCGAAGAGGTCCTGGCCACCGCCCGCTCGATCTGGGAGACCGAGCGCGAGCAGGCTGCCCAGATCCGTAAGGGCCGGACCCTGCGTGATCAGACCTCCTTCGCCGACTTCCTCGCACGGCGCGCCGTCGACCCGTCATACACGTTCCGGCAGCATCTGCGCCGGGTGGGCGGAGCGATCGAGGAATAGCAAGCGCATCAGGCCGAGTTCATGAGGTGCCCCGAACGTTGGAGGGTGCCTCTGAACTGGGACGATAGGACTGGTCTAGGGTCCAGTCGCCGCAGCGAAAGAAGCACTCTCCCGGTGAGGAAGCACAACGGGTTGTATCCGCGTGTCCGCGTCCGTGGCGACGGTGAGGGTACGGTCTCGCAGGCGGGCGGAGTACTGCTGGTGGAGACCGCCCGCCGGACTGGATTGGATACCGCGCTCTCGGCGACGCTCGCGCCGTGGCGTAAGCCGAGGGCGGTGCACGATTCGGGCAAGATCCTGCTGGACGTGGCCCTCGCGGTCGCGCTGGGCGGGGACTGCCTCGCGGATGTCGGGCTGCTGCGGGCCGAGCCGGTCGTGTTCGGGCCGGTCGCCTCGGACCCGACGGTCTCCCGCCTCATCGACACCCTCGCCACGGCCGGGCCGAGGGCCCTGGCCGCGATCCGCTCGGCGCGGGGCGAAGTGCGTGACCGCGTCTGGAAGCTGGCCGGTCCATCGGCGCCGAACGCGGGCGGGCAGGTGATCGTGGACCTGGACGGAGTGCTCGTGCTGGCCCACTCCGACAAGCAGGACGCCACCGCGACCTGGAAGAAGACCTTCGGGCATCACCCCCTGATGGGATTCGTCGACCACGGCAGTGGCGGAAGCGGGGAACCGGTCGCCGACCTGCTGCGGCCCGGGAACGCGGGCAGCAACACCGCCGCCGAGGTTCCCGACTGACCCTGTCCTGGGACAGCAAGGTTGACGGCGGCATCCGTGTCGCCGACCCCGACGCGGGCCTGACGTATGTCTTCCACAGCCCCGTCGCGGCTGCCGGTGACACCGCCGTCGATCTGCCTCTGCAGTACATCCAGGACCGCAACGGCAACCGGATCACCATCGAGTACGAGGAGGGTGACGTCCCTGGAGCGGTGGTCCACTCCGGCGGCTACCGGATCGCCCTCGACCACGATCACGCGCGCTCCCGCATCACGGGCCTGCGCCTGATCGACCCCGCCCACCCGGACCGGCCCGGCACCACGCTGCTCACCTTCGCGTACGACGAGCACGGTCACCTGTCCGAGGAGTTCAACTCCTCGGGGCTGCCGATGCGTTACACCTATGACGTCGACGGGCGCATCACGTCGTGGACCGACCGGAACGGCACCAACTACTGGTACGAGTACGACGACCAGGGGCGCGTCATTGCCACCGGTGGTACGGGCAACGCGCTCGCGTCCACCCTCACTTCGCACCAAGGCAGCCCAAGTGCAGCCCTCATGGCCTTCCCAACCCCTGCAGCCTCTGCCCCAGTGACGTCACCAAAACTCATCGCAGTTGATCTAGCGAAGGCCCCCAGAACGCGTCGGTCACCTGGGGCGGAGTAAGACCTTCGTACGCCTCGCCAGACCGCGGGCCGGCGAACGCTTTCGTTCCGGAGACGCCCGGGCCGGGGGCAGAAGCAGAAGTCGGCTTCGGGGAGGAATGCGCCTGACCGACGAACCCATCCAGGGCATCCGCCTCTGCGGACATCGCTCAAAGCCGCCCTGCGAGGCCGAACCTGCTGGTAACCGTCGCCGTGCACTAGGCCTCCTCGGCGGCGGCGACGTGCCCGGGGGAGGACTAAAAGTGCCGTCCGTTGCCACATCGCTGTCGTTGATGGCCGCGGCATTTCTTAAGCGGGGACGTGGGCGTGCCGGAGCGGTGCTCCGGCCTGGTGGAGGCTGGTGAGGGCCTGCCGGTAGGAGGTGATCAGCCCGGTCTCCACGTAGTCCACGCCCAGTTCCTCGCAGTAACGCCGGACGGTGGGCCGGGCCTTGCGCAGGTTGGGGCTGGGCATGCTGGGGAACAGGTGATGCTCGATCTGGTGGTTCAGCCCGCCCAGTGCAATGTCGGTGAACCAGCCGCCGCGCACGTTGCGTGAGGTGAGCACTTGGCGGCGGAGGAAGTCCGGGCGGTCCTTGCCCGTCAGGATCGGCATGCCTTTGTGGTTGGGAGCGAAGAGGCAGCCGAGGTAGACGCCGAACAGGCACTGGTGGATGGTGAGGAAGGCGATCGCCATACCGGGCGGCAGCACGAAAAACAGGACGGTCAGGTAAACCGCGCAGTGCGCGAACAACAGCGCGCCATCGAGCATTCGGTGCTTGAGCGATCGATTGGCCAGCGCCTTCCCGCTCGACACGTGCAGGTTGAAGCCCTCCAGCGTAAGGAGCGGAAAGAACAGGAACGCCTGCCAGCGGCCGATCAGGCGGGGAAGCCCCTTGGCGGCCAGGGCCTGTTCCTGGGTCCAGACCAGGAGGTCGGGGTCGAGGTCCGGGTCGAGTTCCTCATGGTTGGGGTTGGCATGGTGGCGGGTGTGTTTGTCCTGCCACCACCCGTAGCCCATGCCGATACCGGCTCCGGCGATCCGTCCGGACACCTCGCTGGCCCGGCGTCGGCGGAACACCTGGCGGTGGGCCACGTCATGGGCGACCAGGGCCACCTGACCGAAAACAACGGCCAGGAAGACGGCGACCGCCAGGGTCCACCAACTGACGCCGATGAACGCGAAGGCGGTCCACCCGCCGACGTAGAGCCCGGCCACCGTTGTGATCCGGAGCGTGTAATAGCCGGGGCGGCGCCCCAGCAGGCCGGCATCAGCGATCTTCCTCGACAACCGGGCAAAGTCGCTGCCGGACGTCTCCGGCGCCGGGGGACGGGCCGTGGTACTTCTGATCATGATGGTGACACTCTCCGCTGTGAAGCAGGTGGCTCGGCGCCGCCCACGGGAACCGCATGAGAGCGGGCCGCCGGTGCGCTCTCTCGGGTTCCCTGCCCGGCAGGTCTCACACCGTGACGGCACAGGGCTACTGGCGGTCCGTGCAGAGGACGGTCCCGGCATCTGCACCACGGGGTCGTGCCCGGGCCGGGCCCGGTGGCGGCGTCGCTGTCTGGAAGCCGACTGCAGACGTGATGGAGTGCGCCCCTGCCAGCACAACGCTGGGTGCTCTAGAGGACGCGGCTTCACTCGTACATGCGTTCGACCTTGGGTGATGGGGGCTACTCGCGCACTGAACGCCTGCCTCGTAGCTGTCACTGTGAGAGTGCATCCATAGGCCTTTTGACCGGGAGTTTCGGGAGTCGCTTATGAAGTGGGACAACGCGGGCGGGACCACACAGAGATAGACGGCAAAGGGGTTGGTCGTGATGAGTGTGGCGACACAGCAGGGTGGTGGGGGAGGTTCCAGTGGCCTGTACGACGTGCTGGAGCTCATTCTCGACCGCGGGCTGGTGATCGACGCGTTCGTGCGGGTCTCCATTGTCGGTATCGAGCTACTCAAGATCGACATTCGGATCGTGGTCGCCAGCGTCGACACCTATCTGCGTTTCGCCGAGGCGGGCAACCGTCTCGATCTGGAAGCGGGATCGCGCAAGCTGGCCGGGCTGACGGAGCTCACGGGGCAACTCACGGAGTCCGGCGCCCGCGGCAAGACCAAGGGAGACCTGTCCGGCGCCGCGGAGACGATCTCCGACGCCTTCCAGCAGTCCCGTGACGAGGGCCAGGAACGCCAGCGCGACCGGCAATCCGCCCGCAGGACAGGGGAATGAGAGATGAGCACCTACGTCTACGGGATCATCCGCGCCACCCACTCCCCACTCCCGCAGGACATGGACGGCATCGGAGACCCGCCGCGGCCGGTGCGCATTCTGCGCCAGAGCGAGCTGACCGCGATCGTCAGCGATGCCCCCGAGGAGCTGCGGCCCAAGCGGCGTGATCTCCTCGCTCACCAGCGTGTACTGGACGAAGCAGGTGCGGATGGCGTGGTCTTGCCGATGCGGTTCGGCCACGCCTCCCCGGGCGACGACACGGTGACCGCCGTGCTCGCCGGGCGTGCAGAGCACTTCCTCGAACGGCTGCGGGCACTGGACGGCAAAACGGAGTACAACCTCAAGGCCAACCACAACGAAGAGGCCGTACTCCGCCTGGTGATGGAGGACAACGACGAGATCCGGTCCCTGGCAGAGGCAAACCGGCAGGCCGGCGGCGGATCACACGAGCAGAAGGTCCAACTCTGGGAGTTGGTAGCTGCTGCCCTCCAGGCGCGCGAGGCCACTGACGCCGAGATGCTTCATCAGGCGCTGGAGCCGATGGCCGAGGCAGTCAGCGTCGGGCTGCAGAGCACCGGCTGGCTGGCCAACCTCTCCTTCCTGGTGGACCGCGGTTCGGCGGAGGAATTCCTGGCCGCGATCGACGAACTACGCGGGCAGCACGCGCAATTGGAGCTGCGCGTCAACGGCCCGCTCCCGCCCTACAGCTTCGTCGACACCCCCTCGACGCAACATGCCGAAGGCGGTACCGCGGACGCATTCGGTGCCGCAGCGGCCCAGCCGACGAACGGGTGAGACGCTGAAGCCTGATGGACGGGCGGCTTCACTCCTCCACGACGGCGAGCCTGACGGGCAGTGTGCCGGGGGTAGCCAGGGCATCAAGGGCATCGAGCACCGTGGCAGGCAGCCTGACGGTGAAGTCCGTCCGGCGTCTTCCCACATTCCCGGTGACGCGGGGAGACGTCGACTGGATTGCGTTTGCCGCGCTTCAACCTGTGTGTGAAGCGGGATAACTGGGCGGTCGGCTGACTACAGGTCAAGCCAGGCTTGCTCTCACGGTATCGGCCTGTGGGAATGCGAGGGCCTGCGAGGGCCTGCGACTTTGTGGGTTCTGCGGGAGTCGGACGAACGGGCCCTGCAGCGCCGTCTTCGACGAAAGCAGCGGGGCTGGGACTACGGGCAGGCTCGGCGCGGCCGCGGTTGTCGACAGTGCTACGGGGGTGAGGAGGACGGACGCCCCTGCAAGCACCGTTGGCCGACAGCGACCGCAGATTGGCGTTCAGCTCTCGCAGCACGTCCTGAAAGGAAAACGCCGCAAAACCCGATCGCGCAGCGGGCTCGCCGTTGCCACCAGAGGGTTGTGCATCATTCATATCTGGGACCGTACGAAAGCGCGGATACGGGTGCGGTGGAACACGCGCAGTGGGCTCGCCGTTGCCACAGCCGCGTCCTGGGCGGCGACATCGCTCCACCAGCTAGCGGGCAGTCCGTGCATCAACCCCCGCCAAACCGGCTTGGACGGCCTGTGCGGCGCGATCGTCACGGCTCGGGGTCATATCACACGGGCGCAGGCCACCCGTCAGCCCGGCTCGTGCACGCGTCAACTTCACCAACGCCCGCCACAGCGAAAGGATACGATCGTCTGGGCGGCTTCGTCACTGCGGTCGTACGCTTGGGCGCTGAACTGGCGCCAGTGCTGCGCCCCCTCGGCGGCTCCCGGCCCACTCCCCCAGCACCTTCGCAGCCATGGCCGTTCGCTACTAGTGGCATTCGTCGTGCCGCCTACGCAGGTCAGACAGCCCGCCGCGGTCCAGAGCCACGCAGCTCTTCAGCAGCACACGACCTGTACGGCCTCGGTCGGCGGCCAGGGTCAACTCGCCGGCGGTGAGGCAGTCGCGCAGCATTGGGTCTGCTGCCAGTGTTCCAGGCGTGCCGTCTCCAGAAGGCGCGCCGCCACGAGGTAATAGTTGGCCTGCGTCGGACTAGGGCCCGGCGCTCGCGCTCGGTCATGCCGCACGGTGCTCGAAGCGGTGGTCCAGGGCGTTGGCGATCGTGCTGGCCGCTAGCGGTGCGGTGGGCGGCGAGGCCCTCGGCGCCGAAGCGGGCCAGCACCTTGTTCTCGGGCAGAGCACCGCGTAGGCGCCGACCGTGCGGATGCCCAGGCGCTCCAGCAGGTCCGCCAGTCGCGGCGCGTCTGGTCGTGGCTGGGGCCGCCGGGGCGGCCAGGACCCCGGCCATGGCCACGGTACGGACCGGACTGCCCACACGGCGCAGCCTGGTCTTCGTCCCTTGCAATGTGAAACTCCAGGACGTGGCCCGCGGCTCTGCTCGCCACGACGAAGGACGAGAAGCTCCCCCGAGCAGATACAGCGGGAGCTGCGGCGCCTTCATCAGCAGACCGCCGGTGACGGCTGCGCTCAGCGGACGTCGCCGGGAGCGGTGACTCCAACTCCCCTGGTGCCTTCGCCCGGGTCGGCCGTCGGACGCCTCTCCTGAGTAGCCCGTCGCGGGCCTGCACCGCCGTCGCCCCCAGCTCTGACTCCGGCTCTTTTGAGCGGGCTGTCCCAGTATGCCGCGCCTGGTGCGGCGCGGCTGTTGCGCCAGATGGTCGGCGACCTCATCGTCGGATGAAGCGGAACGGGCAGGAGCCAAAGCCCCTGGGTGTCGGTGGGCGCTCACGCTGATCCCGGGATCTGGTCCCTCACTCTCGGCTGTTCGCCGGCCTGCACCGCCGTCCCCGTTGCTGTCGCCGTCCAGGCGGCGCAGTACAGCAGCAGCCGGCCATGAGGTTGATCCACAGAACGACGGCGACCGGCACGGCGAAGGCACCGTACATGCTCTTGGCCGCGACACCCTGCAGGTAGCCGGTCAGTAGCAGCTTGAGCAGTTCGAAGCCCACCGCACCGATCAGCCCGGCAACCACGACCGCATGCCGGCCGGGATACACGCGCGGCAGCCGGGTGAGCAAGTAGACCAGCAACAGGAAGTCGACAACCAGGGCGATGGCCAAGCCGGCGAAGAACAGCAGCGCCCGTCCCGCCCCGCCCTCGATCCCGACCTTGTCGGCGGCCCAGCCAACTGCACTGTTCGCAAACACTGAACTGCCGATCGCGACCAGCCCGACCGCGCCGAGGCCGACCAGCACCACGGAGTCCTTGAACTTGAGCAGGAACGGATTGCCAGGGTCCTGCTCCTTCTCCCACACCGCACGCAGGCACCCGCGCAGGGCACCGACCCAGTTGATGCCGATCACGAGCAGCAGGGCACCCGCGATCAGCCCGGCGGATCCGGCCTGCGCGACGAGACTGTCCAGGTCCAGCAGATCGGAGAGGCCCGGCGCCTGAGCGGCGATCTTGTCCTGGAGCTTCCCCAGCTGGTCCTCGCTCAGCAGCTTGGCGCCGATCGCCGCGCCGACGGTGATCAGCGGAAAGAGCGCGAGAAAACTGGTGAAGGTGATAGCGGCGGCGAGCCGGGCCCAGTGGACAGCATCCAGCCGCTCGAACGCCCGCCACCCGTGCGTACGCATCAACCGTGCTATCACAGGGGGCCGTGTCAGCCAATTCATGAAGAACACCCACTCTCAGCGTACCCACGGCAGGAGAAGAGGCATCCGGCGGCGAACCCGTGCATCCCGACGTATGCGAGCTGCGCCGGCCGACGGTTGCTGGTGTGCCAGCAGCTCACCGGCAGCCTTTACCGTCACCATGCCTGCAGGTCAACCGAGATCTGGGGCGGAGCCAGCCGATCATGACCCTGCGGCGCCTGGTCGTCCGGTGCGGCAAGGCCGTCTGCGGGATGGTCAGCGCTGCTGAGCGGCTGGTAGCAGTCCTGCACCACATACCGCACGATTGCAGCCGTCAACAGGTTTGCGTAGGAGGCCGTCAGTCGGTCCGTCAGCTCCTGGATAGTGTCAGATACCGCAGCTTCGGCCCTGTTCGCGCCCATGGGGCGCTCCTCACTGTCGCAGATGGCCGACCGCGGCATTCGATCTGGATCCGGGTGCTCGATGGCGGCCTGTCCACTTCCCATGCTCACACGGATCGGTCGGCCTGTGGGCTGGGCGGCCGAGGGGTCGCGGTACCAGCAGTCCCGGTTGCCTCGTTCACAGCATCTGCAGGTCACGCGACGGGGTGTTGCCGTCGGCTCCGGTACGGATTACGCGACTGATCGGCGCCGTCCGGGGAATCCGGCAGGTAGCGGCGCAGCCACCGGGATCACGTGTGGTTCGTCGTCCACCGACAGGGGTAGACAGATGCTCGCATTCGTGGCCGGCGCACTCTTCGTCATCGCCTTCATCATCCATGTCACCGAGACGTCGACCGAGGTGATCTTCAGTCCGACGAGCCTCATGCTTATCGGGCTTGCTTTCCTCGCCGTGCACTCGGCCGGCGTGGGCTCTGGCTGGTCCTCCCGGGGAAGCGGACGTCGGCGCTGAGGAAACGATGCGCTCCATCCTCGTGTCAGCGATCCGAACGGGGAGCGGCCAGGGATTTCCCATCAGCGGGGCTGAGTTGCACCCTGATCAGGCGATCACCGCCTGCAGTCGTGGCTGTCCCCATGCCCCGGAGGAGCGATGGGGCGGAATCCTTGCCCCTGCCCGCCTCTCGACTAGAGCACGCGGTCCTCGCTGGTCGGCGGCGTGTCCTCGTCCGGCAGGTGCACGTCGTTGACGGCGATGTTCACCTCGACGACTTCCAGGCCCGTCATCCGTTCCACCGCAGCGATCACGTTCTCGCGGACCTCTGCCGCGACCTCGCGGATGCTCGCCCCGTATTCCACTACGACCTGGAGGTCGATGGCGGTCTGCTTCTCGCCGACCTCGACCTTGACGCCACGCCCCGCGCTCGCGTGCCCGCCCGGGACCCGGTCGCGCACAGCGCCCATGGTGCGAGTGAACCCGCCACCCAGTGCGTTGATTCCGGGGACCTCCCGTGCGGCGATCCCGGCGATCTTCTCCACCACGCCGTCCGCGATGGTCGTCCGGCCACGGGTCGCTGGCGGTTCCTGAGGCCCGGGCCGTGCGGCCTGCAGCATCGTGCCCAGATCGGTGCTCGGCTCACCGGGACCGGACTTCTGCAGGGCTGAACCGTTCGGCTCCGTCATGCGAAGCCACCTCCTCAGGCAGTCGACGGACTGCCATACCTGAGCGGCTGTCGGCCGCCGCCTTCGTGTCGCTCCCCCAAGTACCGTGCAGGGCACCGGATATGCGCGCGCCACTGGCCTTGGCACCGTCCACATCCTGGGAATGGGCGGCTTCCGGCCGTCTGCCGGACCGGGTTGAGGACTACGCTGGTGTACGGACGTCCCAGACCCCGGCGGCTTTGTCGTTGCTCGATACAGATGGCTGCGGGGAGCGGGCTCTTCGTCCGTCCCCCGGCGCATCCCTGGAGGGAACTGGGTCCTCTGTCCTGTCGCACAGGCTGTTGGGCCAGCCGTTGCTCTGCCTCCGTCGAACGTACGCCCCTGCCAGGAGCGCGCCAAGGGGGCCGGGAATCCTGGCGTCACCGCGTGCGCTGTCTGACGGTCTTCTGAACCGAGGCGTCATGCCCCTCCCACAGCTCACCATCTATCGTCATGATCTACGGAACCGGGCGCTGATCACCCTCGCCGGTGAGATCGACCTGGAATCGGCGCCGCTGGTACGCGCGGCACTGGCGCGGTGCCTGCGCGACGGCATCCGCATCGTCGATGTCGACCTCACCCCCGTGACCTTCTGCGACTGCAGCGGCCTCAATGCATTCCTTTACGCTTCACAGCTGACCACGGAGGCCGGCGGAATCCTGCGACTGCACCACCCGCCACCGACACTGGGCCTGATCCTCGACCTCACCGGCTCCGGGTTCCTGCTCCTCGGCCCGCCGGTCGGGCGTCTGTCACCTCTTCTCGGGGATGTCCCAGCCCCGACCGCGCAAGCCCCGCCGCGGCGGACTGTTCCGCTTGCCTCTGTACTCTCGGGCGATGTGCGGTGACGGCCCAGTCGGAGCTGGGGCAGCCGTACAAGCCCCGTGGCCGCGAGGGGTCCGACGCGGACGCGGTGCGGTTACGTCGGGTGAACCGCTGGCGGGCACTGGGTGCGAGCGGGGAGCTCGCGGATCTGTACGTGGACTACCGCAAGACGTCTCCCCGTAAGGAGTACCGCCGTCCCGGCGGCCAGGACATTCTGAACCGTCTCACTGGCGAGATCCGTCGGCCGGGGTTCGCCATGGTGATCGCGGAGACGAACGGCCTGGTGGGATGCGCTTTCGGATGTCCGGTGCGCAGCGACGGCTTCTGGTGTCTCGGTTTCGACGGGGCACAGCCGCGTGGCATCGAGCAACTCACCGAGTCGGGACTTGTCTTCGCGATCACCGACATCCTCGTCCGGCCGCACCCGCAGGGTCGTGAGTGGGCCTGCCGACTGCAGGAGCGGCTGCTGAGCGACCACCAGGCGTCGCTCGGCGCCACCTTGGTGGACCGGGCTGATCGCCCAACTCCCGCTGCGCTCCGTTCCTGGGGATGGCTGGACGCAGGAGAGACCTGGAGGCCGATCAGCGCCACGCTGCTCCGGGTGCTGGTCCTTCCCGTCGGGGAACGTACCGCGGCGAGACTGGAGGGCCTCGCTCACGATGCCGGGACGCGGTGGCCCGGGTGAGGTCCGACAGTCGATCGGCCCGGATTCAGGTGCTGGTCGCCGAGCAGGCGGCCCTGCGTGGTGCCCGGGTCGGTGTGGTGGATGTGTGCACGGCGGCGGTGGCCGCGCTGCCGGTCGGCGGGGCCGGGCTGTCGGCGATGTCCCGCACCGCGGCGAGTCATCCGCTGTGCAGCACCGACGACATCAGCGAGCAGTTGGAGGAACTGCAGCTCACCCTGGGCGAGGGGCCATGCGTGGATGCCTTCACCCATGGCTCGGCCGTCCTGACGCCCGATCTGGTCACCGGTGAACTGCAGGACCGCTGGTCCATGTTCGCCGATGCGGCCCTGGAGGCCGGGGCACGGGCGGTCTTCGCACTCCCCCTGCAGATGGGGGCGATCAGCCCGGGAGTTCTCGACCTGTACGCCGACGTGCCGACCGTGCTGGACGCGGAGGAGCTGGCCGACGCACTGGTCTTCGCCGATCTCGCGACGCTGCTCCTGCTCGACGCACGGATCGAGGAGACGGGCGCACCGGTCGACGGAGTACTGGCAGATCGCGACTTCGAGGACCTGGGCGGATACCGGGCGGAGATCGACCAGGCCACCGGCATCCTCACCGTCCAGCTCGGTGTCGGTATCGACGAAGCCTTCGTCCGGCTGCGCGCCTACGCCTATATGCAGGGACGCCGGCTCGACGACGTGGCCGCCGACGTGGTGGCCCACCGGCTCCGCTTCTCCCCGGACGCGGAGCCCAGACGGACCGAAGAGGAATCCTGACGCACTGGTGCCATCCGATGAACGTGCCGTGCTTCCCGCCCCCTTCCGGCGGGACCAGTCTCAATCGAGGGTGACACGATGAATCAGCAGCTCCTGGCCAAGACCTTCGTCGAACTGGCGGACAACCTGGTCGCCGACTTCGACCTGATCGACTTCCTGCGCCTGCTCACCGACCGCTGCGTGGGAATGCTCGACGCGAGCGCCGCAGGCGTGCTCCTCGCCGACCGCGACGGCGAACTGCGCGTCATGGCCGCCTCCGACGAACAGGTACGGCTGCTGGAACTCTTCCAGCTCCAAAACGACGAAGGCCCCTGCCTGGAGTGCTTCCGCACCGGCACACCGGTGGCAGTCCCCGACCTGACCCGGGAGATCGACCGCTGGCCGCGCTTCGTCGCGACGGCCCACCGCAGCGGCTTCGGAGCCGTCCAGGCCCTGCCGATGCGCCTGCGGGACGAGACTGTCGGCGCCCTGAACCTCTTCCGCGCCGCCCCCGGCCCCTTCGACCCGGCCGGCACGCTCATCGCCCAGGCCCTGGCCGACGTCGCCACCATCAGCCTGCTCCAACAGCGCTCCGCACACCGCAGCACCGTCCTCAACGAACAGCTGCAGACCGCACTGAACAGCCGCGTACTGATCGAACAGGCCAAGGGCAAACTCGCCGAACGCCACAACACCGACATGGAACAGGCCTTCACCGCACTGCGCGGCTACGCCCGTGCGCACAACCGGCGCCTGTCCGATCTGGCCCGCGCCTTCATCGACGACTCCGAACCCCTTCCCGGACTGTCGGCCTGACACCGTCGCCGAGGCGGTGACCGCACGCAGCTGCCCGAGCACGAAGAACCACGCTCGGATCACGGGCCGTGCTTCTGGAGTGCGCCGTCTGCGCACGGGCGGAGATTGCGTGGTGACGGCTCGGGCCCAAGGGCGAGTCTGCGGGAGGAGCCGGCGGATCCGGCTTGGGTCGGGCGCTCACAGGCGGCGCCAGCGGGCCGAGGCGAAGGAGAAGACGCCGAAGAGAACCAGCCCGATCGCGACGACAACCAGGAGCCATGGCCCCACCGGTGTCTGTGTGCTCACAGCTCCCGGTGCCGTCCGCCGGGCACGCATGGCGTCACCGCCGGTCTGCCAGATGAAGGCGCCGCAGCGCCCGCCGCAACTCCCGCTGTATCGGCTCCGGGAGCCTCTCGTCCTTCGTCGCGGCGACCAGAGCCGCAGCCACGTCCCGAAGTTTCACGTTGCAGTGCTGCGACACGTCCACCAGCAGGTCCCATGCCCTGCCGCTGGAACACGGCGCCAGGGCCATCACCATGCCGCGCGCCTGGTCGATCACCGCACGGCTTGCCAGCGCACGGCCCAACTGCTCGTTTCTGGCGCGTAGTTCGACGACCTCAGCCAGTAGAGCCGTTTCCTCCGCCGATGCCACGGCCGTCAACAGCCGCTGTTCTTCACGGGGCGTGGTCAGCTGGTACATGGTCCGTACCTCACAGGGCAGTCATCCTGTCCGTAGGCGGTCAGCGGCGCGCCAGTTGCCGTTCTCCGGCCGCACCGGTCTTGTAGGCCAGTCCGTAGTGCTTGAAGATCGCTTCCTCCTGTTCAGCGGGCAGCACGTCGTCCGTGCCGATCGAAGGAGCGTGTTTCACCAGCGTTTTGACATAGCCGACCTTGAGATAGTCCGGCCCGGCGATCGCATCATCGATGGGGACGAAGAGCAGACGGTGCCGGGTGGGCAGTCCGGTCCGTACCGTGGCCACGGCCGGCTCGTCCGTGGTGGTGTCCACATAGACCGCTTCGAGCACACCGATCTTGTGGCCCTCGGTATCGACGACGTCGCGGTTGCGCCACTCGCGGACGTCGGCTGCGTGAATCATGGCGTTCCCCTTCCGGACGGCTCATCCGCCTGTGATGAGTCGCACCCCCGGTCTTCCGCGTAAAGCCGCCGCAACGCACGCTGCATCAACCGCGAGAGCGGCTCACCCTCCCAGGCGGCGACCACGGCCGCAGCCACGTCGGGAAGTTTGGTGTGGCACTGCCGTGCCATGTCCACCAGCAGGCTCCTGGCCGGCCCACGGCGGCAGGGGGCCAGGACCATTACCATGCCGCACGCCTGATCGATCACCGCACGACCGTCCAGCGCCCGCCGCAGCTGATCGATCTCGGCGCGCAGCGCCATCACATCCAGACCGGCCGCATTCCCTACCGGGGCCTCGGCCGCCACATTCCACCAATCCTCTGGGAGCATGGTTGTGCGATGCATGGCACGCACCCTCCCCACGATCTCGGCATGTCCGGCCTGCCTTAAGCCACACCGGAACCTCTGGATGTCGGGCAACTTCATCGGTCACCCGCGGCGTTCATGGTCCCGACGGTCCTCGCGCCGCCAGCGCGCCCGGTTCCGTCGGCTGTAGCGGCGGTCCCAGCGGTCCTGACGGTCCCAGCGGTCCTGACGGTCCCGGCGGTTCTCGTAGTCCCGGTAGTCCCCGAGATCGGAACCGTCGCCGCGCATCCAGCCTCCTCCGCGATCGCGGCCGTGGCGGGTGACGCCGTAGACCAGCACCGCCGCGGCCACCCACCAGAGGGGATTGAGGAAGCCGAGGCCGAACAAGACCACGATGAGGATGAGAAGCAGACCGAACACAGCGGGCCTCCCCGGAGCAGAACAAAACGTCACTGCCGGGGGCCGGGGCCTGTTTCGAACAGACTAGTCCTCCCCAGAGGTTACGGAAAGCGGCCCACGTCAGTGTCCTCCGCCGGGACCGGATGGCCACTTGCCGTCTGTCCAGGAAGCGCGGCGAAGGCTAGCGTGCACGGTACGGCCCGGGCCCCCGGCAGCGTCGATCACCTCTCGCGCTCCTTCAAGGGCGCACCTGGCGCATCGGTGCCGGTACCTGCCCCATTTGCCAACGGGCCGCTCCCGCACCCGCCGTCGCTACGCGATCCCGGCGCAGCCACGATGCGCCCCATGCGGGCACACTCCATCCGCTGCCCGCCTTGTCGCACGTATCCACCGCAGGCGGTACGCATGTACGCGCTGATCGTTCCCGCTTCGACCCCCTTCGTCCTGCTCGCCACCGTGATGGGCCTGTCCTGGTGGGAGGACCACGTCCTGCCGTCGCCGCCGGCCGAGCCGGTCGAAACCCCCGCCGAGGCTCCGCTTGCCCCAGCGGCCCCTGCCCAACTCGCAGAACTCCCCCGTGTCGACACCGCGTTGACAAGGGAAGTTGCCAGGCGTTGACTGACAGCACGGCGTAGGGCCATGCCGCTCCGGATCACTCGGGCGACGCATTCCACCTTCCCGCTTCGCCCGGACCCCGCGGAATCAGGAACTTCCCGCGATCTGGAGGCCCGGCAATGATCCTGTGGATCCTTCTCTTTCTGCTGATCCTGGTGGTGTTCGGGTTCGGCTTCACCCTGCAGGCCCTTTGGTGGGTCGCCACCGTACTGCTGGTCGTCTGGATCGTCGGCTTCGCGATGCGCGGGCGCGGCGGCAGTGGGCGCGGCGGTGGCAGCCGCCGGTACGGCCGCAGCCGCGGGTAGTCCGCACCAGACGCTCTCCCACCCACGGGAACAGCGGCCTGTACGGCGATCACGCGCGGGAGCCCGTCCAGCGAACGAGCAGAGGACAGCCATGAGCGTCGGACAGACGATCAAGCACAAGACCCAGGCATTCAAGGACCGGGTCACCGAACGCATCGGCCAGACCAACCGCAACAGGCGCCTGCAGCGGCACGGCAGGACCGACCGGGTCTCCGGAAACCTGAAGCAGTCGGGCGACAAGGCCGAGGACGCCTTCAGGCCCTGACCACGAACGCCCCGGGTGGCGCCCAGATCGCGTGGACGCCACCCGGCAGGCCAACGCGGAATTGGCCGGCAAATGAAGCCGGCTCATCGTCGGGTGAGACCAGCCGCTCCTCGGAGGACGACCGCCGACGGAAGCGAGCCGACGTCCAGGAGCGGCCCGTTCGGCCTCTTCGGGGAGTAGCGTGAATGCATCGGAAGCATTTCGCACACCGGCTCCGATGCCGGTGTCGTTCCCAGTGAGCAACGACACCGGGCAGTTACGCTCGCGCAGAGGTCCGGAGACGGGTTCGCGTGATGTCCGCGACCACCTCTCCTCCCCCGCTACGGGCCGTTCCCTTCAGGACCCCGACCGCGCACCTCGCGCTGAAATCCGTGAGTCCTTCACCAGGGCACGTCGAGTTGGACGGCGCCTGGTGGCCTCGGTCACGTGACCTGACACACGAACTCTCCGCTCTGGCGGACGTACTGGATCCGCTGTGGGGACGGATCACCCATATCGCCGTCAACCCGCGCTACTGGCCGACACTCCCGCGCAAGATCCTCGTCAACGGCCATGTGGTGGAGGTCGGCTGGTTCACGTCGGAGCAGGATTTCGCACAAGATCCTGCTGCTGTCTTACACCGCAGGCGGCTGGGACCTCCTGGTGATCCCCCCGGAGCCGGGCGCCCCCTCGGCCGCCCGGCTGATGGCCACCGCGAGCGCGAACACCGGCCCGCTGACGAACGCGACCGCCCTCGTGGCGGCGGAACAGGCCGGCGAAACCTCCTCGTCGTGCGAGGCCACCACCGGCCGGCCCGACCGGCTGATGGTGGGATGTGACGGTCGTCGTCGCCGAACCTGGCCGTCGGTGCCCTGATGATTCGCCGGGCAGTCCGTCGTGGGCCGGATCAGTCGTGGCCACTTGCCGCGGCCGCCATGAGCGGTTCAGCGGCCTCCTCGGTCGTATCCGGAGGCACGACCAGCAGATCCCAGCGCCCCCGGCCGGGGGCGAGCAGGACGACGGTGTGCGGGGCTGATGCCGCCACGGTCCTGTGCAGTCGTACGACCTGGTTGAGGACGAGGATCCGGCCGGGCACCGCGGACCACGTCGCCCCGTTGACGGTGACGCTGGTGATGTGGCCCCACGCGCGCGGCAATCCAGCAAGCAGCTGGGGGAGTTCGGCGAGCAGGTCGTACGAACGGGGCCACCACGCTCCGTCGATGAGCCGGGGCATGCCGCCGTGGGGCGCAAGGCGCAAGCGGAGGAGAGGGTGGGAGGGAAGCGGGGACTGCAGTGCGGTGGTCATGAAGGCTCCTGCCAACTGCCGTAAGGGATCGAGTGGTCGGCGTCAGGCGCGATGGGCCGCGACCCGCTCCGCGGTGGGCCAGCGCACGTCGTGCACCCAGCCGAGGCGTTCGAGGAGGCGGATGACAGCGGCGGAGGGGTCGAGCTGGCCGCGGTCGACGCCGTGGCGGGCGCTGGTGGGGTCGGCGTGGTGGAGGTTGTGCCAGCTCTCGCCGAACGCGAGCAGGGCGAGGGGCCACAGATTGGTGGCCCGGTCGTGGCGCCGAGTGCGGAACGGACGCTCACCGATCAGGTGACAGAGCGAGTTCACACTCCAGGTGACGTGATGGAGCAGCGCGATGCGCACAAGTCCCGCCCACAGCAGGGCGGTTACGCCGTACACCCACGTACCGCCGATGACCCAGCCCACCGCGAACGGCAGGGCGAGCGTGAGGACGCACAGCGCCGGGAAGGCGCGGGCGACGGCACGGATGTCGCGGTCGGCAAGGAGGTCGGGGGCATAACGCTCCGGCGGCGTACGGTCGTTGCGGAACAGCCAGCCGACGTGAGCGTGCACCAGACCGCGCAACTGGCCTCGCAAATGCGTGCCGTAGCGGTACGGGGAGTGCGGGTCGCCGGGCCGGTCGGTGAAGGCGTGGTGGCGGCGGTGGGTGGCGACCCAGCCGATGACGTCGCCCTGGAAACTCATCGACCCCGCCACCGCGAGCGCGATCCGCACGGGGCGGACGGCCCGGTAGCCGCCGTGGGTGAGGCCACGGTGGAAGCCGACCGTGACGCCGAGACCCGTGATCGTGTAGAGGACGAGGGCGAGCACGATATCGGCGGGATGGATGAGATTCCCCCACAGCAACCAGCCGGCCAGGCCGATCGCCACGAACGGCAGAACGACGATCACCGCCGTCACCATGACATACAGCCGCTCACCGCCGTCGCGCGCGGGCGCTGGGCCGTCCGGCGGGAAGGGGGACGTCCCGTCGTAGCCCTGGGGCGGCGGGATGGGGTCGGACGGTGCGACCGTGGTGGAGGTGTTCGGGCTGAGTGGCATACGTGGTTCCTCGGCCTGGATACGGATGGCGCGGCCGGGGTCACGGGCTGCCCATGGGATGGGAGTCGCGAGGAGGGGGCCGGACACCGGCTACGAAGAGCCTCGCTTTCTCCACCGTACTCCCGCACGCTCCGAGACGAGGCGGGACCGGATCGCGTGGCGACCGCGTTGACAGGGACCGTTGCCGGACGTTGACTGGCAGCACGGTGCAGGGCCATGCCACCCCGGAACAACACGGCGAAGCATTCCGCCTTCCCGCCTCGCCCAGACCTCGCGGGAACCCACCTACCGAACAAACAGTGAGGCCGGCCATGACCGTTTCACGGACCATCAAGAACCAGGCGCAGACGATGAAGGGCAGGATCACGGAAGAACTCGGCCGAGTCACCCGCAACAGGCGACTGCAGCGCCGAGGCAGGACCGACCGGGTCTCCGGAAGCCTGAAGCAGGCCGCGGAGAAGGCCAAGGGCGCCTTCAGGCGGAACGGAAGCGGCCCCCGATGATGTACGACCAGAAACGCGCCCAGCAGCCCGCGGGCCAGACCCGGGGCCCCGCCGAGCGCCGCGCCCCAGGCCCGGAGCCGCTGCTCCCGTCGGACGAAACAGGACAAGATCGTCCAGTCCCTCCGGCACGCTCTCAACACCTTCGCCGACACGCCGCTCGAGGCACTGGAAGAGGTCGAGAGCGCCTATGACGAAGCCACCGCCCAGCTCGTGAACGCCCTCGCGGAACGGCGGCGTCTCCTTCGCGACGACTGGCAGGAGCAGGCCCCGGAGGCACAGTCCGACGGACTCCGGCTCGCGCTGCGGCAGCACCGGGAGATCATCCAGCGACTGCTCCACATCTAGGCAGCCACTACTCCGCGCCGCGGCGTTGCGCGGAGTAGTGTGGACAGTACCGAGGGCATTCGCACACCGGCGACCATGCCGGGTCGTTCTTGGCGAAAGATGAAACCCGGGCCGCCGCAGAGGCGGCCCGGAGACGGGTCCGCATGATGTGGGCGACCTTGCTTCCACCACTGCCGCAATCCGAGCCCGTCGCAGCCCCGGCCGCGCGTCTCGCCCTGAAGACCGACGGCACCTCTCGTGGACTTCTGGACGGTGCCTGGTGGCCCCGTTCCCGGGATCTGCTGAGCGAACTGCCTGCACTGACCGACGTGTTGGACCCCTTGTGGGGCCGCATCACCCGCATCGCCGTCAACCCGGAGCACTGGCCGGTCATCCCCCGCAAGATTCCCGTGGACGGCCACATCGTCAAGGTCGGCTGGTTCACCCCGGAAATCGACCCGCACAAGCTGCTGCTGCTCTCCTACGGCACCGGCCGTTGGGACCTGCTGGTCATCCCGCCCGAGACCGGCGCGGAGTCGGCGGCCCGTCTGATGGCTGCCGCGTCCGACTACGACGGCCCGCCACTGACTGCGAGCGCTCTCATCGCCGCGGACGAGGCCCGGCACGGCGTCTCTGCGACCGACGAGCCACTGGACCCGGACGAGGCATGGGAGTACGAGGGCGGCGCCTCGGCGGTGGCCGCGGCCGTTCCGGAACAGACCGGTCCGCCCGGCCGGACCAGTCGTCTGATCATCGGTATGTGAGGTGGCCGCCATGAACGCCTTCCTGACGGCCGCCGCCTTCGTGGTTCTCATCGCAGGGGCGGCGTACGTGATCCACCGGCTCAACATCCAGCACGCCGAGAGAATCGCCGTGCACTGGTACAGCGCCCCCCTGCCCGGCCGCCGCTGCCGCGGCACCCCGCAAGCCCCCGGTGGGTCCGGACCGGTCCGAGTCGCCGACCACGGGCGAACGGCTGGACCACCGCGACGGGGGCCGCGGCCGGTTCCCGCCTCGCCACCGCAGCCGTACGTCGCCGGGCCTATGACTGTGCGAGGAGAGGGCCGGGTCCCATGAACCGAGGCGTCATGACTCTTCCGCAGCTGAACATCTACCGGCACCACCGGGGCAGGCGAGCACTGATCACCCTGGCCGGTGAGATCGACCCGGCCACCGCGCCCCAGGTGCGCACCGCTCTGGAGCGGTGCCTGCTTGACGGCATCACCACCATCGATGTCGATCTGACCACCGTCGGCCTCTGCGACAACAGTGGCCTGAGCGTCTTCCTCGACGCGTCGCGGCACGCCGCCGAGACCCACGCGTCCCTGCGACTGCACCACCCGTCCCCGCAGACCGCACGGCTCCTCACGGACAGCGGCTCCGATCTTCTGCTCCTGTGACGGCTCCGGGCGAGAGGTGGTGCACAACGGGACCCAGAGCCATCTGTTCCGACCGTGTGTGACATGCCGCGTCTGGCGTAATGGGCTGTTCGGCGTGGCCCGCCGCGTCACTCTGTGCGCGTTGATCGCGGTCGTGTCAGGAGCCCGTGTGTACAGATCACGTGAGCGGGTCGAGCGCATCCGCCGTGACCGCAGGACGGACCGCGCCTGTCGGTGCGGGCGCTGGACTCGCGGCACGAGGTGAGCATGGACACGGCGGCCGAAGCTTCGACGACGCCGGTGCGGGAGTGCAGTTATGGCGGAAGGTGAGCGCCAACCCGACGAGGGCATGCTGGACCGGTCGGAAGGGTTCGGTGAGCGGCTGCTGGGGGTGCTGCTGGACCGGGCACACCAGATGCCGCCGCAGCTGATCGCCCCGCTGATCGCGGAAGAGGTGGCCAGGGTCGGTGGCCGCGACGTCTCGATCCTGCTGCAGGACTACGGCCAGCTGGTGCTGGTGCCACTGCCGGGTCGGCGGCTGATGGTCGGCGAGCCCGAGCCGATCGGTGACTCTCCCGCCGGCATGGCCTTCCTGCACGCGACCACTGTCGAGGTGCCGCAGCCCGACGGCGTCCGGATGTACCTACCGTTGCTGGACGGCAGCGACCAGGTGGGAGTGATGGCCCTCACCCTGGACACCGTCGACGACGACCGGCGGCTCCTGCGCAGGCTCGCCGGTCTGGTCGCCGACATGCTGGTCACCAAGCACAGCTACACCGACCAGTTCTTCCTCGCCCGGCGCCGCGAACCGATGAGCGTGGCCGCGGAGATCCAGTGGTCCCTGCTGCCGCCGCTGGCGATGTCCGTCCCACAGGCAGCAGTGGCCGGAATCCTGGAGCCCGCCTACGACGTCGCAGGCGACAGCTTCGACTACGCCCTCAACGAGGACATCCTGCACGTGGCCATGGTCGATGCGATGGGCCACGGTCTGGACGCCGCCACGATGGCGACCGTCGCCGTCGGGGCCTACCGGCACGCCAGACGTGCCGACATCGGCCTGTCGGAGATCTATGCGTTCATGGACCGGGCCATCGCCGACCAGTTCGGGCCCGACCACTTCGTCACCGCGCAGATGATGCGTCTGAACATCGCAACGGGCCATCTGCAGTGGGTCAACGCGGGCCACCCTGCACCGCTGCTGATCCGCGACCACAAGGTCGTCCGGCAACTGCGCGGCCCGACCACCTTTCCCGTCGGCTTCGGCGGTAAAGAGCCCCGGACCAGCCAGCAGAGGCTCCAACGCGGTGACCGGGTGCTGTGCTTCACCGACGGCCTGATCGAGGAACACGAAGCCGGCGAAGAACAATTCGGCGAAGAACAACTCATCCACTGGGTCAACCGCATCGAACACACGGAGAAGGGAGTACGCGCGGTGGTGCGCGCACTCTCCCACGCCCTGAAGCAGCAACGGGGCGGCCGCACCAGCGACGACGCGGCCCTCTTCCTGATCGAATGGCAAGGGGGCGCCGCCGACCACCTCGTGCTCCTGGAGTGAGCCGACAACCGCACGACCGGCTCCGTCATGCGAGCCACCTCCTGGGGGTGCACGAGGTGCCGTACTCCGCCAGCCGTCACGAGTGCTTTCTGTCCAATTCCTGTTGCGATGCCTCGGACATGCGCGAGCCACCGCGTCTTTTGCACCGTCCATATCCTGAGATTGGGCTGCTTCGGACCGCGGTCACACGACGCGAAGGACTACGCTGCTGTGCAGACGTCCCAGACCCCGGCGGCATGCCGTTGCTGAACACAGATGGCTACGGGGTGCGGACTCTTCGCCTGTCACATAACCGACCCTGAGACGGCCCGGCCCGACTATCGCGTCCTCAAAAGGGACGAAGACAAGACGATGCCGGGTGGGCAGTCCCGTCCGTACCGCGGCCATGGCCGGCTCATCGGTAGTGGTGTCCACATAGACCGCCTCCAAGACACCGATCTTGTACGACTCGGTGTAGACGACATCGCGGTTGCGCCATTCTCGGACGTCGGCTGCGTGAACCACGACCTCTCCCTACCTGGACGACACGCCTGGCGGTCGTGAGTCACCCCCTGGATCTCCGCGTGAAATCGCCGCAGCGCACGCTGCATCCGCACCGGGAGCGACTTGCCCTCCCAGGCGGCGACCAGGGCCCCGGCCGCCTCCGAACGCAACCCGTGGCTACCCGGCCACTTCACGGGTACTGCGGTGTTCGCGGTCCCGACGGTCCTCGCGCCGCCAACGCGCCCGATTCTGACGGCTGTAGCGGCGGTCCCAGCGTTCCTGGCGATTCCGGCGCTCGCGGTAGTCCCGGTAGTCCCCGAGATCGGAACTGCCGCTGCGGCTCCGGCCGCCGCCACGATCGCGGCCGTGTCGGGTAGCGGCATAGACCAGCACCGCCGCAGCCACCCACCAAATGGGACCGAGGAAGCCGAAGCCGAACAGGACCGCGATGAGAGTGAGGAGCAGGACGAACACAGTGGGCCTCCCCGGGAGCGGGACACAGCATCGATACCGGGGACTGGGGCCTCACCCCACAGCGTAGTCCTGCCCAACGGTTGCGCACAGCGTGCGACGCAAGCGCGTCCTGCCCGGCATGGATGGCTGCTTGAGACCTGTTCGGACCCGCCGGGCTCCGCGCGAAAGGTCACGGACGCCGATCTCAAACGTGCGGCTGCTTGAGTCACTACGTCGGGCCGATGGAGTTGAGCAATCAGGGTGGTGTGCGAGCGCATCCTGCAGGAGCTGATCGAGGCCGAGGCCACCGAGGTGATCGGTGCCGCGCCGCGCGAGCACTCCGAGACGCGCACGACCTGCCGCAATGGACATCGGGAGAGGCTGCTGGGCCGGCGATCTGGACCCGAAGATCCCGAAGGTGCGGAGCGGGTCGTTCTTCCCGTCGTTGCTGGAGCGGCGTCGGCGGATCGACCGGGCGTTGTTCGCCGTGGTGATGGAGGCATACGTGCACGGTGTCTCGACCCGCTCGGTCGACGACCTGGTCAAAGCACTCGGTGCGGACAGCGGGATCTCCAAGTCCGAGGTCTCCCGCATCTGCGGTGAGCTGGACGAGGAACTGGCCGCGATCAAGGAGCGGCCGCTGGACCACACCGTCTTCCCCTACGTCTTCCTGGACGCCACCTACTGCAAGGCGAGGGTGAATCACCGGATCGTCTCCCAGGCCGTGGTCATCGCCACCGTTTTGGACGAAGTTCCTGCGCTCGCTGCAGGCCCGTGGCCTGGAGCACGTCCAGCTGGTCATCTCCGACAGCCACAGCGAGCTGGTGGCCGCGATCCGCACCGTTTTCCTCGGCGCGGCCTGGCAAAGGTACCGGGTTCACTTCGTCCGGGACGTGTTCTCGGTGATCGAGAGGGGCTCCGGGGAGATGGTCGCCGCGCCCATCCGCACCATCTTCGCGCAGACCACCGGAGAGCAGGTGCGCACCCAGCTGAATGTGGTCGCCGACATGCTCGGACGGCAGTTCCCGCAGGTCAAGACGATGCTGTTGGATGCGGCGACGGACATCACCGCGTTCGCCGACTTCCCGTCGGCGCACTGGAAGAAGATCTGGTCGACCAACCCGCTGGAGCGGCTGAATCGGGAGATCAAGCGGCGGGCCGACGTCGTCCAGGTCTTTCCCAACCCCGCCGCCCTGGACCGGCTCGCCGCCGCGGTGCTGGCCGAAACTCCCCGACGAGTGGCAGGTCTTCGACCGCCGCTACCTGCCGGAAGCCTCCATGGCCGAGCTCTTCACCACCAAGGCAACCGAACCCGAGCCGCAGATCACCCCACAACCGGAACCGAACCAGCTGCCGTGACTACACCACCCCGCGGGGCATGACCTTGATGGCGGGCAGTCTCCTCCTCTCGGCTGGCCCGGTGGAGGGGAGGTGGGCAGCGGTTCACTCAAATGCCCAAGGCGTGGCCCCGCAGGATGAGGTGCGGCGGTGGGTGCGAGGGAACCGCCCGCCAGTCCGCGCTGGCGGTGCGACCGCTTCCCGGACGTACTGGGTCGGCAGGCGGACTTGCCTACGGGGCGTCCCTGTGCAGGAACGTGCCATGCGCTGCGGAGGCTCGGAGAGGTGAGCAGCGCGCCTTGTTGGCCATCGGTATGACCGACGAGTCAACTCACCCGTGCAGTGTGATCGCAGCGAACTCTTCCGCGGCGTGCAGGAAGACGTCGTTCTCCTGCCGCAGACCGACCGTGACGCGTACCCCCTCGTTTCCGAAGAGCCGGACCACGACACCGCGTCGAGCACAGAAAGCGGCGAAGTCGCTCGATCTGTGACCCAGGGGAAGCCAGAGGAAGTTCGCCTGGGACGCCGGGACGTGCAAGCCCGCCCTCAGCAGCGTGTCCCGCACGCGTTCGCGTTCCGCCGCCACGGTCCGGCAGCGCTCGCCCACCCGCTCGGTGTCCGCCAGTGCGGCTGTCGCCGCCGCCTGTGCCGGCCGACTGACCGCGAAGGGGACGGCGACTTTGTTGACCGCCGAGACGACGGCGGGCGCCCCGACGCAGTACCCGACCCGAATGCCGGCGAGCCCATAGGCCTTGGAGAAGGTCCGCAGGACGGCCACGTTCTCGTGCTCACGGGTGAGCAGCACACCGTCCAGTACGTCAGGGTCCGTCACGAACTCACGGTATGCCTCGTCCAGGACCATGAGGACGTCGTCGGGGACCCGCTCCACGAACTCGCGCACCTCCCGGGCGCTTACCGCCGTGCCGGTGGGGTTGTTGGGATTGCAGACGAAGACCACGCGGGTCGCCGGGGAGAGGGCGTCCGCCATGGCGGCGAGGTCATGGCGGTGCTCGGCATCCAGCGGGACGGTACGGGCGTGCACCCCGGCGACCCGCGCGAAGACGGGGTACGCCTCGAACGAACGCCAGGCGCAGAGCACTTCGTCGCCCGGCGCGCAGTAGGCCTGGACGAGTTGCTGGCACAGGCTCACCGAACCGCAGCCGATCGCGAGCGAGGACTCCGGGACCCGCAGCTCGACGGCGAGCCGCGCCACCAGGTCCTCGGAGAACCACTGCGGGTACCGGTTTCCCTCGGCAGCGGCCCGGGTGATCGCCTCGACGACCGAGGGCAGCGGCGGCAGGGAGCTCTCGTTCGAGTTGAGCAGGATCGCGCCCGGAGGCCGGCCGGGAATGATGTAGCCGGGGATGCCGGCCAGATCGGCTCGGGTGGGAACACCCATGGGGGCAGCTTCCTTTCGTGCGTGCGGCGTGGGGCGATGCGGCCGGCTCAGCGCGTCGCCCCGACCGGCTCGGCGAGCCGGAAGACTCCGTCCTGCAGGCCCTGTATCCGCCGGTGGTCGGCGAGCAGGTCTTCGGGACGGTCCCCGACCAGAAAGACCCGCAGCGGGCTGGAGAGCAGATCGGTGGTCGGGCGCATCCGGTCGCCGGGGCGAAGCCGGGGCACGGCCAGGCGGACCGTGCGCAGGGCGGCGATCCGGGCGAGGACGTCCTCGTCGATCTCCTCGACGGTTCCTTCCCGGGTGGTCTGCCCGTGCACGACGAGGGCTTCCCGGTGCTTGCGGTACATCGTGCGGCCGGCATACCTGCGCTGGAACTCCTCGGGGCGTACGCAGGCGAGGGCGAGCAGGTCCGCCTGGTTGCCGTCCATGCAGGTGTCGTGGACGGCGGGCTCCATGTTCCCGTTGAGCCGGGCCCCGACCTCGACGAGTGCGGGGCCCTCGGGGGTCATCACGACCTCGGCGTGGGCTGCGCCGAAGCGGATGTCGAGGGCGTCGAGGACGCGGTCCACGTAGTCGACGAGGACGGGCACCCCGGGGCTGTCCGGGTCGAGCAGGATGTCCTTGTCGTAGATCCGCTTGGTGCCGGTCTCCGTCTTCTCGTACCGCCACACCCCGCACACATGGCGCCCACCGCCGGGCCCCCGGACGATGTCCACGATGTACTCGGGGCCCCGCAGGAAGGACTGCGCGAGGACTTCGGCGTTGCAGCGCTCGAAGATGTCGCAGGTGCCGAGGACGGCGGCCACGGCGGTGCGGATCTCCTCGGCGCTGCGGCAGATCGAGACACCGTCGGTGGAGGCCGAGCTGAGCGGCTTGACCACTACGGGGTAACCGGCGTCGCGCTCGGCCCAGTCGACGATCTCGGCGGCGTCCGCTGACTTCAGCTGCCGGGCGCAGCGCAGCCCGGCGGCTCGCAGCGCCTCGATCATCCGGTACTTGTCGCGGCGCACGGCGGAGGTCGCGGCCGGGTTGCCGGGCAGGCCCAGCCGCTCGGCGACGGTGTCGGCCGGGGGGACGCCGGTCTCCTGCCCGGGCAGCACGCCGACAGGGGCGTAGGCGGCGAGTTCCTTGGCGGTGCGGTCCCAGTCGCTGGTGCCGTGCACCACGTTGGCGATGTACGGCCCGAGGTCCGGGGGCGGTACCGAGGCGAGGAACTCCGGGGTGGACTGCAGGTGGACGACGTCGGCGCCGAGCCGCTGGAACGCGGCGGGCAGGAACTTGCCGATCGAGTACGCGTCGACGACGACGCCGACGGGACGGCTCGGGGCGGGGTGACTCATGGGAGGTCGGGTCCTTTCCGTGCGCGGCCGGTCAGGCAGCGGCGACGCTGATGCGGTGCACGGTCCGGCCGACGCCCTCCGGGAGGTCGGTGGCCCGGTGGTAGGTGGTCGCGGTCTTCCAGATCAGCAGGTCGTCGGGCGTCCAGTGGTGCTCGTAGACGTGCGCGGGGTCCTGCACCAGGGAGTCGACCAGGTCGAAGAACTCGTCGTTGCCGTTGGCGTCGAGACCGACGACCGCTTCCATGTACTCCCGGGCGGCATACAGGAAGCGCCGGCCGGTGAAGGCGTCGCGGCGGACGACGGGGTGCTCGACCGCCGGGTACTCGTGGGCGACAAGGGCCCGCATCTCGGCGATGGACAGGCCCACGTGGCGGGGCTCGATGCGCTGCTGCCTGGTCAGGGTGTGCCGTCCGGTGAGGCCCTCCAGGCGGGTCTTCCACGCCTCGGGCAGCCGGTCGTGGACGTCGGTGGCGGACGCGAAGAGGGTGTGGCCGTGCTCCGCCGGCACGTTCACCCCGTGCAGCACCGTGTACTCGGCCGGGCGCGCGTTGTACGACGAGTCCTGGTGCCAGAAGTTTCCGACCCGGGGGACGCCGACGGGCTTGTTCTGCCGGCGCTCGTTGGAGGAGACGAGGATCTCGGCGAACTCCGGGTGGCGCCAGTCGCTCAGCAGGAAGGGGACGGGGGTGCCGAGGCGGGCGGCGAGCCCGATCTGCTGCTCGGGTGTCAGCCGGATGCCCCGGAGCACCACCAGGTCGCGCCGGTGGACGGAGTCGACGACGTCTGCGAAGAGTTCCTCGCTCCGCAGGTCCTCGTGGGTGACTCCGGTGTACTCGACGCCGATGAACGGGGTCAGATCGCGTCGGTGCATGAAGGTTCCTCCTTGTACCAGGTGTGGGGGCTGCTGCGGGCCACCGTCAGCAGGAGCCAGGCGACGCACAGGGCGCCGCCCGCGACGGCCCACGGGATACCGGGGGCGGACGGCCGGGCGAGCAGCAGGGAGAGGTGGGGCGCCAGGATGAAGGCGATGTTGACGCCGGTGGAGTAGAGGCTGAGGTTGCGGTCCGCCGAGGCCTCGCCGGACAACTCGCTGACGTAGCCGAGGAGCCCCGGGAACACGATGGTCTCCCCGGCAGTCCACACGAGCGTGGACAGGACGAGCGACGGGCCCGATCCGGACAGCGCCATCAGCAGGAACCCGGCGCCCGCGAGGCCGAAGCCCAGGAGCAGGGTGGGCAGGTGTCCCGTCCTGGCCATCCTTACGTTGAGGGGGACCTCGAACAGGACGATGCCCGCCGCGTTGACGGCGAAGACGACGCCCGCCCAGTACCCGGGCAGCCCCAGTCCGACGATGACGTAGGTGGAGACGAAGACGGACGGCAGCGAGTAGGCGAGCTGGACGGGCAACGAGAGACCGAAGATCGTCCAGAAGCGGGTCCGTTCGTACCGGGTGCGCGGGACGGCACCGGTCTTCGGGGTGTCGCGTCCTGCCGGGGCGGCGGACGGCGCTCCACGGGAGCGTGCCGCGAGGTGTCCGGCGGCGGTCAGGGCGCAGCCGGCGTTGGCCCAGAACACCAGCCGCGGCTCGACGGCGAAGAGCAGCCCGCCCGCGACGGGCCCGGCGGCCATGCCGAGGTTGATGGCGAGCCGGTAGCAGGAGAAGGCGACCTTCCGCTCCTCGGAACCGGCGGCGGCGACGGTCGCCGAGTACGCGGCCGGGGTGAAGATCTCGTATGCGAAGCCCCACACGACGACGGAGGCGACCAGCGGCGCCAGACCGTGCAGGAAGGGGAACACGGCCAGGACCGCCCCGTTGAGCACCAGGCCGCCCAGCATCAGCGCACGGGCGCTCACCCTGCCGAGCAGGACGCTCGCCGCCAGGTCGGCGCCGAGGGCGCCCACGCCGAAGCAGACGAGAACGGTGCCGGCCGTGCCCCTGCCCAGTCCCTCGTGCACCAGCAGGTGGGCGGCGAGGAACGGATAGGCCATCGTGCCCGTACGGAAGATCAGGGTGGTGAAGAACAGGGTGCGCAGCGGTGCGGGGAGCCCCGCGACGGCGCGGACGGTACGGGTGATCACGGAGTGCGCCCGCCCGCCGGGCGCCGGCGGGCGAACAACGCGCCCGGATTGAACAGGCCCGCGGGGTCGAGGGCGTCCTTCAGCTGCCGGTGGACCCGCATCGAGACGGGCCCCAGTTCCCTCTCCAGCCACTCGGTCTTGAGCTTGCCGATGCCGTGCTCGCCGGTGACGGTGCCGCCGAGCGACAGGGCGAGGGCGAGGATGGTGTCGAAGGCGCCGCGGGCACGGGCGTACTCCTCAGCCGAGGCCCTGTCGTACAGGACGGTGGGGTGCATGTTGCCGTCGCCCGCGTGGCCTACGACGGCCACGGTCAGTCCCTCCTGCGCCCCGATCCTCTCGCAGCCGGCCATGAGTTCGGCGATCCGGGTGCGGGGCACCGCCACGTCCTCGGTCAGGCAGGCGCCGCGCGCCTCCAGGGCCGGCAGGGACACCCGGCGGGCCCGGAGCAACAGACCACCCTCGGCCGGGTCCGTGGTCGCGTGCGTCCATTGCGCGCCGGTGTCCTTGAACAGCCGCTCCATGGAGTCCAGTTCGGCGGCTGCCTGCTCGCCGCCCGCGTCCGACTGGCACAGCAGCAGGGCGTTGCTGTCGCCCGCGCCGAGGTCCGCCCGCAGGTACTCGGCGGACGCCCGCAGGGAGGTGGCGTCCATGATCTCCATCAGGGAGGGCACCAGCCCGGCCCGGACCACGCGGTTGACGGCCTCCCCGGCCCGCTCGACGGAGTCGAAGGCGGCGACGATCGTGCCCGGCGCGGCGGGCAGCGGACGCAGCTTCAGCGTCGCCTCGGTGATGATCCCGAGCGTGCCCTCGCTGCCGACGAACAGCCGGGTCAGGTCGTAACCGGCCACGCCCTTGACGGTCCTGCGGCCCGTGGTGAGCAACGAGCCGTCGGCCAGGACGACTTCGAGGCCGAGGACGGCATCGCTGGTCACGCCGTACTTTCCGCAGCACAGGCCGCCAGCGTCCGTGGCGAGGTTGCCGCCGAGCGTGCACCATTCGAGGCTGGAGGGGTCCGGCGGGTAGAAGAGGCCGTGTGCGGCGGCCGCGTCCCGGAGCGTGCGGTTGACGACTCCGGGCTGGACGACGGCCAGGCGGTTGTCCGCGTCGAGTTCGAGGATCCGGTCCATCCGGGTGGTGACCAGGACGACGCATCCGTCCACCGCGTTGGCGCCGCCGGTCAGACCGCTGCCCGCACCGCGCGGGACGACGGGTACGCCGGCCTCGGCACACGCGCGGACGCAGGCCTGCACCCCGGCGGTGTCGGCGGGCAGCACCACGGCGAGGGGGCGGCCCGCCGGGGCGAGCGGCATCATGTCGCGGGCGTAGCCCTCGGTCGCGTCGGGATCGGTGAGCACGGCGGCACCGCCCAGCGCCTCCCGCAGCCGGTGGATCAGGCTCACGGGGTGCCGTCCTCGCCGCCGACGAGGATCGCGCGGGCGCCGGGCAGAGGTCCGCCGCCTCGTGGACGGCGTCGGCGAGCGCGACGGCCGGCTCGGTGTCGAGCAGCACGACGAGGCCGTCGCTCTCGTTCTGGTCGAAGACCTCGGGTGCCGACAGGACGCAGTGCCCGGCTCCGACACATCGCTCGGGTTCGAGGGTGATCTTCAAGGTGGTTGACTCCTTGGCGGTCAAGAGGGCGGACGGGCGGCCCGGATGCGGAGGTTTCACCAGGCCACGGGGAGTTCGTGGACGCCGTAGACGGCCATGTCCGACTTGAAGCGGATCTCCTCGACGGGCACGGCGAGCCGCAGTTCCGGCAGCCGGTGGGCGACGGCGTGGTAGGTCTCCTGGAGTTCGACCTTCGCCAGGGACTGGCCCAGGCACTGGTGCGGGCCGTAGCCGAAGGCGAGGTGGCCGTGGGCGCGTACGCCCGGGTCGAAGTCCTCGCCGGAGGGGAAGCGCGAGGGGTCCCGGTTGGCCACGTTGATCGCCGCGATCACCCCCTGCCCCGCCTTCACGAGACGGCCGCCCACCTCGACGTCCTCGGTGGCGATCCGGCGGATTCCCCGCTGGACGATGGTGAGGTGGCGCAGCAGCTCCTCCACGGTGTCCGCGAGCTGCCGGGGGTCCTCGTGCCCGCGCAGGGCAGCGAAGCGGCCGGGGTGGCGCAGCAGGGTGAGGATGCCGAGAGAGATCATGTTGGCCGTGGTGTCGTGCCCCGCCGTGAGCAGCAGCAGCGCCATCGCGCTCAGGGTGCGGCGGCTCATCGCCCCGGTGCGCACATGCCGGACCACCATGCGCCCGATGAAGTCGTCTCCCGGGTCCTTCTCCCGTGCGGCCACAAGGGATTCGAGGTAGTCCTGAAGTTCCTGACGGGCCGCGGCTGCGGTCTCGGTGGTGCCGGCCACTGCGTTCATGGTGTGGGTGAGCGAGCGGAACAGCTCCCGGTCCGCCAGGGGCACGCCGAGGAACTCGCAGATCACCGAGAGCGCGACGGGCAGCGCGAGATCGGCCACGAGGTCGGCGCGGCGCGGTCCGTCCAGCATCCGGTCGAGGCAGCCCGCGACGACGGCGCGCACGGCGGGGCGCCAGGATTCGGCCCGCCGGACGGTGAACTCGCCGAGCACCAGGCGGCGCAGCGCGTCGTGCTCGGGGTTGTCCATGATGAGCAGCGTCGGCTCGACGGCCGTCTCGGCGGCCGCGACGGCGCTGGAGAGCGGGTAGCCGGGGCGGCTCTTGTCGGCGCTGAACCGGGGGTCGCTCAGCACCAGCCGCGCGTCCTCGTAGCGGGTGAACAGCCAGGGGCGTACGCCGTTCCAGATCGGGACGCGGGGTACCTCCGGCTCGTCGCGCAGCCGGGTGACCTCCTCGGGCGGGGCGAACGGGCACTGGCGGGCCATGGGATACAGCACTTCCGTCATTCGCTCGTCTCTCCGGTCGGTGCGAGGTACTGCCACCAGCGGTCGACCACGGCGTCGTCCCAGTCGGGCGGGGTGATGCCGTGGGCGTGCAGGGCGGCGAGAGTGGCTTCGTTGCGGTAGCCGGCGGGTTGCGCCCGGTCGGGTGCGTCGCACAGCTCGCGCAGGTGCTCCCGGTAGGCCAGGGCGGGCAGTTCGGTGCCCCGGGCCACCGCGTCGTCCAGCCGCCCCAGCCAGGTGCGCAGGGCGACCGGGCGGGTGCGGGAGCCGGTGCGCCGGTCGTGGCCGGCGAGGAAGACACCGAGCCCGCTGCGGCGGGGATGGTGCAGATGGCCGACCGTGCCCGGCGGGGCGTCGGCGAGGGCCAGCGCCACCAGTGCGTGGGCCATCACGTCGACGGGCAGGGCGTCGGAGGCGAGGCCCGGGTGGTCGGGGTAGCAGCCGAGGGCGGCCGAACTCACCAGGAGCCGGGTGAGCATGTCGTCTCGGCTGAGCGCGCCGGTCGCCGAGCTGCCCCCCGCGCGGCCCAGCCGGTACGTCCGGGCGTCGGCTCCCCGTGCGACGGCCTGGCGGACGAGCTGTTCGGCGGCCCACTTCGCCGCGGCGTAGCCGCGTCCGCGCGGGTGGCGTTCGTGTTCGGTCGGTGTCGACTCGCTCAGGGTGCGCGTGCGGCCGTCCGGGGTGTGTTCGCGCAGCACGGCGAGCGTGGAGACGTAGTGGAAGCGGGCGGCCCGGCCCTCGGCGGCGATCCTCAGCAGTTCCTGGGTCCCGCCGACGTTCGCCGCGGCGAGGTGCTGGTAGCCGGAGAGGTGGTGGACCTCCGCGCCCAGGTGCAGGACGGTGGCCGCCGCACGGGCCGCTCCCTGCCCGGGAGTTCCCGCCAGTCCCAGACCGGGCAGCGTGAGGTCGCCGGGCAGCGGCACGATCCGGGGGTCGGCGGCGTCCAGGGCGAGCGCGTACCGGCGGGCCGCCTGCGCCAGCCGCGCGCGGGCAGCTTCGGGCGTCGCGGCGCGTACGAGGCACAGCACCGGTCCCTCCGTACGCTCCAGCAGCTCGCTCAGGACGTGGCTGCCGACGAACCCGGTGGCACCGGTGAGCAGGACGGAGTCCGTGCGGCGCGGCGCGGCGACGGGCCCGGCGAAGGTGATGCCGGGGTCGAGCACGACGTCTTCGGGGAGCACCGTCGCCGTCCGGGTGCCGGCGTCGGGGCGGGTGAGTGCGCGCGCGGTGGCCCTGACCGTCGGCTCGGCGAGGAAGTCCCGGACCGGTATCCGGTGGTCGTAGCGTCGTTCGAGCTCGCCGAGCAGCCGGATGACGCGCAACGAGTGCCCGCCGAGCGCGAAGAAGTCGTCAAACAGGCCGATGGCCGGGCCGCTGCCGAGGACCTCCCGCCACAGGGCCAGCAGTTCCTGTTCCAGCGGGCTCGCGGCGCGGCCGGTCTCCTCGGTGGGGCCGTGGTCGCGCGCGTGGGTCGCGAGGCGGACGGCGAGCGCGGTGCGGTCGGCCTTGCCGTGACTGCTGGTGGGGATGTGCGCGACCGGCACGACGAGCCGGGGCACCATGTGGCCGGGCAGGTGGCGGACGAGATGGGCCCGCGCCTCCTGCTCGTCGGCAGTGCCCACGTAGGCGACACCGAGATCGGCGTCGGGTCCTTGGCCGACAAGCACCGCGACGGCTTCACCGATGTGCTGATGGCGGGTCAGGGTCGCCTCGATCTCGCCGAGTTCGATGCGGAAGCCGCGCAGCTTGATCTGTCCGTCAAGTCGGCCCAGGTAGTCCAGGGTGCCGTCGGGCAGCCGCCGTGCCCGGTCCCCGGTGCGGTACAGGCGTCGGTCGCCGAGGACGGGGACGGTGGTGAACAGGTCGCGGGTGCGTTCGGGGTTGTTCCAGTAGCCGAGGGCGACTCCCGCGCCGCCCAACCAGAGTTCCCCCGGGACTCCCGTGGCGGCGAGCCTGCCGTGGCGGTCGATGACATGGGCGGTGGTTCCCGGCAGCGCCCGGCCGATCGGGATCCTGCCGCGGTCCTCGTCCGGTCCGGCCTCGTGGGTGGTGGCGAGGGTCGCCGCCTCGGTGGGGCCGTAGCCGTTGATGACGACGCGGCTTTGGGCGTAGTGGCGGGTGTCGTGCGGGTCGGCGGGCTCGCCGGCCACGATCAGGACCCGTACCGAAGCGAGGTCCGGTCGGCCCAGCGCGCGCAGGAGCGAGGGGACGATGACCATCACGGTCACGCCGTAGTCGCGCAGGGCCCGGACGAGTGCGGCGGGGTCACCGCGGGTGGCGTCCGCGCAGCAGACCAGGGTGCCGCCGGAGACGAGGGGCATGAACTGTTCGTAAACCGCCACGTCGAAGCCGGGCGAGGTGAGCTGCAGCCAGACGTCGTCCAGCGTGAACGGGTGGCGGGCGAGGCCGGCGTGCAGGGTGTTGACGACCGAGCGATGGGAGACGACGACGCCGCGCGGCCGGCCGGTGCTGCCGGACGTGTAGATGATGTAGGCGGGGTCGGTGGCGCAGGCCGCCGCCCGCGTGGGCGGGGACTCGTCCGAGGGGCGCACGAGCCGGTCGATGTCCACGACAGGCGGCAGGCCGTCCGTTTCCGTACCGGGTCGCAGCAGCCGGTCGGTGATGTCCTTCGAGGTCACCAGCGCCCGGGCCCGGGCGTCCGCGAGGACGTGGCGCAGCCGCTCGGCCGGATACGCCGGGTCGAGCGGGACGTAGGCGGCGCCGGTCTTGAGCACGCCGAGGACGGCCACGATCAGCAGGGGCGTGCGCTCCAGGCAGAGAGCGACGCGCTCACCGGGGCCCGCGCCCCGGGCGAGGAGCCGGTTGGCCATCTCGTCGGAGAGTCGGTCGAGTTCGCGGTAGGTGAGGGCGGTGTCCTCCCCCACCACGGCGGTCTTGCCGGGGTGGGCGGCGGCCGTACGGGCGAACAGCGAGGTGAGGGTGGCGTCCGGGTGGGCCGGGAGCCGCTCGGACGCCGGTGCGGCCAGGAGCCGGCCGCGTTCGCCGGGTTCGAGCAACTCGATGTCGCGCAGGGCGGTGTCCGGACCGGCGTCGGCGAGCCGGCCCAGTACCGCGACCAGCTGGCTCGCGAGTCGCTCGACGGTGTCCCGGCGGTAGAGGTCGGTGCTGAACTCCACGTCGAGAGCGAGTCCTTGGGACGACTCCTGGAAGGTGAAGGTCAGCTCGAACTTTGCGGTGTCGTCCTCGGTCGGCGGCTGGGGCTCGACGGGCGCGGAGCCCAGCCGGAGCGGGCGGGGCGGGTGCTGCTGGTGGTTGACGACCACGCGGAAGGGGCTGGATCCGCGGGACACACCCGAGGCGCCGAGTTCCCGGCACACCGTCTGGAAGGGCACGTGGTGGTGGGCGTGTGCGGCGGCGCATGCCTCCCGGACCTGCCGGAACAGGGTGACGACCGGTGTGTCCGCGGTGGCCTCGACCCGGATCGGCAGCAGGTTCACGAAGTAGCCGACGAGGTCCTCGGTACCGGCCCGCCCGCGGCCCGTCGCCAGGCTGCCGAGGCACAGGGAGTCGCGTTCGGCGTGTGCGGCGAGGACGGTGTACACGCCGGCCAGGCAGAACATGAAGCGGCTGATGCCATGCCGGCGGGCGGCCTCGGCGTACCGGGCGCTCTCGGCGGCGTCGATCCACAGCCGGACGCGGTCACCGGCGCCGCTGAGCAGGGCCGGCCGGGGGTGATCGGTGACGAGGTCGGCAGTGGCCGCGCCGCCCTTCAGGGCGCCGCGCCAGAACTCCAGCGCGGCGTGCTCGCGTTCCGGCAGACGGGCCAGGGTCTCGCGCACATGGTCGGCGAAGGTCCGCCGAAGCGGCGGGAGTTGAGCCTCCAGGTCGTCGTAGAGAGCCGACAGCTCGGTGAAGAAGAGGTCGAGGGACCAGTCGTCGGCGAGGATGTGGTGGATGTCGAAGTGGACGACAGCGGCGGACTCGTCGAGGGTGACCACCAGGGTGCGGACGAGCGGGGACGCCTCGCCGGCGGCCGCCCCGGCGGCGATGAGCGCGCGGATCCGATGCTGCCGCTCGGCCGGCGGCATCCGGGTCATGTCGTGGTGGTCCACGGCGGCGCCGGGATCCGCGTCCGGCGTCTGCCACCAGCCGTCGGCGTCCTGCCGGACGACGGTGCGCAGGGCCGTCTGCCGCTGCCCGAGCCGGGTGAGCGCACGGCGCAGCCGGGGTACGTCGACCTGCCCCCGTACCAGGAAGGTGCGGGAGATGACGTACCGATTCCCGGGCCTGGCCTGCTGCTCGAACCAGATGCCCTCCTGCCCGGGCAGGAGCGGAACGCGGCCGTGTGTGTCCGGCTGCCGCTCGGCGGCCCGTGCGGTGCAGGTGCCGTCGGGCTGCCGCTCCACGGCGGGTGACGTGCCGGTCCCGGCCGGCACGGCGGCGTCGACGAGCGCGGCGAGCCCGCGCACCGTGGCCGCCCGGAACAGGTCCCCGACCGACAGGGCCACACCGGTCGCGCGCTCCAGGCGGGCCAGTACGCCTATGGCGGTGAGCGAGTCGCCGCCCGCGGCGAGGAAGTCGTTGTCCGTGCCGACCGAGGAGCCCAGCGCCTCCTGCCACAGGTCCGCCACGACCTTCTCGGTGGGTGTGTCCGGGAGGCCGGGCCCGGCCATGTCGGGCGCCCGCCCGGCCAGTTGGGCGAGGGCGGGCCGGTCGGTCTTGCCGTTCGGGGTGACCGGCAGCTGCGCGAGCGCCGTCACCGTCGCCGGGACCTGCGGCGACGGCAGAAGTGTCGCCGCGTGGGCGATGAGGTCCGGCTCGGCGGCCACGTCCCGGAGGACGACGAACGCCGCGAGCCTGCGCCGTTCGCCGGTGCCGTGCGCCACCACGGCGGCCTCGCGGACCGCGGGATGGGCGAGCAGGGCCCGTTCCGTCTCGACCGGTTCGACCCGGTGGCCCCGGATCTTGACCTGGTCGTCGGTGCGGCCGAGGAAGGCGAGGTTGCCGTCCGGCAGCAGCCGGACCCGGTCGCCGGTGAGGTAGGCGGTGCGGTCGGGCCGGCCGGGTTCGGGGACGAAGCGGTCGGAGGTGAGGTCGGGCCGGCCCAGGTAGCCGCGGGCCACGCCCGGCCCGCCGACGCAGAGTTCGCCCTCCTCGCCGGGGGCGACAGGCCGCCGGTCGGAGTCGACCACGTGGACGGTGGCATCGGCGAAGGGACGGCCGATCGGCACGTCCGGCCAGTCTGCGGCATAGGGGTGCTGGGCGTCGAGCACCAGCCAGCAGGCGTAGACCGTGGTCTCCGTGGGCCCGTAGCCGTTGGCGATCCGGCAGCCGGGCAGCTCGCGCAGTGCCGCGCGCACGGCCTTCGCCGAGGCCCGGTCACCGCCCGACACGCACAGCCGCAGTCCGCGCAGCGCGTCGGTGATGTGCTCCATGGCGAGCGCGAACAGCGGTGCGGCGAGCCGCAGCACGCTCACCCGGTGCCGGCGCACCTCCCGCCCGATGTCGTGGATGCCGGGCCGGGCGGCTTCGGGCAGGACGAGGGTGGCCCCGTTCAGCAGGGCGCCCCAGATCTCGAAGACGGACGGGTCGACATGGAGGGGGGCGAGCTGGAGCACCACGTCGTCGGGCCGGAACCCCGCCTCCGGGGCCCGGGCGAGCGTGAGGACGCCACGGTGTTCCACCTGTACGCCCTTGGGCCGCCCGGTGGTGCCCGAGGTGGCGATGACGTAGGCAAGCGTGTCCGGGGCGCTCGGCGCGACGGCGAGGGGTGCGGGGTCCGGCATCGTCGCGTCGACGGTCAGGATCCGCACCCCCGGCAGCAGCGTGCGCAGCCGGCAGGCCTCGGTGGGTGCCACGCAGAGCGTGCGCAGGCCGAACTCCTCCACCAGGGCATGCAGTCGAGCGTCGGGCGCGTCCGGGTCGAGGGGCACGTAGGCGCATCCGGCGAGGACCGCGCCGAGGACGGTGGCGACGGTCCCCGCGGACCGGGGGGCACGGATGCCGACGGGTGCGCCGACGGCCCCGGCACGGCCGAGCCGGTCCGCGACGGACGCGGCCCAGCCGGCCATGTCGCGGTAGGTCAGGCGGAGGTCGCCGTGGACGAGCGCGGTGTGCTCGGCGCGGGCGCGTACGACGTCGGCGAAGGCGTCGCCGAGGGTGTGGGCTCTGGCTGCGTTCATGTGCTCTGGTTCAGTGCTCCTGGCCGAGGGCCTCGACCACGCTGGCGGTGTCGTAGAGGTCCAGGTAGCGGGAGATCAGACCGTCGCGCACGGTGAAGACGTTCATCCACTGGGCCTCGTAGCGGCGGTCGTTGGCGAGCACCCGGGTGCGGCTGACGCCGAGGACGACGACCCGGTCGCCCGCGTCCAGGTAGTCGTACGCCACGCACTCCTGCACCTGGATCAGATCGCGGACGATGGTGAAGAACTGCCTGAATCCCTCGACGCCCCGGTACGTGCCCGCCCAGGGCAGGGACTTCGGACCGTGGTAGACCCACTCGAAGTCGTCGGTGAGGAGGGCCTCGATGTCCGTCAGCCGTCGTTCGTCGAAGAGCTGGAAGAAACGGCGGACGACGTCGACGTTCTGCTGGCTCATACGGTGCTCCTAGCGGTGGTCAGGGTGCGCGCGACGGCGCGTGCCCGTTCGCCCAGACGGAAGAGGCCCACCTGGGCGAGGAGGCGGTACGGGGAGGTGCGCGAGAGTTCTCGGGCCCCGCGCATCACCTGGCGGATCTCGTCCTCGGTGGCGACGAGCGGCAGCAGGAAGACGTCGTAGACGACGAAGGCCCTGGCCCGGGTGATCCACCAGATGATCAGGGCGAAGGTCATCCACTCGCCCTCGGGGTCGACGACGCGGCGCAGCGGTCCGGGCACACGGGGTTCGAAGCGGCCCAGCAGGCCCTCGGCGAAGCGGCGCCCGACGACGCCGGCGGGGCCGGTGTCCATCGCGGCGATCCCCTCGTCCACCACGGCGGACAGGGCCGCTACCCGCCGGTCCAGGTGCAGTGCGTCGACCTGGGCGACGGCCTGCAGCGAGAAATGGGCACCGAGCTGGTGGGCGTGCCGGGTGCGTAGTTCCTCGACGAGCTGCGGAGCGGTGCGGCGGGCAGCCTCGTGGACGGCGTCGGAGACCAGGGCGGCTCCGGTCGGGAAGCAGCCGTAGCTGAGCGCCTTCGACAGGCTCATCAGGTCGATCTCGGGCAGCCTGCCCTGGTGCGCGAACCGGGTGCCGCAGCGGTAGTACGAGGTGAGGATTTCATCGACGCCGACCAGGTACCCGTGCGGCTCGCGGCCCTCGGAGACGGCGTCGAGCAGCGCGGTGGGAATGGGCGCGTAGGAGTCGGAGCTGCCGTGGACGAGTTCGATCCAGACCAGGCCGACCTCTCCGGTCGCCGCCTCCTTGCGGAACTCCTCGGCGGCGTGCGGGGTGTACGGGTCGATGTAGCGGATGTCCTCGTACAGCGGCCCGAACGGGGCACGGGTGCGCTCGGCCGCGGTGGCCAGCAGGGACACCAGAGTCTTGCCGCCGTAGTTGTGCTTGAAGACCACGATCCGGCGCTGCTCGGGGCGGGCCAGCCGGGCCAGGATGAACGCGCTCTCCACCGCAGAGGCGCCGCTGACGGCGGGGTAGGTGTGGGGCAGCCCGGTGTCCCGGGCGAGGACACGCTGGAGTTCGGCGACATAGTCGCGCTCCGTGTCGTGTGTGCGGACGACGTCGGTGAGGGCGTCGACGGGGTTGTGGCCGGCCACGCCGAGACCCGCACCGCACAGCCCGTCGACGAGTTCGAGGCGGCGGCCCGAGTCCAGCTGGACGGTGAGCCGGGAGCCCTTGGCGCGTACGACGTGGAGGGCGCCCCGCAGCTTGCGGTGCATCCGGGCGGTCATCGGGTTGACGTGCCGGGCGTACAGGTCGAGGGTGCGCTGCCAGTCGTGGGCGGTGGCGGCCAGGACGCGGTGCACGGCGTGCCGTTCGTCCCAGCGCCCCAGCAGCCGGTCCTTGACCGCGCGCATGGCGACGGTGTTGCCGCCATAGGTGTTGGAGTGCAGGAATCCGGTCGAGGGGGTGGACCAGGGCGCGAACAGGTCGGGGCTGCCCGCGAAGGCGCCGAAGGGCACCTCGTAGCCGGTGAGCGACTCGCCGAGGACGAAGAGGTCGGGTCGCAGGGCGCGGACGGTGCCGGACGGCGGGGCCAGCGGATCGACGTCGGACAGGTCCAGGGCGATGCGGGCGCCGCGGGCCCGGACGTCGCGGACGAGCGCCGCCAGATCGGCCAGGTCGTCCGCGCCGAGTCGCTCCGTGCCGCGCAGCATCAGGCCGCAGTGGTCGGCGCCGGCGGCGGCCGTGCGCAGGGCGGCAAGGGTGGAGTGGCTGTGGAGCCCGGGGGCGAGCGCTCGGTCGGGGCCGTCGCCGAGCGGGTCGGCGCGGCGGGCGAGTGTGCCATCGGGATCGAGGACGAGAACGCGTCCGTGGTGCCGGGCCGCGGAATCGGCCGAGCGGTGGCGCAGCAGCTTGACCGCTCCGTGGAGGGCTTCGTAGCGAGAGTTGGCGAAGAAGCTGCGGTAGGCCGCGGGGGTCCCGGGGCCGCCGAGTTCCCGCAGGAACTCGCTGATCAGGTGGCCGGCGTGGGCGGAGTCGGCGGTCACGAACCAGGAGGGCATCGCGAAGATCGGATGCTCCTGTTCGATGAGGTCGCGCAGAGCGGTGAGGGTGTTGCGACCTGCGGGGCGGAACACGGTGGTGGCCGTGGGGGACGCGACGTCGTGGTTCTGGAACATGGCGGCACCTGGGCTCGAATCGGGTTCGGGCGATTTCGTCGGTCCGCGGCCCGGTCGTCGAACTCCCTTCTGCCTCGCGAGGAGTTGGACGACCAAGCCGCGGGAGCGGGCGACGGGAGAGCGTTGTCAGGCGCGTTCTCCCGCCGCCCGCGTTCTCAGGAGGCCGTCACGCGCTGTGCGTCGGCCTGCTCGCCGCCCCAGGTCAGGGTGACGGCGGCGGTGGAAGGTGCGGTGGGCGTCGCCAGCCAGCCCAGGAGCGTGTCTCCCCAGCAGACGGCGAGCGCCGCGGTCCCTGCGGGCAGATCGACGGCCCAGTCGCCGTCGGCGCCGGTGATCCGGTCGTCCGCGCCGGTGGGGTTGAAGACGCCGATCACGCGCGTCCCGTCGGAGCCCGTCCTGGTGAGGGCGACGGCGCGGCGTTGGGCGGACGTCCAGCGTGGGGCGTCCGTGCCCAGCCCGGCGACGAAGCCGGCCACGGCACCGTGGGCGGGGACGCCCGCGGCGACGGTGAGTTCGCCGGGTGCGGTGCTCGCGCCGGGGTGACCCGCGCGGAGCACGCCGAGGGGCCCGGTGGCGTCCTGTGCGGTGCGGGGCGGGGCCTCGTCGAGCCAGCGCAGGCCCACCAGCCGGTGGGTGTCCCGCAGCTGCTCGTGGACGGCCTCGGTGAGTTCCCGCAGTACGGTCTTCCCCTCCCGCTGCCAGGCGCCGGCCTCCGCCAGGGCGCGGTCGACGAGCAGATCCGCGTCGCGGTCGAGCCGACTGTCGGCCAGGGCCGCGCCGTGCCGGTCGAGGAAGCGGGTGAGCAGCAGCAGGCTCTCCGCGGTGGGGTTGTGCTCGCCGGCCTCCGTGAGGGGCGCACCGGGGCAGTACGGCGGTGCGTGGAGGGCGGGGTCGACGCCTTCGGCGCGCAGCCCCTCCGGGTCCATGTCGATCAGCTCGCCCCAGGTGCCCGCCGCGCAGGCGGTGTAGACGCTGACCGTGGTGGATCCGAGCGTCAGGGCCAGCAGGGCGTTGAACAGGGGTGTGCGCGGACCGGCGAATGTCTCGTCGTCCCAGGTGAAGCCCCAGTTGGCCTCGAGCACATCGGTGCCGCCCAGCAGGATCTCGCCGAGGTGCGTGGCGAAGGCCTCCGGGCTCTGTGCCGGGTTGCCCACCCACTCGGTGTGCCCGATCAGATGCCGGGAGCCCTTGAGGGCGCGGTGGCGGGCGGCCCAGGCGTCGATGGTGGCGTCCGGTCCGATGGCGCGGGCCAGGGGCACGTTGGCCACGCGGGCCGGGCCGGCCGGGAACAGGTCGGAGATCCAGTCCCACAGCCCGGCGATGGCCTCGCCGGACCAGCGCGACCACAGCAGCCGCAGTGCGCTGGGCCAGTCGGCGAGTTCGTCGCCGGCGCGCGCCGCCTCGTCGGTCAGTCCGCGGGCGGACAGCCAGCGGGCGAACTCCTCGCGGGCCGCCGGGGAGGCGTCCTGGGCGTCGATGGCGATGTGCACGTCACCGGACATGCCCTCGTTGCCCAGCTGGAGCGCGACGACGGGGCCCCGGGGGGCGGCCGTGGGTGACACGACCTCGCCGGCCACGGCCCGCAGCCAGGTGGCGACCTCGTCCTTGACGGCCGGGTCGAGGAGGCTGGGCAACGGCTTGGCCTGGGAGGTGAGCAGGTCGCCGGTCAGCCCCTGGTAGGGCGTGTGGCCGGAGCCGCACAGCCGGTCGGGGAGCCCGCCGAGCTGTACTTCCGCGTGGATGAAGGGGCCGGGCTTGACCAGGACGGCCAGGCCCGCCTCGGCGGCGAGGCCGATCAGCCGTACGACGTCGCGCTGCGGGTCGGTCTTGCCGTGGAAGTCGAACGCGCGCTGCTCGCCCTCGCCGGTCTCGTGGAGCCGCCAGGGCAGGTAGAACGAGACGACGTCGACGCCGAGGGAGCGCAACTCCAGCAGATTGCCTGCCCAGTTGGCCGGATCGGCCCGGTAGTAGGGGTACTCGCCGATGACGACGGGGCGGTCCGTGCCGGGGATCAGGGCCGTGTTCAGCCGGGCGCTCATACGGTGCCCCCGTCCTGGTCCGGTATGAGGACGACCTTGAGCGCGGCGTAGTCGGCGCCCGGCACCGCGGCAAGGGCCTTGAAGGCCTCCGCGTGGTCCTCCAGCGGGAAGCGGTGAGTGATCAGCCGCTCCAGCGGGATCGAGCGTGCCAGCTCGACGGCCTTGGGGAAGATCATGCTGTTGTAGTCGCCGGCGCCGATGATCTGCAGTCCGCGCTGGAGGATCTGCAGCGGACGCACGGTGGCGGTGGCGTTGCTGTTGAAGCCCATGACGACGACCCGTCCCCGCTGGGCGGCGTAACCGAGGCTCTGCTCCAGGAGGTTGCCGACGGAGTCGACGACCAGGTGGCCGCGGTGGGTGAGTTCGGCGTCGTCCGGGGAGTGGAGGGTGATCCGGCCCTCGAACTCGGGGGCGGCGAAGATCTCCCGGTCCAGCGACTGACGGACCGGGTCGGGCTCGACGACCAGGACCCGGGCGCCGTAGCGGGCGGCGGCCATGGCGGTGACGGTGCCCATCGGACCGCCACCGACGATCACCACGGTCTCGCCCGGCTGGAGCCGGCCGGCCTCGATGTTGTTGAGGGCGCAGGCGAGCGGTTCGACCACGACGGCCCGGTCGAAGCTCATCCCGTCGGGTATCGCGTGGCAGAACAACTCGGGCAGGCGCATGAACTCGGCGAAGGAGCCGTCGTAGTCGAGCCCGACCTCGGTGCCCGCCTTGTTGCCGCAGAAGTTCCAGTGGCCTTCCAGGCACGTGGCGCAACTGCCGCAGTACAGAGTGGGGTTGACGATGACCCGGTCACCGGGTGCGAAGCGGGTCACGCCGGGGCCCGTGGTCTCGACGACGCCGACGGCCTCGTGTCCCATCACCACCCCGGCCTCGGCCGGGAACTTGCCGACGAGCACGCTGCGGTCGGTGCCGCAGATACCGCTCTGGACGATGCGGATGACGACGTCCGTCGCCTCGCGAGGTTCCGGCTTGGGCCGGTCGACCAGCTCCAGAGAGCGGTCTTCGGTCAGCGTGAGCGCCTTCATGCGTCCCCCTTGGCGGCCGGGGTGGTGCCACGGCCCGGTTCCCAGCGGATGGAGTCGATCAGTTGCTTGTGCAGTTCGGGCGTCGCCGCGGCGATGCACGACTTCTGGTTCAGCGGCCCGAGGTCGACCAGCGAGGTCGGGCCCAGGTCGTCGCCGTAGGCGTCGGTGATCACGACACCGGCCTGCTTGGCGAGGTAGACCGCGGCGGCGATGTCGTACGGGAACAGGTGCAGGATCGAGCCGCGTCCGACGCGCAGGAACTCGGCCTCGGTGTCGGGGTGGTCGCGCAGGATCCGGTTGCCGATGTCGACGTAGGCGTCGAGTTGTCCGGTGATGATGCGGGAGATGGAGAAGCTGGCGCTGTTGAAGACGAACACGCCGCCGGTGTTGGACGACTGGTCCACGAGGTGGGAGTAGGCCGCGTCCATCAGGTGCATGGGGTGGCCGTTGAACTCGATGGACCAGAACATCTTCGCCAGGTCGGTGGTCCGGCTCAGCCGCGGTACGGCGGTGGGGTGACCGCCGCTGGAGAGGCCCTCGGTGTCGTCACCGTAGATCCATGCGCCGCTCTTGATCTCCAACAGGAAGGCGGCGGTGACGTCGGCGAGGGTCGGCTTGCCGTCGCCGTAGGGGGCCGCGGCGATGGAGACCACGCCCATCTCGAGGCCGGCCGAGGTGGGGCGGGTGCCGTCGATGGGGTCGACGACGAGCAGATACTGCGGGTCGGGGGCGAGTTCGACGAAGGCGCCGTCCTCGGTGTAGACGGCGACGGGCACCTCGGCGTGGGCGCGCAGGTAGTCCAGGACGGCCTTCTCGGCCACCTCGTCGACGTCGAACTGGGCGTCGCCGCCGGGGGAGTCGCCGTGCACCTGGCGGGCCAGGCCCAGCTCGCCGTAGGTCAGCAGCTCGGCGCGGACGTGTTCGCCGAGACCCTTGAGTAGATTCTTCACTGGGCGAGCTCCGACATGAAGAGGTTCTCCAGCTTGTCGCAGATCTCCCCGGCCTGAGCCATCGTCAGGATCAGCGGAGGACGGATCTTGAGGACGTTTCCGTAGCCGTAGCGCGAGGTGCGCAGGATGAGGCCGTGGTCCATGGCCGCGCTCGCCAGGTGGTTGGTGAGCTTTACGGCCGGCTTGCCGTCGGGCTCGCACATCTCGAAGCCGATCATCAGGCCGACACCGCGGACGTCGCCGATGGCCGGATAGCGCAGCTGCATGTCGCGAAGTCGCTCGAGAATATAGTCGCCGGCATTCCTGACATTCGCGAGGAATTCCGGCTGCCGCACGATGTCGAGGGTGACGTTCGCGGCCGCGGCGGCAAGGAGATTCGAGCCGTAGGTGAAGGAGTGGTGATGCGCGGGAAGCCCGGAAAGACGGTCGTTGGTGAGAATGGCGGCGACCTGCGCGCCGGAACCACCGAGGCCCTTCGCCGTGGTGATGGCGTCCGGCTCGACATCGAAATGCTGGGCCGCGAACATATGCCCCGTACGGCCGATGCCCGTCTGGATCTCGTCGAAGATGAGGGCGATGTCGTGTTCGTCGCAGAAGGCCCGCAGTTTCTGCATGTAGCCGTCCGGCGGCATGATGTTCCCGCCGTTTCCGGAAATCGGCTCGATCAGTACGGCCGCGACCCGGCCGCTGCTCGCGTACTCGATGAAGTCGTCGATGCGGTCGACGCACATCAGGCCGCAGGTTTCCTTGTTCTGCCCGTAGAAGCAGCGGAAGCAGTACGGGTCGGGGACCTGCAGGCTGCCTGGGTACAGAAGCGGGAACGGCTCGCGCCGGAAAGCGTTTCCTGACATCGATGCCATCATCATCGTCTGTCCCACATGGCTGCGGAATAACGTGATGACCTCGGACTTTCCGGTGGCGTGCTGGGCCATCTTGATGGCGCCCTCATTGGCGGACGACCCGCCGGAGACCTTGGGGTGGACCCGGGTCAGATTGGCCGGCGAGGTCTCCACGAGCCGCTGCACGAGCCCGTTGATCGGATCGCTCTGGTACGAGGAGGTGAGATGGACCACCTTGTCGAGCTGGTCCTTCATCGCCGCGATCACGGCGGGGTGGGAGTAACCGAGGCTGAGATTGAACGTCGCCGACGCGCAGTCCAGGTAGCGGTTTCCGTCGGCATCGTACAGATAGACGCCTTCACCCCGCTCCATCTTTTGCGCGCTGACGGGATAATAGAGGTGATCGGTGACGGTCTTGGTATCCATCATTTCCCCCTGGGGCAGACACGAAAGCACATGCCTGTTCACGTTTCTGTGTGGTCGAAGAATTGTGCCGGTGAAATCTGGTCGCTGAAATCACTCGCACCATGTGGTATGTGATGCAGAGGAGACGGGACGGAGTGGAATTGCGGTGCACTCGGAACTCACTCAACATCCCCGCAGCAAGAAGATCATATCGGATCCCTCGCTGGCAAGGAGGGGCAGGAATTCGTTTGCAATGGCTATCCGGGGAAGGTCAGAGCGGCGGCGGAAACGGTGATCGAGCGCCGCACCGCGGCCGCGGCACAGCGCAGCGCCCGGCCGGAATGCGGCACGCTGCGTTCGAGCAGGGCGAGCGCCTGCGCCGCGTGGCGCGCCCGGTCCGGGGGCAGGGCTGCCGGCTGCACCAGGTGTCCCTGGCGGGCGGCGACCAGCAGTACGACGACTGCCAGGGCCGAGGCGTCCGACACGTCGGGCCGTTCGGCGGCGCGCCGCGCCCGGGCCCTCGCCTCGCTCATGCGCTCGCCAAGCGTGCCGAGTGCGGTGGCCCCGCATTCCTCCTCGACGTGCCGCAGCGCACCATGGCCGAGCGACTCCACCCATTCCCAGGGCGGCCGCGCCCGGCCGGCCGCGCCGACGCTGCGGAGCACCTCGTCCTGGACCACGTCGTCCGTGGTGCCGCCGCCGTACGGCACGACTCTGTCGTCCAGCAGCTCCAGCCGCCGTGCGAGGGCGAGTTCGTACAGCGCCGCTCCGGCGACCGCGCGTCCGGCTTCGGTCCGGGTGGGCCAGGGCCAGGATCCGCCTTCTCCGGCACCGCACAGGGCCAGGAGGAGAGGCGTCGGTGTCACCCGGTGTACTCCTCCTCCAGCACCGCGGCGAGGGTGCCGACGTCCGTGAACACATGGCCGCGCATGCCGACTTCGCGGGCCGCGAGAACGTTGTCGGGACGGTCGTCCACGAAAAGGATCTCCTCGGCAGGCAGCCCCAGTTCGCGGCCGCACCACTCGTACGCGGCGGCTTCCGGCTTGGCGCTGCCGATCCGGCAGGACAGTCCGACCACGCCGAAATGTCCGAGCCACTCCTGGGTGGCCTCGTAGTGGACGGCGAGTTCCTCCGGGATGTTGGAGAGAAGTCCCAGGCGCACGCCCCGGCCGGCCAGCTCGACCAGGAAGTTCACGCTCTCCTGGTCGACCTCGCTCCAGCTGGCGAGGTCGGCGGCGATCAGTTCGTCGACCTGCCGGCCGGTGAACGGCGTCCCGAGCCGTTCGCCCACGTTCTTCCAGTAGGCGGGGCCCAGGACGTCGCCGCGGTCGTACGGCGCGCGCAGCGACCAGTAGGCGTCCCAGAACCGCTTTCCGCTCACGCCGGCTGTTCGTTCGATCACCACCTGCGACTCTGCGGACTGGACCCGGGCCAGGACTCCGAACATGTCGAAGAGGACGGCCTTCACGCCTGCACCTCCGAGGGCTTGGTGGTCCCGGCGGCGCCGGGGCTCGATGCGGGCAGTCCGTTCGGGTCGGGGGCGTTGCCGCGCAGCCAGAAGCTGAGCAGCAGACAGACGCCGGCCAGGGCGAACAGGACGACCGGGAGCGCCTTGACGTCCAGTCCGTCGATGACCACGCCGAGCAGCGGCGGGAAGGCGACGCCTCCGATCATCGAAGCGGCCATCACATAGGCGCCGGCCGCGGCGACGCTCGGCACCGCCCGGTTCAGCCAGGGCAGACACGTGGGGAAGATCGGCGCGATGGCGAGGCCCACCCCGAAGTAGGCGTAGGGCGCCGCCGAGGGAAGCGTCGCGAGCATGAGGAATCCCGCCATGCCCGCGCAGCACACGGTGAGGATCGCGGGCGCCGAGAAGCGCAGGCAGAGCGGGACCACGACGAAGCGGCCGATGGTCATGGCGGCCCAGTACGCCGACGTGGCGGTGGCGGCGGTCGCGGCGGCGAAGCCCACGGTCTCCAGATGGGTGGGCTCCCATCCGCCGACCCCGGTCTCGATGGCCACGTGCAGCACGTAGACGCCGATGAACGCGGCGATGATCGGCGCGACGCGCGCACCCGTACCGGACGTGCCCTCGTTGAAGGGCTCGGGCTCCCGGGAGGCCACACCTCCGAGGGTGAACAGGATGAGCACACAGACGGCGGCGACGCCGACGAAGATGCCCGGGTAGTGCTCGGCGCCGAGCCATCCCACCAGGGCGGGCCCCGCGATCGCACCCACACCGAAGTGGCCGTTGAGCAGGTTGAGCATCGCGGTGCTGCGGCGGCCGAAGGCGACGGCGAACAGCTGGTTGAGGCCGTAGTCGACACCGCCGAAGCCAAGGCCGATGACGAACGTGCCGACCAGGGCCAGGGGCCAGTTGGGCGCGGTGGCGAACACGACCGCGCCCAGCGCCATGAGCAGGTACGAGGCACCGAGCAGGATCCGGTGGCCCAGCCGTGCGCACAGCAGGTGGTAGACGAGCACGCCGACCACCGCGGCGGCGAAGTGTCCGCTCAGGCTGAGTCCGGCGACGGCGGGACTGATGCCGAAGTCCCTGCGCAGCGCGGGGATCGCGGGCCCGTACAAGGCCTGGAGGGCTCCGATCACCACGAATGCCACACAGGAGGCGACGATCGCCACGATCGAGAGTAATGGCCGCGGGGCCCCGGACGGTTCGGGTCTGCGGGCTGTGGACATCGAACTCCTCAAGGAACGGTAGTTGAACGCACATCAAACACACACAGGAAGACGCAGGTCAGATGAGCATCACCCCAGAACTCTCTCATAGATCATGTCATCTTGAACAGGTGGGATGTTCATTCCTCGGCGTCCCGCAGGGATGGCCGATACCCTCGCCGACATGAATGTGATGGAGAGACACAACTTCGTGATCGAGATGCTCATGCGCGAGAACCGCGCGACCGTCGCCGACCTCGCCCGCGCGACGGGGGCCTCGGAGATGACAATCCGCCGGGACCTGGAGCTTCTGGAATCGCGCGGTGCCTTGCGCAGAGTGCGTGGCGGCGCGGTGAGCAACCTGCCGGGCGGGGTCGAGCCGCCGTACGCGATCCGCGCGATGTCGGGCACGGAGACGAAGGAGCGACTCGCGCGTACCGTGCTGTCGTTGCTGACGGACGGCGAGACGGTCGCCCTGGACACCGGCACCACCCTCGTGGCCGTCGCCAAGGCCATGGAGGACCGGCAGTTCACGGTCACCCCTCTGTCACTGCACGCGGCCTTCGCACTCTCCACATACCCCGGCATCCAGCTGCTGCTGCCCGGTGGCCAGATCCGTTCGGGGGAGCTCTCCTTCTACGGCGACACGCCCGCCGTGACGTTCAAGGATCTGTGCTTCGACACCTTTGTACTGGGCTGTTGCGGCGTGGACCCGGCCCGTGGTGCCACCGCTTACAACCTCGACGACGTCCGCGTGAAACGGGCGGCTCTCGAAGCGGCCCAGCGGGTCATCCTGGTGGCCACGGCCGACAAGCTCGGCCGCACGGCGCTCGGCCGGATCTGCCCGCTGGAGGAGATCACGCTGGTCGTCACGGATGCGGCGCCGGACAACCCGGTGGTCGAGGCGATGCAGGCGCGTGGGGTCCAGGTCGTCCATCCCACCGAGGACTGAACTGCGGGGCGGGGAGCCCGCGATCCCTCCCCGCCTGCAAACACCCGGGATTCCGGGCTGCGCAACGACATCACCGATCCCCGTACCTGGCTGCCGGGATACGGCAAGGGCAGGAATGCAGCGCGCAGGAAGCCAAGCGCCGTCATCCGGATGCCCGTCGGCATGCCGCCGGCCAGTGGTCTGCGGTTTGCGTTCTACGGGCGGGTGTCCACCGAGGACCACCAGGACCCGAACACGTCACAAGCTTGGCAGTTGTTACGCGCTCAGGCCCTGGTCTCCGGTCACGGACGGATCGTCGCCGAGTTCTTCGACACCGGGCGCAGCCGCACCGTGCCCTGGTCGCGCCGACCCGAGGCTGCGGCCCTGCTCGTCGCGATGGCTGATCCCGACCGGGAGTTCGACGCGGTCGTCATCGGTTCCAGTGAACGCGCCTTCTACGGCAGCCAGTTCGCGACCATGACTCCGCTCTTCGAGCACTATGGCGTCGAGGTGTGGGTGCCGAAGCTGGGGCGGCGTTGTGGATCCGCAGACCGGCGGGCAGGAGGAGCTGATGATCCTGCTCGGGATCTTGTCCCCGCGATCAGGGCCGCCATCTCGGCGGCCGCCCACCCCACGGCTACCGCCTCGCCGACGCCGGCCCGCACCCCAACCGGGAACCGGGCCCTGGCCCTGGCCCTGGCCCTGGCCCTGGCCCTGGCCCGCCGCGGCGTACGCCTGCAGCGCCTGGACATCGACCCCGCGTGCGGGCTGATCGTGTCCTGGATCTTCGCCCAGCGCCTGGCCGGGCACAGCATCGCCCGCATCACCCGCGCCTCAACGACGCCGGCATCCCCTGCCCATCCGCCGCCGACCGGGTCCGCAACCCGCACCGTGACGGTCAGCGCTGGGTGCTGAACACGGTGCAGGCCATCCTCGCCAATCCCCGCTACACCGGCCGACAGGTCTGGAACCGCCGGCGCACCGACCACGACCTCGTCGACCCCGCCAACACCACTCTCGGCCACCTCAACGTCATGCGCTGGAACAACCCCACCGACTGGATCATCTCCGACCGCCCGCACACCCGGCGCTGGTCAGCGAGGCCGACTTCATCACCGTCCAGAACCTCCGCGTCCACCGGGAAACGTCCCCCGGGCTGCTGTGCTGCGGCGTCTCCGGCCGGCGCATGGAATCCCACTGGGCCCACCGCCGTCCCGGCCACCGGTGCCGCCACGGCCACACCAGCGCGACCGGGTCCCAACCCGGTCGCGCCCCAACACGTCCTTGCGCGAGGATCACGTCCTGCCGTGAGGCTGATCCTTTGGAGTGGACACCCTGACAATGGATCTTGGTGGTCCAGGGAGGGATGTCCAGTTGGGACGCAAGTCTCCGTATCCGGAGGAGTTCAGGAAGGACGCGGTCGCGCTCTACCGCGCCGGGGGCGGCAAGCGCACCTACGCGGCGGTGGCGGCGGACCTCGGCATCACCGCCGAGTCGCTGCGAACGTGGGTCCGCAAGGAAAACGAGTCCCTGGCACTGCCCGAGCGCCGTGAGGCCGGCGGTAGTCCGGCTGAGGAACTGGCCCGGTTGCGGGCGGAGAACGCCCGGCTGCTGAAGGCGGAGAAGGAGTGGCAGCTGGAGCGCGAGATCCTGCGCCGGGCAGCCGCCTATTTCGCCCGGGAGGTGAAGTGAGCCCCCCGCCGCTGGGACTTCATCTCCGAGAATCGCGCCGCCTTCGGCGTGAAGCGGATCTGCTGGGTCCTGGGCGTCTCCCGCTCCGGCTACTACCAGCATCGGGTCACTGCAGACGCCCGCGCCGCACGAGCCGTCGAGGAAGAGCGGACGGTGTCTGAGATCCGGCAGATCCATGCCGACCACCAGGGCGCCTATGGCGCCCCGCGCGTCCATGCCGAACTCCGCTCCCGCGGGAGAAAGATCAACCGCAAGCGCGTGAGCAGACTGATGAGGATCAACCGCATCGTCGGACGGCACCTGCGGCGCAAGAAGCGCACGACCATTCAGGACAAGGCGGCCCCGCCTGTGCCGGACCTGGTGATCCGTGACTTCACGGCGGACATGCTCAACACCAAGTGGTGCGGCAACATAACGTACGTCGCCGTCGGCTCGACCTGGCTGTATCTCGCCACGGTCATCGACATCTGCTCGCGGCGCGTGATCGGCTGGTCGATCACGGACCACATGCGTACCTCGCTGGTCACCGACGCGATCGAGATGGCCGTGGCCGCCCGCGGCGGCCAGGTCCACGGCGTCGTCTTTCACACGGACAGGGGCACGCAATATGGATCGGCCGCCTTCGCTGAGGTCTGCCGCCGGCACGGCATCCGCCGCAGCATGGGCCGCGTCGGCTCAAGCTGTGACAACGCCCTCGCCGAATCGTTCTTCCAGGGCCTCAAGCGCGAGTTGCTGCACGGCAGGCGCTGGACCTCGAAGGCGCAGACACGGCTGGAGCTGTTCAGGTGGCTGTCGTACTACAACCGGCGCCGCCGCCACTCAGCCCTCGGCTACCTAGCGCCAGCCGATTATGAACAGCAATTGATCACGTCACGTACGCTGTCACTCGTCGCGTGAAACCCGGTGTCCACCCCCGGGGATCAACCTCAGTCCGCGTGACCACGATCCACGCGGACACCCAGGGCCAGAGCCACCCGGTCTTCGCCATCGCCCACCTGCTCGGGATCTACCTGATGCCCTGCATCCGCAACTGGAAGGACCTGCTGTTCTTCCGCCCCCCGCGCACCGCGGCCTACGAGCACGTCGACGCCTCGCTCGGGGAGGCGGGGCGCAACGTCATCGACTGGCGCCTGATCGAGACCCACTTCCGGGACCTGATGCGGGTGATCGTCTAGATCCGCGAGGGCACCATCTCCTCCGTCCTGCTGCTGCGGCGCCTGCGGTCCGGCTCGCGCCGCAACGCCACCTACACGGCCTTCCGCGAGGTCGGCAAGGTCATCCGCACCATCCAGCTGCTGCGCTACCTCTCGGACGCGCCGCTGCGGGCGAGGGTGACGGCGGCGACCAACAAGGTCGAGGCGTTCAACGGCTTCTCCGACTGGGTGCGCTTCGGCCAGCACGGCACGGTGGCGGCGAACGACCCAGTGGAGCAGGAGAAGGACGTGAAGTTCACCTCCCTGCTGGCCAACCTGGTGATCTTCCACAACACCCTGGACATCGCCGACGTGGTCCGCGAGCTGCAGGCCGAGGGCCAGGTGGTGGAGACCCGCTCGACCTCGCGCAGGTCTCCCCGTACCTGACCGAGCACATCAAGCGGTTCTGCGAGTACGCCACCCACGAGCTCGGCATCACCCCCGACGCCTACGACGCCCACCTGGACGTCGACTTCAGCGTGCTCGGCGACGACAACAAGGCGGCAGCAGCGTGACGGACAAGCCGACACGTTCAGGACACACTCACAGCACGCCGCCTTCCCGGCGCGTATCTCGGCGGCGCAGAAGGCGTCGGCGAGGCGCCCGTCAGTCCTCGCCGACCGGGCAGGACTGTCGTCCGGCACGATCGCGAAGCTCGGGGCGGCCTGCGAGTGGTCAACCCGTCAGTCGTCGAAACAGTGGCGGGAGGCCTCGATGTGACCGAGGTACCGGTGGGTCCAGTCACACAGTCCGTCGATCGTCACTCGCAGGGCCTGGCCCGGCTCGGTGAGGGTGTACTCGACCCGCGGCGGCACGACCGGGTGCACCGTCCGCTCGACCAGGCCATTGCGCTCCAGCATGCGCAGGTTCTGGGTGAGCATCTTGTGGCTGATGCCCTCGATCTCGTCCCGCAGCTCACCGAAGCGCAGGGTGCGCTCCCCCAGAGCCTCAATGATCAGGAGGGCCCACTTGTTGGCGACGTCCGAGAAAATCTCCCGAGCCAGAGAGTCGGCGCGCCTCACGTCCGCTTCGTCGGGCGAGCCTATGAACTGCTTGGTCACCATAAGGTTCCCCAGTCACCGAAAAGTGCGTTCTTCCATGTCAGCGACCACTCTCCTACGGTTCCGAAGTAACCACAAGAGAGCAAGCGTGTCGCGAAGCGCCCTCATGACAAGGAGGCAGCAGCATGCCCATCACCCTGGTGAACCCCAGCGGACTGCCAAAGATCGATGCCTACCAGCAGGTGTCGATCGCGACCGGTTCGAAGCTGCTCTTCGTCGCAGGCCAGGTCGCCTGGGATGCCGACGGTGTCACGGTCGGCGAAGGTGACCTCGCCTCCCAGGTCGAGCAGTGCTACCTGAACATCGGCACCGCCCTGGCCGAAGTCGGCGCCTCCCTCGACGACGTGGCGAAACTGACCGTCTACGTCGTCGACTGGACCCCTGACAAGATGTCCCTGCTCATGGAAGGGATCACCCGGGCGGTCACGAAACTGGGCGTCACCCCGGCACCCCCCGCCACCCTGCTGGGCGTTGCGGCGCTGGACGTATCCGAGCACCTGGTCGAGATCGAAGCCACCGCAGTCATCGACTGAACAGGCCCTCTTCGCCCGGGGATGTCGCTGAACCAGGGGCCTCGCGCCCCTGGTCGCGGTGACATCGTGGGGTTGCCGCAACGAGGGTGGCCCTGGACCACGATCGTGGTCCAGGGCCACCCTCGTGCCCGCACGGGCCACAGCAACGGCCAGCCGCCGGCTGGGCTCAGCGCTTGGCCACGAAGACGTGCGCAGCACTCTGCGCGGGGAGTTCAGCGGCCTCCCCGCCGCTGCCGACCATCACGACGCCGGGCGACGACGTCACGCTCACGACCGCGCCGGGCCGCACCCCGGCGTGCCGCAGGGTGTACATCAGCTGGGGGTCGGTCTGGATCGGCTCCCCGATGCGCCGTACGACCGCGCTCGCGCCGTTCGGCCCGGGCTTAAGGTCGCTGAGGCTGACGATGCTCTCGTCGAGGAATGGTTCCACGGTGCTCTTCTCGCCGAGTTCCTCCAGGCCCGGGATCGGGTTGCCGTAGGGCGACTGCGTCGGGTGCCGCAGCAGCTTGAGGACGCGGCGTTCGACGGCCTCGCTCATCACGTGCTCCCAGCGGCAGGCTTCGGCGTGGACCTGCTCCCACTCCAGCCCGATGACGTCGACGAGCAGGCACTCCGCGAGGCGGTGCTTGCGCATCACGCGTGTCGCCAGGTGGCGGCCCGCGTCGGTCAGCTCCAAGTGCCGGTCGCTGGAGACAGACACCAGACCGTCCCGCTCCATGCGGGCGACGGTCTGGCTGACGGTGGGGCCACTCTGGCTCAGGCGCTCGGCAATGCGAGCACGCATGGGGATCGTGCCCTCCTCCTCCAGCTCCAGGATGGTGCGCAGGTACATCTCTGTGGTGTCGATGAGTTGGGACATGCTGTCGGTCAGGCGGGGGTTTCGGCGGTGGCGGTCAGGACCGCGCGGCCGAGGATGTGGCCGGCCATGGTGAAGCCGAGGACGGCCGGGGTGGCGTCGGCCGCAACGCCGATGGAGGCGATGTCGAGGGCGTGCACCACGATGAAGTAGCGGTGCGGGCCGTGCCCGGCCGGCGGGGCAGCGCCGATGAAGCGAGCCGTGCGGGCGTCGCCCGGCAGCTGGAAGGCGCCCTCGGGCAGGTCCGAGCCGGTGTCGTCGCCGGCGCCCTCGGGCAGCTCGGTGACGGTGGCGGGGATGTCGGCGACCGCCCAGTGCCAGAACCCGGACCCGGTGGGGGCGTCGGGGTCGTAGACGGTGACGGCGTAACTCTTGGTGCCTTCCGGGGCGCCGCTCCAGGACAGCTGCGGGGAGACGTCCTTCCCGCCAGGGACGCCGAAGATGCCGGAGAACTGGTCGGGCGGCCAGGCATCGCCGTCTGTGACGGTGGTGCTGGTGACGGTGAAGGAGGCCGCCTCGGGGAGGCGGGCGAAGGGGTCGTTGGCGCTCATCGCGTCGTTCCTTTCATGTCGTGCTGTGGGGTGGCGGTGATGCGGCCGACAGGAGCCCGCAGCGTCGCGTAAAGCACCGCCGTCACCCTTGCGTCGACCGCCAGATCGACCATAACACTAATAATCGATTATTTGCTGGATCGTCTATGCTGAGGGCATGACCCAGGCGGCCCACACCTCAACCTCGTCGGGGAAGCAGATGCTCTCCGAGCAGGTCTACGCACACCTGCGGGATGCGATCCTGCGCGGCGACTACGCCCCCGGTGACGCCCTCAAGCCCCAGGACCTTGCCAGGGAACAGGGCGTGAGCCTGGCCGTCGTGCGCGAGGCGCTCGTGCGAGTGGTCGGCGAGGGCCTCGCCGACCGGCTGCCCAACCGCGGTTTCGCCGTCCCGGCCTTCTCCGACCGCCGCTGGCAGGAGATCGCGGAGGCCCGCCGGACCATCGAACCGGTCGTGCTGCGTATGTCCATCGAGCGCGGCGACGTCGACTGGGAGGCCCGTGTACGAGCCGCCCACCACCGCCTGGCCCGCACCCCGGCGCACGCGCTGGAGGAGGGCGAGCACTACAGCGGCGCATGGTCCGAAGCCCACCGGGTCTTCCACCGCACCCTGCTGGAGGGCTGCGGCAACCCCGTCCTACTGGAGACCTTCGACCGGATGTGGACCGCGAGCGAGCTGGCCCGCCGCTGGTCAGCGCACCGCCACCCCGACCGGGACCACGTGGGCGAGCACCGCCGACTGGAGGAAGCCGCGCTGGCCCGCGACGCCCACACCGCGGCCGAGGTACTGACCCAGCACCTCACTCTGACCGCGGCCGGACTGGCCGACTGCGCCCACCACGAACCCGCGAAGGAAGCCTGATCGCCTCGTCATGACCCGATGAGCGGTGTACATCGTGAAGTTGCTGGTCGCGGGTCTGGCGTGCGTGGGCTTCGGGGTGCTCGAGTTAGGGTCGGTGCGTACCTTGCCGAGGACGCGCCAGGTCTTCAGGCGCGCGAAGCCGTGCTCGGCCGGCGCCTGTAGCATGGCGAGGGCCCGGTTGGCGTGTTCTGGCCAGCAGCCGTGATGTTGTCCGGGGAGAATCGTGGCAGCGCACATCGAGCACCGGCGGGGGCCAGATCATCGATAGTGCGGATGGCACCGGCAAGAAGACCACGCCCATCGGGGAGAAGGTGATTACCCCGAGCCAGTACGGGGCCGGCGGTCTCCTGGTGAAGTGCCGCCAGGTCACGCTTTCACGAGGTCTTTCCTGATCAGGCTCTCGGCGGTTGCGAGGATGGCGGCCTCGGGACTGTTGCGGGGCTGCCATCCCAGTACGCGGTGGGCTTTTTCGCTGGTCATCTTCCTGGCGAAGCTGAGGTCGGGCACGACCGTACGGAGCTCCTTGTTGAAGAGGGAAACCATGCGTACCACGGCATTGGGGATGGACCGGGCTGGCACGTGCTTGGCTGCGTCTCCGAGGTTGGCTCTGAGGGTGGCGCCGATCTGTTTCATCGAGATCGCTGGTCCGCTGGCGGTGAGGAAGCGCTGACCAGCCGCTTCAGGGGTGGTCATGGCCAGCAGGTGCGCGCTTGCCACATCGCGTACGTCGACGATCGGGATCCACAGATCGGGGTAGCCGGGCATCGCCCCGTCGAGGATTCGCTGGATGAGGTGGTTCGATCCGGAGATTGCCTTGCCCATCACGGGTCCCATGACTGCGACGGGAAGGATTGTGGCGAGTTCCGTCGAAGCACCCTCGGCGTCGATGAAATCCCACGCGGCGCGCTCGGAGAGCGTCTTGCTCTTGGTGTAGGCGGTGGCACCTGGCCCGTTGAGGACGCTCCAGTCCTCCTCGGTGAACTGGTGGTCGGTGTGCGGGTACCCGTAGGCGACCGCATGGAACGCAGAGGTGAGGACAACCCGTTTGACACCGGAATTGCGTGCTGCACGCAGCACGCGCAGAGTACCTTCACGCGCCGGAACGATGACGTCGTCCTCGTCCTCGACATGCTCCACGTGCACGGGAGAGGCAACATGCAGCACAAAGTCGCACCCGGCGACGGCATCAGCCCATCCTGCATCACTCGTGAGGTCCGCTGCCACGAAGGACAACGCGCTGCCGTTCACCATCCCGGCGTCGCTGAGCTGCGTCCGGACCTCGGACTCGCGCCCGAGGGTGCGCACGGTCGTGCGCACCCGGTATCCCTGCTCCAGTAGTTGGAGAATGCAGTGTCCGGCGATGAAGCCGGACCCGCCGGTGACGAGGACGCTAGGCTGCGGCGCGGTCATGTCTGCACCCCCGGGGGCGGTGTGATGATCATCTGTATTCCCTTCCTTGCTGGGTCATTGACAACTGTTCGGGCCATCAAGCAGCCCGGACCGGAGCCCGCCCGCTGGAGGGCCGGGCGGCTCGGGGCCTTACCGCGCTGACACTGCCGCCGGTTCGGTGCTGCGGACGTGTTGGGTAAGGAAGAGGGCTGTGCGCTCCAGTGCCTCGTCGGCCTCGTCGAGAACGCCGGCGAAGGACTGGAACACGTGGGGCACGTCGGCGGTGACGTCGAGGATCACGTTCACGCCGACGGTGCGGGCGCGGGCGGCCATGCGGGTCGAGTCGTCCAGGAGGACCTCGTTCGTGCCCGCTTGGAGGAGCATCGGTGGGAAGCCGGTCGGGTCGGCGGACAGGGCCGGGCTAGCCATCGGCTGGCGTGGGTCCTGACCCGCGAGGTACAGGGGCGCGATGGTTTCCTTGAGGTATTCGCGGGTGAAGATCGGGTCGATACCCGCCTTGGTGTCCATGCTCTCGCCCGATCCGGTGGCGTCCAGGGAGGGCGAGAAGGCCACGATCGCGGCGGGCAGGGGGATCCCTGCGTCGCGGGCCGCGAGGCAGGTGGTGACGGTGAGGGCGCCGCCGGCGGAGTCCCCGGCGAACGCGATGGCCGAAGGCTCCTGCCCGCTGTCGAGGAGGGCGCGGTAGGCGCGCAGCGCGTCGTCGATCGCGGCTGGGAACGGGTGCTCGGGGGCAAGCCGGTAGTCCAGCGAGTACGACGTGAACCCGGTTTTGGCCACGAGGTGTCCCGTCATCGACAGCGCGGTCTCCGGGGAGCCGGCCACCCAGCCGCCGCCGTGGAAGTACAGGATCATCCCGCGGCGCGGGTTGTTGTCCGGCGCGATGTGCAGTGCGGGTCGGCCCGCGAGCGTCGTCCGCGTGGTGCGGATGCCGCCCGGCACGATCATCTGGGCCATCGTCGACTTGAATCGGTCTCTAAACGCCTCGACCGACTGCGGGCCCCCGGGGCGGGGCTGCCTCAGCAACGCGTCGACCCGGCCGCGCTGTTCCCTGCTCATACGGATCGGTCCTTTCGGCTGCCGGTCGCGCAGGCCGGGGTGTGGCTCTCGTGGAGCCAGGTCATTTCGTCCCGGTACTGGGCCTGGACAGCCTCTGGCCGGTCGTCGCCGAGGTGGTCGTCGCCGACCTGGTAGCCCTTGCGGTTTAGGTCCCAGGCCAGGCACCGGTAGGAGGGGCGGTAAGCGGCCAGGACCTGCGGGTCGATATCCAGGCGGGTGTTGGGCAGGGCCGGAGTGAGGAAGTCCTTCTCGTAGATCGACGTGATCCGCACGATTCGCCACACTCCGTCAGCGCCGTACTGGGCCCGGTACTGCGAGCGGCAGGCGGAAGCAATGTCGGCCTCGACCCCGTCGACATCGATACGCCGCTCGATGACCAGCGGCAGCTCCACCAGCGCGCGGTCCTGATCGATGCGCACGGTCGGCGGGCTCAGGCGGTGGACCGCAAGGTCGCCGCGGCCGGCCATGTCTCGGGTCGCCTGGACGAAGCCGGCGCCGCTGCCGGAGGACCAGCTCATCTCCACGACCGAGTCCTCGGCGAAGCAGGCCGCCATGCCCTCGTACCAGCCGCGATCCCGGCTCTGCCGCTCACGCAGCACCAGCTGCGCGACGTCTTCTGCGCTCATGACGGGTCTCCTTGTCCGTTGCCGACGGGTGAGGTGAAGAGGGATTTCAGGGGTTGAGCCGGCCCAAGAGGTCGGGCAGCCCGCGGGCGCCGGTGAGTCCCCGTGCGGTGACAGCAGCGGAGTCGATACCCGCCTCGCCCATGGCCTGGTCGAACAGCTCCATGTCCAGCGCCTCGACGGCGGAGAGGTGCTCGACGGTGTCGGGGGTGACCATGGTGTTCAGCAAGGTCAGGGCGGCGCTGGAGGCGCTGCCCAGTTTCAGCACCCCGACCAGCTGGGGCACTTTCAGCTTCAGCTGGGTGGCCAGGTCGACGATGTCCACGATGGCGGCCTGGTTCAGCATCAGCAGCGCGTTGTTGAACAGCTTCGCCGTCTGTCCGGCCCCTGCAGCGCCGAGGTGGACGACGTAGCGGGAGAAGGAGGTGAAGACCTTCTCGCACCACTCGGCCACCGGCTGCGGTCCGCCGACCATAGTGGTCAGCCGGTGCTCTTCAGCGGCGCCCCGGCCGCCGCTGACCGGGGCGTCCAGGACCTCGACGCCAGCCGTGGCGCACACCTCGGTGAGCCGCACGGCGGCGCTGGGCAGGCCCGTACCGTGATTGACGACGACCGCCCCCGGACGCAGCCCGTCCAGCAACTGCTCGGCCACCCGTAGAACGTCGTCGTCCGTGCCGACGCACAGGGCAACGATGTCGCTCGCGGTGGCCAGGTCCAAGATGTCGTTGTGGCGGACGTGCGGCACACCGCTCAGTCCGTCCAGGGAAACGGGCCGCCGGGCCCAGGTGTGCAGGGGGAACCCGGCTTCGGCGATGGCCCTGGCCATGGGCAGGCCCTGGTCGCCCAGTCCGATCCAGCCCACTGCGGGGGCGGCAGATGTTCCTGTCGCTGTCATGCCTCCACGATGGGCACAGAACACGGGAACAGGCAGTAGACCCGTCTTCATAGGACTGCCAGTACCAGGCGCGCCTTGTGGCACGTAAGCCAGACTGTCCGGTATGGCAACGACAGAACTCGGCGCAGCCCTGCGGCGCTGGCGTGACCAGGTCTCACCCGAGACGGCAGGCCTTCCCACAGGCGGCCACCGGCGCGCCGCGGGGCTGCGGCGCGAAGAGCTGGCCCAGCTGGCCGGTATATCCGTCGACTACGTCACCCGCCTCGAACAGGGCCGGGCCACCAGCCCCTCCCCGCAGGTCGTCGAAGCCCTCGCCCGGGCCCTGCGGCTCACCAGCGGCCGGCGCGCCCATCTCTTCCAACTAGCCGGTCTCGTTCCTCCCGGCCCGGAGAAGGTCCCTGCGTACATCACGCCCAGCATCCAGCGGATGCTGGACCGGCTCGCCGGCACTCCCGTCGCCGTCTTCGACGCCGCATGGACCCAGCTGCTCGCCAACCCCCTGTACACGGCGCTGATAGGGGAATGGCACGGCAGCGACCGCAACGCCGTGTGGCGCAACTTCCTCGGCACCGGCACCCGCATCCGCCACACCCCCGAGTCCCGGGGCGCACTGCGCGCCGCGCAGGTCGCCGACCTGCGCAGAACAGCAAGCCGCTACCCGGCCGATCAGCGACTGCAACACCTCATCTCCCAACTGCGCATCAAAAGCGCCGAGTTCGATGAGCTCTGGGAATCCGGTGCCGTCGGCCAGCACCTGTCCGCCCGCAAGACCATCGACCACCCGCACGTCGGCGCTCTCACGCTGGACTGCGACGTACTCAGCGTCGCCGGCAACGACCTGCGCATCATGGTCTACACAGCCGAACCCGGCAGCCAGGACGCCGAACGCCTCGCGCTCCTCGCCGTCATAGGCACCCAGGCACTCACCGGATAGCCGACAATCCGTCGGCCATTACTCATGCGGAGCCTCACCCCGGCGAGAACGCACGAGCCTCCGACGCCTCAACCGTCGGCGGCGAGGCGGCCCAGCCACTCCCTCAGCAGATGTTGTTCCGCGCTGCTGAGGGTCGTCTGTTCGGGAAGCGCTGCGCGCAAGGCGCGGGCGGCGCCCGCCGGGCCCGCGTCCTGCACGGACGGCCGTTGACTGGTTACGGCGGCGACCATGGACTCCCGCAGAGTGGTCAATAGGGCCGGGTTGCGCCGGTGCTCCGGCAGGGACAGCCAGGTGAGCACTGCGCCGCGCGCTGTGGCATGGATGATCTGGGCCGCGAGTTCCTCGTCGACGCGGAGCCAGCCGCTGGCGGCGAGGCGCCGGATACGGCCCATCAGGATGTCCATGCCCGCCTTGAAGGCGGCCGAGGTGGCCCTCGTGGGCTCGCTGTACATCAGTGTGTACAGCGCGGGATTGGCCAGGCCGAACTCAACCGCGACATCCCAGCCAGCTCTCAGGTCCTCGACGGGGTCCCGCGGGTCGGGGTCGACGTGCTTGGTGGCGAGAAACGCGGTGAAGCCGTGCTCGGCCACCGCGTCTAGCAGCCCGTCCTTGTCGCCGAACAGCCGGTAGATGGCCGGCGGCTGCAGGCCCGCCGTTTCAGCGACCGCGCGGGTAGTGACCGCGTCGCGACCCCCTCGCGTCAGCAGGTCGATGGCGGCCTCGATGACCCGCTGTCGGGCCTGTTCGCGGCCGATGGCCGCAGCGTCGGAAGCGCTGCTCCCGCTAGGCGGACGTGGCGACATGGACCAACGATACCGCGTGAACGGATCCATCGTTAGTATCAGTGATACGCTTTTAGTGATTCCATTGGAAACTGGCGGAGAGGCATCGCATGTCTGACCGACTGCGGATCATTGCATTGGAGGAGCACGTCGTCCTGCCCGCGATCATGGAGGCGTGGTCGCGGTCCGGGGTGCCGGAGCTGCCGAACCTGGGGTTCGGCGACGGCCCCATCGCCCAGCGACTGCGCGACACCGCGGAGACGAGGCTTGCGCACATGGACGACCAGGGAGTCGACATGGCGGTGCTGTCGATCTCGTCACCGGGCGTGCAGAACCTGCCTGACTCGGATGCGGTCGCCGCGGCCCGCGACACCAACGACCAGCTCGCGGCGATTGTGGCCGGCAACCCCGACCGGTTCCAGGCGTTCGCGGCTATCCCGACACAGTCGCCGTCGGCCGCGGCCGCGGAGCTGGAGCGGGCGGTCACCGAGCTGGGCTTCCCGGGCGCCATGCTCTACGGGCGCACCGGATCCAAGCTCGCCGACGACCCCGAGTACGACGAGCTGTACGCCGCCGCGGAGAGGCTGCAGGTCCCCCTCCACTTCCATCCGCAGATGCCTGTGCAGGCGGTGATGGACGCCTACTACTCCAACATCGGCCCCATCGGGACCGCACTGGCAGGGCCCGCGATCGGCTGGTACTACGACCTGGGCGTGCAGTACCTGCGAATGATCTTCTCCGGCGTCTTCGACCGGCACCCCGATCTCCAGGTCATTGCCGGCCACTGGGGAGAGGTCGTGCTCTTCTATCTCGACCACACCGGGTTCTTCGCCGACGCCGGTGGCCTGGCCCGCCCGCTCGCCGACTACTTCAAGCAGAACTTCTGGCTCGCCGGCAGCGGCACCGTCAGCCCCCGCTATCTCCGCTGGACAGCCGAAGTCGTGGGGACTGAACGGATGCTGTACTCCACTGACTACCCCTTCACCTACGGGTTCCGCCCTGGTGGCTTCCCCTACGTGGACACCAGCGCCGGCGTCGCCCGGTCCTTCCTGGAGGACGCCCCCTTCACCGACGAGCAGAAGGCCGACATCGCGCACCGCAACTGGGAGCACCTCACGTCCCGCGCCACAAACCACGCCCGGCGACCTAGGTGAGGTTCCCCCGCTGCATGGGAGTGGCTGACTAGCTGGTCAGGGCAGGTTGACGTGGTTTCAGGTTCACTTGTCCTGCCGCTGCCTGGTCGGCGAGCTCGCATCCACCGACCCCGCGGCCGGCAAGCACATCAAGGCCGCAGTCTTGATCGGCTCGCTGATCGCAGCCACCTTGGCCGCGCTGCTGCTCAAGCGCCGCAATGGGGTTTACCGTCGCCTGTGCGAGGCCGAGGACCGGGACGAGGACACCGACGGCATCCCCGACACCTACCAGCACCCATGAGGTGGAGCAGTGCAGGAGATCGTCGACGCTGTTGTCAGCTTCCCCACGGTTACGTTCACTGCCGCGCTTGTCGTGGTCGTCGGATTCTGGGTGTTCGTCTTCATCACCAGGCCCGGGCGCGATGGTCGTCATCCCCGCGCGGCCACCGGAGCACTGGACCGGGAAGGCATCGCAGCGACGGCAGCGGCCTCCTTGGTCCTTGGCCTTTCCTGGATTCTCCAGCCTGGCCGGCTCTCTGCTCCTGCGCGGCTTGGAGGTTGCCGACTCGCTGCATACGGTGCTGGCCGTACTTCTACTCGTCGGCGCTGTGGCGCTTGCGGTCCTCGCCACTCGCCTGGCTGTATGGATATGGCGTCACCATCGCGGATGACGCGTCAGGCGCCCACCGCCCTGCACACGGACCAGGTCCGGGAGTACATCGTCACGCGGCATGCCCGAGCGTGGGAGCAGTGAAACCTTGCTCGCGCAGCGGGGCCAAGTTGCCATCGAGCTTCGCCTCGTGCGCCTCGTGCTGGATGCCGAGGCGCGGCGGTCGAGGCCCGTGTCCGGCGTCAACGCGCAGAGCACGGACCGCCGGAGCGGTGTTCGTCGGATCGGCCGGTGTGCGAGAGGTGCCTAGGAGGCAGTGGTCGCGGAAAGGCCGGGCGTGGACTGCGGTTTGCCCGCCGACAGAAGGCTGAGGACCATGGTGAGACCGCCGCCGGGGGTGTCCTCTGCGTGCAAGGTGCCGCCCATCGCGTCGGCGAAGCCGCGGGCGACGGCGAGGCCGAGGCCGACCCCGTTGCCGCTCGGGGAGTCGCCGTAGCGCTGGAAGGGTTCGAAGATGTGTTCCTTGGCCTCGTCCGGGACACCGGGGCCGCGGTCGACGACCCGGACTTCGACTCGGTCGCCCAGGGCGCTGGCGGACACGAAGACGGGCTCCTCGGCGGGGCCGTATTTCACGGCGTTCTCGACGACGTTGGCGACCACCCGCTCCAGAAGGCCCTTGTCCACGGAGACCATGGGCAGTGTCTCGGGGATGTCCAGTTCCACGCTGTCCTCTGGCACGCCTGCGAGGGACATGGGGACGACCTCGTCGAGGTCGATGTCCCGGATGAGCGGCGCGATGGTGCCGGTCTGCACCCTGGACATGTCCAGCAGGTTGCCGATGAGGTGGTCGAGGCGGTCGCAGCCGTCCTCGATTCCGGCGAGGAGTTCGGCCTGGTCCTCCTCCGACCAGGACACATCATCCGCACGCAAGGAGGTGACGGCCGCCTTGATGCCCGCGAGGGGGGTGCGCAGGTCGTGGCTGACGGCGGCGAGCAGCGCGGTGCGCATCCGGTTGCCCTCGGCGAGCACCTTGGCCTGGTCGGCCCTCTCCTGGAGGCGCTGGCGGTCGAGGACGACGGCTGCCTGGGCGGCGAAGGCGGCCAGGACGCGGCGGTCTTCGGCGGGCAATACGCGGCCGGAGAGAGCGAGCGCCATGTGGTCGCCGACCGGTACGTCGACGTCGGCGTTCTCGGGGCGCTGAGTCAGCGCGTTCGGGCCCACGCAGCCTGCGACGGTCCAGGGCGCGGCGTCGTTGTCGCGCTCCAGGAGCGCTACGGATTCCATGGCGAAGGTTTCGCGGACCCGTTCCAGCAGCGCATCGAGGCTGGTCTCGCCGCGCAGCACGCTGCCGGCGAGGAAGGAGAGGATCTCCGATTCGGCGCGTAGCCGGGCGGCCTGGTGGGTGCGGCGTGCGGCCAGGTCGACGACGGAGGCCACCGCCACGGCCACAGCCACGAAGATCACCAAGGCGAGGATGTTCTTGGGGTCGGCGATGGTGATGCGATGCACCGGTGGCGTGAAGTACCAGTTCAGCAGCATGGACCCGAATGCCGCCGAGGCGAGCGCCGGTAGCAGGCCACCGAGCAGTGCCGCCGCCACTGTCAGCGTCAGGAACAGCAGCATGTCGTTCGTGAGGCCGAGGTCTGCGTTGACATGAGTCAGCAGCAGCGTCAGGAGCATCGGGCCACCGATGCCCGTGAACCAGCCCCAGATGATGCGGGAGCGCCCCAGCCGCGCGCCCCGCGCGATGGGCAGCCCGCGGCCTTTGCCCGCCTCGTCGTGGGTGATCAGGTGGACGTCGAGGTCGGGGCCGGAGTCGCGGGCGACGGTCGCGCCGACGCCCGGCCCGAAGACGTACTGCCAGCTCTTGCGCCGGGAGACGCCCAGCACGATCTGGGTCGCGTTCACTCCGCGTGCGAAGTCCAGCAGCGCGGCGGGGACGTCGTCGCCGACGACCTGGTGGAATGTGCCGCCGAGGTCCTCGACGAGGGTGCGCTGGACGGCGAGTTCCTTCGGAGAGGCGGAGGTCAGGCCGTCGCTGCTGGAGATGTAGACGGCGAGCACCTCGCCGCCGGCACCCTTCTCCGCCAGCCGTGCCGCCCGGCGGATCAGCGTCCGCCCCTCGGGGCCTCCAGTCAGGCCGACCACGATCCGCTCCCGCGACCCCCAGATCGTCGACACGCGGTGCTCGCTGCGGTACTGGTTCAGGTACTCGTCGACCCGGTCAGCCACCCACAGCAGCGCCAGCTCGCGCAGCGCCGTCAGGTTGCCGGGGCGGAAGTAGTTGGAAAGGGCCGCGTCAACCTTGTCCGGCTTGTAGACGTTGCCGTGCGCCATGCGGCGGCGCAGGGCCTCGGGTGACATGTCGACCAGCTCTATTTGGTCCGCGCGGCGTACGACCTCGTCGGGGACGGTCTCCTGCTGGCGTATTCCGGTGATCGACTCGACGACGTCGCCGAGCGACTCCAGGTGCTGGATGTTGACGGTCGAGATCACGTCGATGCCGGCGGCGAGCAGTTCCTCCACGTCCTGCCAGCGCTTGGTGTTGCGGGAGCCGGGGATGTTCGTGTGGGCGAGCTCGTCCACCAGGGCAACCTGCGGGCGCCGCGCCAGGACGGCATCGACGTCCATCTCGGTGAAGACGGCATCGCGATACTGCAGCTTCTTGCGCGGGATCTGTTCCAGGCCGTGCAGCATGACCTCGGTGCGCGGCCGGTCGTGATGCTCCACGAACGCGACCACGCAGTCGGTGCCCCGCTCCACACGTCGGTGTGCTTCGGAGAGCATCGCGTAGGTCTTGCCGACGCCCGGTGCCGCGCCGAGGTAGATCCGGAGCTTGCCGCGTGCCATGTCTCTCGTCTCTTCGTCTCTACGGTCATGCCTCGAAGCGGTAGCCCATGCCGGGCTCGGTGATCAGATAGCGGGGATGGGCGGGGTCCGCTTCCAGTTTGCGGCGCAGTTGGGCCATGTAAACCCGCAGGTAGTTGGTCTTGTTGCTCTGCGAGACGCCCCAGACCTCCTGCAACAGGTGCTTCTGCGTGATGAGGCGGCCCGGATTGGTGACCAGGATCTCCAGCAGATGCCATTCGGTGGGAGTGAGCCGTACGTCCCGGCCGCCCCTCGTCGCCTTCTTCGCCAGGAGGTCGATGGTGAAGTCGTCGGTCTTGACCAGGGTCGTCTCGGGGAGGAGCGGAGCCTCCTCGTTACGACGGACGGAGGCCCGCAGCCGGGCCATCAGCTCGTCCATGCTGAACGGCTTGGTGATGTAGTCGTCCGCGCCCGCGTCGAGCGCCGCGACCTTCTCGTCCGAGGCGCGGCGGGCGGACAGCACCAGGATGGGAACACGGGTCCAGCCGCGCAGGGCCCTGATCACGTCCACGCCGTCCATGTCCGGCAGGCCGAGATCCAGTATCACCACGTCGGGCTGGCGGGCAGCGGCCAGGCGGAGGGCGGTGGCGCCGTCGGGCGCCGCGTCGACTCCGTACTGCCTGGCCTGCATGTTGATCACGAGGGCCCGTACGAGCTGCGGGTCGTCCTCCACCACCAGCACCCGGGTCATCGGTGTGCGGCCTTCCTCTTGTCGGTGGGGTCCGTGCTGTAGGGACGGCGGCGGGAGCCGGCGAGCCGGGGGTTCCCGGTTCGCCGGCTCCCAGCCGTCCGTGTCCATAAGGCCATTACTTCTGGGTCAGTTCCTTGAGGGCGATGTTGAGCCCCAGGACGTTGACGTGCGGTTCGCCCATGAAGCCGAGGCTGCGGCCGTCGGTGTGGTCCTTCACCAGCTTCTGGACCTGCGCGACGGACAGCCCGTTCGCCTTGGCCACACGGTTGACCTGGATGTCCGCGTAAGCCGGGGAGATGTCCGGGTCGATCGCGGAGGCCGAACCGGTGACCGCGTCCTTGGGCACCTCGGACTGGGGGACGCCGTTGAAGTCGGCGACCTGCTTCTTGGCGGCCTCGACCATCTTGACCAGCTTGGGGTTGCCGGCGCTGAGCTGGTTGGAGCCGGTGGCCAGTGGGTCGTAGTTGCTGTTGGACGGCCGGCCCTGGAACCACTTCGGGTCCGGCTTGTCGGTGCCCCTGATGTTCCAGCTCTGGCCGATCAGCTTGGAGCCGACCTGCTTGCCGTCGACCTTGACGACCGAGCCGTTGGCCTTGTTGTGGAACAGGGCCTGCCCGATGCCGGTGACGACGAGGGGGTAGATGATCCCGGTCACGACGGTGAGGACGAGCAGCATGCGCAGCGCGGCCCACACCATGCGGCCGGAGTTCGCGAGAGAGGTGTTCATGTCCTTCACCCGATCCCGGGGATCAGAGAGATGAGCAGGTCGATGAGCTTGATGCCGATGAACGGGGCGATCAGTCCGCCGAGGCCGTAGATCGTGAGATTGCGGCGGAGCATCCGGTCCGCGCTCACCGGCCGGTACTGCACGCCCTTCAGGGACAGCGGCACCAGCGCGATGATGATCAGCGCGTTGAAGATGACCGCGGACAGGATCGCGGAGTCGGGCGAGGACAGCGCCATGATGTTGAGCTTGTCCAGGCCCGGGTAGACCGCCGCGAACAGCGCCGGGATGATCGCGAAGTACTTCGCGACGTCGTTGGCGATGGAGAACGTGGTCAACGCGCCCCGGGTGATGAGGAGTTGCTTGCCGATCTCGACGATCTCGATGAGCTTGGTCGGGTTGGAGTCGAGGTCGACCATGTTGCCGGCCTCCTTGGCGGCCGACGTACCCGTGTTCATCGCCACGCCGACGTCCGCCTGGGCAAGGGCCGGGGCGTCGTTCGTACCGTCACCGGTCATCGCGACCAGCTTGCCGCCCGCCTGCTCCCGCTTGATGAGGGCCATCTTGTCCTCGGGAGTGGCCTCCGCGAGGAAGTCGTCGACGCCCGCCTCCTCGGCGATCGCCTTGGCGGTCAGCGGGTTGTCACCCGTGATCATGACGGTCTTGATGCCCATGCGGCGCAGCTCGTCGAACCGCTCCCGCATGCCGTCCTTGACGACGTCCTTGAGATGGATGACGCCCAGGATCCGGGCGCCTTCGACGTCGTCGACCGCGACGAGCAGCGGGGTGCCGCCGGCCTCGGAGATGCGGTTGGCGACGGTGTCCGCGTCCTCGGCGACCGTGCCGCCCTGCTCCTTGACCCAGGCGATGACCGAACCGGCCGCGCCCTTGCGGATCTTCTTGCCGTCGACGTCGACACCCGACATCCGGGTCTGGGCGGTGAAGGCGATCCACTCGGCGTGCGCCAGCTCGCCCTGGTGGCGCTCGCGCAGGCCGTACCTCTCCTTCGCCAGGACGACGATCGAGCGGCCCTCGGGCGTCTCGTCGGCCAGCGAGGAGAGCTGGGCGGCGTCGGCGACCTCGGCCTCCGTGGTGCCGCGCACCGGCACGAACTCGGACGCCTGCCGGTTGCCCAGCGTGATGGTGCCGGTCTTGTCGAGCAGCAGCGTGGAGACGTCACCGGCGGCCTCGACCGCGCGGCCCGACATGGCCAGGACGTTGCGCTGGACCAGGCGGTCCATGCCCGCGATACCGATCGCGGAGAGCAGCGCGCCGATCGTGGTCGGGATCAGACAGACCAGAAGCGCGACCAGTACGACCATGCCGAGCTTCGAGCCCGCGTAGTCGGCGAAGGGCGGCAGCGTGGCGCAGGCGAGCAGGAAGACGATGGTCAGCGATGCCAGCAGGATGTTGAGCGCGATCTCGTTCGGCGTCTTCTGCCGGGCCGCGCCCTCGACGAGGCTGATCATCCGGTCGATGAAGGTCTCGCCCGGCTTCGTCGTGATCTTGATGACGATGCGGTCGGAGAGGACTTTCGTGCCGCCGGTGACCGCGGACCGGTCACCGCCGGACTCGCGGATGACCGGGGCCGACTCACCGGTGATCGCCGACTCGTCCACGGACGCGACGCCCTCAATGACGTCACCGTCACCGGGGATGATGTCGCCCGCCTCGCAGACCACCAGGTCACCGATGGTCAGCGCGGTGCCCGGGACCTGCTCCTCGGAGCCATCCTTGAGGAGGCGGCGTGCGACGGTGTCGGTCTTGGCCTTGCGCAGGGTGTCGGCCTGCGCCTTGCCCCGGCCCTCGGCCACGGCCTCCGCCAGGTTGGCGAAGATCACCGTCAGCCACAGCCAGGCGCTGATCGTCCAGCCGAACCAGTTGGTCGGGTCCTTGAAGGAGAAGACCGTCGTCAGAACAGAGCCGACGAGGACCACGAACATCACGGGCGACTTGACCATCACCCGCGGGTCGAGCTTGCGGAAGGCGTCCGGCAGCGACTTGACCAGCTGCTTGGGGTCGAACAGGCCGCCGCCGACACGGCCCTCTGGGGCCTTGTGCCCGGTCGGCGCGTCCTGGTGGGGCGCAAGGGTGGGAGTGGACATGGAGTCCTGCTTCTTTGTCTCTGTCTTGGAGGTGTCGGTGGTCATCACGCCAACCCTTCGGCCAGCGGGCCCAGAGCGAGGGCCGGGAAGAACGTCAGACCGGTGATGATCAGGATCGCCCCCACCAGCAGGCCGGTGAACAGCGGCTTCTCGGTGCGCAGGGTGCCCGCCGTGACCGGGATGGGCTTCTGCTCGGCGAGCGAGCCGGCCAGTGCGAGCACGAACACCATCGGCAGGAAGCGGCCCAGCAGCATGCACAGGCCCAGGATGGTGTTGTGGTACTCGGTGTTGGCCGCGAACCCGGCGAACGCGGAGCCGTTGTTGTTCGACGCGGACGTGTAGGCGTACAGGATCTCGGAGAAGCCGTGTGCGCCGGTGTTCGTCATCGACGACTCGCCCTTGCCCAGAGCCATCGCAAGCGCGGCACCGATCAGGACCAGGGCGGGGGTGATGAGGATGTAACAGGCCGCCAGCTTGATCTCGCGGGAGCCGATCTTCTTGCCCAGGTACTCGGGCGTACGGCCGACCATCAGACCGGCGATGAACACCGCGATGATCGCCATGATCAGCATGCCGTAGAGGCCGGAGCCGGTACCGCCGGGCGCGATCTCGCCCAGCATCATGCCCAGCAGCAGCACGCCGCCGGACAGGCCGCTGTAGGAGTCGTGGAAGGAGTCGACCGACCCGGTCGAGGTCATTGTTGTGGACACGGCGAACAACGACGAGTTGCCCTCGCCGAAGCGCTGCTCCTTGCCCTCCATCACGCCGCCCGCGAGTTGCGAGGCCGTGCCCGGGTGGGCGTACTCGAGCCAGGTCACGGCGACCACGCCGAGGAACCAGATGACGCCCATCGCGGCGACGATCGCGTAGCCCTGCTTGACCGAGCCGACCATCTTGCCGAAGGTGCGCGGCAGCGAGAACGGGATCACCAGGAGCAGGAAGATCTCCAGCCAGTTGGTGAAGCCGTTGGGGTTCTCGAACGGGTGGGCGGAGTTGGCGTTGAAGAAACCGCCGCCGTTGGTGCCGAGGTCCTTGATGGCTTCCTGGGAGGCGACCGCGCCGGGGCTGATGGCCTGCTTCTGACCAGTCAGGGTGGTGATGTAGTGGATGTCGCCGAAGTTCTGAATGGCGCCCGCGGCGATCAGGATCACGGCTGCGACCACGGAGAGCGGGATCAGGATCCGGACGATGCAGCGCACCAGGTCGGCCCAGAAGTTGCCCAGGTCGCCGGTGCGGGAGCGGGCGAAGCCACGCACCAGTGCCACCGCGACGGCAATGCCCACCGCGGCGGACACGAAGTTCTGCACGGCAAGACCGGCGGTCTGGGTGACGTGGCTCATCGCCACCTCGCCCGAGTAGGACTGCCAGTTCGTGTTCGACACGAACGACGCGGCCGTGTTGAACGCCTGGTCCGGGGTGATCGCCTTGAAGCCGAGCGACAGCGGCAGTTTGTCCTGCACCCGCTGCAGCAGGTAGAGGAACAGCACGCTCACCGCGGAGAAGACCAGCATGCCGCGCAAGTAGGCGGGCCAGCGCATCTCCGCGTCCGGGTCGGCGCCCACCGAGCGGTAGATCCACCGCTCGACCCGCAGGTGCTTCTCGGACTGGAAGACGGCGGCCATGTAGTCGCCGAGGGGACGGTGCACCAGCGCGAGCGCGCCGATCAGCGCGGTCACGAAGAGCACATCAGCAATTACGGGACCCATGTCGCGGCTCAGAACCTCTCCGGGAAGATCAGGGCGAGGACGAGGTAACCCAGCAGGGCGACGGCCACGACCAGGCCGACGATGTTCTCGGCGGTCACAGCTTCGCCACCCCCTTGGCGACGAGAGCAACCAGCGCGAACGCCGCGATGGTGGCGATGACGAAGGCCACGTCGGCCATCGTGAGCTCCTGGATGAGGTTCGAGTAAGAATCGGACCAGTAAAGGAAACCTGCCATCCGGCCGGTTCCAACTCTCCTTAACGGCCCTCTTACGGCGACTCCGACAGCTTTGACGCACCTCTTACGGCCGCGTCGACGCCGCCCCTACGGGTGATCATGAGGCGCCTGTAGTCCCTGGCTTTTCCCGGCCCGGACGGCGGATACGACGCGGGCGTCAGGGTCGGATCGCCAAGCCGTTAGCGGGGCGTTAAGAAGCCGGGCGAGGCGCGTTTGTCGCCCTATCGTCCACGCCATGGAACGCCGCACGCACAGGCGTATGAAGGGACGGCCGATCGGCCGGTCCGGCCCACGGGCCGATAGGACCGCCGGCCACCCCGGGCCGTACGGGAACGGGGTTGTCGACCGCCGGTGGGCCTCAGACCTGCGGACCGCGCTCCTGTGCGTTGGCTCCTTCCTCGGGCTGCTGTTCCTGGTGGACGCAGCGGCCGGCACGTTCACCGCGGCGCGTGCCGCCCTGTGGGGCGGACTCGCCCTGCTGCTGTTCCTCGTCCTGATGCCTCCCCGCGTCGCCGTGGGTGAGGGATGGCTGGCCGTACGAACCCTCAGGGGCACACGCCGGGTACGTACCGACCGCCTCGTCGCCGCCCGCACCACCGGTCACGAAGGGCAACGCCTCGTGCTGCGGGACGCGCTCGGCGGGCGGGTCGAGTTCGACACACAGGTCCTGGTCGCCAACCCGGGCCTGTGGCACCGGCTCAGCACGGACGCCTGCATCTCCACCAGCGGAAGCCCCACCTCACCGTGTCTGGAGGCTCTGCGCAGCCTGTCGGAACGCATCGACCGGGAGACGGCGTGGGCGGTGTTCAAGGTATCCGGTCTGGCCGCGGAGACAGACGAAACCCCCACCCCCTGACGGGCTGCCAAGGACGTTCTCAGGCCGGCGTCCTGCCGTTCGTCAGGCCGGCCGTGTCCAAGGCGGCACCCGCCTGGTCGGCCAGCGTCACCGCCACCAGCCGGGCCTTGAGCGACGGGACCGCCCCCGGTGCCGGGTCCATCATGAACCGCCCGAAGTAGTGGCCGTTGCCGTACGCGCGCAGTTCGATCTCGCCCTCCGGCCAACCACCCGCGTCGACGTCCCAGCTCCGGCGGCCCACCGCCACCGATCCGTCCTGTTCCAGGCGCGGCGGCCGGCCCATCAGGGTGCCGTACTCGAAGCGGCACCCGCGCAACCCCAGCAGTTCGATCAGTTGGCGCCGCACGTGCTCGACCACGGCATCGGCCGAACGACTGGTACGAGCGAGCTCGGCCGTCTCGTGGATGCGGCGAAGGTGATCGGCATCGGTGACGGTGATCACCTCAAGCCGCCTGGCATGAGCGGCCAGTTGGGAGACGATGAGGCCGACGATCAGGAGCAGGACGGCCGTTTCGATGTCGTCCGTCTGCGTCATGGTGAATCGCTCGTAGGGAACGGTGAGGAAGAAGTCGAACCACACTGCCGCCGACAGCGCCGCGAGCGCGCCCGCGATCCGGTTGCCGACGGCCGCGACCGCGACGACCACCACGACCAGGATGAGCGCCGCGTTCGTGTTCGACAGATCGGTACGGAAGGGCACGAGGGCGAGGGCCACGAGGAAGGGCCCGAGCAGCGCGGCGGCCACCGCCGCCCGGTCCCGCAGTGCAAAGCCGGTCATATCTCTACGCCTCCTGTGTTCATGGCGTCGGCTCCTCCGCTCATGCACCGCCTCCTACGTTCTGCGTACCACGCGCCTGCGCCATCTGCGCGGCGACCGGCAGGGACAAGACCATGGTCAGCCCTCCGCCGGGAGTGTCTTCCGGCGTGAGCGTTCCGTCCATGGCCTCGGCCAGGCCGCGGGAGAGGGCGAGCCCCAGGCCGAGACCGCTGGTGTTGTCGGTGTCGCCGAGCCGCTGGAAGGGCTCGAAGATCCGCTCCCGGTCTTCGACCGGCAGTCCGGGCCCCCGGTCGACGACCCGTACCTCCACTCGGCCCGCCAGGGCGCTGCCAGTCACCAGCACCTTCGTCCCCGACCGGGTGTGGCGGGCAGCATTGCCGACCAGATTGGCGATGACGCGCTCCAGCAGCGGGGGGTCGGCCAGAACCTCGGGAATCCCCTCCATCTCCCCCACCTCGACATCGGAGGAGTCCGCCAGCGCACTCGGCAGGACTTCCTCCAGCGTGGTCGCCCGAAGGTTGAGGGTGAGCGCGCCTGCCTGGAGACGGCTGAGGTCGAGAAGGTTCTCCACGAGACGGTTGAGCCTGGCCATGGACTCGTCGGCGGTGGCGAGCAGCTCCTCGCGGTCATCAGCGGAGAAGTCGACGTCACGGCTGCGCAGCGAGGTGATGGCGGCCCAGCCCGCGGCGAGCGGGGTGCGCAGGTCGTGGCCGACGGCCCGCAACAGCGCCGTCCGCAGTCGGTCGGCGGCCTTGACCGGCTCTATCTCGGCGGCGGCCGCCTCCAGCCTGGCCCGTTCGACCGCGGAGCCGACGTGCGCGGCAAAGGCTGCCAGTACCCGCCGCTCGGAGGACGGGAGCGTGCGACCGCGCAGGACCAGGAAGGAACGGGAGCCGACCGGCACGGTGACCCCGCCGTGGGCCGGGGGACCGGGTGGCTGCTCGACGAGTTCCGCCGATTCCATGCCGAATGTCTCGCGCGTGCGTTCCAGCAGCGCCGGGATCGTCGCGCCGCCACGGACGATTGTGCCGGCCAGTGACGACATGGTCTCCGCCTCGGCTGTCGCCCGCGCCGAGCGCCGCGACAGGCGCAGGGAGCGGTCGACGACAGCCGCGACGGTGGCGGCGACGATCGCGAAGACGAGCAACGCCAGAAAGTTGTTGGTGTCGCCGAGCGTGAACCGGCCGGTGGGCGGCACGAACCAGTAGTTGAGCAACAGGGACGCCGTCACCGAGGCGACCACCGCGGAGGCGACCCCGCCTATGCAGGCCACCCCCACCACGGTCAGCAGATACAGCAGTGCGTCGCTGGTGAGGTTGAGGGCGCCGCGCACCTGACCGAGCAGGAACGTGAGCAGCACCGGCACCACAAACCCGGCGACGGGCCCGGCGATCAGACGCGACGTCGGCAGCGTGCGGCGCCGGGACGGCAGCAGCCTGCCGCGACCGGCCCGCTCGTGGGTGACCATGTGGACGTCGATGTCGCCGGAGAGCGCGATGGTCGTCTCACCGATGCCGCTTCCGGTCAGGAACTGCTCCAGACGGCCACGACGGCTGGTGCCCAGCACCAGCTGGGTGGCGTTCTCCGCGCGGGCGAACTCCACCAGCGCGGTGGGCACATCGTCGCCGACCACCGAGTGGTAGCTGCCGCCGAGGTCCTCCACCAGCTGGCGCTGCCGGGCGAGGGAGGCGTGTGAGGCGCCGGCGGCCAGACCGTCGCTGCGGGCGACGTGCACGGCGAGCAGGTCGCCACCCGCGGACCGGTCGGCGATGCGGGCGCCTCGCCGGATCAGCGTGTCGCCCTCCGGGCCGCCGGTCAGCGCGACGACCACCCGCTCCCGCGTCTCCCACACCCCGCCGATGCCGTGCTCGCTCCGGTAGGCCTGCAGTGCCTCGTCGACCCGGTCGGCCACCCACAGCAGCGCCAGCTGCCGCAGCGCGGTCAGATTGCCCGGCCGGAAGTAGTTGGCCAGGGCCGCATCGACCTTCTCGGCCGCGTAGATGTTGCCGTGCGCCATCCGCCGCCGCAGCCCCTCCGGCGGTATGTCGACCAGTTCGATCTGGTCAGCGCGTCGGACGACCTCGTCGGGCACTGTCTCGTGCTGCCGCACCTCGGTGATCTTCTCGACGACGTCGTTCAGCGACTCGAGATGCTGGACGTTGATGGCAGTGACGACATCGATGCCTGCCGCCAGCAACTCCTCCACGTCCTGCCACCGCTTGGCGTTGCGTCCGTCGCCGGGCACGTTGGTGTGCGCAAACTCGTCCACGACGGCCAGCTGCGGGCGCCGGTCGAGAACCGCAGCCAGGTCCATCTCGGCGAACTCCCCGCCACGGTGGGTGCAGCGGAGCCAGTTGACGGTTTCGAGGCCGTCGAGCATCGCCTCGGTGTGCGGGCGGCCGTGGCACTCCACGAACCCCACCACCACGTCCGCGCCACGCGCCGCCCTGCGCCGCGCCTCGTCGAGCATCCGGTAGGTCTTGCCCACCCCGGGAGCCGCTCCGAGGTAGACCTTGAGCCGTCCCGGCCGTACGTCGCTCATCGGGCCTTCTCAGAACCTCTCCGGGAAGATGCGCGCCAGGACCAGGTATCCGACGAGGCAGACGGCCACGATCACTCCCACGACATGTCCAGCATCCACCGATCCTCAGCTCCTCCGACGTACCGGCGGCGTCCTGTCTCGCTGCGCGCCGAGCCGTTTCCCTCACCGAACCGGTTCCGCCGGCCGCCGGGCACTGTCTTGACGCATCCCTGGCGCCTCACGCCTGGACTTTGACACGTCCTTGACGGGGCACGGCCCGACAGGTGAACGCGGTGTGCCGGGAAGTCTGGGACGGGGGCCGCAGGAGGGCGGCCGTCAACGGAACTCGGCGAGCCGGGGCCGCAGCCCCAGGATCGTGAGCAGCGACGCCGCCAGCAGCAGGCCGCAGCACCACGGGAGCAGACCGGTGAGAGTGGAGCGACCGGCCTGGACCGACGTTGCGAAGTGATCGCGGTTGATGGTGATCAGCTTGCCCAGGGCGTGCATGTACGCCCCGAAGTGCGCGTTGGACATACCGGGATCCCAGCTGATGCAGAACTCGACCGCCGCCCGTTCCTTGCCCTGCGCGACGAGTGCGCGGATGCGGCGGTCGTCGCGCTGGTACACGGCGTACGTGTCCACGGTCTTCTCGACGGCGGCCCGCTCCCCGGTGTAGGTGATGTTGTCCAATTCGCGCCGGAACTCGCCCGTGAACCGCAGATCGCCGTGGTCACGCCCGTAGGCCTGCCACGTCCGGGCCAGATCGTCGTCGTACGTCGCGAGGGTCGCCCCCTTCACGCCGTACAGATGCTGGGACTTGGTGAGGAATGCCTGCGCGTACTGGTCGCGGCGCTGAGGGTCGAGGAGGTAGCGGCTCTCGTCGGCGTTGGCGTCGTAGGCGATGGCGCGGGCGCGCGAGAGAGCCACGACCGAGTCGAAGGCGTCGCGCCGGGCGCCACGCAGGTGCTCCGCGGTGCCGGACAGCAGCTGTCCGGCAAGGACGACGGCGACCAGGGTGCACACGGTGGCGGCCAGGACACCAGGGTTGAGGATCCGGCGGAAGCGGCGGGCCAGGTACCACTGCAGGACGCCGAGCACCGCCAGCAGGAGCATACCGAGCGAGGCGACGGCAGCGAGCTGGGCGGACAGGGAGGAGCGCGCTGCGTCGTACTGCCGCTCGAAGGCACGGTTGTTGGAGTCCACCAACGCGCGTGCCTCCGGCAGGAGTCGGCTCTGAAGCAGATCGGTGGCTCTGCGATGGTCGGCGAGGGCGGCCGGCTTGCCACCGGACCGACCGTCGTTCTCCAGAGCACGGCCGATCAGCTCCTGGTACTCCGCGAAGTCATCGGTGAGGGACTCCTCGGTCTTCTCGGCGGCCCGGTCGCCCTCGGCGGCTACGGCCAGCGTGCGCAGTTGGTGGCCGATGGAGTGGCGGGCGTCGGCGTAGAAGCCGATCGCCTTGGTGTAGGGCACCGTCGTCCGCCCCTTGCCCGCGTCCCCGCTGGACAACAGGATGTTCGCGGCCTGTGCGTCCATGTCGTTCAGGGCGAGGTTGAGGTCGGTGGCGCTGGTGGTGCGTGGCGCGTCGCGCTCGGCGATCGCGTCCCAGGTGCCGGAGGCGGCCAGCCCGGAGAACAGGATCAGCACGGCAAGAGCCACGCCGAGGGAGGCCGTGGCGGCGCGCAGAAGACGCAGCCGCGCGGGCACGGTGGCCCAGTAGCGGCGGCGCAGAGCGGCCCACGCGGCAACGGCCTCGTGGCGGAGGCGGCGCTCGGGCCCGTTCGGTCGCGGCCTCCCGCTCGGTCGCGGTCCCCGGCGGCCTGGAGCAGGGGCGACGGTTCCGTGCGGTGTCTGCGCGGCAGTCCCGGCCCCCGCCTCAGGACTGCGCGTGGTGCCGGCCGTGATCGACACGAGCCCTCCAACGTCACGCCACGGACGGTTGCCCGTCCCCCGTGCCGATCAGTCTGCGACGGAAATCAGCCACACACAGCGTTCGTTGACGCGCCCCTGACGCCTGCTCAGGTTCCCTTGACGGGGGTTTGACGCCTACCGCGATCCGTCGGCCTTCGATCACGCGAACGCGAAGTACCGCAACCACACGTAGCCGAGGGAGATCGCCACGGTCACGGCGGTCACGACGAGGCCGTACTTGGTGAACTGCCAGAAGGAGATGGGCTGCCGGTTGCGTTCGGCGATGCCGAGGACGACGACGTTGGCGGAGGCGCCGATGGCGGTGGCGTTGCCGCCCAGGTCGGCACCGAGGGCGAGCGCCCACCACAGGACGTGGTCGCTTGCACCGCCCATGTCCCGGACGAGGTCGCTGGTGATGGGGGCCATGGTGGCGACGTAGGGGATGTTGTCGACGATGCCGGACAGCACGGCCGAGCCGCCCAGCAGGCTCAGGGAGCCGCCGAGTTCGTTGCCGCCGATCGCATCCGCCAGTTTCCGGGAGACCTCGCTGACGACTCCGGTGTCGATGAGGCCGCCGATCATGATGAACAGGCCGGCGAAGAAGGCGAGGGTGGGCCACTCCACCTCGGCCAGGACGTCGTGGGTGTCGACGTTGGAGACGGCGACGAGCAGCCCCGCGCCGAGCAGGGCGACGATGCTGGGCTCGTAGTGCAGCACCGGGTGCAGGACGAAACCGGCCACGACCAGGGCCAGGACGAGTAGTCCCTGGACGAGCAGGCGCGGGTTCTTGATGGCTTCGCCCTCCTCGAGCGCCATGATCTCGGCGGCGCGGTCCTCGTCGTAGACGAAGGACTTGCGGAACATCACTCGGCACAGGGCGAGGAAGACGGCCACCAGGACGGCGGCGAGCGGGGCGAGGTGGACGAGGAAGTCGTTGAAGGTCAGGCCGGCCCGGCTGGCGATGATGATGTTGGGCGGATCACCGACCAGGGTGGCGGTTCCCCCGATGTTCGAGGCCATCACCTCGGCGATGAGGAACGGCGCGGCGGGCAGCGCGAGGCGCTCGCACACCAGCAGGGTCACCGGGGCGACCAGCAGGACCGTGGTCACATTGTCGAGCAGCGCCGAGGCCACGGCCGTGATGACGACGAGCATGGCCATGACCCGGAACGGCTTCGCACGGGCGCGCTTGACCGCCCAGATGGCCAGGTACTCGAACATGCCGGTCTTCTTCAGCACGCCGACGATCATCATCATGCCCATGAGCAGGAAGATGACGTTCCAGTCGACCCCGGAGTCCTCGGAGTAGAACGCCGAGACGTCGTCGGTCGCCCCGATCGCCAGCATCAGGCCTGCGCCGCCGAGGGCCACGGCGACGCGGTGGATCTTCTCACTGATGATCAGGGCGTACGCGCCGACGAAGACGACGATCGCGGCCCAGCTGTGCCAGTCGTTCACGTTCCTCCGGTTCCTCCGTGGGCCTGCAGAGCCGTGGCCTGGGGGGTCTTTGGGATGTCCGCGTCGTCGCGTCCGTCCGGGATGCCCGCCAGTTCCTCGACGTCGAAGGCGCGGGCGATGGGCACGTCCGTGGAGCTGTGGGCGATGATCGAGAAGGCGATGCAGACGGCGATCAGTGTGAACGCCTCCTCAGCCTGCGGGATGCCGGACTGCAGCACCAGCAGCCCGTACACCACCGATGCGAAGCCCTTCGGGCCGAACCAGGCGGCGACGAGCTTCTCCCTGCGGGAGATGGTGGTGCCGAGCAGGGACAGCAGCAGCGATGCCGGGCGGATCAGGAAGATCGCCAGGATCACTGCGGCGTATCCGCCGAGCGACAGGTCGCCGAAGAGCCGGGGTGTGAGCAGCGCGCCGAAGACCAGTAGCGCGGCGAACTTCGCCAGCTCCGCCAGCGCCTCGCCGAGCGGCTCGAAGGATGCCTTCGCCTCCGGCGAGACGTGCGCGAGGGCCGCGCCCGCCGAGAAGGCCGCCAGGTACGGGTTGGCGTGCGTGAGGTGGCAGGTCGCGTAGAGGATGATCCCCGTCGCCAGCGGCAGCAGGGGCTGCAGCTTGGGCTCCGCGCCCAGCAGCCGGAACCGCACCAGCCCGTTGACGAACAGGGGCAGGGCGACGCCGAAGAGAAGGCCGAGCAACAGCTCCAGCGCGATCTTCCCGGGGGACGCCTCCAGGTCGGCGGCCGTCGGACCGGCCGCGGCGATCAGGATCATCACGACCGGCAGGGCGAGTCCGTCGTTGATGCCGCTTTCCACGTTCAGCAGCTGACGCAGCTTGGCCGGGACCTCGCTGCGGCCCACGATCGCCGAGGCGAACACCGGGTCGGTCGGCGCCAGGACCGCGCCCACCAGGAACGACGTCGTCCAGTCCAGGCCCACCAGGAAGTGGGTCACCAGGGCCATGAAGACGAACGCGAGCGGCATGCCCAGACCCAGGGCACGCGCCGGGTTCCTCCAGTGGGCGCGCAGCTTCGGCAATGAGACGTGCATGCCGTCGGTGAACAGCACCGCGAAAAGAGCCAGGTCGGCCGTCACGGACACGATCTCGCTGTCCGGCGTGATGTGGATCAGCCCGAGGAAGCCGTCACTGACGAGCGCACCGCCGACCAGGAAGAGGAAGGACGTGGAGAGCACCGTCCGGGCCGCAAGGCCCGACAGCAGCACCGCCACCAGCAGCGCGACGCCGAACACCACCACAAGCACCATGGCAAACGCCCCGATCGGAAGAGAGAGCTGTCCTCGACTCGCCGACCAGGCTTCCCGGCACACCAGGTGGAACCTTACCTGTCCTTGATACATCTTTGACAGGTTCCTTATGCGCACCTCTCCCGCGCGAACATTGCCGGGGCCCGGCAATGTCAGGTCCCGCCCGGGGTCGGCTCACGCGGCGTGGGCAGGCCGTGCGGCCTGTGCTGATGCTCAGGTGCGCCGGGAAGGCTGGTCGGCGGTCGGCCGCCCTCTGTCCTGGAGCCACCGATGCGGCATCCACTGCACCGTTTCCGTCGCCGCGGACACACACCCGCCTCATCACCGGACCATGTCGTCCTCCGGCTCTCCGGGGAGATCACGTCCAGGAACGCCGGGCTGGTCGGAGACCGCCTCCGGGACTTGCTGCGATCCCGGCGACGGTCCTTGACATCGACCTGGGCGACGTGTCGTACCAGAGCCCTGACGGCTGTGCGGTCTTCTTCATGGCCGTGCGCACGGCGCGTGCGCACGGCATGCGGGTGGTCGTCAACCAGGTCCCTCCCCAGGCCCGCAGGACAGCCAGCCGGCTGGGCCTGGAGCGAGTCCTCCCCCTCTACGAAGGGGACGGCCCGTTCGGCTCAGGAGGCGGCGAGCAGTAGTCGTTCCAGCAAGTGAGCGGCGGTGATCACGCCGATCAGCCGCACGCCGGTCTTGTCCTTGTCGACCACGGCCACCAGCGGGCTGCGGACCTGCGCCATCAGCGCGGCGACCTCCAGCGCGGTCGCGTCGGACTCGGCGACCGGCGGCGCGGGCACGCTCTTGGAGAGGCAGTCACGCACCGTACGGCCCTTGAGTGCCTGGCACAGCCGGTCGGCGTGGCGCTCGTCGACCACCGCGGCCAGCGTCGGATCCTCGATGACGTACGCCGGCACCACGGTCTTGATCATCTGGGAGGCGGGCAGGATCGCCTTCGGCGCTCCCTTCTCGTCGAGGACGAGCAGGGCGGGCAGCCTGTGTTCGGCCATCAGCCGTGCCGCCGCCATGGCGTCGGTGTCGACGCCGACGGTCTCGTACTCCACTGCCAGGTCTCGTGCCCGCACGGTCGGCTCCTGATTGTTCTGTGTCCCGTCGGAGGGAAGCGTCACGCGGCCGCGGCACCCGGGCCAGCCGTCGCGCGGGGTTCCCCTGACATTGTGATGCAATCGGGACGGGTGGCTCCGCCGACCCCGTTCGGGCTCCTGAACAGGTGCGACACGACAGCCGCCGTGCCGGGCGAGCACTCCGACGGATTTCGACCGTCGGAGTGCCACCGGGGTCTCGCCAGCGCCTCCTCGTGTGAGACTGACCGTGCCGACACAGCCGCTTTCCGCCGCCACGAGGACCTGCAGTGAGACACCCGCAGAGGCGCAGCAACGATGCCGAACTTGCCACGCAGACCGTGGAGTTGAGGCAGGGGAAGGTTGAATACCGCTTCCAGCACCGTGGCCCGGCGACCGTCATCGTCTTCTACGGCGGTCACATGCGAGCCGGCCTCACCCTCGGTGAGGAGGTTTTCGCCGATGCGAGCTACTCCGTGCTGGTGCCGTCGCGGCCCGGCTACGGCCGCACACCCGCATCGACCGGTCGGTCGTCGACAGGCTTCGCCGATGTCACTGCGGCGCTGTGCAGGAGGCTCGGCATCGCCGAGGTCGCGGCGGCGGTCGGCATCTCCGGTGGAGGCCCCACCGCGGTCGCGATGGCCGCGCGGCATCCGGGACTCGTCGAACGGCTGATCCTGCAGAGCGCCGTGGGACCGCTGCCCTGGCCCGATCGCCGTACATACCTCGGCTCCAAGGTGGTCTTCGCGCCTGGTCGGGAGCGTGCGACCTGGGCGCTCGTACACGCCCTCGTGAGACGCGCCCCTGATGCGGCTCTGCGGCTGCTGTTGCGTGATCTCACGACTCTTCCGGCCGCCGATGTGGTGGCGGGCCTGCGGCCCGAGCACCGGGCGGAGCTGATTGCGCTGTTCTCGCGGATGAGGTCGGGCAGCGGCTTCCTGAACGACCTCAGAGACCTCAGAACCGGACCCGATCTGAACAGCCTGCTGGCCGACATCACCCAGCCGAGCCTGGTGATCGCAAGCCGTCGCGACGGCGCCGTATCGTTCACGCATGCCGAGGCGCTGTCCGCCGGGCTTCAGCGAGTGGAACTGGTGGAGAGCTCCGCGGACAGCCACATGGTCTGGTTCGGAGACGACTGGCCGACGATCACAGCCCGCGTGCGCGACTTCCTGACCTCCTGCCTTCCGCCGGACTCGCAGGAACATGCTCAGCGCCATTCGGCGGAGCCGCCGTCCTCGTGAAGGCCGGAGATCCTGAAAATGGCCAACGCGGTCTCCGAGTCGATCCTTCGTGACAGCTTGCGCAGGGCGGAATGCCCCCGCCACAGCCTCCCCTGCTCCGACGACGCTCTCGCGCCCGTCTCCACCAGACGCCAGAGCGCCGGATCGGCGGCCAGCACCTCCGGACCGACCTCGATGCGCGCCCCGTCCGCGTCGCGAAGGATCACCCGTTGTGCTCCTCTCTGCGACCAGCGCACGGAGACCAGCCGGTCTGTCCGCACCAAGTGCTCGCGCCACAGCCAGCGGGGTCGCAGCCATCCTTCGCCGGTCTCCACCCGCGGCGGAGCCAGGACCAGGAAGAGCAGGAGGGCGAGGCCCGTCCAGAGGACGGCCCGGATGGCGTTCAGGGTTCCGGCGCACGTGTCGACCGCGAGCAGCATGACGAGGAACGCCAGCGTGCTCTGGCACGTCGTCCGCATGGCGCCGAGGCTAAGTAGCTGTTGTCGTTCCGATCTTGAGGGGTGGGCGTCGAACGGGAGTCTCGATCGGGTGATCGCGGCTGGCCGTGGGCATGAAGGCAGGGCCTC
>NZ_JBIAWG010000007.1:0-28716 GCF_042895285.1 Streptomyces sp. NPDC001406
CGCCCGGTTACATTCCGAACCCGGAAGCTAAGCCTCACAGCGCCGATGGTACTGCAGGGGGGACCCTGTGGGAGAGTAGGACACCGCCGAACAATCTTTGGAGGACCCCTGGTCCCAGCGTTCAGCTGGGACCAGGGGTCCTTTTGTTTTTAGAATGACTTGCAGTACCGAAGACAGGAGTCACCATGTCCACCAACTCTCCCGACGACCGACCGGAGCGCGACCAACGGCGACGGGACAGTGGTGACCGCAGTGACCGTGGCGGGTACCGAGGCGACCGCGGTGACCGTGGCGACCGCGGTGGCTACCGCCGGGACAACGACCGTGGTGGCTACGGCCGTCGCGACGACCGCCGTGGTGACGACCGCCGTGGTGACGACCGCAGGGACGACCGCCGCGGTGACGACCGTGGTGACCGCGGTGGCTTCCGTCGCGACGACAGCCGTGGTGGCTACGGCCGTCGTGACGACCGCCGCGATGACCGGCGGGACGACCGTCGGGACGGCGACCGTGGGCCTCGTCCCGCGTACCGCCGCGACGACCGTTCCGGTGGGCCGCGTCGGGACGACCGTGACCGTGGCTTCCGTCGTGACGACCGCGGTGACCGCGGCGATCGTCCCTCCTACCGCCGCGATGACCGCCGTGATGACCGTGGCGAGCGCCGGGACGACGACCGCGGCGGCTACCGCCGTGACGACCATCGCGGTGGCTATGGTCGTCGTGACGACCGCCGTGACGACCGCCGTGATGACCGCCGTGATGACCGCCGTGACGATCGCCGCGATGACCGCCGTGATGACCGTCGTGACGATCGCCGCGATGACCGCCGTGACGGTGACCGGGGCGGTTACCGCCGTGACGACCGTGGCGATCGGCGGGACGGCGACCGTGGGCCTCGTCCCGCGTACCGCCGTGACGACCGTTCCGGTGGGCCGCGTCGGGACGACCGTGGCGACCGCGGTGGCTACGGCCGTCGCGACGAGCGCCGGGACGACCGTCGCGGTGAGGACCGCGGCGAGCGTGGCGGTTTCCGGCGTGACGACCGCGGCGGTGACCGCGGCGGATACGCCCGCCGTGACGACCGTGGTGACCGTGCCGAGCGCACCGACCGCGGCGAGCGTGGCGGCTTCCGCCGTGACGACCGCGGCGGATACGGCGGCGACCGCGGCGGATACGGCGGTGGCCGTCGTGACGACCGCGGCGGGCGCCCCGGTGGCTTCCGTGGCCGGCCCGGTGACGACCGGCGCGGTGGTGGCGGCCGTTTCCGTGAGGAGCGCGAGCGGGACCGTGACCGTGAGCCGATCAAGCGGCTGCCGATCCACGAGGACGTCACGGGCGACGAGATCGACAAGGACGTACGGCAGGAACTGCTGAGCCTCCCGAAGACGCTCGCGGAGGACGTCGCCAAGAACCTGGTGATGGTCGCGCGGCTCATCGACGAGGACCCCGAGCGCGCGTACGGGTACTCCAAGGTGGCCCTGCGCCTGGCGTCGCGCGTCGCCGCCGTCCGCGAGGCGGCCGGGTTCGCCGCGTACGCGAACCAGAAGTACAGCGAGGCGCTCGCCGAGTTCCGGGCCGCGCGGCGTATGACCGGCAACATGGAGCTGTGGCCGGTCATGGCCGACTGCGAGCGTGGGCTCGGGCGGCCGGAGAAGGCGCTGGACATGGCGGGCGCCGCCGAGGTGCACAAGCTGGACAAGGCCGGTCAGGTCGAGATGCGGCTCGTCGCCGCCGGCGCCCGGCGTGACATGGGGCAGCTGGATGCGGCGATCGTGACGCTGCAGAGCCCCGAGCTGGCCTCCAGCTCCGTGCAGCCCTGGACCGCTCGCCTGCGCTACGCCTACGCCGACGCCCTGCTGGCCGCCGGGCGTGACAGCGAGGCCCGTGAGTGGTTCGCGAAGGCCGTCGAGGCGGACCGCGACGGCAGCACGGATGCCTCCGACCGGCTGGCCGAGATGGACGGTGTGGAGTTCGTCGACGCCTTGGACGAGGGCGAGAACGACGGCGAGCACGACAGCGACAGCGACAGTGACGGCGACGCCGAGTCCCAGGACGCCTCCGAGGAGGACGGCGACAAGGACTGACGTCCGTCGGTGAGAGAGTGAGAGAGGGCGGGATCCCGGGCAACCGGGATCCCGCCCTCTTCGTGTCAGAGGTCCAGCGCGCGCAGCACAAGCCCCGACGCCGGCTTCGGGCCGAACGACGTCGACTTGCGGGGCATCGTGACGCCCTCGCGGGCCAGGTCGAGTACGACCTCCTCGCGGACCGGGTGCAGCAGGACCGCCGTGCCGCCGTTGCGCTCCGCCTTCTCGACCGTGGCGGCCGCGTCGTGGATGTAGGCGATGTGCGCGGAGGAGTCCTCGGGGATGTGCCAGACGTGTTCGAGGAGCGCCGCGTGCAGGACCGTGGCGTCCAGGGTGCGCCAGGCCGCGGGACGGTCGGCGGGGACCGTGCGGGTCAGGAGATCCGGGTCCGGGTGGTCGATCAGATGGAAGGCGCCGTCGCCGGCCAGCAGGAAGGCGTTGCCGGCGCAGGCCGCGTCCGCCAGGACCTCCAGGGCTTCGGGCAACGGCACGTCGAGGTGCCGTACCCGGAACAGGCCGTCCAGGGACACGAGCGCGTCCGCGACCGGCAGGGCGTGCAACAGTCGGTGGATGGCCCGCACGCGGAGCGGATAGCGGACGGTGTCCACCAGCAGGACCAGGCCGTAGTCCCAGGGGCTGGGAGAGGGATGCTCCGCGCGTAGACGCAGATATGTGGCCCAGCGGTGGTGTCCGTCGGCGATCAGGGCCTGACGCTGGGACAGGTCCGACTGGACGAGGGCCACTTCGGCGGGGTCGGTGACCGACCACAGGCAATGGTGGAAGCCGTCCTCGGTGGTCGTCGAGAGCAGCGGGGGCTGTTCGGCGGTGCGTTCGACGACGTCGGACGCGAAGCCGTTGCCGCGGTAGGTCAGGAGCAGGGGCTCCAGGTTCGCCGAGGTGGCGCGCATCAGGGCGGCGCGGTCGGCGACGATGGGCGGCATGACGTCCTCGTGCGGCAGGACCACGCCCTCCTCGGGCTCCGAGACGCGCAGGGCGCCGATGATGCCGCGTTGCAGCATGCCGTTGCCGTCGCTCTGCTCGTAGATGTACAGGCCCGGCTCGGGGTCGGTGGTCAGGACGCCCTCGTCCAGCCAGCGGCGCAGGGTGTCGGCCGCCTGCTCGTTGCCTGCGCTGGGGGTGCCGGCCTGCGGAAGGATCAGCCGGACGATGTTGTACGGATCGGCCGATTGGAGGTGGTGCAGGCCGTCGGGGCGGACGACGACGTCGTAGGGCGGGGATGTCACGGCGGCCAGGCTGCCGACCCGGTCGGGGTCGTAGCGAAGGCCTCGGAACGGGGTCAGTTCCAGGCCTCGGCGCGCCGTTGCTTCCGAGTGACCTGCAGTGTTCATCCCGGCATCGTACGTGTGTCGGTGGCATGCGGGATGATCGGTGGGTGAGCGAGCGAACGAGGAGCGATGTGGAATGAGCCAGGGCGTCAGGACGAGGCCCGAGGACAGTGGCCGGCCCCTGAGCGAGGCGTACGACACGGCGCTGCTCGATCTCGACGGGGTGGTGTACGCGGGCGGGAACGCGATCGTGCACGCGGTCGAGTCGCTGGCCGTCGCGCGTGCGGGAGGCATGCATCTGGCGTACGTCACCAACAACGCGCTGCGGACTCCGGACGCGGTGGCCGAGCATCTGAGCGAGCTGGGGATACCGACGGGCGCCGGTGATGTCATCACCTCCGCGCAGGCGGTGGCGCGGCTGATCAGCGAGCAGGTGCCGGCGGGGGCGCGGGTGCTGGTGATCGGCGGTGAGGGCCTGCGGGTGGCGCTGCGCGAGCGCGGTCTCGATCCGGTGGAGTCGGCGGACGACGACCCGGCGGCGGTGGTGCAGGGCTACGGCGGCCCCGACCTGACCTGGGGACGGTTCGCCGAGGCGTCGTACGCGGTCGCGCGCGGGGTGCCGTGGTTCGTCTCGAACACCGATCTGACGATCCCGAGCGGGCGCGGGATCGCGCCGGGCAACGGCGCGGCGGTGGAGGTCGTACGGATCACCACGGGGGCCGAGCCGCAGGTGGCGGGCAAGCCGTTGCCGCCCATGCACCGGGAGACGGTCCTGCGGACGGGTGCGAAGCGGCCGCTGGTGGTCGGGGACCGGCTGGACACGGACATCGAGGGCGCGTTCAACGGCGAGGTCGACTCGCTGCTCGTGCTGACCGGCGTCACCGACGGCGCCCAGCTGCTCGCCGCGCCGCCGCAGCACCGGCCGACGTACGTCGACGCCGATCTGCGCGGGCTGCTCACCGGTCAGCCGGAGATCACCCGGGAGGGTGAAGGCTTCCGGTGCGGCGGCTGGACGGCCACCGCGGGGAGCGTGGGCAGGCTGGAGCTGGAGGGCGACGGCGAGGCGCTCGACGGTCTGCGGGCCCTGTGCGCGGCGGCCTGGACGGCGGCCGGAGAGGGCTCGTGCGAGCTGGACGGAGGGAAGGCGCTGGCGCGGCTCGGGCTCTGAGTGCCGTGGGTGGGTGAGCCCGCGGGGCGCGTGAACCTGTGCGCCCCCGCCTCGGCATCGAGGTCGCATGCGAGGGTAGGCTAACCTAACCTCGTGTTGGTCGACAGTCCTCCCGAACAGCGCGCGGAGACCGCCCCCGCGCCCCCAACCCGCCGGGCGATACGGGCCGTTGGGCTCGTCGCCGCCGTGGCGATCCTGGTGCTCGTCGCCCTGGCGAGCATCGCGATCGGCGCGAAGGCGCTCCCGCTGGACCAGGTCTGGCACGGCCTGTTCCACGACTCGGCGACATACGGCGACGTCGTCGTCGACGAGCGGCTGTCGCGCACCGTCCTCGGTCTGCTCGCCGGCGCCGCGCTCGGCCTCTCGGGCGCGGTGCTGCAGGCGCTCACACGCAATCCGCTGGCCGACCCCGGGCTGCTCGGCATCAACGCGGGTGCCTCCGCCGCCGTCGTCACCGCCATCACCTACTTCGGCGTCACGAGCCTGAGCGGGTACGTGTGGTTCGCGTTCGCCGGCGCGGCGGCGGTCGGCGCGCTGGTCTGGTTCCTCGGCGGCAGCCGGGGCGCCACACCGGTGCGCCTCGCGCTCGCCGGTACGGCCGTCAGCGCCGCGCTGTACGGCTATCTCCAGGCCGTGATGATCATGGACGACGCGGCGCTGGGCAAGATGCGCTTCTGGACGGTCGGTTCACTGGCCTCGGCGACCGACTCGACCATCCTGCAGGTGCTGCCGTTCCTCGCGGTCGGCACCCTCCTCGCGCTCGGGCTCGCCCGGCCGCTGAACGCCGTGGCGATGGGCGACGACACCGCCCGCGCCCTCGGCGCCGACCTCAACCGCACCCGGGCCCTGGCGATGCTCGCCGCCACCGTGCTGTCCGGCGCCGCGACCGCGGCCTGCGGGCCCATCGTGTTCGTCGGCCTGATGGTCCCGCACGTCGTGCGCTCCTTCACCGGCCCCGACCTGCGCTGGATCCTGCCCTACGCGACCGTCCTGTCGCCGGTGCTGCTGCTCGGCGCCGACGTCATCGGCCGGATCGTCGCCCGGCCCTCCGAACTCCAGGTCGGCATCGTCACCGCGATCCTCGGCGGTCCGGTCTTCATCTTTCTCGTACGACGGCGGAGGACGGCGCAGCTGTGAAGACCCCCCAGACGAGCCGCGCGGGCCGCGCCCTGCGCACGCCCGGCGGGCTCTCCGTCCGGCTGGACGTCCGCACGCTGATCGTCGTCGTCCTGCTGCTGGTGGCCGCGCTCACCGCGAGCGTGCTGCTGATCGGCACCGGCGACGCCGAGATCCCGGCCGCCGACGTCCTCAGGACGCTGGCCGGGAACGGCACGGCGTTCCAGGACTTCATCGTCAACGAGCTGCGGCTGCCGCGTGTCCTGGTCGGCCTCCTGGTCGGCGCCTCGCTGGGCCTCGGCGGCGCCCTGTTCCAGTCCGTCTCGCGCAATCCGCTGGGCAGCCCCGACGTGCTCGGTCTCTCCCAGGGCTCGACGGCCGGCGCGCTCGTCGTGATCGTGCTGACGTCCGGCTCCGCCGACGAGGTCACCGTCGGCGCCCTCATCGGCGGCCTGGTCACCGGGCTCGCCATCTATCTGCTCGCCTGGAAGCAGGGCGTGCACGGGTACCGGCTGGTCCTGGTCGGCATCGGCGTCTCCGCCGTCGTCACCGCCGTCAACGGCTATCTGCTCACCAAGGCCGACCTCGTCGACGCGGCCCGCGCGGTCGTGTGGATGACGGGGTCCCTCAACGGCCGCGACTGGAGCCAGGTCCGCCCGCTGCTCGCGCTGTGCGCCGTCCTCGTACCGCTCGTCCTCGCGAACGCGCGCGGCCTCAGGATGCTGGAGATGGGCGACGACGTCGCGTACGCCCTCGGGGTGCCCGTGGAGCGCGTACGGCTGCTGATGCTGGTCTCGGCCGTCCTGCTCACCGCGGCCGCCACCGCCGCCGCGGGCCCCGTCAGCTTCGTGGCGCTCACCGCGCCGCAGCTCGCCCGGCGCCTGACCCGCTCGCCGGGCCCGAACCTGGTGCCCTCCCTGTGCATGGGCGCCGCCCTGCTGGTCAGCGCCGACTGGGCCGCGCAGCGCGTCTTCGGCGCCGACCAGCTGCCCGTGGGCGTGGTCACCGGTGTCCTGGGCGGTGTCTATCTGCTCTGGCTCCTTGTCACCGAGCGCAAGGCAGGCCGGATATGACCGCGACCGGCGCGTCGAACAACCGAAGGAGCACTGTGAACCGCCTGTCCGCCGAGGACGTCACCCTCGCCTACGACCAGCGCGTCATCGCCGAGCAGTTGTCGGTGGAGATCCCCGACAACTCCTTCACGGTGATCGTCGGCCCGAACGCGTGCGGCAAGTCGACGCTTCTGCGGGCGCTGTCCCGGATGCTGAAGCCCAGCCGGGGCCGGGTGCTGCTCGACGGGCAGGTCATCCACTCGATGCCCGCGAAGAAGGTCGCGCGGACGCTCGGTCTGCTGCCGCAGTCGTCCATCGCGCCCGACGGGATCACCGTCGGCGACCTGGTGGGCCGCGGCCGTTATCCGCACCAGGGCCTCCTGCGCCAGTGGTCCGCCGAGGACGAGCGGGTCGTCCAGGAGGCGATGGCCCGGACGGGGGTCGCCGAACTCGCCGACCGGTACGTCGACGAGCTGTCCGGCGGTCAGCGCCAGCGCGTCTGGATCGCCATGGCGCTCGCCCAGCAGACCCCGCTGCTGCTCCTCGACGAGCCGACCACCTATCTGGACATCCAGCACCAGATCGACGTCCTCGACCTGTGCGCGGAACTGCACGAGGAGCAGGGGCGGACGCTGGTCGCCGTGCTCCACGACCTCAATCACGCGGCCCGTTACGCCACGCATCTGATCGCGCTCAGGAGCGGCCGGGTCATCGCCGAGGGCGCCCCGAACGACATCGTCACCGCGGAGCTGGTCGAGGAGGTCTTCGGACTGCGCTGCCAGGTCATCGACGACCCGGAGACGGGCACGCCCCTGGTGGTGCCAGCGGCGCGCGGGGCCCGCGCGGGAGCGAAGGTCGCCGCTACAGAAGCTTCCTGAGGCGGAACAGGTCGAGCAGGCTCGCCTCCAGCCTCACCCGGCCCGAGCCCCAGGCCTTGGCGAAGTTCAGTCCGCCGTCGACCAGGGCCACCATGTCGTCGCCGGCCATGGTGAGCCGGATCTGGGTCTTCCTGGGCGGCGGTCCCGGAAGGGTCTCGTCGACCACGATCCGGCCGTCGGTCATCCGGCCGAGGAAGGTGACGTCCAGGTCGGTGACGTAGCAGCTCACCGAGCGGTCCAGGGCGGCGGCCTCGCGGACGCCGCCCTCGGCGTCCTCCATGTTGTCCGAAAGCTTTTCGAGTGCGTCGCGGCACTCCTCGATCGTGGCCATCGCGATCGACGTTACCTCAGTGGTTCGAGGTAGCGTCTGGGCATGAACGACGCAGCGCCGGAGACCGAGGGCCCGCAGGAAGCGGTGGTCGAACCCGAGTACGACGCCGAGTACGACCCCGCCGCGCCCGCCCCGCTGGAGGTCCCGCGCACCCCCACCGGCAGCGCCGAGGTCGACGACCGGCTGGAGCGGCTGGCCGACGCGGACCACCTCGCCACCGACGGTCACATCGAGGTGTACGAGGATGTACATCGGGGGCTGCGCGACGCGCTCACCGCGCTCGATGCCCGCCCGGGACCTCCGGCGCCCCCGTCGTCATTCCAGAGCAGGAGCTGAACCGAACGTGGCAGGAGTCGCACGCCGTCGTCTGGACGCGGAGCTGGTCCGCCGGAAGCTCGCGCGCTCGCGCGAGCACGCCAGCCAGCTGATCGCCGCCGGACGGGTCACCGTCGGCAAGACCGTCGCGACGAAACCGGCCACACAGGTGGAGACCGCCGCCGCGATCCTGGTCCGGGACGACGACAGCGACCCGGACTATGTGTCCCGGGGCGGCCACAAGCTGGCCGGCGCGCTTGCGGCCTTCGTGCCCCAGGGGCTCGTCGTCCAGGGGCGGCGGGCGCTGGACGCCGGCGCGTCCACCGGCGGCTTCACCGACGTCCTGCTGCGGGCGGGCGCCGCGCATGTCGTCGCCGTCGACGTCGGTTACGGCCAACTCGCCTGGTCTCTCCAGAATGATGAACGCGTCACCGTCAAGGACCGTACGAACGTACGCGAGTTGACGCTTGAAGCGATCGATGGGGAACCTGTGGATCTTGTCGTGGGTGATCTGTCCTTCATCCCGCTCGGCCTGGTGCTGCCCGCCCTGAAGCGGTGCGTGCAGCCGGACGCCGACCTGGTGATGATGGTCAAGCCGCAGTTCGAGGTGGGGAAGGAAAGGCTGGGGAGCGGGGGAGTCGTACGGAGTCCGCAGCTGCGGGCGGAGGCCGTACGGGGCGTGGCCGACAAGGCGTGGGAACTGGGGCTCGGTGTGCGGGGGGTCACCGCCAGTCCACTGCCCGGACCGTCCGGCAATGTCGAATACTTTCTGTGGCTGCGGGCCGGAGCACCGGAACTGGACCCGGCCGATGTTGACCGTGCAGTGGCGGAGGGGCCGCGTTGACACAGAACCGAGCTCGTACTGTTTTCCTGCTCGCCCACACCGGGCGGCCCGCGGCGATCCGCAGCGCCGAGCTCGTGGTCAAGGGGCTGCTGCGGTCCGGCGTCGGCGTACGGGTCCTGGAGTACGAGGCGCGCGATCTGCCGCTGCCCGAGGAGGTGGAGCTCGTCGAGGAGGCGACTCCGCAGAGCCTCGACGGCTGCGAGCTGCTGATCGTGCTCGGCGGTGACGGCACGCTGCTGCGCGGCGCCGAGTTCGCCCGCGCGTCCGGCGTGCCGATGCTCGGCGTCAACCTCGGCAGCGTCGGGTTCCTCGCGGAGGCCGAGCGCGACGACCTCGACAAGGTCGTCGACCGGGTGGTGAGCAAGGCCTACGAGGTCGAGGAGCGGATGACCGTCGATGTGGTCGTGCACCGCAACGGCGACATCGTGCACACCGACTGGGCGCTGAACGAGGCGGCCGTGCAGAAGGCGGGCGCCGAGAAGCTCCTCGAAGTCGTGCTGGAGATCGACGGACGGCCGGTGACGGGCTTCGGGTGCGACGGGATCGTGCTGTCGACGCCGACCGGGTCGACGGCCTACGCCTTCTCCGCGGGCGGGCCCGTGGTGTGGCCCGAGGTCGAGGCGCTGCTGATGGTGCCGATCTCGGCCCACGCGCTGTTCGCGAAGCCGCTCGTCACCTCGCCGGAGTCGGTGCTCGCCGTGGAGGTGCTGCCGCACATTCCGCCGGGCGTGCTGTGGTGCGACGGCCGGCGCACCGTCGAGCTGCCGCCGGGAGCGCGGGTCGAGGTGCGGCGGGGAGCGGTGCCGGTGCGACTGGCCCGGCTGCACCACGCCTCGTTCACGGACCGGCTGGTGGCGAAGTTCGCGCTGCCGGTCTCCGGGTGGCGGGGCGCGCCTCACTAGCTCGCGCGGGTGACATCGGGTGCTCGATGCGCAATCGTCACCTGCACCTTCACACGATGGGGGCGGGGGCCGTCGCACTTCCCCGCCCCGACCTCGTATGGTCTTGTGCGTGCTGGAAGAGATGCGGATACGGTCGCTCGGAGTCATCGACGATGCCGTCGTCGAGCTGTCGCCCGGGTTCACCGCCGTCACCGGTGAGACGGGTGCGGGCAAGACCATGGTGGTCACCAGCCTGGGGCTGTTGCTGGGCGGGCGCGCGGACCCGGCGCTCGTACGGATCGGCGCGGGCAAGGCGGTCGTCGAGGGGCGGATCACCGTGCCCTCGGGTGCCGCCGTGGTCGTACGGGCGGAGGAGGCCGGTGCCGAGCTGGACGACGGGGCGCTGCTGATCAGCCGTACCGTTTCCGCCGAGGGACGGTCACGGGCCCATCTGGGCGGGCGCAGCGTGCCCGTGGGGGTGCTCGCCGAACTCGCCGACGAACTGGTCGCCGTGCACGGGCAGACCGACCAGCAGGGTCTGCTCAAGCTGTCCCGGCAGCGGCAGGCCCTCGACCGGTACGCGGGCGAGACGGTCGCCGGGCCGCTGGCCAAGTACACGGAGGCCTACCGGCGGCTGCGTGCCGTCTCCGCCGAGCTGGAGGATATCGTCACGCGCGCGCGTGAGCGGGCGCAGGAAGCCGACATCCTGCGGTACGGGCTCGACGAGGTCGTCGGCGTCGAGCCGCGGGCCGGCGAGGACGTGGAGCTGGCCGAGGAGGCCGAGCGGCTCGGCCACGCGGAGGCGCTGTCGTCCGCCGCGACCGCCGCGCACGCCGCTCTCGCCGGCAACCCCGAGGACCCCGAGGGCATCGATGCTTCGACGCTCGTGGCGGGCGCGCACCGGGCCCTGGAGGCCGTGCGCTCCCACGACCCGGCACTGGCCTCGCTCGCCGACCGCATCGGCGAGATCGGGATCCTGCTCGGCGACGTGGCGGGCGAGCTCGCCGGGTACGCCGACGACCTGGACGCCGATCCGCTGCGACTGGCGGCCGTGGAGGAGCGGCGGGCCGCGCTCACCGCGCTCACCCGCAAGTACGGCGAGGACATCAACGCCGTACTGGCCTGGGCCGAGCAGGGCGCCGCGCGGCTGACCGAACTCGACGGCGACGACGGGCGGATCGGCGAGCTGACCGCCGAACGGGACGCGCTCCGTACCGAGCTGAGCGGTCTCGCCCAGGCGCTGACGGACGCGCGCACGGAGGCCGCCGAGCGGTTCGCCGCCGCCGTGACCGCCGAACTGGCCTCCCTCGCGATGCCGCACGCGCGCGTGTCCTTCGACATCCGGCAGACCGAGGACCCCGAGGGCGTCGAGGTCGGCGGGCGCACGGTCGCCTACGGCCCGTTTGGCGCAGACGAGGTCGAGCTGCTGCTCGCGCCGCATCCGGGCGCGCCGCCGCGGCCCATCGCCAAGGGCGCGTCCGGCGGTGAGCTCTCGCGCGTGATGCTCGCCGTGGAGGTCGTGTTCGCGGGGACCGACCCGGTGCCGACGTATCTCTTCGACGAGGTCGACGCCGGTGTCGGCGGCAAGGCCGCCGTCGAGATCGGCCGGCGGCTGGCACGGCTGGCGAAGACCGCGCAGGTCGTCGTGGTCACCCACCTGCCCCAGGTCGCCGCGTTCGCGGACCGGCAGCTGCTCGTGGAGAAGACCAACGACGGGTCGGTCACCCGCTCCGGCGTGAAGGTCCTCGAGGGCGAGGAGCGGGTCCGTGAACTGTCCCGGATGCTCGCGGGTCAGGAGGACTCGCAGACGGCCCGGGCACACGCCGAGGAGCTGCTCGCCGCGGCCCGCGCGGACGGCTAGGAGGGCCGCCTTCTAGGCTGGCCGGATGATCACCCGTACTCGAAGGACCGGCTCGTTCGTACTTGCCGCCGCGCTCACCGCCGCCGCGGCCGCCGCTCTGCGCGCCAAGGCGCCGGGCGGACGGGAGCGTTGGGAGCGGAAGAACCACGCGGGGCGGACCGTCGGGCTGTACGCGGGCGCCGCGTCCGCCGGGGCCACCGCGGTGGCGGCCTGGCGCACGCACCCCGCCGCCGGGTTCGCGGTGCTGGCCTCCGGGGCGTGCGGGGCCTACGACGACTTGGCCGGGGCCGGTGACCCACGGCGCGGCTTCCGGGCGCATCTGGCCGCGCTGCGCGAGGGCGAAGTCACCAGCGGCGCGGTCAAGTTGGTCGGTGTCTCGGCCGCCGGGCTGGTCGCGGGGGCGGTGTTGAAGGAGCGGTTCCTCGACCAGGTGCTCGCGGGGGTGGTGATCGCCGGCGCCGCCCACTTCGTCAACCTCGTGGACGTACGGCCCGGTCGGGCCGCAGGCGCCGTGCTCGCGCTCGGGGCGCCGGGCCTGCTGCGGAAGGGACCGGGGGCCGAGCTGGCCGCGGTCGCGATGGGGGCCGCGGCGGCCGTGCTGCCCGAGGATCTCGGTGAGCGCGTGATGATCGGTGACACGGGGGCGCACGCCCTGGGCGCGTCTCTCGGCACTGCCATCGTCGCGGGCAACGAGCGCGCCGGACTGCTCGCGCACGCCGTCGCGGTGGTGGCCGCGGCCGTGTGCGGCGACCGGGTGAGCGAGTTGGCCCGTTCGCTGTGACGGGTCACGGGGTCTGACCTTCGTACAGACACTCCGGGGTGTTCGGCCGGTCCGGGATTTTCGACACCCGTGTGGGTGACGCGATCCCCGCGAGGCGAGGCGGGGCCGAGCACCGTGCGCCTCCGCCCAGTTCCCGGAACACCCCTCAGTCCTGGCATCCTTGGCAGGGAACGCGGTACGCGTAGGAGGCGCGCGCGGGGTCATCCCCTCGCCGATACCTTCTGTACGTTTCTTCGTGACCGCCCGACGCCGAACCAGGAGCCCCGGCCACGTGAGCCACGTGAGCAGCAACTCGCCGCACGGTCAGTCGCCGCTGCGCACCGTGCAGGTGCTGGGCGGAGGCAACGCCGGCAGCAGCGCGCACGTGCGTTCCCTGGCCGCCGGGCTCGTCGCCCGGGGCGTGCGCGTCACGGTGTGCGCCCCCGCCGAGGCCGACCGCGCCTATGACTTCACCGGTGTCGGCGCCGAGCACGTCCACATCCCGCGCAGCAGCGACCCGGGCTCCGTCGCCGCGCTGCGAGCGGTCTGCGCGGATGCCGACCTGGTGCATGCGCACGGACTGCACGCCTCCTTCCGTACCGTGCTCGCGCTCAGCGGCCGGGACACCCCACTGGTCGTCACCTGGCACAACCGGGCGCACGCCGAGGGGGCCCGCGGGCATCTGCTGCGGCTGCTGGAGCGGCGGGTCGTGCGGACGGCGGCCGTGGTGCTCGGCACCACCTCGGACCTGGTGGACCGGGCACGCCGCACCGGCGCCCGGGACGCCCGGCTCGCCGCCGTCGCGCTGCCCGGCCCGCGCCCGCCCGCCGAGGTGGACGACCCCGACCGGCAACCCCCCAAGGTGCGGGCCGAACTCGGCGCCACCGGACGCCCGTTGCTCATCGCGGTCGGCTCCCTCGACCGGCACCGCGGCTATGACGTCCTGCTGGACGCGGCCCGCGCCTGGCGCCGCCTCGACCCTCCGCCGCTGCTCGTGATCGCGGGGGAGGGACCGCTGCGCCCGGAGCTGCAGCGGCGGATCGAGGACGAGGAACTTCCGGTCCGGCTCATCGGGCGGCGCGAAGACGCGCGCGAGCTGCTCGACGCCGCCGATCTCGCGCTGCTGACCAGCAGGTGGGAGCCCCGCTCCGTCCTCGCCCAGGAAGCCCTGCACGCGCGCGTGCCGCTCGTCGCGACCGCCGTCGGCGGCATCCCGGACCTCGTCGGCGACGCGGCCGAACTCGTCCCGTACGGCGACCCGGCGGCGCTCGCCGGAGCCGTCGTACGACTGCTCGGCGATCCCGCGCGCTGCGAACTGCTCAGAGACAGAGGTGTACGGCAGGCGGCCGGCTGGCCGACCGAGGACGAGACCGTGGCCCAAGTCCTCAGCGTTTACGACGAGTTGACCCAGCCGCGCACCTTCTCCTAGGGCACGTGCCGACGGGCGCGCAGGGCCAGGCTCAACGCCAGTACCGTCTGCGGGTCGTCGAGGTCCGTGCCCAGCAACTCCCCGATGCGGGCGAGCCGGTTGTAGAGCGTCTGCCGGTTGAGGTGCAGCTCGCGGGCCGTCTCGGCCTTGCGGCCCGCGTGGGCCAGATAGGTCTCCAGCGTGGGCAGCAGTGGCGGCTTGGAGCGGTTGTCGTGGTCCCGCAGCGGGCCGATGGCGCGGTCCACGAAGGCCGCCAGGTCCGGGTGGTCGCGCAGCCGCCACAGCAGGAGGTCGATGTCGAGGCGGCGCGCGTCGTACCAGGGGCGGTCCGACAGGCCCTGCGCCGCCGTCGCCGTCTCCGCCGCGTGCCGCAGCCCGGCCGACGCCGCGGCCCAGCCGCCGGCCACCCCGACGACCACGACGGGCGGCTGCGCTCCCGGCCGCTGCATCCCGGCCCGCTCCACCCCGGCCCGCAGCGCCGCCGCGACCCGGTCGGCCACGGCCGACCGCTCCGACTCCGACCGCAGCCCGAGCAGCAGCGGCACCCGCCCCTCCACGGGCCGCACGCCCAGCAGGACCGGCACCCCCACCGAGGCCAGCTCCTCCGCGACCGCGCGCGCCAGGACCGCCCAGCCCCCTCCGGGGGCGAGGGCGTCGCCCAGCCGCATCACCACCGGCAGCAGCGGGCTGTTGCCCGGCTTGAAGCCCAGCACCCGGGCCTGCGCGGGCGCGTCCTCGGCCGCGATGCGCCCCTCGGCGAGGTCGGTCAGGAAGTCGCCGCGCCCACGTGCCGCGAGCTCCTCCTCCTGGCGGGCCTGCATCAGCACGACGGCCAGGATGCCGGCGGCCCGCTCGGCGGCGATCCGGTGCACGGGAGCCAGCGGATTCCGCACCGGCAGCAGCACCAGCCGGGCGCGCACCGACCCCGTGCCCGGCCCGCCGCCCGGCACGTCCACCAGCACCGAACCGGCCGACGGCGGCGCGTCCTTGTGCTGGCCGCGCAGCCCCTCCCACACCTGCAGCGGATCCGCACCCTCGGGCCCGGCCCCGGCGGCGTACAGGAGCTGGCCGTCGGTCGTCTCCAGGAACACCGGGTTGCCGCTGAAGTCCGCCAGGATGCCCAGTACCTGCGGCACCCCGCCGCCGCCCAGCAGGGCCTCGGTGCAGCGGCGGTGCACCTCCTCGGCCCGCTGGAGCAGCGCGTAGTGACCGTTGACGATCTCGGTGTGGATCTCCTCGGTGACCGTCACGAACGGCACCTCGCGGTGCAGCTGGACGAGCGGCAGACCGGCCGTCCTCGCGGTGTCGACGAGGGCGGCGGGCAGCCGGGTGAAGCGCGGGCCGAGCTCCACGACCAGGGCCGCGATGCCACGTTCCGCGAGGGTGCGCACGAACGCCCGCTGGTCGGCCGGGCGGGTGCCCAGGCCGTAGCCGGTGGTGAGCAGCAGCTCGCCGCCCTTCAGCAGCGAGGCGATGTTGGGCACCTCGCCCGCGTGCACCCAGCGCACGGTGCGCCCCAGCCGGTCGGCGCCCGCGATGATCTCCGGGAGCCCACTGCGCAGCCCGGGCAGCTCCAGCGCCCGCTGAACGGTGATCCCCGCGCCCTGCGTGTCGAATCCGCTGCCCGCTCTGCTGTCCGTACCGCTGTCCATGCAGCGGACGCTACCTGCGAGAACGCCATGGCGTCAGCTCCGGCGGCAGGCCAGGGCCTGTCGCGACAGTCCCGCCTGCCCGTAGACGCCCGGCACGCTCCCCCGAGCTCTCGGCTGCGCTCGAGCAGGGGGGACCCCCCATGACGCCGCCGGGCCCGCCCTTCGGGCGGACGACGGGACTTTCGCGACAGGCCCTAGACGGGCCGGATGTTGTGGTTGCAGCGGAAGACGTTGTCGGGGTCGTACGTCCGCTTCACCTTCTCCAGCCGCAGCAGGTTCCCGGCGCCCAGCCCCGCGCCGACCCGCTCGGGGCCCTCGTCCCCGACGAGGCCGAGGCAGACGGCACCGGTGGTCCAGGGACGGACGTCGGCGCGGGCGTCCCGTACCCAGGCGAGGGCCCGCTCGTCATCGGCCGGGTCGGCCCAGCGGGCGAAGGGGTGCGCCGTCCAGGACGCGTCCCGGTACGGAACCGGGTACCGGGCAGGTCCGGTGGCGGCGGCGCCACCACCCGGGAAGAGCGTGTACCGGGACCCGCTGGGCACGGGCACCGGAACGGCCTCCGCGCGGGCGCAGAAGGCGTCCACCAGTGCGTCTGGCAGATCGGTCAGGCACTCGGCGGACCAGTGGGCGCGCAGTCCGGGGAAACAGTCCAGCAGGCGCAGTGCCTCGGCGCCCGGGAGCATCGCCTCGTACGGCAGTGCCAGCAGGGGCTCGGCCACCTTGCGCAAGTCCGCCTCGCCGCCCGCGTACGTCAGCAGCGCGCCGTACACCGGCCTGCCCGAGGCCGGATACGTCACGGCTCCGCTCACCTGGCCGGGTCCCGTTCGGATGATCTCGCGAAAGGTACGGACCAGCTCGCGGCCGAACTCGGGGCGGTACAGCAGCAGCGCGACGGAGAACTCCGGCAGCTCGTGCAGCTCCAGGGTCAGCGCGGTGGCGATGCCGAAGTTGCCGCCGCCGCCGTGCAGCGCCCAGAACAGCTCCGGGTTCTCGTCGGGGCTGGCATGGATGCGTTCGGCGCCGGCGGTGACCAGCTCGACGGCGATCAGGCTGTCCACCGCGAGGCCGAAGGCCCGGTCCAGCAGTCCGGTGCCACCGCCCAGGACGAACCCGGCGACGCCGACGGCCGCGGCCGCGGTGCCGTTGGCGGCCAGGCCGTAGGGCCGCGTGGCCCGGTGCAGCCGGCCCATCGTGGCGCCGCCCTCGACCCGTGCGGCCTCCCCGGCCGGATCGACGGTCACCTCGTGCATCCGGCGCAGATCCACCAGGAGCGCGCCCTCGGTCGGGGCCGTGCCGGCCAGGCCGTGGCCGCCGCCGCGCACGGCGATGCGCAGGTCCAGGTCCCTCGCGAAGCGCACGGCGCGGACGACGTCGCCCTCGTCCGCGCACCGCGCGATCACGGCGGGGCGCAGTTCGATCATCCCGCTGAACACGGTCCGGGCCTCGTCGTAGCCCGGATCCCCGGGGGCGAACACCTCGCCGACCAGATCCTCGCGCAGCGCGACCAGGGCCGCGCGCGCCTTGGAGAGGGAAGCCATGCCGCCCCCTTCCGAAGAGGGCCGGTCCGTCCCTTCCAGCCTAGGCGGGCACCCCCACCGGGTCGCGCCCGCCGACCACGCTCCGGCCGAGCCCGAGCCCATGCCGAGCGCCCAGTGCTCCCCGGCAACACCGGGCCAGTCCCGGGCTGCCGCCCCACTCACCCGACCAGGCCGAGCGAGCCGGCCGCATTCACCGGACGACAACGCCCAGCCCGGCGCACTCACCCGAGCACGCCCGGCCGACCCCGCTCAGTCGACTGTGGCCCCGGGAGAACTCAGCCGACCCACCCCAGTCGGCCGTGCCCCAGGCCCGCTCAGCCATGACCCCACTCATCCACCGCGCCCCTGGAGCGTCCAGCCGACTCCGCTCATTCGGCCGCGCCCCTCGGAGCACTCAGCCAACCCCGCCCTCTCCGCCGAACCCCCGGAGGGCTCAGCCGCCGTATGCGCCGGAGGCCGTCAGGCGGAGTGCCGTGTCGATCAGGGGGACGTGGCTGAAGGCCTGGGGGAAGTTGCCGACCTGGCGTTGGCGGCCCGGGTCCCATTCCTCCGCGAGCAGGCCCAGGTCGTTGCGCAGTGACAGCAGCTTCTCGAACAGCTTGCGGGCCTCGTCCACGCGGCCGATCATCGCGAGGTCGTCCGCCATCCAGAACGAGCATGCGAGGAAGGCGCCCTCGTCGCCGGGAAGACCGTCGACGCCCTCGTGCTCGCCCTCCGTCGGGTAGCGCAGGATGAAGCCGTCCGGCGTGGACAGCTCGCGCTGGATCGCCTCGATGGTGCCGATCACGCGCTTGTCGTCCGGCGGCAGGAAGCCCATCTGCGGGATCAGCAGGAGCGAGGCGTCCAGCTCCTTGGAGCCGTACGACTGCGTGAAGGTGTTGCGCTCCTTGTCGTAGCCCTTCTCGCACACGTCCCGGTGGATGTCGTCGCGCAGCTCGCGCCACCGCTCCAGCGGGCCGTCCGCGTCACCGGACTCGATCAGCTTGATGGTGCGGTCCACCGCGACCCAGGCCATGACCTTGGAGTGCACGAAGTGCCGACGCGGACCGCGCACCTCCCAGATGCCCTCGTCCGGCTCGTCCCAGTGGTCCTCCAGGTAGCGGATCAGCTTCAGCTGGAGGAGGGAGGCGTAGTCGTTGCGGGCGAGCCCGGTCATATGGGCCAGGTGCAGGGCCTCGGTGACCTCGCCGTACACATCCAGCTGGAGCTGGTGCGCGGCGCCGTTGCCGACCCGGACCGGGGCCGAGTTCTCGTAGCCGGGCAGCCAGTCCAGCTCGGCCTCGCCCAGCTCGCGCTCGCCCGCGATGCCGTACATGATCTGCAGGTTCTCCGGGTCGCCGGCCACCGCCCGCAGCAGCCACTCACGCCAGGCGCGGGCCTCCTCGCGATAGCCGGTGCGCAGCAGCGAGGACAGGGTGATCGCCGCGTCGCGCAGCCAGGTGTAGCGGTAGTCCCAGTTGCGGACGCCGCCGATGTCCTCGGGCAGGGAGGTGGTGGGCGCGGCGACGATGCCGCCGGTCGGGGCGTACGTCAGCGCCTTGAGGGTGATCAGGGAGCGGATCACCGCCTCGCGGTACGGGCCGTGGTACGTACAGTGCTCGACCCACTCGCGCCAGAACTCCTCGGTCGCCTCCAGCGAGGTCTCCGGCTCCGGCAGCGGCGGCGGCTCCTTGTGCGAGGGCTGCCACGAGATCGTGAACGCGATCCGGTCACCCGGGGCCACCGTGAAGTCGGCGTAGGTGGTCAGCGACTTTCCGTAGGTCTCGGCCTCGGTGTCGAACCACACCGAGTCGGGACCGGCGACCGCCACCGTCCGGCCCTCGTGCTTGTGCACCCACGGCACGACCCGCCCGTACGAGAACCGCATCCGCAGCGCCGAGCGCATCGGCACCCGGCCGGTGACGCCCTCGACGATCCGGATCAGCTGCGGGGCACCGTCACGCGGCGGCATGAAGTCGGTCACGCGCACCGTGCCGCGCGGGGTGTCCCACTCCGACTCCAGGATCAGCGAGTCGCCCCGGTAGGTGCGCCGCGCCGCCGTGGGCGGCTCCGAGTCGGCCGCGTGGGCGGGTCCGAGCCGCCAGAATCCGTGCTCCTCGGTGCCCAGCAGACCGGCGAAGATGGCGTGCGAGTCGAAGCGGGGCAGGCACAGCCAGTCGACTGTGCCGTCCCGGCAGACCAGCGCCGCGGTCTGCATGTCTCCGATGAGTGCGTAGTCTTCGATGCGCCCGGCCACGTGCAACTCCAGTCGAACGGCCACGTCGCCCCCAGGGAAAAGGGGGCTTTCGCTAGTGCGGTCAAGGGGTCGTTGTTGTGCGTCGTTGAGCGGTGAAGCAAAGCAGCCGCCCCGCCCAGAGGCAAAACGACAGTCATAGCTCAACGAACTGCCGAGCTCTCGTTGTTCCGGTTGGTACGAGCGGGGGTGTGCCGTCTTCTTCCGGCCGGGCTCGGCAGCGAGTGTCCGAGCAGGATACGACGCACGTAGATGATCTGCGTGCCGCTCCCGGCAACCCGTGTGGGCCGAACGAGTGAGCACAGGGTGAGAACACCGTAAGGTGCGCGCGCCCGTGTCGGCCCGTGCGCGGAGCGTGGCCGGAAGCCATCTCCTCGCGGCGCTGATACCCTGGTAGCCCGTGGACCGGTGGGCAAGAAACCCCCGAACCGCAGCGACGGCACCCCCGGAAACCTCCGGGCGGGGAGTCGTACCGCACCACAGATCGCGACCACGGGAGCCCCCTCTTGGCCATGCCGCCCACGGCTTTTCGACACGTCACAGCCACGACGACCAAGCACATCTTCGTCACCGGGGGTGTCGCCTCCTCTCTCGGCAAGGGCCTCACGGCCTCCAGCCTCGGCATGCTGCTCAAGGCCCGGGGACTGCGCGTCGTGATGCAGAAGCTCGACCCGTACCTGAACGTCGACCCGGGCACGATGAACCCGTTCCAGCACGGTGAGGTGTTCGTCACCAACGACGGCGCCGAGACCGACCTGGACATCGGACACTACGAGCGCTTCCTCGACCGCGACTTGGACGGCTCCGCCAACGTCACTACAGGCCAGGTGTACTCGACCGTCATCGCCAAGGAGCGGCGCGGTGAGTACCTGGGCGACACGGTGCAGGTCATCCCGCACATCACCAACGAGATCAAGCACCGCATCCGCCGCATGGCCACCGACGAGGTGGACGTCGTGATCACCGAGGTCGGCGGCACGGTCGGCGACATCGAGTCGCTGCCGTTCCTGGAGACGGTCCGCCAGGTCCGGCACGAGGTCGGCCGTGACAACGTCTTCGTCGTCCATATCTCGCTCCTGCCGTACATCGGCCCTTCGGGAGAGCTGAAGACGAAGCCGACCCAGCACTCGGTTGCGGCCCTGCGGAACATCGGTATCCAGCCGGACGCGATCGTGCTGCGCTGCGACCGCGAGGTGCCCACCGCGATCAAGCGCAAGATCTCGCTGATGTGCGACGTCGACGAGGCCGCCGTGGTCGCCTGCCCCGACGCCCGCTCGATCTACGACATCCCGAAGACAGTGCACGGCGAGGGCCTGGACGCCTACGTCGTCCGCAAGCTCGACCTGCCCTTCCGTGACGTGGACTGGACGACCTGGGACGACCTGCTCGACCGCGTCCACAACCCCGACCACGAGATCACCCTCGCCCTGGTCGGCAAGTACATCGACCTGCCCGACGCCTATCTCTCGGTCACCGAGGCGCTGCGCGCCGGCGGCTTCGCCAACAAGGCCCGCGTCAAGATCAAGTGGGTCACCTCGGACGACTGCAAGACCCCGGCGGGGGCCAAGGCGCAGCTGGGCGACGTGGACGGCATCTGCATCCCGGGCGGCTTCGGCGACCGCGGTGTGCTCGGCAAGGTCGGCGCCATCCGCTACGCCCGCGAGAACAGGATCCCGCTGCTCGGTCTCTGTCTGGGCCTGCAGTGCATCGTGATCGAGGCCGCGCGCAACCTGGCCGACATCCCGGACGCCAACTCCACCGAGTTCGACGCCGCCACCGGCCACCCGGTCATCTCGACCATGGCCGAGCAGCTGGACATCGTCGCCGGTGAGGGCGACATGGGCGGAACGATGCGGCTGGGCATGTACCCGGCCAAGCTGGCCGAGGGCTCCATCGTGCGCGAGGTGTACGACGGCAAGGAGTACGTCGAGGAGCGGCACCGGCACCGCTACGAGGTGAACAACGCCTACCGCGCGGAGCTGGAGAAGAAGGCCGGCATCCTCTTCTCGGGCACCTCCCCGGACGGCAAGCTCGTCGAGTACGTCGAGTACCCGCGCGATGTCCACCCCTACCTGGTCGCCACGCAGGCGCACCCGGAGCTGCGCTCGCGTCCGACCCGTCCGCACCCGCTGTTCGCCGGGCTCGTGAAGGCGGCTGTCGAGCGTCAGCAGGCAGCGGGCGCGCAGGAGAATTCGAAGTAACACACCAGTTGTACGGTTGCCGGGGTGCATACCTTCAAAAGGTGAGCACCCCGGTTTCAGCCGACCGGTCTTTTGTGAAGCGTGTGGAAGGACAGGGCATGACGATCAAGGACACCCCCGAGGAGTGGGAGATCCGTGCCACGGAGACCCCCTTCGTGGGGAACAAGACCTCCGTCCGCACGGACGAGGTGGTCATGCCCGACGGCTCGGTGGTCCGCCGCGACTACCAGGTCCACCCCGGCTCGGTGGCGGTCGTCGCCCTCGACGAAGAGGACCGCGTTCATCTCATCCGCCAGTACCGTCACCCGGTCCGGCACAAGCTGTGGGAGATCCCGGCCGGTCTGCTCGACGTGCCCGGCGAGAACCCCCTGCACGCAGCCCAGCGCGAGCTGTACGAGGAGGCGCACGTCAAGGCCGGGGACTGGCGGGTCCTGACCGACGTGTACACCACCCCCGGCGGCTGCGACGAGTCCGTACGGATCTTCCTCGCCCGTGATCTGTCCGAGGCCGACGGACAGCGCTTCGAGGTCGAGGACGAAGAGGCCGACATGGAGCACGCGCGCGTGCCAGTGGCGGAGCTCGTCCGGGGCGTGCTCGCCGGCGAGCTGCACAACAACTGCCTCGTCGTGGGGGTCCTTTCCCTGGTCGCCGCCCGCAACGGCGAAGGCCTCGACGCCCTGCGCCCGGCCGAGGCACCGTGGCCCGCGCGTCCCTTCGAGTCCTGAACCCGGCCACCTCGACTCCTGAACCCGGCCACCTCCGGTCCTGAAGTCGGCCGCCCCGCCACCGGTGTGACGATCGCCTGATCCGATCGAGGGACCTGCCCGCCGTGCTCCGCACGGATCGTCGCAGAGCGTGAACTAGGCTCGACTCACGCCCGAACCGGAGTCCCGGCGGGCTTGCGCGTTCGGTGGGACGGGAGTGTGGCCCGTGACGGATCAGGCGGTGGACACGGACGGCGCGGGGCCGTCGGGCGACGCGTCGGCGGAGAGCCATTTCCTGGGCCGTACAAGGGAGTTGAAGGAACTCCGGGCCGACATCGAGCGAGCGGGCCTGGACACCCTCTCCGGCCGCAAGGCCCCACGCGCGCGCGTGCTCCTCATCGCGGGCCGGCCCGGTTCCGGCCGTACGGCGCTCGCCGAGGAGCTCGTACGGCAGGTCGCCGACCGCTATGCCGACGGAGTGCTGCGGGTCCGGCTCGGCGAACCCGACGGCACCCCGGTGCCGGTCGAGCGCGCCGCCCGCGAACTGCTCACCGCACTGGACCTGCCCACCCCGCCCGGAGCCGGCGAGGACGAGCTCAGCGAGGCGCTGCGCGCGGCCCTGGCCGAGCGGCGGGTGCTGCTCCTGCTGGACGACGCGGCGGGCGCCGAGCAGGTCGACGCGCTGCTGCCGGACTCCCCGGACTGCCTGGCCGTCGCCGTGTCCCAGGGCCCGCTCACCGGGATCACGGACGTCCGGCCCTGCACCCTGGGCGGTCTCGACACCAAGTCGGCCCTGGAACTGCTGACCCGGTACACCGGCTCGGTCCGCATCACCGTGGACCCGCGCGCCGCCGAGAGCCTCGTCGAGGTGTGCCAGGGCCAGCCCGCCGCGCTGGCCCTGGCCGGTGGCTGGCTCGCCGCGCGGCCCCAGGCGGGCGTCTCCGACCTGGCCAAGCGCCTGCACGCCGAGGCCGACGAGGGGACGCCGCTCAGCCGGGCCTTCCGGCTCGTCCACGAGCAGCTGCCGGCCCGGGCCGCCCGGATACTGCGACTGCTCTCCCTGGCCCCCGCCGGACTGGTCGACCCGCACACCGCCTCCGCGCTGGCCGGCTGCTCGGTGAGCACCGCCCGCACCACCCTGGACGACTTCGTCGCCCTCAACCTGCTGCGGGCCGTGGACTCCCCGCTGCCGCAGTACGAGGTCCCCGGCTGCCTGCACCCCCTGCTGCACGCCCTCGCCGAGAGCCATGACCGCCCCGGCGAGCTCCAGCTGGCCCGCGCCCGCATGCTGGAGCGGACCGTACGGCTGCTGCAGTCCTGCCGGGCGATCACCGAGACGGACAACCCCGAGGCGCGCGAGAAGCTCCAGGGCCTGCCCCGCTCCCTGCGCTTCCCCAGCCCCAGGGCGGCCGCCGACTGGCTCGACATCCGCCGTCCCGCCCTGCTGGCCGCCGCCCGCCTCGCGGTCGCCGACGGGGAGCTGGACACGCTGGCCCGCCGGCTGATGTCCCAGCTGGTCAGGGCGATGGTGGCGCATGTCGGAACCCAGGCGGCCGCGCCCGACCTGTACGGCATCCACCGCCTCGTCCTCGATGTGGCCGAGCGCCGCAGACTGTCCCGCGAGAAGGCCGCCGCCCTGCTGAACCTGGGCGACCTGGACGCCCGGACCGGCCGGACGAGCGAGGCGCTGGTCCGCTACCGGGCCGCGCTGGACGCCGGACGCGAGGCGAACGACCCGTACGCCACCGGCCGCGCGATGGAATCCGTAGGCGGCACGCATCAGGAGCTGGGGGACTACGACCGGGCCGCGGACTGGTTCGGCCGGGCCCTCGCCCAGCGCCTGGCCCGCGACGAGCGCGCGGACGCCGCCCGGCTGTACGGCCGTATCGGCACCGCCCACACCTATGCGGGCCGCTACGGCGAGGCGCTGCGGAACTGGCGTGCGGCCGTCGCCGGGCACCGCAAGAGCGGTGATGTCGCCGCTCAGGCACGGGCGTTGAGCGAACTGGCCCGGGTCCAGGAGTACGCCGGGCGGCCCGAGGAGTCGCTGCACACCTGCCAGGAGGCGGTGGAGTGGGCGCGCCGTGCCGACGACGTCCGGCTGCAGGCCGCGCTGCAGCTGCGGCTCGCGGACACCCTGGAGCGGCTGGGTGACTCCGCCGCCGCTCGACTGCACCGTGGGGCCGCCGAGCGCATGCTGGGAGAGGAACTCCAGGAGAGCCACGAGAGCGATGCAGAAGCAGACCACGGCTCTGATGCCTGCGAAATCCGCAGCACATCCATCGAAGATTGATGCAATGAAAGGCTAGACAGCCGGAACGCCTTCATTAAACTGGCTCTGCCGCACGTTCTCCTGCGGTGCATCCTGGTGTGCCCCCGCATGCCGGGTATGTCTTGCAATGCCCCCACACCCTCTGAGCCAAGGACCGTGATCGACGTGAAGGTCGGCATCCCCCGCGAGGTCAAGAACAACGAGTTCCGGGTGGCCATCACCCCCGCCGGCGTGCACGAGCTGGTGCGCAACGGTCACCAGGTCGTCGTCGAGCGGAACGCCGGCGTCGGCTCCTCGATCCCGGACGAGGAGTACGTGGCGGCCGGCGCCGAGATCCTGGAGACCGCGGACGAGGTCTGGGCCACCGCTGACCTGCTGCTGAAGGTCAAGGAGCCCATCGCGGAGGAGTACCACCGCCTCCGCAAGGACCAGATCCTCTTCACCTACCTGCACCTGGCCGCCTCCAAGGAGTGCACGGACGCCCTCCTGGAGTCCGGCACCACGGCGATCGCCTACGAGACGGTCGAGCTGCCCAACCGCGCGCTCCCGCTGCTCGCCCCGATGTCCGAGGTCGCGGGCCGGCTCGCCCCGCAGGTCGGCGCCTACCACCTGATGGCCGCGGCCGGTGGCCGTGGTGTGCTGCCCGGCGGTGTCCCGGGCGTGCCGGCCGGCAAGGCCGTCATCATCGGCGGCGGTGTCTCCGGCTGGAACGCCGCGCAGATCGCCATCGGCCTGGGCTTCCATGTGACCCTGCTCGACAAGGACATCAACAAGCTCAAGGAAGCCGACAAGATCTTCGGCACGAAGATCCAGACCGTCGTCTCCAACGCCTTCGAGCTGGAGAAGGCCTGCCTCGACGCCGACCTCGTCGTCGGTGCGGTCCTGATCCCGGGCGCCAAGGCCCCGAAGCTGGTCACCAACGAGCTGGTGTCCCGGATGAAGGCCGGAAGTGTCCTTGTCGACATCGCGATCGACCAGGGCGGCTGCTTCGAGGACTCCCACGCGACCACGCACGCCGAGCCGACCTTCCGGGTTCACAACTCGGTCTTCTACTGCGTGGCCAACATGCCCGGCGCGGTGCCCAACACCTCCACCTACGCGCTGACCAACGCCACGCTGCCGTACATCGTCTCGCTCGCCAACAACGGCTGGGTCGAGGCGCTGCGCCGCGACGCCGCGCTGGCCAAGGGTCTCAACACCCATGACGGCAAGGTCGTTTACAAGGAGGTCGCCGAGGCCCACGGCCTGGAGCACCTGGACCTGGAGACCCTGCTCGGCTGAGCCGACCGCCGAGCCGCTCCGCTAAGTCACCATACGGTAAAGGCGATACGTCAACACTGGTCGTCAACCGCGCGTACCCGGCCGGACCTTGCCCGACAAGGTCCGGCCGGATGTGTGTATGGTCACTTTGCGACGCTCGGTCAACTCGCCTCGAACGTAACTCTTCGACCGATTCGCACACCGGTGAAACCTGCCGTGCGACGGCCGTACGCCCTTGACAGAGGGATGTTTCATTGCCGACACATCCTGCCGGGTCCGGCGGATTGTGTTGCTGCGGACCGCCGACACGCCATAGAGTCGCCAACCGTCGGCATGGTGCCACGCTGACCTGTCTAGAAGTTTCCTGGTCACCAAGGAGGTAAGACGACTTGTGAATGAGTCGACATTTTCTCCCGGGGGTGGTCAACCAGGAACGCCGGTACGGGCCCAGGGCCCCGCGGGGTTCGAGGCTGTCGGCTCCGTCGCGGTGCGTACCTTCGCCCAACAGAGTCACCGGTCTGCAGGGGTGACTCACTCAGCACACCAGAGCATGGATGGCCATCACGTGAACGCCATGGCCGGCGACGGAAGTGGCGCGCCCCACAACCAACTCGCCGACTACGACGAACTGCCCGAGGGGCACTTCTACGACCCCGACGCCGAATACGAGCCGGACCCGGAGTACGCGGCCACGCTCGCGCCCGACGCTGCCCGCCAGCGCCGCGAGCGCATCGGCCCGACCGGGCGCCCGCTGCCGTACTTCCCGATCCCGGGCCCGCTGACCGACCACGGCCCCGCGAAGATCATCGCGATGTGCAACCAGAAGGGCGGCGTCGGCAAGACGACGTCGACCATCAACCTGGGTGCCGCGCTCGCGGAGTACGGCCGGCGCGTGCTGCTCGTGGACTTCGACCCGCAGGGCGCGCTGTCGGTGGGTCTCGGCGTCAACCCGATGGAGCTCGACCTCACCGTCTACAACCTGCTCATGGAGCGGGGCATGTCCGCGGACGAGGTCCTCCTGAAGACGGCGGTCCCCAACATGGACCTGCTGCCCAGCAACATCGACCTGTCGGCCGCCGAGGTCCAGCTGGTCTCCGAGGTCGCGCGCGAGTCCACGCTCCAGCGTGCGCTCAAGCCGCTGCTGGACGACTACGACTACATCGTGATCGACTGCCAGCCCTCGCTCGGTCTGCTCACCGTCAACGCGCTGACGGCCGCGCACAAGGTGATCGTGCCGCTGGAGTGCGAGTTCTTCGCCCTGCGTGGCGTCGCGCTGCTCACCGAGACCATCGAGAAGGTCCAGGAGCGGCTCAACCCGGAGCTGGAGCTCGACGGGATCCTCGCGACGATGTACGACTCGCGCACGGTCCACAGCCGTGAGGTGCTGGCCCGTGTGGTCGAGGCGTTCGACGACCACGTCTACCACACGGTCATCGGCCGCACGGTCCGCTTCCCGGAGACCACGGTCGCAGGTGAGCCGATCACCACGTACGCCTCCAACTCCGTCGGTGCCGCCGCCTATCGCCAGCTCGCCAGGGAGGTGCTCGCCCGGTGTCACGCCGAGTGAGTCTGCCGGGGGCCGACGAACTGTTCCGTACGACAGGGGGAATGGCGCTCCAGCCGTCCACTCCCCGGCGCCCGGCCAACGGCGAGGCCCGGGTGCCGGCTCCCGCGGGGGAGAGTGACGCGGCGGCCGCCGCGTCGGAGGACGTGCCGCCGTCGGTGCCCGTGCAGGGCGGTGACGGCGACGGCGCGGAGCATGTGGCCGCGGAGGCAGAGCCGGCCGACGCGGGCGAGTCCCGCAGCCGGGGCGCCTCGGCGGAGCGGTCGGCACGGCGGCAGGCGGCGCAGGAAGGTTCTGCCGCCTCCTCCGCCGGCGCGCAGCCCCGCAAGCGCGGGAACCGGGCGGCGGCGCGGCGCCCCAGCGGGCGCGAGCGGCACGACGAGAAGATCACCGTGTATGTGTCGGCCGAGGAACTGATGGACCTGGAGCACGCCCGGCTGGTGCTCCGTGGCGAGCACGGGCTGGCCGTCGACCGCGGACGCATCGTCCGCGAGGCGGTCGCGGTGGTGCTGGCCGACCTGGAGTCCCGGGGAGAAGCGAGCATCCTGGTACGGCGGCTGCGCGGCCGGTAGTCGGCTCGGTGGGCGGTAAGCGATAGCCTGCGACGGCCATGACCTCGAACGACGTTCCCGCCCCCGGCCCCTCGGCCGGCCGCAGACGTGCCCTGGGGCGGGGACCGGGCGCCGCGCAGGCAGCTCAGCCAGGGGCCCCCACGAACCCCTCGAAGCCAAACCCCGAGCCACCCACCCCGGCCACGGAATCCGAAGCAGCCACGCCGCCTCGAAGCCCGTCTCCCGCCCCCGAGGCCACCTTCCCTGGGCCCGAGCCGGAGGGTTCGAGGTCTGGGTCCGCCGTGTCGGAGCCGGGGATCTCCGAGTCCGGGGCTGCGCGTCCGGGGCCTGAGCCCGAGTCGGAGGGTTCGCGGTCTGGGTCCGCCGTGTCGGAGGCGGGGCGCGCCCGGCCCGAGGCGGCCCTTCCGGGGCCCGAGTCAGAGGGCGCGGCGGCAGAGCCGGGGATCTCTGTGACCGGGACTGTCCCCCCGGGCTCCGAGCGTGCGGGCCTTCGTACCGAGTCCGAGCCGCATGACTCGCGGTCTGGTTCCGTCGTGTCAGAGCGGGGGATCTCCGAGTCAGAGGCCGTGGTCCTGGACCGCGAGCCGGGGACGTCCGAGCCTGTGGCTGCGCTTTTGGGCCGCGAGCCGGGGCTCGTCCGGCCCGAGGCCGTCCTCCCTGGGCCCAAGTCGGAGGGTTCGTCGGCAGAGCCGGGGGTCTCCGGGTCCGGGGCCGG
>NZ_JBIAWG010000007.1:28812-179438 GCF_042895285.1 Streptomyces sp. NPDC001406
CCGGCCTCGCGGGGCCTGAGCCTGCGAACCTCCTCTCCGAGCCCAGGTCCGAGGCCGTGGCCCTGGGGCCTGAGCCGGGGCTCGCCAGGCCCGAGGCGGTCCTCCCTGGGCCCAAGTCGGAGGGTTCGTCGGCAGAGCCGGGGGTCTCCGGGTCCGGGGCCGGCCTCGCGGGGCCTGAGCCTGCGAACCTCCTCTCCGAGCCCAGGTCCGAGGCCGTGGCCCTGGGGCCTGAGCCGGGGCTCGCCAGGCCCGAGGCCGTCCTCCCTGGGGCCGGGGCGGAGGGCTCGTCGGCAGAGCCGGGGATCTCCGTGACCGGGACTGTCACCCCGCGCTCCGAGCGTGCGGGCCTTCTTGCCGAGGCCGGCTCCGTGGGGCCGGGACGTGAGTCGGGGCTCTCCCGGACCGAGGTGGTTCTCCCCGGGGCCGGGCCGGGTCTTGGCCCGGTCGGGGTGGAGTCTGCGCAGTTGCGGTCGGCAGGTGTTTCCTCCGGGGATGGTGCCGCGGTCGTCGACGGTGTGTTCAAGGTGCGGCTGGCCAACTTCGAGGGGCCCTTTGATCTGCTTCTCCAGTTGATCTCGAAGCACAAGCTGGACGTCACCGAGGTCGCCCTCTCCAAGGTGACCGACGAGTTCATGGCGCACATCCGGGCGATGGGGCCGGACTGGGACCTGGATCAGACGACCGAGTTCCTCGTCGTCGCCGCCACGCTGCTCGACCTCAAGGCCGCCCGGCTGCTGCCCGCCGCCGAGGTCGAGGACGAGGCCGACCTGGCCCTGCTGGAGGCCCGGGACCTGCTGTTCGCGCGGCTGCTGCAGTACCGGGCGTACAAGCAGATCGCGGATATCTTCAATTACCGCCTCGATCAGGAGGCCCGCCGCTACCCCCGTACCGTCGGCCTCGAACCGCACCACGCCAAGCTGCTGCCCGAGGTCGTCATCAGCATCGGCCCCGAGGGGTTCGCCAAGCTCGCCGTCAAGGCGATGCAGCCCAAGGCCAAGCCCCAGGTGTACGTCGACCACATCCACGCCCCGCTGGTCAGCGTGCAGGAGCAGGCCGGGATCGTCGTCGCACGGCTCAGGGAGATGGGGGAGGCCAGCTTCCGGGTCCTCGTCGAGGACACCGACGACACCCTGACCGTCGTGGCCCGTTTCCTGGCCCTGCTGGAGCTGTACCGCGAGAAGGCCGTCGCACTGGATCAGGAGACCGCCCTCGGGGACCTGATCGTGCGGTGGACCGGTGGGGACAGCGACGAGACACCGCGGGTGACCGACGAGTTCGATCGGCCGCCCGAGGAGCCCAAGGAGGAGAAGAAGGCGTGAGCGAGGAGATCACCGACGTCCCGGCCGGTCCGCGCACCGTCGCCGACCTCGACCTCAAGCCCGCCCTGGAGGCGGTCCTCATGGTCGTGGACGAACCCGCGACCGAGGAGCACCTCTCGAAGATCCTCCAGCGGCCGAGGCGGCAGATCGCGGACGCGCTGCGCGAGCTGGCCGACGAGTACACCGTCCAGGGGCGGGGATTCGAGCTGCGGCTCATCGCCGGCGGCTGGCGCTTCTACACCCGCCCCGAGTACGCCGCCGCCGTCGAGGGCTTCGTCCTGGACGGCCAGCAGGCCCGCCTCACCCAGGCCGCGCTGGAGACCCTGGCCGTCGTCGCCTACCGCCAGCCGGTGAGCCGCAGCCGTGTCTCGGCCGTACGCGGAGTGAACTGCGACGGTGTGATGCGCACCCTCCTGCAGCGCGGTCTGGTCGAGGAGGCGGGCACGGAACCCGAAACAGGTGCGATCCTGTACAGGACGACGAACTACTTCCTGGAGCGGATGGGCCTGCGCGGTCTGGACGAGCTCCCGGAGCTCGCGCCCTTCCTCCCGGAGGCGGAGGCGATCGAGGCCGAGACCCAGGAGGGCGTACCGTCGTTCGACCCGGACGCGCCCGACGCGCCCGGCGGTCAGGACGCAGACGACTAAGACGGAAACTTGATGCGAAGCAGCGGCAGCGGCAAGAGCGGCGGGCGCGGGAACTACCGCGGTGCCGGCAACAACAGGGACGAGCGGCAGGGGCAGGGCCGTCCCCGCAAGCCCCGTCCCGAGGAGCGCCGCTACGACGTGGGCCCCGGCGCCACGAAGGACGGCCCCAAGGCGGGGCGCGGCGGCGCCGCCCGCGGCGGTGCCAAGGGCGGGCCCAAGCAGTCCCAGCAGGGCGGCGGCGGGCGTACGGCTCCGGGTCGCTCCCGCGAGTACGAGGCGCGGGCCGAGGAGCGCAACCGCGAGCGGTACGCGGGCAAGAAGGACGTCAAGCTGCCCAAGACCTTCCCGGGCGCCGAGCAGGAGGGCGAGCGGCTGCAGAAGGTCCTCGCGCGCGCGGGCTACGGCTCCCGGCGTGCCTGCGAGGAGCTCATCGAGCAGGCGCGCGTCGAGATCAACGGCGAGATCGTCCTGGAGCAGGGCCGCCGTGTCGACCCGGAGAAGGACGAGGTCAAGGTCGACGGCCTGACGGTGGCGACCCAGTCGTACCAGTTCTTCTCGCTGAACAAGCCCGCCGGTGTCGTGTCGACGATGGAGGACCCCGAGGGACGCCAGTGCCTCGGCGACTACGTCACCAACCGTGAGACGCGGCTCTTCCACGTCGGCCGGCTCGACACCGAGACCGAGGGCGTCATCCTGCTCACCAACCACGGCGAGCTGGCCCACCGTCTGACCCACCCCAAGTACGGCGTGAAGAAGACCTATCTCGCGGCCATCGTGGGCCCGATCCCGCGCGACCTCGGCAAGCGCCTGAAGGACGGCATCCAGCTGGAGGACGGCTACGCGCGCGCGGACCACTTCCGGGTCGTCGAGCAGACCGGCAAGAACTACCTCGTCGAGGTGACCCTCCACGAGGGCCGCAAGCACATCGTGCGCCGCATGCTGGCCGAGGCCGGCTTCCCGGTCGAGAAGCTGGTGCGGACCGCCTTCGGCCCGATCACCCTGGGCGACCAGAAGTCGGGCTGGCTGCGGCGGCTGTCGAACACCGAGGTCGGCATGCTGATGAAGGAGGTCGACCTCTAGGAGGGCTGTCAGCGGCTCTGTGGCGGCCGGTACCGGGTTTCCCGGTGCCGGCCGCTTCCGTGTGCGCGCAAGGCGCTCAGGGGGCAGCTGAGGGCTTACGGTGGTGGGGGTGGGTTATTATAGTCGAAGTGACTATTAGTGGTCCTGACCGTGAAGGAGGCGAGACCGTGGAGGGCTACGACAAGTACGCCCACGAACCCTTCGCCGTCACCGTCGACCTCGCCGTCCTCACCCTGCGCGCGAACGCGTTGCACGTGCTGCTCGTCGAGCGGGGCCAGGAACCCTTCGCCGGCCACTGGGCGCTGCCCGGCGGCTTCGTGCTGCCGGACGAGTCCGCCGAGACGGCCGCCCGGCGTGAACTCGCCGAGGAGACCGGCCTGTCGGACGTCTCCGGACTGCATCTGGAACAGCTGCGCACCTACAGCGAGCCCGGCCGCGACCCCCGGATGCGGGTCGTGTCGGTCGCGTTCGCCGCGCTGCTGCCCGACGCGCCCGAGCCGCACGGCGGAGGCGACGCGGCCCAGGCCCGCTGGCTGCCGTACGACGCCGCCCGGCCGCTCGCCTTCGACCACGACCGGATCCTCGCCGACGCCCACGAACGGGTCGGCGCCAAGCTCGAGTACACCTGCCTCGCCACCGCCTTCTGCCCGGCCGAGTTCACCCTCGGCGAGCTGCAGCAGGTCTACGAGACGGTGTGGGGTACGGCGCTCGACCGTCCCAACTTCCGCCGCAAGGTGCTGGCCACGCCGGGGTTCGTCGAGCCCGTGCCCGGGGCCGCGCGGCTGACCGGCGGCCGCGGCAAGCCGGCCGCCCTCTACCGCGCGGGCACCGCCACCGCCCTGCACCCACCCCTGCTCCGACCGTCCCGGGAAGGACGCCCCGCATGACCACCACCGTGAACAAGCGCGCCGCCACCGGATCCCTGCTGGGCCTCGCCCTCGGGGACGCGCTCGGCTTCCCCACCGAGTTCAACGACGTCCCGTCGATCCTCGCCAAGTGCGGACCCTGGCGGGAGATGGAGCTGCCGAAGCGCGCCTTCGTCTCCGACGACACCCAGATGACGCTGGCGCTGGGCCGCGGGCTGCGCACGGCCATGGACCGCGGGGTGCTCGCGCCCAAGCGGCTGGAGCGGCCGCTGCGCGAGGAGTTCGTGGACTGGTACCAGTCGCCGGAGAACAACCGGGCTCCCGGGCGCACCTGCCTGACCGCGTGCAGCCTCCTCAAGGAGGAGGGGCGGGCCTGGCAGGACGCCAGCCAGATCGGCTCCAAGGGCTGCGGCGCCAACATGCGCGTCGCCCCGATCGGACTCGTCCCCGGCCTCAGCGACGAACAGCGCGCCGGCGCCGCCCAGTTGCAGTCCGCGCTGACCCACGGGCATCCGACGGCACTGGCCGCCTCCGACCTCACCGCCCGCGCCGTACGGCTGCTCGCCCACGGCACCGAGCCCACCGGCCTGGTCGGACTGCTGCGCTCGTACGCCCTCGACAACCGCACCCGCTACCACCACACCTGGCTCGGCGACCTGTGGACCCGCTCGCAGGACCCCTCGCCCGAGCACTTCATCGCGCGCGGCTGGGACGAGTGCCTGGAGATCCTGGGCCGTCTCCAGGAGGCCGTGCGCACCGCCTCGCCCGAGGCCGACCCGTGCCTGGCCACGGGCGCGGGCTGGATCGCCGAAGAGGCCCTGGCGACCGGCCTGCTGTGCTTCCTGCTCTTCGTCGACGAACCGGTCACCGCCCTGCGCCGGGCCGCGTGCACCTCCGGTGACTCGGACTCCATCGCCTGCCTGACCGGCGCCTTCGCGGGCGCCCACCTGGGCGCGGACGCCTGGCCGACCGCGTGGGCGGACCGGATCGAGTACGGGGGAGACCTGCTCACCCTGGGAGCGCTCTGGGACGCTTAGCCCATGATCGACGATCTCGACCTGCACCTGACGCCCGTCATCGCCGAACAGCCGGACCCCCTGCTGTTCGCGACCGTCTCCGGCGCGCATCTGTACGGCTTCCCCTCGCAGGACTCCGACCTGGACCTGCGGGGCGTCCATCTGCTGCCCGCCGCCGACCTGGTGGGGCTGCGGGAGCCGGACGAGACGCGGTCACGGACCTGGGTGCGCCACGGCGTCGAGCTGGACCTCGTCACCCACGATCTGCGCAAGTTCGTACGACTGATGCTGCGCCGCAACGGCTACGTCCTGGAGCAACTGCTCTCACCCCTGGTCGTGCACACCACCGACGCGCACAGCGAGCTGGCCGAGCTCGCGGTCGGCGTCCTCACCCGTCATCACGCCCACCACTACCGGGGGTTCGCGGTGACGCAGTGGCGGCTGTTCGAGAAGACCGGTGAACTCAAGCCGCTGCTCTACACGTTCCGGGCGCTGCTCACCGGCATCCATCTGATGCGCAGCGGGCAGGTGCAGGCCCATCTGCCCACGCTCGCCGCGGAACCGGACGCGCCCGCGTGTCTGCCGGAGCTGATAGCGGCGAAGGCGGAGCGGGAGCACGGAGCCGCCGAGGTCGACCACGCGCGCGTGGAGGCCGACGTGGAACGCCTGCACTCCGTGCTCGACGAGGCCCAGAGCGCCTCGGAGCTGCCCGACGCGCCCAGCGCCCATGACGCTCTGCACGATTTCGTGGTGCGCGTCCGGCTCGGGGTCACGCCAGGTGGATCGTCTCTCCGTTGACCTTGATGTTCTCCGGCGCCAGCGGCTTGGTCGCCGGGCCGTGGGCCACCGCGCCGTCGCTGATGTCGAACTTGCTGCCGTGACAGGGGCAGTCGATCGTGCGGTCCGCGACCCGGGCCACGGTGCAGCCCCGATGGGTGCAGACGGCCGAGAAGGCCTTGAACTCGTTCTGGCTCGGCTGGGTGACCACGATCTTCTGTTCCTTGAAGATCGTGCCGCCGCCGACCGGGATCTCGCTGGTCTTCGCCAGCGCCTGCCCGGCGGTGGCGGCCACGGACGGTCCGGACTCCTTCTTCTCGCCGGAGCTCGTGCTCTCGCCGTACTTGCTGCACCCCACGCAACCCGCCGCGAGCGCCGCCGCGCCGGTCGCGAGAGCCGTGCGCCGCGTCGAGTCGTGCGTCATGTCGTCACTCCGAACGTGCGGAAGAACCAGAAGGCCGAGGTCAGCCAGATGACCGTGAGAACGGCGAACACCAGTCCGCCGACGACGGGCAGCAGCCAGCCGGGAAGACGCTCCGAGCGGAGCAGCAGCATCTTGGCACTGAAAGCACCGAAGAAGAAGCAACCCAGGAGGGAGTGCCACAAAACGCGTGTTTCATACGTCTGAAAGCCGAACGCGTACAGACAGTGCACCGCCACCGGGACCGTCACCAGGAACGCCACCCGGCCCGACCAGCGGTGCAGCACCGGCGCCCAGCCCGGCCCGGGCAGCTTCCCGTACATCATCAGCGCCGAGACCAGCTGGATCACCGCGAAGAAGACCGCGGTGGTCGCCAGCCACGACTTCACGGCGCCCGTGCTGTTGAACCCGGCGAGATTGAAGGCGGTCCCCGTCGGATGGTGGACCTTTCCGTACACACCGAGGGCGACCGCGACGGCGGCGGCCACCAGCGCCGGGACGAGATAGCGGGCCGGGTGCGGGCGGGACTCGGGCGAGGGGAAGCCCTGGGTGGCGGCGTTCGGGTCGACGTTCATGGTCGGCTCCCTCCGGTCACGGGGTCACGGGACGTGCCGTCAGCCGCTCGCCGTCGACCGTGACCGCGCCGGTCGCCGGGTCGATGCGGGGCGCGGCGCCTGCCTTGCCGTCGCGGCTGAGGATGCCGACCTGCCGGCCGTCGGACAGCACGATCCAGCCGCCGTCGATCTTCGCGCCGCGCACGGTGGCCGTCGCCCGGTAGAGCCCGGACGGCTTGACCGCCTTGTCGGCGGTGAAGGCGTAGTGGCCGCCGTCGAGGTCCACCGTGCCGCGGAGCTGCCGGCTCTCCTGGGGCCGGCCGTTCAGCTCGGCGCCGTGCCGTCCGGTCAGTCGCATGCTGCCGTCGTCCGCCACGTCGCCCTTCAGCCACGCCTCCTTGCGGCGGCCGTCGCAGAAGTACGCGATCGCCTTGCCGCCGCGGATCGACACGGCCACCGAGGAGGAGTCGTCGTCGGTGCGGCCCGCGTAGGACGCGTCGGCGATCTGGGCGCGGGACGGGGTGGGGGCGGGTGACGCGGCGGATCCGGCAGGCGTCGGGACGGGCGACCGCCCCTTGTACGTGGGCACCGTGTTCCTCGTCCCCGTCGTCGCGTCGAGCGTCAGCAGGAACAGGCCGAGCAGCAGACCCGCGAGAAGGGTCAGCAAAGGTCCGGGACGTTTCATGACGGGCCTCCCCCGAGGCGGGCTTCCTGACATCAGAGCGGACCGGCGGCCCCGGCGTAAAGAGGCGCACGGCGGTGTTCTCACATCAAGTAGCGGGATACGGCGATATGAGTGACATTGGGACGGTTCACCGCTCGGGATGACCGTCTCAGGGGGCGGGCGCCGCCCACTCCACCGGCCCGCCCTGACTACGCTGGACGGACCAAGAGCCGATACGCATCTCAGCAAGGAGCAGCACCGTGGCGGTACGAGCGGTCCGGGGGGCCGTCCAGCTGGAACGGGACGAGGCCGGCCACATGGACGAGCAGGTCGGAGCCCTGCTCACCGCCATCCTGGAGCGGAACGGGCTGAGCGTGGACGACCTGATCAGCATCTGGTTCACGGCCACTCCCGATCTGCACAGCGACTTCCCGGCGGCCGCCGTCCGCAAGCTCGGCATCGTCGACGTGCCGCTGATCTGCGCCCAGGAGCTGGAGATCGAGGGCGCCATGCCCCGGGTGGTCCGCGTCCTCGCCCATATCGAGTCGGAGCGGCCCCGCGCCGACATCGCGCATGTCTACCTCGGCGCGGCGGCCGCCCTGCGCAAGGACATCGCCCAGTGAGGACCGCTCTCGTCATCGGCACCGGCCTCATCGGCACGTCCGCCGCGCTCGCCCTGACCCAGCGGGGCGTGACCGTCCACCTCGCCGACTACAACCCCGAGCAGGCCCGTACGGCGGCCGCGCTGGGCGCCGGTACGGACGAGGCCCCGGAGGGTCCCGTCGACCTCGCCGTCGTGGCCGCCCCGCCCGCACATGTGTCCGCGGTCCTCGCCGACGCCATGCGCCGCAACGTGGCCCGCGGCTATCTCGACGTGGCCAGCGTCAAGGGAGGTCCGCGCCGCGAGCTGGAGTCGCTGGGCCTCGACCTGTCGTCGTACATCGGCACGCACCCCATGTCGGGCCGGGAGAAGTCCGGCCCGCTGGCCGCGAGCGGCGACCTCTTCGAGGGCCGCCCCTGGGTGCTGACGCCCACCCGTGACACGGACACCGAGGTGCTGAACCTCGCCCTGGAGCTGGTCTCGCACTGCCGTGCGGTGCCGGTGGTCATGGACGCCGACGCCCACGACCGTGCCGTCGCCCTGGTCTCCCACATGCCCCACCTGGTCTCCAGCATGGTCGCCGCGCGCCTGGAGCACGCCGAGGAGACGGCCGTACGGCTGTGCGGCCAGGGCATTCGGGACGTGACCCGGATCGCCGCGTCCGACCCCCGGATGTGGATCGACATCCTGTCCGCGAACCCCGGTCCGGTCGCCGATCTGCTCGCCGATGTCTCCGCCGACCTCGACGAGACCGTCCGCGCCCTGCGCGCCCTGCAGTCGACCGACGAGGCCAAGCGGCAGGAGGGCAGCTCCGGGATCGAGGACGTGCTGCGGCGCGGGAACGCGGGGCAGGTCCGGGTGCCCGGCAAGCACGGGTCCGCTCCGCGGATCTACGAGACGGTCGCCGTGCTCATCGACGACCAGCCCGGCCAGCTGGCCCGCATCTTCGCCGACGCGGGGCGGGCCGGCGTCAACATCGAGGACGTACGCATCGAGCACGCGACCGGGCAGCAGGCCGGTCTGGTGCAGCTGATGGTGGAGCCGAAGGCGGCCGTGGCGCTGGCCGCCGCACTGCGGGAGCGGGGCTGGGCGATCCGGCAGTAGGGCGCCCGGCGCCGCCGGTGCGGCCGTGGTGTGCGCCACGATGCTGCGAGGTCCCGCACCTCTCGCGTCCGGACGAGTGACCCGCACCCAGTAACCTTGTGCGGGGCGCCCTCGCGTCCCGCACACCCACCACACCGCACCAGGAAGGTGTCCCCCCGTGGAAAACGGCGCCGCCCGGACCGCCCTGCCCGTGATCGTCGCGATCGACGGCCCCTCCGGCACGGGCAAGTCGAGCACGTCGAAGGCCGTGGCCTCGAAGCTCGGCCTGAGCTACCTGGACACCGGGGCCCAGTACCGGGCGATCACCTGGTGGATGGTGAACAACGGCATCGACCTGGAAGACCCCACCGCGATCGCCGCCGTGGCGGGCAAGCCGGAGATCGTCTCGGGCACCGACCCGGCCAACCCCACGATCACGGTCGACGGCGTCGACGTGGCCGGCCCGATCCGCACCCAGGACGTCACCTCCAAGGTCAGCGCGGTCAGCGCGGTGCCCGAGGTGCGCGCCCGGATCACCGAGCTGCAGCGCACGCTGGCCGCCACCGCCGAGGTCGGCATAGTGGTCGAGGGCCGTGACATCGGCACCACGGTGCTGCCGGACGCCGACCTGAAGATCTTCCTGACCGCCTCCCCGGAGGCCCGCGCCGCCCGCCGCAGCGGTGAGCTCAAGGGCGTGGACGTCCACGCCACCCGCGAGGCGCTGATCAAGCGTGACGCGGCCGACTCCAGCCGTAAGACCTCGCCGCTCGCCAAGGCGGGCGACGCGGTCGAGGTGGACACCACCGACCTCACGCTGCCGCAGGTCATCGAGTGCGTCGTCACCCTCGTCGAGGAGAAGCGGGCCGGAAAGTGACCGAAGCTGCTTCGGCGAGAGGCGCCGAGGTCGGGCGGCGCATCGGCGTCGGCCTGATGTACGGGCTGTGGAAGCCCCGTGTGCTCGGCGCCTGGAAGGTGCCCGCGACCGGCCCGGTGATCTTCGCCGTCAACCACTCCCACAACATCGACGGCCCGATGGTCATGGGCGTGGCGCCCCGGCCGACGCACTTCCTGATCAAGAAGGAGGCGTTCGTCGGCCCGCTCGGCCGGTTCCTGACCGGCATCGGCCAGGTGAAGGTGGACCGCGAGAGCACCGACCGCACGGCGATCGCGCGGGCGCTGGGCGTACTGGAGGCCGGGGAAGTGCTCGGCATCTTCCCGGAGGGCACCCGGGGCGAGGGCGACTTCGCCTCGCTGCGTGCGGGCCTCGCCTACTTCGCGGTCCGCAGCGGCGCCCCGATCGTGCCCGTGGCCGTGCTGGGAAGTTCCGAGCGGCCGGGACGGTTGATGAAGGGACTGCCACCGCTGCGCTCCCGCGTCGACGTCGTCTTCGGCGACCCCTTCGAGGCGGGCGACGGCAGCGGACGACGCACGCGCAGGGCGCTGGACGAGGCGACCGAGCGCATCCAGAAGCAGCTCACCGAGCACCTGGAAAACGCCAGGCGCCTGACCGGGCGCCAGGCGACACTGAGTAGTGGACGCTAGGCGACACTGAGTAGTGGATCAGCCCCTGCGGGGTGCTCCACCGATCACCACGATGAACGAGGTACGGACTTCATGAACGACGACATCCACTCCGAGGGTTCGCTCGAAGAGCATGACCACGGAGCGCTTGGCGACGCCGAGTACGCGGAGTTCATGGAGCTCGCCGCGGAAGAGGGCTTCGACATCGCGGACGTCGAGGGCGCCATCGAGGCGGCGGGCCACGGCCCGCTGCCCGTGCTCGCCGTCGTCGGCCGGCCCAATGTCGGCAAGTCGACCCTGGTGAACCGGATCATCGGCCGCCGTGAGGCGGTCGTCGAGGACAAGCCGGGCGTCACCCGCGACCGTGTGACCTACGAGGCCGAGTGGGCGGGCCGCCGCTTCAAGGTCGTCGACACCGGCGGCTGGGAGCAGGACGTCCTCGGCATCGACGCCTCCGTGGCCGCCCAGGCCGAGTACGCGATCGAGGCGGCCGACGCGGTCGTCTTCGTCGTCGACGCCAAGGTCGGCGCGACCGACACCGACGAGGCCGTCGTACGTCTGCTGCGCAAGGCCGGCAAGCCCGTGGTGCTGGCCGCCAACAAGGTCGACGGACCGAGCGGCGAAGCGGATGCCGCGTACCTGTGGTCCCTCGGGCTCGGTGAGCCGCACCCGGTCTCCGCGCTGCACGGCCGCGGCACCGGCGACATGCTGGACGCCGTCCTGGAGGTGCTGCCGGACGCGCCCGAGCAGACCTTCGGCACCGCAGTCGGCGGCCCGCGCCGCATCGCGCTGATCGGCCGCCCGAACGTGGGCAAGTCCTCGCTGCTGAACAAGGTCGCGGGCGAGGAGCGCGTCGTCGTCAACGAACTCGCGGGCACCACCCGTGACCCGGTCGACGAGCTGATCGAACTGGGCGGCGTCACCTGGAAGTTCGTCGACACCGCCGGCATCCGCAAGCGGGTCCACCTCCAGCAGGGCGCCGACTACTACGCCTCGCTGCGCACCGCGGCGGCGGTGGAGAAGGCCGAGGTGGCCGTCGTCCTGATCGACGCCTCCGAGAACATCTCCGTGCAGGACCAGCGGATCATCACCATGGCCGTCGAGGCGGGCCGCGCGATGGTCATCGCCTACAACAAGTGGGACAACCTCGACGAGGAGCGCCGCTACTACCTGGAGCGCGAGATCGAGACCGAGCTCGGCCAGGTCGCCTGGGCGCCGCGGGTCAATGTCTCCGCGCGCACCGGCCGCCACATGGAGAAGCTGGTACCGGCGATCGAGACCGCGCTCGCGGGCTGGGAGACGCGCGTGCCGACCGGCCGCCTCAACGCCTTCCTCGGCGAACTGGTCTCGGCCCACCCGCACCCGGTCCGGGGCGGCAAGCAGCCGCGCATCCTGTTCGGCACCCAGGCCGGCACCAAGCCCCCGCGGTTCGTGCTGTTCGCCTCCGGCTTCATCGAGGCGGGCTACCGCCGCTTCATCGAGCGCCGACTGCGCGAGGAGTTCGGCTTCGAGGGGACGCCGATCCATATCTCGGTGCGGGTGCGCGAGAAGCGCGGTACGAAGAAGAAGTGACGGCAGGCGAAAGGGCGGCCCTTGGTGAAGGGCTGCCCTTTCGCATGTCACACACCCCGGCTCACATACCCCGGCGCGGTCCCGGTGGCAGTGCCGCGGGAACATGGTGCATCCCGGTGTCGTGCCGCCCGATCGTCCCGACCCGCTGCCACTGCGCCTGCTGCTGCCCCGTGCCGTGGCGGGCGCTGTACGCACCCGCGCTGTACGCGCTGTACGAGTTCGAGCCGTGGGACCCCGTGCCGTACGCCCCCGTGCCGTACGCCCCCGTGCCGTACGTTCCCGTGCCATAGGTGCCGGCGTTGTGCGGGGCGATCCCGAAGGCGACGAACCCCAGCTCCTCCTCGCCGCTGCGGTCGCCCGGCAGCGCCCGGAGCATCTTGACCCACTCCGCGTAGAGCGTGTCGTAGATGGGGGTCGGCGATGACACGGCCGCGCTCTCCTGCGGCGCCCGTGCGGACGGGATCGAGGAGAAGGACGGACGGCGGGGAGGAACGTCGTATGCGTGCACGTATGTCCAAACGACCGTGTGCGGGAAGAGATGCGGTCGTGGGGCGCCCCTTCGGGGGCGCGGGGCCGCTTCGCCGTCAGGTACCCGCGAGCGGCAGCGCGGCCGCGACCAGCTTCCCGTTGGCCGCCGCCTTGTCGAGCGCGTCCCGCAGCAGGTCCTCGCGGGGCTGACGCCCGATGGAGCCCACCGGAGCCGCGAACAGCAGCACCTGCTGGTGCTTGTTCGCCGCCGCCCGCCAGCCGTCCGTGACCTGCAGCGGCTGGTGCGCCTGCCACCAGGCGACCGGCTGACCGCCGTGGGTGCCGGGCTGGAGCACCGCGTGCAGCTGGCCCACCGCCAGCAGCACCGACCACCCGTGCAGCACCGGGGGCACCGCGCTGATCTGGGTCACCGGCATGTACCCCTGCTCGATGAGCAGCGGCAGGAAGTCGTCGCCCACGCCCGTGGTGCCGGGCCGCACGATCGGCGTGGTCGGCTCCACGACGAGCGCCGGGTGCAACTCCCCGGCGATCAGCACCAGTCCGCTGGTGACGCCGAGCACGGCCTGCTCGGGCACGGCCCGGTGCGCGTCTCCGCCGGGGGCGCTGTCCCCGTTGATGGAGCGGACCGCGCCCTGCAACTGCTCCTCGGTGACCTGGACGACCTGCGAGGGCAGGCAGGTGGCGTGGGCGAAGGCGAGGACGGCGGTCTCGTCCCCGATGAACAGGACGGTGCTGGTGCGCTCCTGCTCGGAGTCGCCCGGGGTGCGGCAGGACGTGCAGTCGTAACTGCCCGGGGCGTTCTCTCCGGCGAGCAGCCGGTCGGCTTCTTCGTCGCCGATCTCGGCGCGTACGGCGTCGCTGACGTCGAGCATGCGCGGCACGGTGGCTCCCTCGGGATGCGTGCGTGAAGGGCCGGGTGGCTCCCGGTCCATGAGCCCCGGGGGGATCCGGGCTCATGAAGGAGACAACGGGCGATCTGTGGCGGGGGTCACGCCCGGACGGGAACGGAATCGAACCATCCACCGCGCAGGGTTACATGCGGTACGGAATCGCCCACTCAAAGTCAACTCTTCGAATGGCAAAGGACTTTGAATCGGTGAAGTGGGTCACAGATCACCCGAGGGGCTGGTCGACAAATCAGGAAATCAGCGAATGAAGTGGGTGGCCGAAAATCGCCGATACCCGAGGTAACGGCGAACTGGCCTGGAATGACAAGGAGTTGGTTGATACCGGGTGGCCACGCTCCGTACATTCCTCCGCCGTGTGCAACGAGCACCGCTCGGGTACGTCCGCCGGCCGCGCACCAGGCAAGCAAGATCGCAGCACCGGCTCAGGCGGACGGGGCGAGCGCGAGCGACCGCGTCCATGCGCGGCGGCCGCGCCCCGCCTGTGGGGGACCCCGGGTCCGTGGAGAGGGAATTACATGTCCGAATGTGCCGATACCACTCGCAACTACGTCCGTGACGACAGCACCCGCGGCGAGACCGCCCGCAGGGCGCGTACGACGGCGGTCCTCGCCGGGGCGGCACTGCTCGCTCCGCTCGGGCTGCTGGCCGCCACCGGCAACGCCGCGGCGGCGGACGGCGGAGTGTGGGACCGCATCGCCCAGTGCGAGAGCGGCGGCAACTGGCACATCAACACCGGCAACGGCTACTACGGCGGACTCCAGTTCTCCGCCGGCACCTGGCGTGCCTACGGGGGCACGGCCTACGCGCCGACCGCCGACCGGGCCAGCAGGACCCAGCAGATCGCCGTGGCCACCAAGGTCCAGCACGCCCAGGGCTGGGGTGCCTGGCCGACCTGTTCGGCCCGGGCCGGAGCGTACGGCGCCGCACCCGCGGCGGGCTCCTCCGGTACGGCGGGCACCAAGAGCACGAACACCAAGAGCACGAACACCACGAACACCACGAAGGCGGCCCCGGCCAAGCCGTCGAAGGCGCCGAAGCGTTCGACCGGCCACACCAACCGCGGCTCGTCGCGCGACTCGTCCGGCGGCAACTACACCGTCCGCAAGGGCGACACGCTCAGCGGCATCGCCGCCCGGCACGGGACCACCTGGCAGCGGCTCTACGCCGCCAACAAGTCCGTCATCGGCGGTGATCCCGACATGATCGTGCCCGGGCAGCGCCTCTCGCTCTGAGCCGCTCCCCCTGTCCCGGGCACGACGCCCCACCCGGTCCACCGACCGGGTGGGGCGCTGCCCTTCGGCGACGGCGGCCTCAGGGGCGGACGGCACGCTCGCCCGCCTCGCCGCCGAACACGACAGCCCCGCGGCGCAGTTCGTACACGAACGCGGGCCGCCCGCGCAGCACCGGCGGCAGCCGCTGCTCGGCGACCACGACGCACGCGTCGAGCGCGCTCAGCAGCTCGTACGTACGCGCCGCCACCGCAGGGGACATGCCCTGCGCGGGCTCGTCGACGAGCAGCACACGCGCGCGTGCCAGCAGGGCACGGGAGAGCGCGAGCATCCGCTGCTCACCGCCGGACAGGGTGCCCGCGCGGCGGGGGAGCAGGGGGCGCAGCCGCGGATAGGCGTCGAGCGCCGAGTCGTACGCGGGCGCCATGAGTTCCAGGTTCTCCCGTACGGTCAGCGACCCGAACACGGCCTGCCGCTCGGGGACCAGGAACAGTCCGCGCCGGGCCCGTTCGTACGCGGGCACACGGGTCACGTCGACGCCGTCCCACACCACCGCCCCGCCGGACAGCGGCACGGTTCCGGCGAGCGCGCGCAGCACGGTGCTGCGACCGGAGCCGTTGCGGCCCAGCAGCACGGTCAGCCCCGGGCCCGGCGCGGCGAGGCTGACACCGTGCAGGGCCTCCAGGGGGCCGTAGCGCACGCGCGCGTGGCGCAGTGAGACGGTCATGGCCCGGCCGCCGCTTCGAGCGAGTCCAGCACCTGGCGGGGCGGGCCGGACGCGACGATGCGGCCCGCCGTCATGACGTGCACGACGTCGGCGATACCGGCGACCAGGTCGAGGTCGTGCTCGACGACCAGCAGGGCGGTGCCGTCGGCGGCCAGCGCGTCCAGCAGCCGGGCCAGCGCGGCCACTTCGACGGTGTCGAGCCCCGCGGCGGGCTCGTCGAGCAGCAGCACGCGGGGGCCGCCGGCCAGCGCCCGGGCCAGCTCGACCCGGCGCAGCGTGCCGGTGGGCAGCCCCGCGGCGGGCAGCGCCCGCACCGGCCCGTCGAGCCCGGCCAGCCGCAGCGCCCGCTCCACCGCGCCGGGGTCGGCGAGCCGGCCCTGCTCGGCACCCACCCGGACGTTCTCGGTCACGGTCAACGACGGGAACACGGCCAGCTGCTGGAAGGTCCGCGCGATCCCGAGCCGGGTGCGGGCATGGTCCGGCAGCCGGGTGATGTCCCGGCCACCGAACACGACCTGCCCGCGCGCGGGCCGCAGCGTCCCGGCCAGACAGTGGAACAGCGTGCTCTTGCCGGCCCCGTTGGGCCCGACGACGGCGGTGACCCGTCCGGGCCGGACCTCCAGATCGACACCGTCGAGGGCGGTGAAGCCGTCGTAGCGGGCGTGGAGGCGACGCGCAGCGAGCAGCGGGACCGCGGGGGGCGGGAGCGCGGCCGCCTCGGCCGTCGGGCGCGGCACGGCGGTGGCGCGCGACGGCCGCGGGCCGATGTGCGCGATGTGCGGCGCCGCCCGCGCGGCCGGTGGCCGCAGTCTCGCGCGCGCCCTCGTCCCCACCGCCGTGAGCCGCGCCCCGCGCCGCGGGCGCAGCCGCTGCCCGGCCGCACGCAGCGCCTCGTACGGCCCGCCGGGGAACCGTCCGACCAGCACCGCCAGCACCCCGATCAGCGCCGCCGCCACCCCGCCCCGGGCCCCCGCGTCGAGCCCCACCAGAAGAGCCGCGGCGGCCAGGGCGCCCAAGGTGCTGTCCGCGCCCAGGACCACGACCGCGGCGAACCACAGCAGTCCGCGCACGGGGTCGTACGCGCCGGGGTCGAACGCGCGCTGCCCCATGCCGAGCATGCCGCCGCCGAGAGCGGCAAGGGCGGCGCCCGAGACGAAGGCGAGGAGCTTCAGGGACGGGACCCGGACGCCCGCCGCCGACGCGCCCGCCTCGTGGTCCCGCATGGCGGCGAGGGCACGTCCGGTGCGACCCCGGCGCAGCGCGTGGGTCGCCAGCAGCGCGGCGGCCAGCAGGGCCAGTTCCAGGACGTAGTACGCGCGGTCCCCGTCGAAGCCCGCCGGGCGGTCCAGCGACAGCCCGGAGGTGGCGTACGGCTGCGCGAAGACGAAGCGGCTCACCCCGACGCCCACCGCGAACGTGGCCAGCGCCAGGGCCAGGCCGTGGCGGCCGATGGCGGGCCAGCCGGTCAGCAGGCCGAGCGGTGCGACCAGGGCCACCGCCACGGACAGCGCCGCCAGTTCGGGCAGCCGTGGCAGGCCTGGGAAGCGGCCCGCCGCGAGCAGCGCCGTGAACAGGGCGCCCAGCCCCGCGTACGCCGCCTGTCCCAGGGAGATCTGTCCGCCGCGGCCGGTGACGACCACCAGGGACAGCAGGATCACGCCGAGCGCCGGTACCTGGACCGAGGTGTGCAGGTCCGAGCCCGCGAAGCCGAGCGGCAACAGGAACAGCACCACGGCCACGATCCAGGCGCCGGGCGGGGTCGGCACGCGCGCGGTGGCCGAGCGCGGCAGGGCGTCACGCGTGCCGATGCCCGGCAGGACCAGGGCCGCGACCAGGAGCGCCACGACGAAGAGATTCGCCCCGACCGCCTGGAGCAGCTGCCCGCCCCAGCCCGTCGGGTGCAGCCGTGTCAACTGGCTCTGCCCGACCGCGACGCCGAGCGCCACCAGCACCGCAAGGGACAGGCTGCGCATCCGCGCGGCCACCGCGACCGCGACCACCTCCATGACGAGCAGCGGCAGACCGTACGGGTCGAGGCGCACGTACGGCGCGAGCAGCACGCCCGTCAGGCCCGCGGTGAACGAGCCGAACGCCCAGCCCGCCGCGGCCACCCGGTCCGCGTCGATGCCGCCCAGCACCGCCAGCTGCCGGTCGTCCACCACCGCCCGCAGCTCCCGCCCGAACCGGGTCCACCGGATCACCACGCCGACGCCCACCGCGAGCAGCAGCGCCACCGTCAACTGCCCCCACGGGTCCGCCGACACCAGCTCCGGCGCGTCGTCCCGTGCTCCCTGGCCCCACACCAGCGCCGCCCCGCCCACCAGCAGCACGAACACCCCGATGGACGCCACCAGGGTCTGCGCCGGATCGCCGCCCAGCACCGACAGCGGCCGGAAGACGAGACGTTCCAGCACCACACCGATCCCCGGCGCCAGCACGAGCAGCGTCGCCACCGCCCCGAGCCACAGCGGCCACCCCCACTCCACCACCGACTCCCGCAGCACGTACGCGCACACCATCGCGATCGCCCCGTGCGCGAAGTTGAGCACGCCGGTCGCGCGGTACGTCACGACCAGACCGATCCCGGTGAGCGCGGCGGCGCTGCCCACGGAGAGACCGGCGAGCGTGAGGTCGTACGTCAGCGAGGACACGGGTCCGCCACGGAATCCGGCTCGCAGATCGGGCACGGGCCGAGCGCACCGCTCGCCAGCAGCTTGCCGTCCACCGGGACCGCGCCCGGTTTCCCCGCCACCAAGGGGCAGTCCGCGCGGTGGTACAGCGTGCCGCCCGGCACCATCAGCGTCTCCCCGCCGACCGCCACGGGCGCGGCCGCCGCCTGCTCCGCCTCCTCGACGGCGACGGGTTCGGCGGCCACCAGCAGCCCGTACAACTCGTCCACGCGCGCGGCGGCGAGCGCGCTCCTGCCGTGTGTGAGCAGCACCGATCCGGCGATGATCAGAGCCGCGCCGGGTATCGTGCACGAGGCGAGATAGGGCAGTTGGCGCTCCGCGTACCGCTCGCCCGAGATGCCGTACCAGCCGATGACGCACAGCACGGCGCCCGCGGCCAGCGCGGCCCACCCGGCCCAGAGGACGGGGTGCACGGTCCGAGGTCGCGTTGTCCGCATCGCCGGCTCCCACACGTCATGTATCTGTCCATGTCGGCCAATGGCTTGCACTATGCCCTCTGGAAGCTGACCCTGAAAGCTCCGGGCGCACATGGCCCGGACGGACACCCGGTGGTGAGCCAGATGGTTCTCGGGAGCGACGTCAGGCGGGGACACACGACGACAGGGCGCGGCCCACGGGCGGCGGGACGGGGCACGGCACTGGCGGCCGCCCTGGTCCTCGTCCTCGCCCCGGCCCTGGCGGCATGCAGCGACGAGAGCGGCGGCAGCCAGAGCGCGCCCCCGACGCCCTCCGTGGAGAGGACGACCAGCGCCCCGGCGACCGCGCCCGCCGATCCGGCGGCCGCCGAGAAGGAGATCAGGCAGAACTGGAAGAAGTTCTTCGACCCGGCCACCGCCACGAAGGACAAGCAGACCGTCCTGGAGCACGGCGAGCGGATGTCCGCCGTGCTGAAGAGCTTCAACGGCGACAAGCGCGGCGGACAGGTCGCGGCCGAGGTGACCAAGGTCGAGTTCACCGGGCCGGCCGAGGCGACCGTGACGTACAGCCTGACCCTGAACGGTGCCACCGCCCTGCCCGACGCCTCCGGGACGGCCGTCCTCGAGGACGGCACCTGGAAGGTGTCCGACAACACGCTGTGCGCGCTGGTGCAGTTGAGCGGCGATGCCTCGCAGTCGGCGCACCCGGGCTGCTGAGACCGCTGCCGCGGTGCTGCTGCTCCTCGTGGGCACGGCCTGCGGCAGCCGGCTGCCCGAGAGCGACTGCGAGCACGACTCGCGGGCGCCCGCGCCCGGCGGCGCACCCCTGCGCGTCGGCATCATCACCAGCGCCACCAGCCCCGTCGGCGGCAACGCGTTCACCGGTCCGCGCGACGGCGCCAAGGCGTACTTCGACCGACTCAACGCGCGCGGGGGCATCGACGGCCGCCGGGTCGAGGTGCGCCTGTGCGACGACGGCGGCAGCGGGGTCGGCAACAACACGTGCGTGCACCGGCTGATCGACGAGGACAGGGTGGTCGCCCTGGTCGCCACCGCGTCCCTGGACTACGCGGGCGCCTCCCGCGTCTCCCACGCGCGCGTGCCCGACATCGGCGGACAGCCCATCGGCGCCGCCTACGACACCTGGCCGCACCTGTACGGCATCTACGGCAGCCTGGCACCCCGCGACGGCACACCGGGCTGGGGTGGGCAGCTGTACGGCGGCACGGAGGTGTACCGCTACTTCAAGCGGGAGAAGGGCGCCCGCACGGCCGCGGTCGTCTCCTACAACCAGGCCGCGTCCGCCGCCTACGCCCGGCTCGTCGAGCGGGGACTGAAGGCCGAGGGCTACAAGGTGGTCCCCGAACAGGTCGACTTCGCGCTGCCCAACTTCCGTGCCGTCGCCGCCGATCTGAAGGAGCAGGGCGCCGACCTGGTCTTCGACGCCATCGACACGCACGGCAACGCCCAGCTGTGCAAGGCGATGGACGACGTCGGCGCCCGGGTCGTGGCCAAGGTGACCAACGTCCAGAACTGGACGTCCGACGTCCCCGAGGACTACAGGGACTCCCCGCGCTGCCGCAACGCCCTGTGGGTGACCGGGGCCAGCCGCAACTACGAGGACACCGGTGACGCGGCCGTACGGGAGTTCCGGGACGCGACCAAGGGGCTGAGCACGCACTCCCAGTGGCAGCTGGAGGGCTGGGCGGCCGCGAGATGGTTCACCGACGCGGCCAGGGCCTGTGCGACGAAGGGCATCACGCGCGCGTGCGTCGACGACTTCGTGAACCGCGGGCGCGACTACACCGCGGACGGCCTGCTGATCCCGGTGTCGTTCGAGCGGCTTCCCGAGCCGCCGAAGACCCGCAGGGCATGCCTGTCGGTGGCCCGCTGGAAGGACGGCAGGGGCTGGGTGTCGCAGGGGGACATGAACAGCACCTGCTTCGACGTGCCGCAACTGCCCTACACGCCCTGATCGCGGACAGTGGTTGTCCGCGTTGGCTGGCAGACTCGGCGCCATGTTGGAGACCTCGGCACGACTGCTGCGCCTGCTCTCGCTCCTCCAGGCCCACCGCGAGTGGTCCGGCCCCGAGCTGGCCGAACGGCTGGGGGTCACCCCTCGCACGGTGCGCCGCGACGTGGACCGGCTGCGCGAGCTCGGCTACCCGGTCAACGCCAGCCCCGGCACCGGCGGCGGCTACCAGCTCGGCGCGGGGGCCGAACTGCCGCCGCTGCTCCTGGACGACGACGAGGCGGTCGCCGTCGCCGTGGGCCTGCGCACCGCCGCCGGGCAGGGCATCGAGGGCATCGGCGAGAGCTCCGTACGGGCCCTGGCGAAGCTGGAGCAGGTGCTGCCCGGCCGGCTGCGCCGCCGCGTGGGCGCCCTCAACGCCTTCACCGTGCCGATGCTGCGCGGACCGCAGCCCTCCACCGTCGACCCGGCCGTGCTCACCGAACTGGCCCACCTCTGCCGGGACGCGGAGCGTCTGCGCTTCGAGTACCGGGACCACGACGGTGCCTCGACCCGCCGTACGGTCGAACCGCACCGCCTGGTGTGCACCGAGCACCGCTGGTACCTGGTCGCCTGGGACCTCGACCGCGAGGACTGGCGCACGTTCCGCGCCGACCGCATCACGCCGAAGCCGCCGCACGGCCCGCGCTTCACGCCGCGCGAGCCCCCTGCCGAGGACCTCGCCGCCTATGTCTCCCGGGGCGTCTCCACGCGCGCGTACGCCGCCCACGCCGCCGTCCGCCTGCTGGTGCCCCTGGAGGTCGCCGCCCAGCGGATCTCGCCCTCGGCGGGGATGCTGGAGGCCGACGGCGCCGAGGCCTGCGTCCTGCGTGCCGGCGCCCCGAATCTCGACGTGATGGTCATTCACGTGATGATGACGGGCTTCGACTTCGAGGTGCTGGAGCCGGCCGAGCTCACCGAGTCGATCGGAACGATCCGGGACCGGCTGTCGCGCGCTCTGGAGCGATCCGCGTGAGCGGCGCGTGGCCGTGAGCCGAGGTTCGGGCGGTACGGGGGATCTGTGCCGAAGCGGTGAAATTCTTATGCGGTGTCAGCTCCCGCGCGTGTTGTGGATTCGGAATGGAATCGGGTTTGACAACCGCCCGTGTCCCGCGCTTCGGTCCCTTTCCGTCCGGCTTTTCGAAGGGCCGTCCCGACACGCGGGGAATTTCGCTCGAATGCGCCGGGAAGGCGCACGCAACCGCTCGGACGTGTGACGCGGTCGAACCAAAACGCGTGTCGTGATCCTGTGACAGAAGTGTGACCGGAGGGGGACGGTCGCCTTCTCCGGCTCGTGACTTCCGTGGCCGCCGGACCTGGCCTAGCGTGGCCGCATGGCACCGATTCCCACTCCGTCAGCGGAGCCCCAGGACAGTCCGGAAGGGTACGTCGGCCTCGACGCGGCGAGCGCCGAGCGGCTCGCGCGCGAGCGGGGGTGGTCGACGGTGCGGTCGCTGCCGCCGGGCGCGATCATCACCATGGAGTACCGGGCGGGACGGATGAACTTCGAGGTGCGGGACGGCCGGGTGGCGCGGGCCTGGAAGGGCTGAACCGACCACGGCGAAGGCCCCTGCTCCTGGATCGAGGAGCAGGGGCCTTCGCTCTGGCGGGGGTTGGGTGTGCGTACCGGCCCCGCTGTGCCGTTTGCGGTCAGCCGCCCGTCACCGGGCGGGCCGCCGGGGCGGTGCCGCGCGGCACGCGGTCCGAGTGCGGCGGGCGGCGGCTGCCCGCCGGGGTGACGGGAGTGCGCTCGGAGCGGGCCGTGTGCGGGCCCGGCGCCAGATGGATCGGCGCGCGGGGCGAGCGGACCGAGGCGGCCGGTTCGCGCTCCGGGGCCGGCTCCTCGGCGGGCACGGTCCGCGGCTTGAGCACCACGGGAGCGACCGGGAGCGCCGGAGCGGGCACCGTACGACCGCGGCGGGCGCGCCAACGGTCGCGCTGGTCGAAGATCGCGATCTCGGCCTTGGCGATCAGCGGTTCGCACCACGGCAGGGCGAGCAGGATCAGCAGACCGGCGGCCCAGCCCAGCAACACGTCGCTCAGCCAGTGCGTACCGAGGTAGACGGTGGTGAGGCCGACGCCGAGCGAGGTGACCGCCGACAGCGCGGACAGCCAGCGGCGCGCTCTCGGGGTGGAGGCCAGATAGGCCAGGATTCCCCAGGTCACCACCGCGTTGGCGGTGTGGCCGCTGGGGAATATATCGCCGCCCAGGCCCATCTCGCTCGAACCGATCGTGGTGGCGTAGTGCGGGCCGAGACGGCCCATGCCGAGCTTGGCGGCGCCGACCGTGATGTTGAGCAGCAGCAGTGACGCACCGAGGGTGAGCAGCGGGCGGAGCGTGTGCTGCCGCCAGGAGCGCCAGCCGAGCCACGCGGCGACCATCACGGCGGTGGGGCCGCGCTGGCCGAGCACCACGTAGTAGTCGAGGAAGGCGTGGATCTCCGGCCACTGCTGGTAGGGCCGGAAGAACATGACCTGCCAGTCGAGCCGGACCAGCCAGGACGTGATCACGATGGCCCACACGATCGCCAGATAGAAGGCGAGGGTCGCGGTGAACAGCACGACCCGGTGCCGGCTCATCCTCGGCACATCGATGTGGGCCGGTCGTTCCGGCTCACGGTCCAGCCTGGCGAACACCCGGTCCAGACGGGTGAGGTTTCGTTCGGTACGCACCCAAAGGACGTTACAGCGAGTGAGCTCCGACCCCGGTCGAATCACCGGCTTTGTGATGACGATGTGATGTGGGAAACCTCTCAGCAGCCGCCATATTCCAGAGGAATCCGCAATCTCCGTCGGTCGTTCCCTTCAATTCCTTTGATCATGCCGGGGGTTGGTTTTATGGCGCTTATGAATTCGTTCACCGAAGCATGGGGTGGATTTCTCCGTCCGCTCATCGGCCGTTCCGAGATGATCATGGTGGACCGGATCCATTGAGCCAGAACGCGCCGTAGACGGCCGACGCCACCGCCACACCGGCCGTGACCAGCACCGCTCTTGACGTGCGCAGCCGGGCCAGGGCCAGGGCGAGCGGCAGGAGCAGAGGGAAGGCGGGCAGCAGGAGGCGCGGCTTGGAGCCGAAGTAACTCGACGCACACAGCGCGAGCGCGGTGACGACACCCGTGTACACCAGCAGTGGAAGCGGCTGGCGCTGCCGTACGCCGATCACGTACAGCCAGATCACCAGGCCCACTCCGACGATCAGTCCCAGCCCGGCGAGTGCCGACGGAAATGACGTGAACTTGTCGGCGACAAAGCGGGCGAAGGCATATCCGCCGTCGAAGCCGTTGCGCCAGCCCGCCTGGACGTCCAGATAGCCGAGCGGGCCCTTGCCGGTGTGATGGCCGACCCACAGGACATAGGCGGCGGCACCGAGGGGAGCGAGGAGCATGCCGAGGGCGCGGCGCGCGACGGGCGCGCCGGAAGGGATGGATGGGGCGCGTGTTGCGTCCGGTGCGCCGTCGGTTGTCACGACGCGCGGGGCGCGGACGGCGCTGGCGGCATCGGGGGCGTGCTCGTCGCCCCGTGCGCCGTCTGCCACAGCCGCGCGCCGATCTCGCACGAACGAGGCAATGCCCGCCGTCCACACCGCGGCCACCACGGCGAGCCCCACCGGACGGGTCAGCCCGGCGAACGCGGCCAGCAGACCGGCACCCACCCAGCGGCCGGTCAGCACGGCGTACAGCGACCAGGCGGCGAGGGCGGTGAACAACGACTCGCTGTACGCCATCGACTGCACGATCCCGACCGGCAGCACCGCCCACAGCAGTACGGCGCACACCCCGGCCCGCCGCCCGTACACATGGTCCGCGACCGCGAAGATCCCCCAGGCCGCGGCGAGCGAGGCGACCACGCTCACGACGAGGCCCGCGTCCGCGTACGACAGCGGCGTGAGCGCGTGCACCAGCCGCTCCAGCCAGGGCAGCAGCGGAAAGAAGGCCAGGTTGGAGTGGACGTCGCCGTTCGGCAGCCGCACCTCGTAGCCATAGCCCAGCTCCGCGACCCGCGTGTACCAGAGGGCGTCCCAGCGCGCGGTCAGCAGCGTGTGCGCGCTCTTGCCGCGTGCCGCGCTCCACACCGCCAGCACGAGCAGGTCCAGGACACGCACGGCCGCGTACCCGAGCAGAGCCGGGGCCGCCCGGCGCAGGAGCGCGAACCGGGGTGCCACGCGCGTTTCAAGATCGGTCACGGGCTCGATTATCGACCGGCGGCGGAACCGGACAGCTCACCGGGGCGTGGTCAAGGGAGGCGGGTAGTGGCGTACGCCACAAGGGTTCCGCGTGGAGTGTGAGAGGTCGGCCACGCTCAGCCGGAACGAACTCGCGTACGCTGACGTGTCACTCGCGTTGGTATGCGCAGGCCGGAGACACCGCTCCTCGCCGGCCGTACGACGGGTAGTCCCCACCCGCCGATCCGCCGCACGCGAGGGGTTCATCTGGGAGGTACGTGCATGTCCGGGACGACCACGGCTGCCGTTCGGCTGCGCCGTCGGACGGCCGGGGTGCGTGCCAACCGCTGGGTCGTCCTCGTCGTCCTCTGCGTCAGCCTGCTCCTGGTCGCCCTCGACGCGACCGTGCTGCACGTGGCCGTGCCCGCGGTCACCGAGGACCTCAGGCCCGGTGCCATAGAACTGCTCTGGATCGTCGACGCCTATCCGCTTATCTGCGCGTCGCTGCTGATCCTCTTCGGCACGCTCGGCGACCGGGTGGGCCGCAGACGGATTCTCCTTCTCGGGTACGCCCTGTTCGGCGTCGCATCCGCCGTGGCGGCCGTCGCGCCGAGTGCCCATGTACTGATTCTGGCCCGCGCGCTGCTCGGCGTCGGCGGCGCGATGATCATGCCCGCCACGCTGTCGATCCTGCGCCAGGTCTTTCCCGACCGGCGGGAGCGGGCGCTGGCGATCGGCATCTGGAGCGCGGTCGCGGCGGTCGGCGCGGCGGTCGGTCCGCTGCTCGGCGGCTTCCTGCTCGAACACTTCTGGTGGGGCTCGGTGTTCCTGGTGAACATCCCCCTGATGCTGGTCAGCCTGCCGGTGGGCCGACTGCTGCTGCCCGAGTCGAGGGGCGAGCGCAACGGCCCCTGGGACGTGGTCGGCGCGCTGACGGCGGCGGCCGGGCTGTTCGCTCTGGTGCTGGGTGTGAAGCGGCTCGGCGGCGGGGAGCCGGTGGCGAGCGTGTTCACGCTGGTGCCGCTGGTTCTCGGCGCGCTGCTGATGACGCTGTTCGTCCGCCGTCAGCGACGGCGCCCGCATCCGCTGGTGGATCTGCGGATGTTCGCGCGGCCGGCGTTCAGCACGTCGGTGGGGTGCATCGTGCTGGCGATGCTCGCGCTGGTGGGCCTGGAGCTGATCGCGGCGCAGTATCTGCAGTTGGTGCTCGGGCTGTCGCCGCTGGAGACGGGACTGCGGCTGCTGCCGCTGACGATCGCGGCGATGGCTGCGGGGCTCGCGGGCGCGCGCATGCTGCGCCGGTTCGGGCCGCGGCGGATGGTGTGCTTCGGGTTCCTCCTCACCGCCGCGGGGGTGCTGACGCTGACGGCAATGGGCGGCGAGGACAACACGGGGCTACTGCTGGCCGGTTTCGTCGTGCTCGGCTTCGGGCTGGAGACGACGCTCTTCGGGGCGTACGAGTCGATGCTGAGCGAGGCGCCCGCGGAGCAGGCCGGTGGGGCGGCGGCGATCGGGGAGACCTCGTACCAGCTGGGGGCGGGGATCGGGATCGCGCTTCTCGGGAGCGTGATGAACGCGGCGTACGCGCCCGGGCTCGCTGCGGTGCCGGGTGTGCCGGCGTCGGCGTCCGCGGCGGCGGGGCATTCGCTGGGGGAGGCGTACGGCGTCGCCGCGCGGCTCGGGGGGTCGGCCGGGGTGGCTCTGCGCCGGGCGGCGCGGGACTCCTTTGTGCATGGTCTGCATGTCACGTTGCTGGTGAGCGCGGGGTTGTTGCTGCTCGGGGCGGTGATGGCGGTGCGGTTGCCGCGGGTCATGCAGTGCGAGGAGGAGGCGGCGGCAGCCGTTGAGGTGCCGGCGCCCAGGGAGCCGGCGAGGACGCGCGTCTCGGCGTAGCGCTGGGGGGTTGTTCGCCGTTTGCGGCTGTCCGTGCGTGGGTTGTGTTCTCCCACCCGCGCACCGCCCGTGACAGTCGGCTGAGAGGCCGGCCTTTCCCGTGGGGGTTCTCACAGAGGGTGGGAGAGTGTGGACTGGACGTTCGGTTGGTTGCGTCGTAACGTCTGGGATGAGTCGTGACTAGCGGTGCTAGTTTTTATCTCGTGCCGGAGGGTGTTCCATGTCCGCGTCCTCGAAGTTGCCCCCGTTCGACCCCGCCGACCCCCTCGGGATCGACGACCTGCTGGACCCGGAGGACCTCGCCATCCGGGACACCGTGCGAAGCTGGGCCGCGGACCGCGTCCTGCCGTACATCGCCGACTGGTACGAGAAGGGCGAGCTGCCCGGCATCAGGGAGCTGGCCCGCGAGCTCGGTGGGATCGGGGCGCTCGGGATGTCCCTCGACGGATACGGCTGCGCCGGTGCCTCCGCCGTGCAGTACGGACTCGCCTGTCTGGAGTTGGAGGCCGCCGACTCGGGCATCCGGTCCCTCGTCTCCGTACAGGGATCCCTCGCCATGTACGCCATTCACCGGTTCGGGAGCGAAGAGCAGAAGCAGCAGTGGCTGCCCCGTATGGCCGCCGGCGAGGTCATCGGCTGCTTCGGGCTCACCGAGCCCGACCACGGCTCCGACCCCGCCTCCATGCGCACCCACGCCAAGCGCGACGGCGGCGACTGGGTGCTCAACGGGCGGAAGATGTGGATCACCAACGGGTCGGTGGCGGGAGTCGCCGTCGTCTGGGCGCAGACCGACGACGGCATCCGCGGCTTCGTCGTGCCCACCGACGCCCCCGGATTCTCCGCGCCCGAGATCAAGCACAAGTGGTCCCTGCGCGCCAGTGTCACCAGCGAACTCGTCCTCGACGACGTACGGCTGCCCGCCGACGCCGTGCTCCCGGAGGTCGTAGGGCTGCGCGGTCCGCTCAGCTGTCTCTCGCACGCCCGGTACGGCATCGTCTGGGGAGCCATGGGCGCGGCCCGCAGCTCTTTCGAGGCGGCTGTCGAATACGCGAAGACGCGGGAGCAGTTCGGGCGGCCCATCGGGGGCTTCCAGCTCACCCAGGCCAAACTCGCCGACATGGCGGTCGAACTGCACAAGGGAATCCTGCTCGCCCATCATCTGGGGCGGCGCATGGACGCCGGCCGCCTGCGTCCCGAGCAGGTCAGCTTCGGCAAGCTCAACAACGTACGGGAGGCGATCGAGATCTGCCGTACGGCGCGGACGATCCTCGGTGCCAACGGGATCTCGCTCGAATACCCCGTCATGCGGCACGCGACCAACCTCGAATCGGTGCTCACCTATGAGGGCACCGTCGAGATGCACCAGCTCGTGCTGGGCAAGGCACTCACCGGACTCGACGCCTTCCGCTGACCCGGCCCCTCAGGCCGAGGCAGGGCCGGCGAGCGGCCCTGCCTCAGCTCTGGTTGAAGAAGCCGTCCGAGCGGTGGGCCGACGCCTCGCCGCTGACGATCTCCGTGTTCGCCGGCGTCAGCAGGAAGACGCGGGTGGCGACCCGCTCGATCGTGCCGCGCAGGCCGAAGGTCAGTCCGGCCGCGAAGTCGACCACGCGCTTGGCGTCGGCCGGCTCCATCGCCGTGAGGTTCATGATGACCGGGACCCCCTCCCGGAACAGCTCGCCGATGGCACGCGCGTCCCGGAAGCTGTCCGGGGTGACCGTGCCGATGCGGCGGCCCCTCTCCTCGGCGACGTCCGAGGCCACCTTGACCCGCGGGTCGGTGACCCAGGCATCCCCGGGCTGCTCGGTCCCTTCGGAGTAGTCGTCGTCGTAGTAACGCTCGTCGTCGTTGTCGTCGACGAGGCCAAGCCAGGCACTCGCTTTGCGTACCGATCCCATGGACGCCTCCTCTCACAGCGGTCCTTCTTGCTTTTCGCATCCCTATGGTCGTCCATGATGCGGATGGCGCGCCAAGTGGATAGACGCCGCGCGGGGGGTTTGTGACGGTACTGGTGCACAGCCCATCCGTCGAGAGCCCAAGTGCCCCAAGGGTCGTTCTCTATACGGCTGCTGACTGAGAGTGAAATATTATTGTCGGTGGCGTCCGGGTGATGAATGGCGCGTCTGGGTGAGTCGCGGGGCTGCTGCGAGATGACAGTCGGTCGATACGATGCCGCAGCTCAACGTCGTACAGCTCACGGGGGATCGTTGTGTTCGGAATCGTCAGGCCCTGCAGCCACCGGCTCGGGGAGAGCCTCAAGACCCAGTGGATGGCGCACTTGTGCGGGCTGTGCCTCGCGCTGCGTGGTGACCACGGACAGTTCGCACGCGTCGTGACGAACTATGACGGGCTTCTCATATCGGTTTTGACGGAGGCTCAGGCCGTGAACGCCAGGAAGGCGGGCACGGCCGGGGCGGCGGGGACGGCCGGAGGGTGGCGGCGTACGGCCGGACCCTGCCCGTTGCGCGGTATGCGGACCGCCTCCGTCGCACAGGGTGAGGGCGCGCGGCTCGCGGCGGCCGTCTCGCTGGTGCTCGCCTCGGCCAAGGTGCGCGATCATGTCGCCGACCGGGACGGACTGCTGGCCCGCAAGCCGGTGGCGCTCGCCGCGCGTCGGGTGGCCGACAACTGGGGGCGGGCCGGCGCGCGCGGCGGGTCCGCCGTCGGCTTCGACACGGCCCTGCTCGTCGACGCCGTCGACCGGCAGGTCGGCATCGAGGCCCTCGCGGGACCGGGAACGCCGGTCCTGACGGTGACCGAGCCGACCGAGACCGCGACCGCCGCCGCCTTCGCCCACACCGCGGTGCTGGCCGGGCGGCCGGGCAACGCCGCGCCGCTCGCCGAGGCCGGGCGCCTCTTCGGGCGGCTGGCGCACCTCCTGGATGCCGTGGAGGACCGGGAGGCCGACGCCGCGTCCGGCGCCTGGAACCCGCTCACCGCGACCGGTACCTCCCTCACCGAGGCCCGCCGGCTTGCCGACGACGCGCTGCACGGCATCCGGCTCGCCCTGCGCGAGGTGGAGTTCGTCGACGGCAAGCTGGCGCATCTGCTGCTCGTGCACGAGCTGGGGCGCTCGGTGGACCGGGCGTTCGGGACCACGTCGTGCGGGCACGCGCCCGAGGCCTCCTTCGGGTCGCCGCAGGGCCCCTACGCGCCCCAGGCGCCGGGCAACCCCTACGGCAACCCCTTCGGCGGTGAGCCTCCGCGCCCGGACAAGCGGGGCTTGTGGGCCGGGTGCGCGGCGGCCCTCGGGCTGTGCTGCACCTGCAAGGTGTGCTGCGCCGACGAGTACGAGGGTGCCTGGTCGCGCAGGAAGCGCGAGGGCTGGTGCGGCAATTGCGACTGCGACTGCTCATGCTGCGAGGCATGCGAGTGCTGTGAATGCTGCGAGTGCTGCTCGTGCTGCGACTGCGGGGTGTGACGCGAGAGCGCGCCGCCGTGACTGGGGGAGTGTCAGGACCGTATGTCCATCGGAATGGTTGACTTTTGGACATCCCCGGCCGCTGGTCGCTCGACGGGGACACGGCCGTGCGCCGGTATTGTGACGGACAGTCATCTCCCCCAGACCACCCCGGGATCGCACAAAGTTCGCACAGATCGCACACGGTCGCACGGCCGAAAGGAGCCCTTGCGCCGACCGGTCGTTCGACCGAATACTCCCCTTCAGCGCTTGTCAGGGCACTGTGTGTTCGAAACCCGGGCGCTCTCCCTGGCTGCGCCTCACGGGCCCCGACCCCACGCGGGCCCCCGACTTCCCCTGGGAGGGAACGAAAAGTGAGGATCAAGCGCACCACTCCCCACAGCGGTATCGCGAGACGGACCCGGTTCATCGCCCTGGTCTCCGGATTCGTGGCCGCAGCCGCGTTCGCCGCCCCCACGGCAAGCGCGAGTGACGCCCACACGTTCAGCGCCACCCAGCTCACCAAGGCGAGCGACTCCGTCCTGAAGGCCGACGTGGCCGGCACGGCCTGGGCGGTGGACAGCAAGACCAACCGGGTCGTCGTCACCGTCGACAGCACCGTCTCCAAGGCCGAGATCGCCAAGATCAAGCGGCAGGCCGGGGCCGACTCCGGGGCTCTCACCATCAAGCACACCTCCGGCAAGTTCAACAAGCTCATCACCGGCGGCGACGCCATCTACGGCGGTTCCTACCGCTGCTCGCTCGGCTTCAACGTGCACCGAGGCAGCACGTACTACTTCCTGACCGCCGGTCACTGCGGTGAGGTCGCCTCCACCTGGTACAGCAACTCGTCCCACGCCACGGTGCTGGGCACGAACACCGGTTACAGCTTCCCGGGCAACGACTTCGCGCTGGTGCGCTACACCAACTCCTCGATCGCGCACCCGAGCGCGGTCGGCAGCCAGACCATCAGCAGCGCGGCCACCCCGTCCGTGGGCACGACCGTCTACCGGCGCGGCTCCACCACCGGCACCCACAGCGGCCGGGTCACCGCGCTGAACGCCACGGTCAACTACGGCAGCGGTGACATCGTCTACGGTCTGATCCAGACCACGGTGTGCGCCGAGGGCGGCGACAGCGGCGGTCCGCTCTACGCGGGCAGCGTGGCCTACGGTCTGACCTCCGGCGGCAGCGGCAACTGCACCTCCGGCGGCACGACCTTCTTCCAGCCGGTCACCGAGGCACTGAGCTACTACGGCGTGACCCTTCCCTGACGGGTCGGCTCCGTTGGTCCCCGCACGCAACCGGCGTGCGGGGGCTCCCTCTTGTCCGGGTTGCGGAGTTACCTTCGAAGGACAGGAAGTGCTCTCCTGAACACTCCCACTTCGGACCCCTGGGGGCCGGCATGGTCGAGGAGCTGGTGGCGGCGGGAGCGACCCTTGTGGCCGCCGGAGCGGTGTATGTGATGGCCGCGGCCCGGGTCGTCAAACAGTACGAGCGGGGCGTGGTGTTCCGGCTCGGCAAGCTCCGTCCGGAGGTCCGTGGGCCGGGGTTCACCCTCATCGTCCCCGTCGTGGACCGGCTCCAGAAGGTCAACATGCAGGTCGTGACGATGCCGGTGCCCGCGCAGGAGGGCATCACCCGGGACAATGTGACGGTGCGGGTGGACGCGGTGGTCTACTTCAAGGTGACCGGGCCGGCCGAGGCGGTCGTCCGGGTCGAGGACTACCGGTTCGCGGTCTCGCAGATGGCGCAGACCTCCCTGCGCTCGATCATCGGCAAGAGCGAGCTGGACGATCTGCTGTCCAACCGGGAAAAGCTCAACCAGGGGCTTGAGTTGATGATCGACAGCCCGGCCGTGGAGTGGGGTGTCACCATCGACCGCGTCGAGATCAAGGACGTGTCGCTGCCCGAGACCATGAAGCGGTCCATGGCCCGGCAGGCCGAGGCCGACCGTGAGCGGCGGGCGCGGGTCATCAATGCCGACGCCGAGTTGCAGGCGTCGAAGAAGCTGGCGGAGGCGGCCCAGCAGATGCAGGACACGCCCGCCGCGCTGCAACTGCGGCTGCTGCAGACGGTGGTGGCGGTGGCGGCCGAGAAGAACTCCACCCTGGTGCTGCCGTTCCCGGTGGAGCTGCTGCGGTTCCTGGAGAAGGCGCAGCAGCTGCCTCCGGCATCCGGAGGATCGAATTCCAGCCAGGGCTGATGTCACTGACCGCTCATCAGTTACTCGCACGTAGTGTTTGCAGTGCGAATTTTCCCGTGGTGGCCGTGGGTGGTCCGAGGCGGAGGGGCGCGAGGCACCCGTCTACGCGCGTCCTGAACTCGACCTTGTGCGCTCCCTGTGGGGTTCGGAAGAGTAGGCGCCCGTCAACCAGCCTTCCGGCCCGTAAGGTCCCCACAACCGCCCGGGCCGTCCCCCCACAGGAGGACATGAGTTGAAGCACCGACGCATACCCAGGCGCCGGATCGCCATGGCGGGTGCGGGAATCACCGCACTGGTCGCCGCGGGCGTCACCTTCCAGAGTGCGAACGCCAGTGAGCCGGCCAAGGCCGCCGCGCCGGAGACCCTGTCGGCCCCGGCGGCCGGAAAGCTCGCCTCCACACTCGTCGACGACCTCGGTTCGGACGCGGCGGGCACGTATTACGACACGAAGACGAAGAACCTGGTCGTCAACGTGCTCGACGAGGCCGCCGCGAAGACCGTCGAGGAGGCCGGGGCCAAGGCCAGAGTCGTCGCCAACTCCCTCGCCGAACTCGACGGCGCCCGTACGACGCTGAAGCAGGACGCGACCATTCCCGGCACCTCGTGGGCGACCGACCCGGTCACCAACAAGGTCGTCGTCAGGGCGGACAGGACCGTCTCGAAGACGGAGTGGACCAAGCTGGCCAAGGTGGTCGACGGGCTCGGCGGCATGGCCGAACTCCAGCGGTCGAAGGGGGAGTTCAAGCCCTTCATCGCGGGCGGTGACGCGATCACCGGCTCGGGCGGGCGCTGCTCGCTCGGCTTCAACGTGGTCAAGGACGGGCAGCCGTACTTCCTGACCGCCGGGCACTGCACCGCGTCCATCTCCACCTGGTCGGACTCGTCCGGCAAGGAGATCGGGAAGAACGAGAAGTCCAGCTTCCCGGGCGACGACTTCGGTCTGGTCAAGTACACCTCGAACACCGAGCACCCGAGCGAGGTCGACCTCTACAACGGCTCCACCCAGAAGATCACGGGCGCGGCCGAGGCCACGGTCGGCATGCAGGTCACGCGCAGCGGCTCGACGACCCAGGTGCACGAGGGCAAGGTCACCGGTCTGAACGCCACCGTGAACTACTCGGAGGGCACGGTCAGCGGTCTCATCCAGACCGACGTCTGCGCCGAGCCCGGCGACAGCGGCGGCTCCCTCTTCTCGGGCAGCAACGCGATCGGTCTGACCTCCGGCGGCAGCGGCGACTGCACCTCCGGCGGGGAGACCTTCTTCCAGCCGGTCACGGAGGCACTGTCCGCGACGGGCACCCAGATCGGCTGACCCACACCGCGAACTCCCAGGAGGTCCCGCCCCACACAGGAGGGGCGGGACTTTCGTGTGCGGTTCCCTGGGGGCCCTGGGGGTCGGTTGGGCAGCGCCCGCCGCGCTGCCGTATCCGCACGGGGCGGCGCCGAGGGTCGGCCCGAAGGGGCACAGGCGGCCGGCACCGGCCCACGGCCGGGGTGAAAGACCGACGTTCCGCCGAAGCCCTGGGGTGAGGCAGGGGGCGCACAAGGGGCGAACCGACCGCGCGGCGCGCCCGAGGTACAGGTCAGTGGGCCCACGGGATCGCGGGCCCAGTGGCCGTCGCGGGTGATCCGCCCGCCACTGATGTCCCGGCCCGGGATCCGCCCCGGGCCGTCGCCTCGGCAGCCGCCGTGCGTGGGACGAGCCGCGAACCGCGAGGCGGGCAGCTGTGGCGGCCAGGTGTAAAGGCGGGCCGGGCGCGGCGATGGCGATGGCCGATGAGGCGGGCCTTGGCGGAGTCGCACAGGGCGCGGGCGTGACCGTGGCAGCCGACCGTGGCAGCCGACCGTGGCACCGCCGCCCGTGGCGCCGCCGGGCAATGCGGCCACGGGGCCGGTCCGCGGGGAATTCCGCGACGGTCTTGGGGCCGCGCAAGCCACCCCGGCCCGTGCGTCGCGCAGCGCCCTCACCGACGGGACGGCGATCGCGGCTGGGCCGACCTCTGCCGTACGCCGATCGCGGCTGGGTCGACCTCCGCCGTCCGGTCACCCACGTCCCGCCGCCACCGAACGCACCCCGCCCGACCCCGTCCCCGACATCGGCCGTACGGCGTCCGGACCGCGCCGTGCCCAGCTCACCGGCCCCCCCGTCCCTGCCGTCCCCGCGCCCCCAGTCGGTCGGCGTTTGCGCAGGTGGGACGCGCTGGAGTGGATGTCGCACAGGTGTTCGGAATTGAGGGTATGGTGGGTAGGGGATTAGGGAACTGATGTTCGAGAGCCGGTAGGGGCTCACGAGTGCGGGAGGTGCGTGTGCCGGGCTTCACGCATCTGCACACCGTCTCCGGGTTCTCCCTGAGATACGGAGCCTCACACCCGGAGCGTCTCGCCGAGCGCGCCTCCGAGCGGGGCATGGACGCCCTCGCCCTCACCGACCGCGACACCCTCTCCGGCACGGTCCGCTTCGCCAAGGCCTGTGCGAAGGCCGGCGTCCGCCCGTTGTTCGGGGTGGAGCTGGCCGTGGAGGCGCCCGCGCGGGTGCGCGACGAGGACGCGTCCGTACGACGGGAAAGGCGCCGTACTCCCGTGCGCGGCGGTGCCTTCGTCGACGAGTCGACTCCCCGCGCGACCTTCCTCGCCCGGGACGGCGCCCGCGGCTGGGCCGACCTGTGCCGCCTGGTCACCGCCGCCCATGCCGCCGATGCCGAGGGCACCCCCCTCCTGCCCTGGTCCGGCAACCACGCCGACGGCCTGACCGTCCTGCTCGGCCCCGCCTCCGACGTCGGCCGTGCCCTCGCCGCCGGGCGCCCGGACCGCGCGGCCCGGCTGCTCGCCCCCTGGCGCGAGATCTACGGCGACGCCCTGCGTCTGGAGACCGTCTGGCACGGCCGCCAGGGCACCGGCCCCGGCTCCCTGCGCCTGGCCGCCCGCACCGTCGGCTTCGCCGCCGAACAGCGGATCCGGCCGGTGCTCAGCAACGCCGTCCGGTACGCCGACCCCGGCCAGGGCCCGGTCGCCGACGTCCTGGACGCCGCCCGCCGACTCGTCCCGATCGACCCGGCCAAGGAACTGGACTCCGGCGAGGCCTGGCTCAAGGACGCGGGCGCCATGCTCGGGGCGGCCGAACGGATCGTGGAGGCCGCGGGCTACCGGCGCGACACCGCCCACCGCCTGCTGGAGCAGACGCGGGCGACGGCCGCCGAGTGCCTGGTCGACCCCGAGGACGACCTGGGCATCGGCACCGTCCACTTCCCCGAGCCGCACCTCGTCGGCGCCGGCCGCCGCACCGCCCAGCGGGCGCTGGCCTCACGGGCGGCGGCGGGGATGGTGCTGCGCGGCCACGCCGGAGACCGTGCCTACTGGGAGCGGATGCACCGGGAGCTGGACATCATCGCCCACCACGGCTTCGCCTCCTACTTCCTCACCGTCGCCCAGGTGGTGGACGACGTACGGGAGATGGGCATCCGGGTCGCCGCGCGCGGCTCCGGCGCGGGCTCCCTCGTCAACCATCTCCTCGGCATCGCACACGCCGATCCGGTCGAGCACGGGCTGCTGATGGAGCGCTTCCTGTCGAAGGAGCGGGTCGTGCTGCCCGACATCGACATCGACGTGGAGTCGGCGCGCCGGCTGGAGGTCTACCGGGCGATCATCGGTCGGTTCGGCACCGAGCGGGTCGCGACCGTCTCCATGCCGGAGACGTACCGGGTCCGCCATGCGATCCGTGACGTGGGTGCGGCCCTGTCCATGGATCCGGCCGAGATCGACCGTATCGCCAAGTCCTTCCCGCACATCCGCGCCCGCGACGCCCGCGCGGCGCTGGAGGAGCTGCCCGAACTCAGGCAGCTGGCGGGGGAGGGGGAGCGGTACGGGCGGCTCTGGGAACTGGTCGAGTCCCTCGACGCCCTCCCGCGCGGCATCGCCATGCACCCGTGCGGGGTGCTGCTCTCCGACGCCTCCCTCCTCTCCCGTACGCCGGTCGTACCGACCAGCGGCGAGGGGTTCCCCATGTCGCAGTTCGACAAGGAGGACGTGGAGGACCTCGGGCTGCTCAAGCTCGATGTGCTCGGGGTGCGGATGCAGTCGGCGATGGCACACGCGGTCGCCGAGGTGGAGCGGGCGACCGGGGAGCGGATCGACCTGGACGCGGTGGCGCCGGGCGACCCGGCGACGTACGCGCTCATCCGGTCCACCGAGACGCTGGGCTGCTTCCAGATCGAGTCGCCCGGCCAGCGGGACCTGGTGGGGCGACTGCAGCCGGCCACCTTCCACGACCTGGTCGTCGACATCTCCCTCTTCCGGCCCGGTCCGGTCGCCGCCGACATGGTGCGGCCGTTCATCGAGGCGCGGCACGGGCGGGCGCCGGTCCGCTTCCCGCACCCGGACCTGGCGGAGCCGCTGCGGGACACCTATGGGGTCGTGGTCTTCCACGAGCAGATCATCGACATCGTCGACATCATGACCGGCTGCGGTCGCGGCGAGGCGGACCGGGTGCGGCGCGGGCTGTCCGACCCGGAGTCGCAGGGGCGGATCCGGTTCTGGTTCGCCCAGCACGCGGCGGCGCACGGATACGACGCGGAAACGATTCAGCGGACCTGGGAGATCATCGAGGCCTTCGGCTCGTACGGCTTCTGCAAGGCGCACGCGGTCGCCTTCGCCGTACCGACGTACCAGTCGGCCTGGCTGAAGGCGCATCACCCGGCCGCCTTCTACGCGGGACTGCTCACGCACGACCCCGGGATGTACCCGAAGCGGCTGCTGCTGGCGGACGCGCGCCGGCGCGGGGTGCCGATCCTGCCGCTGGACGTGAACCGGTCCGCGGTCGCCCACCGTATCGAACTGGTGTCTGAATCGGCTGAATCGCCTGCCGTGTGGGGCCTCCGGCTCGCCCTCTCCGATGTGTACGGCATCAGTGAGGCCGAAGCGGCGCGGATCGCGGACGGACAGCCGTACGCCTCCCTGCTGGACTTCTGGCAGCGGGCACGACCGAGCAGGCCACTGGCCGGGCGGCTCGCCCAGGTCGGCGCGCTGGACGCCTTCGGCGCCAACCGCCGTGATCTGCAACTTCACCTGACCGAGCTGCACCGGGGTGCCCGGGGTGCCGGCGGCGGCCAGCTCCCGCTGGCGGGCGGACGGAAGACTGCCCCGGCCGGACTGCCCGACCTCACCTCGGCGGAGAAGCTCAGCGCCGAACTCGGCGTGCTGTCCATGGACGCCTCGCGCAATCTGATGGACGACCACCGGGAGTTCCTGAAGGAGCTGGGCGTGGTGTCGGCACGCCGGCTGCGCGAGGCCGGACACGGCGAGACGGTGCTGGTCGCGGGCGCCAAAGCGGCCACCCAGACCCCGCCGATCCGGTCCGGCAAGCGGGTCATCTTCACCACGCTGGACGACGGCACCGGACTGGTCGACCTCGCCTTCTTCGACGACTCCCACGACGCCTGCGCGCACACCGTCTTCCACTCCTGGCTGCTGCTGGTGCGCGGGGTGGTGCAGCGGCGCGGCCCGCGCAGCGTCAGCGTGGTGGGCGCCGCCGCCTGGAACCTCGCCGAACTCGTCGAACTGCGCGCCGAGGGCGGGCTCGACGAGGTGGCGGCCCGCCTCGCGGAGCCGGTGCCGGACGGGGCGGGCGGCGATCCGACGCACGGCCGCCGCATCCAGCTGCCCACCGGATACGAGCTGCACCCATGGGCCGATCTCCGCCCCGCGGGTCAAGAGCCCTCACATATACGGAAGTTGTGGCACCAGAGTCCGGGGAGTGCGGGATGACCATCCTCTGCGTACGTTTCCAGCTGCCTCCGATGTACGAGGCGGCCCTGCCGGGGCTGCTCGGGTTGTTGGAGGAGTTCACCCCGGTCGTGGAGGCGCTGCCACCGGACGGGGCGCTGGCCGATCTGCGCGGCGCCGAGCGCTACTTCGGCCGCAGCGCCGTCGAGCTGGCGGCGGTGATCCGCGTCCGTGCGCTCGCGCTGTACGGCGTCGACTGCACGATCGGCGCCGGGCCGGGTCCGATGACGGCCCGCATGGCGCTGCGCGACGCGCGGCCCGGGGTGACCCGCGCGGTCCCCGAGGGCCCCGACGCCATGGCGGAGTTCCTCGCGGACCGCCCCGTGGCCGCGCTGCCCGGCGTCGGCACGGCCACCGCCCGCACCCTGTGCGAGTACGGCCTCGACACCCTGGGCCGGGTCGCCGCCGCGCCGCTGTCCACGCTCCAGCGCCTGGTCGGCGCGAAGGCGGGCCGTGAGCTGCACGAGAAGGCGAACGGCATCGACCGCGGCCGGGTCGTGCCGAACGCCGTCTCCCTCCCCCAAGCTCTCGGCTGCGCTCGAGCAGGGGGGACCCCCATCCTCGCCGCCGAACGCCCCTTCCCCCTCGACGAGCTGGACCCCGACCGGCACCGCCGTGCCCTGCTCTCGGCCGCCGAGGAACTGGGCGCCAGGCTGCGCGCCCTGGAGAAGGTCTGCCGCACCCTGACCCTCACCGTGCGCTATGCCGACCGGTCCTCGACGACCCGCAGCCGCACCCTCGGGGAGCCGACCGCGCACTCCGCCGCGCTGACGAAAACCGCGTACGGCATGTACGAGGCGCTCGGCCTCCAGCGCGCCCGGGTTCGTGCGCTCGTCCTGCGCGCGGAGGGCCTCACCCCCGCCGCACAGGCCTCCCACCAGCTCACCTTCGATCCCGTGGACGAGAGGGTCCGCCGTATCGAGGAGGTCGCGGACCGCGTGCGAGCGAAGTTCGGACCACGGGCGGTGATGCCGGGGACGCTGGCGGCGTGACCCCTTCGGCCGGGCGTCAGTTGGCCCACGGCGGCGTGATGAGGGTGCCGTCGGCCAGCTCCGCCTCCAGGCCGATGGAGGTGGTGACCCAGGAGATCGCGGTGTGATCGGTCGGGTTCTCGACGGCGAGGGCCACGCCCGGGTTGACGATCACCGTGTCGCCGGCGCCGATCCGCTCGCTGTGGCCGTCGAGCGTGATCAGAAGGTCGCCGACCAGCAGATGGAATATCTCCTCACGGGTGACGGTGTGGGCGGGGGCCTTGGTCCCCGCCGGGATCTCGCCCCGCCAGGCGCACAGCTCCTTGCTGCCGGTGAGGGGAGTGGCGTACGAGATGAAGCGGGCGCCGTGGATCTCGTGGGTCACGGCATCGGACGAGCGGACGACGGGCAAGACGACCTCCGGTGTTTGGTCAAGCTTCTTGACTACATGGTCAAGCTGCTTGACCAATTCGTCAAGGGTGTTTCAATGCCTCCGTGCAGAACTCCGAAGCCATAGGCCTGTCCGCCGCCCTGCTCGCCGTCGCCGGTGAGCTCACGCAACGCATTCACGACGGGGTCGTCGCCCGTGGCTTCGAGGGGCTGCGGCCCGCCCATGGCTTCGCCTTCGCGCGGCTCGCCCCGGACGGGGCCACGGTGACCGACCTCGCCGCGCATCTCGGGGTGACCAAGCAGGCGGCCAGTCAGCTCGTCGACGAGATCGTGCGCAAGGGGTACGCCGAGCGGCGCCCGCATCCCGCGGACGCGCGCGCCCGGCTGATCGTGCTCACCGAGCGTGGCTGGGCCTGCACCCGGGCGGCGGAGGAGGCGGCCGCCGAGGCCGTGGGGGCGTGGGTCGAACTCCTGGGCGAAGGTGAAGTGCGCGTGTTGCGGGACCGGTTGGTGCGTATCGCGCCCTACGGTCCTGTCAGGCCTGCTTGGTGACGGTTCATCGGCGATCCGGCGCGTCGCTGGTTACCACTGGAAGTTTTTACTGACGCGTAACTTCACACTTGCACTACTCGCCCGTAACTTGACGAGTGAACAGCATCCTTCGTGATCCGGATCACAGGGCGTCATGCCGTCGCAACTCCCTTGAGCCGCAAGGAGATCACCCGATGCTGCCCTGGAAGAGAGTCGCCAGACCCCTCGTCGCACTGCTCCTGGCCGCCACGGTCGCCGCCGTCCCCGCCGCCACCGCCCACGCCTCCACCGCCCCGACCAGCGGTTGGAACGACTACTCCTGCAAGCCGTCCGCGAGCCACCCCCGCCCCGTCGTGCTGGTCCACGGCACCCTGGGCAACTCCATCGACAACTGGCTGTCCCTCGCACCGTACCTGAAGGACCGCGGGTACTGCGTCTTCTCCCTCGACTACGGACAACTGTCCGGTGTCCCGCTCTTCTACGGCCTCGGCCCCATCGACGAGTCGGCACAGCAACTGTCCGACTACGTCGACAAGGTGCTCTCCGCCACCGGAGCCGCCAAGGCCGACCTCGTCGGCCACTCGCAGGGCGGCATGATGCCCCGCTACTACCTGAAGTTCCTCGGCGGAGCCGCCAAGGTGAACGCCCTCGTCGGCCTCGCCCCCGACAACCACGGGACGAACCTGAACGGCCTCACCAACCTGCTGCCGTACTTCCCGGGCGCCGAAGACCTGATCAAGGCCACCACCCCCGGCCTCGCCGACCAGATCGCCGGCTCCGACTTCCTCACCAGGCTCAACGCGGGCGGCGACACCGTCCCCGGAGTGCACTACACGGTCATCGCCACCAAGTACGACGAGGTGGCCACGCCCTGGCGCAGCCAGTACCTGAGCGGCTCGGACGTCAACAACGTCCTGCTCCAGGACCTGTGCCCGCTCGACCTCTCCGAACACGTGGCGATCGGGCTCTTCGACCGCATCGCCTTCCACGAAGTGGCCAACGCGCTCGACCCGGCGCACGCCACCGCCACCACCTGCGCGTCGGTGTTCAGCTGACGTTCGCCGGGGCTTGTCCGGCCTGAGCCGCCGGTCAGGCCCCGGAGCCTTGTTCAGCGGCCGCCACGGCCACCGCTGATCGCACGCCGCCGGATCGAGGCGAACGCGGCGGCGGACCCGAGCGCCAGGGCGGCCGCACCCCCCATCGCCAGGTACGGCGTGCTGCCGTCGGCGCCGGTCTCGGCGAGTTCCTTGGAAGTACCCGCCGCCTCTGGCGCGTTGGCCGGGCCGGCCTCGGCGCGTGCCGTGGGCTCCGCCGACGTACCGGCGTCGTCGTCCCCGTGACCGTGGTGCTCGATCGTCGACTTGTCGGCACCGGCCGTGATCTGCTCCTCCGAGGGCGCGGAGGCGGTCGGCGCCGGGGTGGCGTTGCCGGCCGTACCGCCACCGTTGCTCCCACCGCCCTTCCCGCCGTCCGTTCCGCCGCCGAAGGCCACGTCCGAGCAGGAGTAGAACGCCTCCGGGCTGTCCGAACGCTGCCAGACCGCGTACAGAAGCTGTCGGCCGGAGCGCTCGGGGAGGGTGCCCGAGAACGTGTAGAAGCCGCCCGAGGCGACCGGGTTCGTCGCCGTCGCCACTGGGTGCGTCAGATCCAGGTCGCCCCAGCCGAGCGGCTTCGACGGGTCGTAACCGGGCTTGGTGACATAGACCTTGAAGGTGCCCCTGTGCGGGGCGGTCACGCGGTACTTGAAGGTGTACGACCCCCTGCGCACGCTCGTCGCCGGCCAGTCGGCGCGGGCCAGGTCGAGCCCCTTGAACTCGTCGTTGTTCGCGCTGCACAGCTTGCCGTCCGGGATCAGCTGCTGGTGCCGCCCGTTCGCGTCACCGATCCGGATGCCGTTCCAGTCGTAGAGCGCCTGGGTGCCGCCGGCCGCGACCGCCGCCCTGCAGGCCGCGGACTTCGGGCTCTCCGGACCCTCCGCGTAGCACTGCGACACCCGGCTCACCGGGTCGCCCATCGAACCGTGCGCCGAGGCGGGCGCGGCGGCGAGGGCGGTCAGCGCGAGCGGGGCCAGACCGAGGGCGGCGACAGCGGCGGCCTTGCGGCGTGCGGGCATGGGGAACTCCTCGGACGGTCCTCGGTGCGGGGCGGATCCAGGTGGGGGATCCCGTGGGGGGCGATCCGAAACTAGCCGCAAGGAACCGCGGAATCGCCTGCTGGAAGCGGGTGATGGAGATCCTTATGGTGCCGTTAAGGGAGTGCTCAGGCTGCGCTGAGATAGGTAGCGTGCGCGGCATGGAGAACGACGAGATCCGGCCGGCCACGGCCGCCGATGTGGCCGCCGTGAAGTCCGTGACCGACGCGGCGTACCACCACTACATCGAGCGCATCGGGGTGGTTCCCGGGCCCATGCGGGCGGACCACGCGGCGGACGTCGCCGCGGGGCGGGTGTACGTGACGGGCGAGCCCGTGATCGGCCTCGTCGTGGTCGAGGCGCACGAGGACCATCTGTTCCTCGACAGCATCGCCGTCCACCCCGATGCGCATGGCAGGGGAGTGGGACGGCGGCTGCTGGAGTTCGTGGACGCACGCGCGCGTGCGCTGGGTCTGCCCGAGGTCAGGCTCTATACGAACGCGATGATGTGGGAGAACCAGAAGATCTATCCGAGGTTCGGATACGAGGTGGTGGAGCGCCGCGTCGACGGTCCGTACGACCGCTTCCACTACCGCAAGCGACTGGAGTGAGGCGCCTTGGGCGTCAGCCGTCGGGCCACCAGGTGCGTGCGATGTCCTTCCGCACCTCGGGGCGTCCCGCGGGGCGCTCGTCGACCTCGTCGCGGTGCCGGCGGCTGTTGTCGGTCCTCTTCAGGGGCTTCTGCACGGTGGTGCGGCGCATGGCTGCCTCCTTCAGTGCCTACCGAGGCCCGCGGTCTCACGGAGGTAGACGCTTTCGGCGAGAGTTCCTCATCGGTCCCGGTCTGTCAGTGGCCGCTGTCACGATTCGACTGTCAGTGGCGGGTGTCACTCTGGGGCCATGACGAACGAGAGTGACCGAACGGCTGCGGTGGGTGCGGACGCGATCGACTGGGACGCCGAGGCGGCCGCCTTCGACGACGAGCCGGACCACGGCCTGCGCGACCCCGAGGTGCGCGCGGCCTGGGCGGAAAGGCTCAGCGCCTGGCTCCCCGGCCGCCCCGCCGACGTCCTCGACCTCGGCTGCGGCACGGGCAGCCTGTCGCTCCTCGCCGCCGAGCGGGGACACCGCGTGACCGGCGTCGACCTGTCCGCGCCCATGGTGGAGCGGGCCCGCGCCAAGCTCGCCGGGCGTGACGCGGTGTTCCTGGTCGGTGACGCGGCGGCACCTCCGGTGGGGGAGCAGCGTTACGACGTCGTGCTGGTACGGCATGTGCTGTGGACGCTGCCCGACCCCGCCCGTGCTCTGCGGCACTGGCGGGGGCTGCTGCGGCCTGGGGGTACCTCCCGCGCTTTCGGCAGTGAGGGAGGGCGGCTCGTGCTGGTCGAGGGCGTGTGGGGGACGGTCACCCCGGTCGGCATACCCGCCGACCGGCTCGTCGGCCTCCTGGAACCGCTCGCCGGGCATGTGCGCGTGGAGCGGCTGTCGGAGGACGCACGGCTGTGGGGAAGGCGGGTGGACGACGAGCGGTACGCCGTGGTGGTGACGACATGAGCCGCCCTGCCCGGTGCCGGATCGGGCCGTCGGCGCCGCGTCAGACTTCAGGGCCGCGTCAGGGCCTCGAAGCCGCCCTCACGTGCCAGTGACTCCAGTTCGTCGAGGGCGGCCAGGGCGGCAGCGGCGGCCCGCGGGTCCGTCTGTGCCAGACCGCTCTCGGCGAACTCGTCCTCGTCCAGGCGTCGTACGTCCGTGCCGTCGGCGGAGCGCCATAGGTCCAGGTCGAGGTCCTCGACGACCAGGTCCGTGCCGGAGAGCGTCGCGGGCCGGGTGATGTCGCAGTACCAGCCCTTGATCGTGCCGTCACCGGCGCGGACCTCCTTCACGGAGTACCAGCGGTCGCGCCAGTAGTGCTCGGTGAACACATCACCCGGCTCGAAGCGCACAAAGCCGAAGTCGCGCACGCCCTCGCCCGCCCAGGGGGCCCGCACGGACACGCGCACGCCGTCGTCGCGGAGCAGCTCCGCCGGGTAACGGATCTTCGTACGGCCGCCCTTGACGAGCACGACCTCCACGACGGTCGCCCGCTCAGCCGAGTTCGCGGACATGGTGCACCTCCGTCGCACAGACCTCGTACCCGAACCACTTGTTGATCGCGAGCATCGGACCGTTGCCGGTGTCGTTGCCCGTGAACGCCTCCGTGTACCCGGCGGCGCGGGCGCGGTGCAGGGAGTCGTTCTTGGCGAGCTTGGCCAGGCCCCGGCCGCGGAAGGCGCGGGCCGTGCCGGTCATGACGGTTCCGTACCGGGTGCCGCCGTCCGTGCGGGCCGCGCTGAACGCGACGGGTCGGCCCTCGACGACGGCGACCGACGTCAGCTCGGGGCTGAACAGCGGGTGGCTCCACGTCTCCTGGAGCCAGGCCTCGTAGTCCGTGAACTCGTGGTCGATGTCGCTCGGTTCGTCGGCCAGCGTCTCCGCGTCCAGGGCGAACAGCGGGCGCGGGTCGTCCGCGAAGTCGGCGCCCGTACGCAGCTCGACGCCCGGCGGGAGGTCCTGGCGCGGCGGCAGGGCGCCGTGTGCCAGGTCGAGGCGCAGGAAGTGCGCGGAACGGCTCGCGCGATAGCCGCGCCGCTCGGCGAAGGAGCGGTTGCCGGGCTCGTCCAGGACCCAGGCGAAGAGTTTCGTCGCCCCGTGCGCGGCCAGGTGCTCCTCGGCCGCCCGCACCAGGAGCGCCCCGGCGCCGCGGCGCGTCCGCTCCGGGTTCGTGTACACGTTCAGATAGCCCTGGCCGGGGTGGGGGCTGTCGTAGGCGATCCCGACCTGGGCCGTGCCGATGATCTCGCCGTCCTCCTCCGCGACGAGGGGGCGGAAGTGGGCCTCGGGGTGGGCGTGGGTGATGTCGTAGGCGATGGAGCCGGGAGTGACGAGGAAGAAGGGGAGGGCGAGGTGCCGGACGTGGGCGAAGCCCTCTGCATCGGCCTGGACTTCGGGACGCAGGTCCCGCACGATCACTGTCATGGGGCCGCACGGTATGCGGGAGCCGTGTCGGGATGCCTCTCATTTTCCGGTGGGTGCGGGACAATCGGCCCCGTGACCTTGAAGATCCACATCGACGACAGCGCGCCGCCGTACGAGCAGGTGCGGGCGCGGATTTCCGAGCAGGCGCGGTCGGGTGCGCTGCCGGTGGGATATCGGCTGCCGACCGTACGGGGGCTGGCCGAGTCGCTGGGGCTCGCGGTGAACACGGTGGCCAAGGCGTACCGGGCGCTGGAGTCGGACGGGGTGATCGAGACCCGGGGACGCAACGGCACGTTCGTGGCTGCCGCCGGCTCGGCCGCGGTGCGTGAGGCGGCGTCGGCTGCTCAGGCTTACGTCGAGCGTGTTCGGCGGCTCGGGTTGGACGAGGAGGCGGCTCTGGCCGCCGTGCGGGATGCCCTGCGGGCGGCTTTCGGGGAGGGGTGAGGCGGGTTCGGCACCGCCGGGATGCGTCCTTGTGGCTGAGTGCCATTGTGGCGGAGATCGAGCAGCGGCCACTTTCCGCCACTTCCGGCCCGCCGCCGCAGGCTTCACAGCCGCCTCGAGCACTTCCGCTCCAGTCCGGCGGCCTCGCCCGGCCGCAGCCACCGCGGCGACCTGGTCCGTCAGCGAGGCTTCCCCGAGCGGCCTCGCCCACGCCGACGTCGGCGCAGCGGTCGACGTTCAGCGGTGTGCGCCGAGTTCCGGTGTGCGGGTTGCCGTCAGGTCCGCGCCTGTCGCCAGTCTGCCGAAGGTCCGCGCGTCCTCCACCGCCGCGCCGCCGGGGTCGTTGTTGAAGTACGTGTAGACGTCGTGGTCGTCGGACCAGGTCGTCGCGATGCGGTCGACCCAGGTTTCCAGGGAGCGGCGGCCGTAGCGCGGCCACGGCCGGGCGCGGCCCTCGTGGAAGCGGACGTAGCCCCAGTCCGTGGTGCGCCACAGCGGGGTCACCGGGTGGGCCTGCACATCGGCCCAGCACAGCGCGGCGCCCCGGGACTCCAGGACCTCGCGGATGTCGGCCGTCCACCACGAATCGTGGCGGGGCTCGACCGCGACCCGTGTGCCGGACGGGAAGCAGGCGAGGCAGGCGTCCAGCAGAGCGGGGTCGACGCGCAGGGTCGGCGGCAGCTGGAGGAGGACCGGGCCGAGGCGGGCGCCCAGGCCGGCCGCATGCGACATCAGACGCTCCACCGGTTCCGCCGGGTCCTTCAGCCGCTTGATGTGCGTGAGGTACCGGCTCGCCTTCACCGCCACCACGAAGTCGTCCGGCAGCCGGTCCCGCCAGGCCTCGAAGTTCTCCCGCGTCGGCAGCCGGTAGAACGCGTTGTTGATCTCCACCGTGGCGAAGTGCTCCGCGTACTCCTCCAGCCACAGCCGCACCGGCACCTCGGCGGGATACAGGACACCCCGCCAGTCCTTGTACTGCCACCCGGATGTGCCGACATACAGGGTCATACGTCCATCAAAGCACCGGCCGGCAGCGGGGGCCTCCTACAGATACAGCCCCGCGTCCGCCCCGTCCCGCGCCCCCGGCACCGACGTCGGCGACGTGCCCCTGCGCAGCGCGTACAGCTCCGCCAGCGTCGCGCCCTCCCGGCCCACGCCGTCCTCCCGGCCCAGCCAGGCCACCGACTCCCGGCGGGTCAGCGGGCCCACCTCGATCCGGGCCAGGCAGCGGCCGGGACGGACCACGGCCGGGTGGAGGCGCTCCAGGTCCTCGTTGGTGGTGACCCCGACCAGCACGTTGCGGCCCTGGCCCAGCAGGCCGTCGGTCAGGTTCAGCAGCCGCGACAGCGCCTGTCCCGCCGTGTGCTTGGCCTCGCCGCGGATCAGTTCGTCGCAGTCCTCCAGCAGAAGCAGCCGCCAGCGTCCCTTGCCCGCCGCGTCCTCCTCGCCGATCGCGATGTCCATCAGATAGCCGACGTCGGAGAACAGCCGCTCGGGGTCCAGCACACAGTCCACCTGGCACCAGTCCCGCCAGGAGCGGGCCAGCGTGCGCAGGGCCGAGGTCTTGCCGGTGCCCGGCGGACCGTGCAGCAGCAGAAGGCGGCCCGCGATGTCCTCCGGGGTCGTCTTCATCAGGCGCTCCATGGCCTCCGCCACCGGCGCGGTGTAGTTGGGCCGCACCTCGTCCCAGGTGCCCGCGGAGATCTGGCGGGTCGTGCGGTGCGGGCCGCGCCTCGGCGACACGTACCAAAAGCCCATGGTCACGTTCTCCGGCTGCGGCTCGGGCTCGTCCGCCGCGCCGTCCGTGGCCTGGTCGACGACCTTCTTCGCCAGCTCGGCGGTGGTCGCGGTCACCGTGACGTCCGCGCCCCGGTTCCACCGGGAGACGAGGAGTGTCCAGCCGTCCCCCTCGGCCAGCGTCGCGCTGCGGTCGTCGTCGCGGGCCACACGCAGCACCCGGGCGTCCTGCGGCAGCAGGCTCGCGCCGGAGCGCACCCGGTCGATGTTGACCGCGTGCGAGTAGGGTTGCTCGCCCGTCGCGAAGCGGCCGAGGAACAGCGCGTCGACGACGTCGGACGGCGAGTCGGAGTCGTCGACGTTGAGCCGGATCGGCAGAGCGTCGTGTGGGTTCGCAGACATGCCGCCATGATCCGGCACCGACGCGCTCCGTGCACTGCATTTCCGCCGCTTGTTCCCGGTGTTCCCAACACCTCCCCCGTACACGAAATTCGCCATTACTGTTGTCCTTGATGGGACGTCATGGGTGGAATTCGGGGAATCGGCGGTGGCGGCTCACCGCCCTGCTCGGCGTGGGAATGGCCGCGCTGGCCCTCGTGGTGACCCTGATCAACACGCTCCCCGGCAAAGGCGCGAGCACCGCGGGCACCACCCGCGACGGCGACAAGGTGCACGGCACACCGGCCACCCCGCCCCACCCGACCGACCCGTACGTCGGCTGGGGCTTCACCCACACCCAGTACAGCGCCGACGAGGGCAGCGACTCCGCCACCCGGCGCGTCGAGGAACTGCTGGCCAAGAACGGCGGGCTGCCGCAGAACCAGCACATCATGGGCTGGGGCGCGGACAACCCGGAGCCGGTGAAGGGGCGATACGACTTCGGCGCGATGGACCGCCGTATCGACTTCATGCGCAAGTCCGGCGCCACCCCGGTCGTCACGCTGTGCTGCTCCCCGGACTGGATGAAGGGCGGCAAGGCCGGTGTCGGCAACACCGACTGGAGCCAGGCCGCCCTGGAGACGGCGCCGACCCCCGACCACTACCAGGACTTCGCCGACCTCGCCGCGACCGTCGCCAGGCGCTATCCGGACGTACGCCACTTCATCGTCTGGAACGAGTTCAAGGGCTTCTGGAACAACGGCAAGGGGCGCTGGGACTACGAGGGCTACACCACGATGTACAACCTCGTGTACAAGGCCCTGAAGAAGGTGAACAAGGACATCATGGTCGGCGGGCCGTACCTGGTCATGGACAGCGTCGACCCACGTCAGACCCAGGACGCCGCCACGACCTTCCGGGGTGCCTGGGGAGCCATGGACCAGCGGGTCCTCGACGCCTTCGACTACTGGAACACGCACAAGGCCGGCGCCGACTTCGTGGTTGTCGACGGCTCCAGCTACACCAACGACGACGACATGCTGCCCGACGAGTTCGCCGCCACCGACAAGCTCACGGCGGTGAGCGAGTGGGTGCGCCGGCAGACCCACGACCTGCCCCTGTGGTGGGCCGAGTACTACGTCGAGCCCGCCGACGGCAACGACGACCGCAAGGGCTGGTCCGAGACCCACCGCGTCGCCGTCCAGGCCACCGGAATGATCGCCATGGTCAAGGGCGGCGCCGACTCCGGCTTCTACTGGAACCCGGAGGAGAAGAAGGGCACCGACTGCGCCGGCTGCCTGTGGACGCCGACCGACGGCGCGGACGGGGGCAAGCAGCTGCCCATGTACGACCTGGTGTCGAGGTTCGGCAAGGCATTCGGGCCGGGCACCCGGTACGAGACCGTGTCCGTCGCCAAGGACGACGTGCCCAATGTCCGCGTGCTGGCCAGTGACAAGACCGTCCTCGTGGTCAACACACTCGACCGGACCATCAGCGCGCAGGTCGACGGGAAGCGGTTCGACATGCATGCGTACGAGGTGAAGTGGCTCGCCCGCTAACCCGGCGAGCCACTTCGGGCCTCACTTCATGGTCAGAAACCGCTGCACCAGCGAGGCCAGCAGGACCGCCAGCAGGGGCAGCGAGAACCAGAAACTGCTCTGCAGCCAGCGCAGTTGACGCACCCCGGGCCGCACCGCGACCCGGACCACCTCGCGCACGGTGAGCAGCAGGATCAGCGCGACCGCCGCGAGCCCGCCGACCACGGACCACGGCGTCCAGGTCACCTGCGGCCCGATCGGACCGGGATCCGGCCGCGGCACCTCGCCCGCGGGCTGCTTGCGCATCGCGTACATCGTGACGTCGTCGTTGACCAGGACCTTCGTCAGCTCCTGCCGGTTGTCCAGGTTCTGGATCAGCCGGGACTCCCAGGTCGCCGAGTAGCCCACGTCCATCTGGAGGTAGGTGATCTGGCTCCTGTTGAGCATCAGATACGAGTTCGGGCCCGCGTCCTTGAGCGCCTTGACCAGGCCCGACACCAGGACCGGGTCGGTCGGGGCCAGGGTCGGCACATAGTTGACCCGCTCCATGTCCCGCGCGCCCCACGGCATCGCCGGTGTCACGTTGTTGACCGTGTCGTTGCTCAGCCACAGCAGCCGCACGGTCGGCTTGTCATGGGCGTACACATAGTCCATGGCCGCGACCTCGCCCGGCCGGATCCGCTCGAACGGCTCGTTGCCCCAGCGGGCCACCAGGAAGCCGCCCATGAGCAGCAGGCCCGCCATGAGCGCGGCCAGCGGAGCCAGACTGATCCGGTCCTTGTCGCGCTCCTTCGCGGTGACCCCGGTGCGCGGGAACAGGGCCAGCGCACCGAGCAGAGCCGCGCCCGGCAGCGCGAACATGAAGACGCGCAGCGCCATCTCGCCGCCGTACGACTGCATGCCGAAGCCCAGGAACGGGACGAAGGTGAGCACCAGCAGCGACCGCTCGCGGTACTTGTGGTCGCGCCGCCGCCACCAGCCCCAGCAGGCGAACGCCATCACCCCGCCGGCCAGCAGCACCCGGGTGTACAGAACCAGCTTGTGTGTCGAACTGCCGCCCTGGATACGGCCGGAGACGGAGGTCGACACATTGCTGCCGACCCCGCCGACCCCGCCGAACAGGTCGTTGAAGTGCCCGGACCAGTACGGCTCCGCCATGAAGCCGAGCCACACCGCGGCCAGCACCCCGAACAGGATCGGCAGACCGCGCAGCTCCGACCGCCCGATCAGGACCAGCACCGCCAGCACGCCCAGCATCACGAACGGGGTGAGCTGGTGCGCCGGGACGCTCGCCGCGTACAGACCGATGAGCACCATGAGCAGCACGGCCCGCTGACGCCGGTCCGCCGGCTCGACCTCGGCCTCACCGGGGCGGAACTTCGTCCAGATCACGCGCGGGGCGCGGGACCAGACGAGGAGGACCGCCACGAAGACGAGATAGAGCAGATAGGTGAAGCCCTGCGGGGAGAAGTAGTCCTGGCCGACCCAGCCGCTGAGCACGAAGATCCAGATGCCGGTCCACTTGGCCCGCCAGCTCGCCCGCATATGGCGCACGAGCAGGAACATCGGGGCCAGATAGGCGAGCTGGATGCCCGTCGGCCACCAGCGGATGATCTCCGTGAAGTCCGTGATCCCGCACGCCTTGGCGACGAACGCGGCCACCGCGAAGAAGCCCGGCCAGCTCCAGCGCGCGTCCAGGTCCGGCACGGCGGACCCGGTGCGGTCGATGTAGTCGATGAACCCGAGGTGCTGCCAGGCCGTCGCGAACCGCGGTTCCGTCTCGATCACGGCCGGCAGGGCGTGCAGCGACACCACCGTCGCAAGGAGGGTGACCAGCAGCAGCGCCCGGTGCTCGCGGCGCAGCCAGAGCAGCGAGGCGAACACCGCGATCAGCAGCGCGGCCCCGACCAGCGTGGGCAGCGGCAGTACGGAGATCAGGCCGAGCCCGCCCATCTCGTCCAGGTCGGACTCGCCGAGCCGCAGCGCCGGCACCCAGTAGAGCAGGAGCGCGGCGATCAGCAGACAGCCGAGGACGACTCCGGAGCGGGTGGGCGTCAGCCGGTCGCGCAGCGACGCGGCCGCTGTCCCGGGCGGGCCCTCCTCCGGTGGTGTCGCGGTTTCCTCCGGCGCGTCGGGAGCCTCCGCTACGACGTCCTCCTCGAACGGCGCGTCGACCTCGGCCTCCTTCAGCAGCGAGGCCTCGGCCGGACCCAGCGAGGCCTCCGAGCCCGGCTCACGCTCCTCGACAGGCAGTCCCACGGCTTCAGCCGCCCGGGGCCGCAGTGCCCACGTCGGCCGGTCCTCGGGGTGCGGCACGGGCGTGCCCGTGGGCGGGGTGCCCGGACCGGGGCGCACGTCGGGGCGGCGCTCCAGATGGTCGAAGTCGACGTGGATGCCCAGCGCGAGGGTGTCGGAGTCCAGCGCCCAGGCCGGACCCCGCCTGCGCGGCTGGGTCGTGGCCGGGACCTCGGGCGCGCCCAGGTCGGCGAGGTCGCCGTCCGGTGCCGCGTCCTCGGGGATCTCGGCCGGTGCCGCCCGGAGCGTCTTCCACAGCCGGGGCGCGGTGATCGTCACGATCACCGCCAGGCTGGAGATCTCGGCCACGCCCGCGCCGGTCAGCCCCATACGGGGGAGCAGCAGCAGCGTCAGACCGAGGACCAGGACGCACAGCAGCCCCTGCAGCCAGGCGAGTCCGGCGGTGCGGCTCTGGGCGCGCAGCACGGCGAAGTACGTCTCCATGACGACCCGCAGCAGCGCGCCGACCGCGAACCAGCGCAGCAGCGGGGTCGCCGCGTCCGCGTAGCCCGTGCCGAACACGCCGAGGATCCACGGCGCCCCGACGAACAGCAGCCCGCAGATCGGCAGCATGATCCGGGCCATCCGCCGCAGCGCCGCCCGGGTGTTGGCGGCCAGCCGGGCGGGCTCGTGCGAGCCCTCGACGGTCAGGGAGGCGCCCATGTTGATGGCGAGCAGATTGACCGTGCCGCCGATCGTGGTGGTGATGTAGAAGTACGCGTTGTCCTCGGAGCTGACCTGCGAGGCGATGATCACCGGGACGAGGTAGACCACGGCGAGCGAGAACAGCGAGCCGGTGTAGTCCCCGGCGAGGAATCTGCCGATCTCCCTCAGCGTGGGCGGACTCGTGTGCTCCGCGGTCGCCTTGACGTGCCGGGGCACCAGACGCCTGAACACCAGCCAGCCGAGCGGCACCACCGAGGTGGCGATCGCGGCGACCCAGGAGACGAAGACACCGGTCGTCGGGATCGCCACCGCGAACGCGACCAGCAGACCCAGTTTGACGGCCGAGAACACGGTGTTGCCGACCGGCACCCAGGGCGCGCTGCGCAGCCCGGTCAGCACACCGTCCTGGAGGGTGAGCACGTTCCAGGCGACGACGGCCACGACGAAGCCGAGCCCGTTGAGCGGCCCGTGCAGAAAGCGGTACGACGGCCCCCACACGCCCAGCGTCATCAGGAAGACGCCCGCGCCCAGCGCCACGATCAGCGAACTGCCCGCGTACGTACGGAAGATCAGTCGTCCCGTGCCGCGCCCGGCGACCGGGATGAAGCGGGCCAGGGCGCCGGTCAAAGTCACCGCGGTCAAGCCCGCGAGGAGCTTCATCGCGGCGATCGCGGCGGAGCCCTGGCCGACCGCCGACTCGGTGTAGTAGCGGGCCGCGGCCAGCCAGAAGCCGAGCCCGAGGACGGCGGAGATGCCGGTGTTGAGCATCAGGGCATAGGCGTTCCGGAACAGTGGGCTGCCACCGGGCGACAGGCCCCTGACGGGCAGCCGGAGACGGCGCCCCGGCTGCTCGGGCGCCTGTGTCCCGGACGATGCGGCCTCGGTCGTGGTCGTCGTGTCAGACACGGGAACGGATGGCCTTCCGGCGGACCTGACGTGCTCTGCGGAGGACGGCGTACCCCTTGGTCAGGGCACGGTCCCTGGCGAAGTTGCGGCCGATCGAACGGCCTTCGACCAGCCGCTCGAACTCCTCGGCGCCGGTGCCGCGGCGCACGGTGACCCGCTGCAGGGCGTACGGCCCCTGGCCGCGGCGGGCCAGCCCGTTGCCGACGGCGAGCGCCTGGGCGAACCCGGCCTCCCGCACGGCCCGGCGCACCCGGCGGCTGGAGTAGCCGTACGGGTAGGCGAACGAGGTCGGCACGGTGCCCAGTTCGTCGGCGACGATCTCCTTGCAGCGGGTCAGCTCCGAGCGCAGCGTGTCGTCGTCGAGCTGGTCGAGCTGCGGGTGCGTATGGCTGTGCCCGCCGATCTCGACCCCGGAGCCCGCGAGTTCGCACACCTGGTGCCAGTCGAGCATGGTGTCCAGGCCGCCCCCGGTGTCGTAGGCGCCCCGGATCCAGCCGGTCGAGACGAACAGCGTCGCCGCGAAGCCGTGCTTGGCGAGGACGGGCAGGGCGTGCCGGTGCACGCCCTCGTAGCCGTCGTCGAAGGTGATCAGCACCGGGCGCTCGGGCAGCGGGCCGCCCGAGCGCCAGCCCGCCGCCAGCTCGGCCGTGCCGATGGGGGTGAGGCCCAGGTCGCCGACCAGCGCCATCTGCTCCGCGAACGCCTCCGGGGCGACCGACAGGGCGCGGGTGGCGTCGTTCGGCGCGGCCGCGACCGAGTGGTACATGAGAATCGGCACGCGGGTGTCGCTCATCCGGTCCCCCCTTCGATCTCCACGACGGAGAACGTGGTGTCCCCTGTGCGCGCCCGTGCGCTCCCCACCACGTACCCGCCCGCCGCGGTGAGCACGCCGGCCACGATCGCCCCGGCCCGGCCGGCGCCGCCCGGCCGGGCCAGCAGTGCGTCCCGCAGGCCACGAGCGACCCCGGCGGGCAGCACACGCGTGGTGTACCGGCGTTCCGATTCGAGTCCCTTGTCCGCGCCCACGCTCCGGGCCACCAGGGCCTTCGACAATCCTTCTGCGTAGGCGCGGGTGCGGAAGTACCGGAAGTGCTCGCGTGCTTCGGGCACCCGGTGGTGGATCACCGCCCGGTCGTCGATCAGCAGGATCGCGTCCGGCCGGGCGCGGGTGAGGCGGATGCACAGCTCCGTCTCCTCGCAGCCCAGCGGCCGTTTGTCGCCGTCGCGGCCGATGCCGGTGGCGAAGCCGCCCGCCGCGTCGAACGCCGTGCGACGGAAAGAAGCGTTTCCGCCCAGGACGTTGCGGACCCGGACCCGGCCCGGCGGCAGCCCCTTGTAGGTGCAGCCCACCACCCAGTCGAACTCCTCCGGGAACCAGGCGGGGCGGCGCCCCGACGCCCAGATCGGCATCGTGCGGCCGCCGACCGCCATCACCCGCGGGTCGGCGTACCCCTCGGCGAAGCGGCGCAGCCAGTCCCGCTCGGCCACGGCGTCGTCGTCGAGAAAGGCGATCACCTCGCCGTACGAGGCGGCGATGCCGGTGTTGCGGCCCGCGGACAGGCCACGGGGACCCGCGTTGGCGAGCACCCGTACCTCGCCGGCCTCCTTGTACTCCTTGGTGAGCCGCTCCAGGAGCGCCCGGTTGTGGTCGACGACCAGCAGCGTCTCCCGGGCGGGCCGGGACTGCGCGCGCACCGAGGAGACCGCCGCGAGGATGTCCTCCCAGCGGTCCTCGGTGTACACGCAGATCACGACGGAGATGTCGGGATCGCTCAAGACAGCTCTCCCCGGCCCGTGTTCAGCATCGGCGAGTGGTGCTCGCGGCGCCGCAGCGCACGCCGGTTGGAGCGCTCCCTCAGGATGACCTTGAGCACCCGGAACCCGTCCCGCACGGCCCGCAGATTGCTCGTGCCGTGGATGCGGAGATACTCGTGGCTGGGAATCTCCTGCACCTTCAGCCCGGCCTTGACCACCCGGATGTTCATCAGGGTCTCCACCTCGAAGCCGGTGCAATCGAGGTCGATCTTGTCGAGGCAGTGCCGCCAGAACGCGTTGTATCCGTAGCAGAGATCGGTGTAGCGGGCGCCGAACTTGCGGTTGACGATGGTGCACAGCGTCCAGTTGCCCAGCTTGCGGATGAAGGTCATGTCGTCCGTGCCGCCGCCGTTGGCGAACCGCGAGCCCTTGGCGAAGTCGGCGCCCGAGACCAGGGCGGAGACATACGAGACGATCTCGTTGCCGTCGGCCGAGCCGTCCGCGTCGACCATCACGATGATGTCGCCGGTGCAGGCCTCGAACCCGGTGATCAGGGCATCCCCCTTGCCCTTGCCCCGCTGTTCGACGACCTTGACCTTCGGCCACAGTTCACGGGCCACTTCGACGGTGTCGTCGGTGGAATTGCCGTCCACAAGAACGACTTCGTGTATCCAGTCCGGAAGTGTCTTGAAGACGTAGGGCAGATTCTCCGCCTCATTCATGGCGGGGATCACCACGCTCACCGGCGGCGCAATGGCCAGGTGAGAAGAGATCGGCCGGTAGGTGCCCGTCATTAACGGATCTTGGCCCGAAGTGGGCGGGCGCACAACAGAATTCATGAGTCTTGTCCCTCTCGTCCGGTGGACCGCCCGCCCCTGGGCGGCCCGGCTCTGTATCCGGTTCGAAAGGGGGGTTCTCACATACGGCACGGCGAACGGATCTCCGTGCACGCGGGTGAGCTGGCAAAGCTGGCCGGGCTGCCGAGGAAAAACGGCAGCCGGTCGCGCGGCACGACTCGGTCACACATGCGGTCACCGAGCACGGCACCCCCCTACCGCGCCCCGCGCCGGAACGTCGCGGTCCTTGAGCCCTCCCCTGGAACCGCGTAGTGACGGACCGATGCGGGTGAGATGTACGACGGTATTGACGATTCAACCTGTATGGCAAGACCTGGAACGAGGTCTCACGTTTTTGTTGGTTTGGCCGTTGCACAACCTTGGTGGTCGTTGTTCAACGCCTCGAACGGACCTTTCTGATCCGCCCGAGAATTCGATCCGCCGGCCGCAGCAGAACCCCCAGCAGCAGAAGAACGCTGAGCGCGGTCACGACGACGACACCCCCGCGGACCGACCACCGGTGCACGGCCAGCATTCCTTGTGCCACCAGCATGTTCACGACCACGGCACCAGCCAATGACGCGAGCGTCCGGCCGAATGGATCCAGCCCGCGCAGTGCCGCCGCGATGGCGGCCGCCGGCGCCGCGAGCAGGAAGAACAGCGTGAACGGCCCGCGCAGCGGTGAACCCTCGTCGGTGAGCGCGAGCAGTGCGCCGGTTGCTCCGACGGCTGTCGCGGCACCGGCGAGCAGCGGTGACAGGTCCCTCCCCGGTCCTGTCCGCGCCCGCTCGGCAGCGTCCGTTGAAGATGTCTTGATACGGATGGTCTGCATTGGCGACTTTGCCCCCCGACGCGCCGGATGCCGGACTTCAATGTCGCGCAGCCCAACGGCGGCCGTCAAGGGCGTTGCCCTCCAGGGCGGCCGGGCGATCTTGCGGAACCCATGAACAGTCGTGACCGATCAAGTTGAGGCCTCAAAAAGTTTTGGCATGGACACTTCCCGTCAACACGCGTAGTTGCTACGACAGTTGTGGCAGAGATCCTGCTAAAGGGAGGTTCCATGAGACGTTTCCGACTTACGGCATACGTGACCTCACTCCTCCTCGCCGCCGGCTTCGCCCTCACCGGGGCAGCGACGGCGCAGGCGTCCCCCCAACTCGCCGCGGCCGGGGGCTATGTGGCGCTCGGTGACTCCTACTCCTCCGGAGTCGGAGCGGGCAGCTACATCAGTTCGAGTGGGAGCTGCGACCGCAGCACCAACGCGTATCCGTACCTGTGGAACGCAGCCCACGCCCCGTCGTCGTTCGCCTTCAACGCCTGCTCCGGCGCCCGGACGGACGACGTGCTCGCCAATCAGCTCGGCTCGCTCAACTCCTCGACCGCCCTCGTCTCCCTCACCATCGGCGGCAACGACGCAGGCTTCGCCGATGTCATGACGACCTGTGTGCTCAACTCCGACAGCACCTGCCTGTCCCGGATCAACACCGCGAAGGCCTACGTCGACTCGACGCTGCCCGGCAAGCTCGACAACGTCTACAACGCGATCAGTGCCAGAGCCCCGTCCGCCCGCGTGGTCGTGCTCGGCTACCCCCGCTTCTACAAGCTGGGCACGTCGTGCATCGGCCTCTCCGAGACCAAACGCACCGCGATCAACAACGCGGCCGACTACCTGAACGCCGCGATCGCCAAGCGCGCCGCCGACCACGGCTTCGCGTTCGCCGACGTCCGCACCACCTTCAGCGGCCATGAGATCTGCTCCGGCAGCTCCTGGCTGCACAGCCTCGAATGGTTCGACATCGGCGTGTCGTACCACCCGACCGCCGCCGGCCAGTCGGGCGGCTATCTGCCCGTGCTGACCAGCGCGGCCTGACCCGTCAGGGCGAGGCCGAAGGCGAGGAGGCCCCGTCCGTCGGGGTCTCCGTCGTCGCGCAGGTCACCGAGAACGGCACCGAGTTCGAGGTCGTCCGCACCGGACCGCGCACCTCGACGCTGATCGCGTTCCGGATCGTCCCGCTCTCGGAGTACGTCGTCACGATCACCTTGTCCTGCTGGGACTTCCCGCCGCCCGAGGGGAACGACAACGTCTTCCACCCCGGGTCGGAGACCGATCCGTCCTTCAGCACCCACCGGTACTCCACCTGCGCCGGCAACCGCCCCACCGTGAACGTCGCCGTGAAGGCGGGCGCCTGCTCGCCCGGCGGCGGACAGGCCCCGGAGTAGTCCGTGTTCGCGCCGCTCACCGTCACGTGCACGGACTGGGCCGGCTGACTGCTGGGCGGGGTGCTGCTCGGGGTGGGCGGCGGGGCACCCGTCTGCGAGTCGGTGGTGCTGCTCGGGGCGGGGGAGCTGAGACTGCTGCCCGACTGGCTGCTGCTCCCTCCGGTGTTCCCCTTGTCACCGCCGTTGTCGCGGTTGAGCAGCGCGTACGTCAGCCCCGCCAGCGCCAGCACGACGGCGACCAGCCCCGCGACCAGGACCACCCCGGCCCGCCGGTTGCGGTCGGGCCGCGTGGCCGTGGTCGTCCCGCTCGGCACGGGCCGGGTCGGCACCGGAACCGGCATCGGCGGTGTGGGGAACGGCTGTTGCGGCTGGGCCGCGACGGTCTGCGGGTACGACGATGCGGACACCGTGTCGGCGCGCAGGGTGCCGCCCGCCGCGATCAGCCGCAGATCCCGCTCGGCGACGTCGGCCGGCAACCGGTCCGCCGGATCCTTGCGCAGCAGGCCCTCGATGACCGGGGCGAGCGGCCCCGCTCTCCGGGCCGACGGCAGCTCCTCGTCGACGACGGCCCGCAGCGTGCTGAGCGGGGTGTCCTGGCGGAACGGCGAGCTGCCCTCGACAGCCGCGTACAGCAGCACGCCGAGGGACCACAGATCGGACTCGGGGCCGGGCGTACGGCCCAACGCCCGCTCCGGGGCCAGGAACTCGGGCGAGCCGATCACCTCGCCGGTCATGGTCAGCGCGGAGCTGCCCTCCACCGTGGCGATGCCGAAGTCGGTGAGCACCACACGGCCGTCGTTCGCCATCAGCACATTGCCCGGCTTCACGTCCCGGTGCAGCACCCCGGCGTCGTGCGCGGCGCGCAGCGCGGCCAGCACCTCCGCGCCGATGTGCGCGGCACTCTGCGGGGACAGCGGGCCCTCGGCCTCCAACTGGTCGGCGAGCGACACACCGCGGATCAGCTCCATGACGATCCAGGGCCGGCCGCCCTCCATCGCCACGTCGTACACCGTCACCACGTTGCGGTTCGCGACCCTGGCCGCCGCCCATGCCTCGCGCTCCAGGCGGGCATACATCCGCTCGACGTCCGGTCCGGGCAGCCCGGCCGGGGCCCGCACCTCCTTGACGGCGACCTCGCGGTACAACACCTCGTCGCGGGCCCGCCACACCGTTCCCATGCCGCCCTCGCCGAGCGGGGACAGGAGCCGGTAGCGGCCCGCGATGACACGTTCACTGCCCGGTTCTTCGGACACCGGCGCCCCCCACGGCATCTCGCGTGATATCTCCACAAAAGTAGCTCAGCCGAGTGCGGATGCCGCCCCCTTGAGCACCAATCCGGCTCCGAGAGCCAGGACGACGAACGCCGACGCCAAGGGCATGGTCCGGCGCACCTGGGCGGTTACCGGGTGGGTGGTCCAGCGGGGACGCCCGTCCATCACCCGGTTGATTCCCGTACCCAGCTTGACGACCGCGAACCCGGCCGCGGTGAGGGTCAGGGCGAGCCCGACCCCGTAGGCGACGACGAGCAGCAGACCGAACCAGGCCTGGCCGAGGGCCGCCGCGCCGACGAGGACCACCACGGCGGACGGACTGGGCACGAGCCCGCCCGCGAAGCCGAGAAGGATCGTGCCGCGCAGGGTGGGGGCGGTGGGGTGCGTGTGGGTGAAGCCGCCGTGAGTGTGTTCCACCGCGTGGGGGTGGGCGTGCCCATGGTCGTGATCGTGGGTGTGCCCATGGTCGTGGTCGTGATGGTGGGCGTGCGCCGTGGACATCGCTCCGTCGTGCGCGCCGACCAGTGCCAACGGGCGCTCCGGCGCCTCCTCGTGACTGTGCGTGTGGCTGTGTGTGTGGGTGTGCCCGTGTGGAGGGCCGTGGTGCGCGTGGGCGCGGGTGCGCCAGGCGCGTCGCAGGAGGTTCGCGCCCGCCAGGGTCACCAGGACGCCGCTGGCGATGCCCAGCCAGGCGATCACCGAGGGGGTGGCGGCCGAACCGGCGGTGACGAGCAGGCCCAGGGCGACGACGCCGAGGGTGTGGGTCACCGTGACCGAGGCGGCAAGCGGCAGGACGTCCTTCAGCCGGGCCCGGCCGCCGCGGGCCGCGGCCGTCGCGGCCATCAGGGTCTTGCCGTGGCCCGGGGCCAGGGCGTGCATCGCGCCGAGGCCGATCGCGATGAGCAGGGCGAGGGCGGCGAAGCCGGCGGTGAGGTCGTGCCGGGCGACCAGGTTGTCCAGGGCCCGGGTCCAGCGGTCGGCGCCGCGGGGCAGTACGGAGGCGGCCGGCGCGTCCTGCCGCTCCTCGGTGAGGGTGGGCCCGCCGGGGCGCACCCGCAGCGAGGCGGTGGCGGTGTCGGCGGGGGAGGAGAGCAACTCCTTGGGATAGCTGGTGAGTTCGTGCGAGACGGACTTCTCCGGGACGTCCGACGCGGCGAGGGTCATCCGGTCGCCGCGCGCGGTGATCTCCCGCCAGCCGGGCCCGGTGGACGCCCCCGCGCTGTGGAAGCCGAGGGTGACCGTGCCGCCCTCGGGGAGCCGGGCGGTGAACCGGCACTCCACACGGAGGGTGTTGAGCCCGGCCTGCCCCGGCCGGAGCCGGGCGCGGCTGCTGTCGGCGGACAGTGCGGTGGTACGGCCGTCGACGGTGACCTTGCTGCCTTCGGCGGCCTTCGCGCACCGCTGCCGGGCCCACTCGGTCATGCCGAGCCGTTTGATGTCGGGCTTGGCCTGGGTGGCCGGGATCTCGGCGAGGTCCTCGACGTGGTCGACGCGCAGTTGCCCGGGGGCGGCGACCAGACCGTCGTAGCGGTTGACGGTGAAGTTGCCGAGGGGGTGCGCGCTCGCGCTCGTGGAAGGGGCGAGCGCGAGCGCGCAGGCGGCCGTGAGTACGGCCGCGGCGGAGGCGAACAGTCGGCGACGGGGCTTCACTTGGCCGCCTCCAGGGTCTTCAGCGCCGTACGGGCCTTGGCCGCGCCCAGGGGGGAGAAGCCGGGGTTCAGCTTCAGGGCCGCCCGAAGAGAGGCGCGGGCGTCCTTCTTGTGGCCGGTGGCGAGTTCGATCATGCCGCGGTGGTAGCGGAAGGAGGCGTTGCGGTAGCCGGTGGCGGTGGCCCGGCGGGCATAGGGGAGGGCCTCCTGGTCGTGGCCGTTGACGTGCAGGGCCCAGGCGAGGGCGTCCGCGGTGTGCACGGTGTGGCGGCGAGCCCATTCGGCGCGTGCGGCGCGCAGGGCCTCGGTCTTGTCGCCGTGGTCGGCGGCGGCCAGGGCGGTGTCGAGGTCGGCGTTGACGCCGTTGGCACGGGCGAGGGCGATCCAGGCGTCGACCAGGGCGTACTGGTCGCCGGCCTTGGCCTTGTCCCCTTCGGCGCCGCGGGCCTCGTACAGCTCGCCGAGTTCGACGAGGGGGCCGGGCAGCGGATAGCGGGAGACGACGAGCTCCATGCCCTTGACGGCGTCGGCCCGGTCGCCGCTCGCGGCCTGCGCGCGGGCGCGGCCCTCCAGGGCGGGCAGGTAGTTCTCGTCGGCGGCCAGGGCCCGCGCGTAGTAGGTGAGCGCCGTCTTGTAGTCGCCCTGGTTCCAGGCGAGCTGGCCGAGCTGGGCGGCGACGTAGGCGATGTCGCCCTTCGAGGTGGCGCCGGCCTGGGCCTGCTCCAGGACCTGCCGTGCCGCGCCGACCTGGCCGCGCAGTTCGCGCACATAGGCGTAGCGCGTGAAGACGGGCACTCCCGGGCGGCGCTCGTCGGCGGTGTCGGCGGCCTTCGACGCCTCGTCGTACCGGCCGAGTTCGACCAGGGCGTCGATACGGGAGGACAGGGCGCGTTCGCTGTAGGGGTTCTCCTTCAGGACCTTGTCCGCGTAGGTCAGGGCGCCCTTGAAGTCGTGCCGCGCGGCGGCGAGGGCGGCGCGGCCGCACAGGGCCTGTTCGTTGTCCGGGGACAGTGTCATTGAGCGTTGCAGCGCCTTGTCCGCCTGCGGATAGCGGGACGGGTCGCCCTTGGTCCGCGCCTGTTCCACATAGGCGAGGCCGAGGGTGGCCCAGCTGCCGTAGTCCTTGGGCTGCGACCGGAGGTGACTCTGCAGGGCGGCAATGCTCGCGTCGAGGCTCCCGCTGGTCAGCAACGCGGGATCCACGGCGCTGGAGGCGGCCGCCACGGATGCCGGTGCCCCGTCCCGCGCTGCCCCGAGGGCGATCGCCCCGCCGGTCATCGCCACGGCCAACAGGGCGGCACAGGTGGCGAGTCGGGCGGCCCGCCAACGACGCCCGGCAGCACCGACCCGCCGCACGGCCTCGACCCGCTCGTCGGTCCGTGCCCCGGTGGCCGCCTCGCCCTCGTCAGCACCCGTCGCTCCGGCGCCCGGCGCCTCGGCCCCGGCCGTGGCCCGTGACACCGCTTCGGCGTCCCCCGTGTCGTCGTCTGCGTCCACCGGCCGCGCGGCGGGCTCGTTGTCGTTCGTACGCGGGGACATGCCCTCTCCTAGGTCGCCTGGTCACTGCTGGTGGAGGTCGTGGGGTGGCGCGGCCCGCGCCGTGGGGGATGTGGTGCGCGGGCCGCGCCAGTCGGTGGGGTGCGGATCGATCAGTACGGGCGCTGCATACGACGGCGCCACCACGCGAGGGCGGTGCCGATCAGCAGGATCCCGGCCGCGCCCGAGGCCGCCGAGGCGGCGATCAGCATCGTGTTGTCGGAGCCGCCGGACGCCGAACCCGCCGGCTGCAGCGCGTCGCCGAGCTGGCTCTTCACATCCGTGCCGCTGGTCGTGCCCTTGGCGAGCGCACCGCGCGAACCGGAGGTCGGCTGGGCCACGTACGGGAAGTACTTCTCGAACTTCTTGTCGTTCTTGTCGACCGCGTCACCCAGGTCGTTCTTGGAGCCGACCAGTTCACCCTCGACCACCTGCAGGGAGGCGTCGATCACGTCGTCCGTCAGCCGGCGGCCGTTGGGGAAGCCCGCGTTGTCGCCGTCGAGGACACCCAGACGCTTGGGGTGCATGCTCGGCGTGATGGAGGTGTTCAGACGCAGTTCCTCCGAGGGCTTCACATACGGGGGCTGGTTGAGGCCCTTGACGCCCTTGAGGAACACATCGACCAGGTCGTTGCGCGGCTCGGCCGGCGCCTTGATCTTGTAGATCGCCTCGATGAGCTTCGGCAGCTCGGGGTTGGTCACGTTCTTCAGGAACTGCGCGTCGTCCCAGGGCGCGGACGCGTTGAACTTGTCCTTGTCCTTCTGCGGGTTGACGACCTCGTTGACCAGCGGGTTGCCCAGGCGCGAGACCTGCGAGTAGTAGCCCTGCGCGTTCCTGCGCTGCGTCGTCGACCAGATGCCGACGATCGGCTGCTTCGACGACTCGCGGATCAGGTCGTTGGGGACCTGGAGGGCGATCGTGTTGACGTTGTAGCCCTTGAGCGTGTCCCGGCCGACCTCGGTGAGGTTGCCGCCGTAGAGCAGGTCGAAGACCCGCAGGTCCGCGAAGAAGGGGTCGTCGGCCTGGCCGGCGAAGGTCGCGGCACCGCCCGCCGTCTTGTGGATGGCCTGCGAGCGCAGCTTGCCGTAGTCCGGCATCGACGCCTTGCCGACGTTCGACGGCGCCACCGGCACGTTGTCCGCGAGCCTGGTCTTCGACACCACGCGCTGGTTCTTCAGCTTGACGAGGTCGATGTCGTACGTCTGCGTGATGTTGAGGTCCGGGTCGTCGAGGCTGGTGACCGGGCCCGTGTTGTAGAGGAAGGTGTTCTTGTTCTTGGTGTGCGTCTTGAAGGTGTAGCGGAAGAGCAACTCGCCCTGCGCGTCACCGTTGTTGTCGATGTGGATGTCGTACTGGGCGTCGTCCGCGAACGTGTAGAAGTTCGGACCGCCGGCCGGCTCCTCGAACGGGATCCAGTTCGCCACGATCGTCGTCGTGTCCGGCTTGTCCGGGCTGACGAACGCATACAGGTCCGTGTTGTCGTACTGCGGGGTGCCCGAGATGAGCGGGGCCTCCCTGTGGGAGGAGGCGGAGGCCGCCCCCGGTTCCAGCGTGGCCACGCCGGCGGCTGCGAGCCCCCCGGCGGCCAGCGCACCACAGATGAGCGTGACAAGGCCCTTGCGTCCCGTGCCGCTCCTGGAGAATAGAGGTGTCATGCCGTCCGTCCTCAGTCCCAACTTGCTTGACGGACGGGTATACGGAGCGGACAGCCGGATCGGATTGGTCCGACGCAAAAAATCTTTTCTTCTGGTCCGACCCGCGTTTTCGGCAGTCTCATCCGTACCCCATCCGGAGGTGCGTTCGTTGCGAATCCCTGGTGTGAAAGGACGATCCGGGTGCGGCGGGGGAGAGGGGGCCCGAGTGGAGGCTGACGAGCTGCTGGTGCTCGTGGCAGGCGGCGACCAGAAGGCATTCGAGGACCTGTACGGACTGGTGTCCGGGCCGGTGTTCGGGCTCGTACGGCGTGTGGTGCGCGACCCCGCCCAGTCGGAGGAGGTGGCGCAGGAGGTGCTGCTCGAACTCTGGCGCTCCGCCGCCCGGTTCGACCCCGGCCGGGGCAGCGCCCTGTCCTGGGTCCTCACCCTCGCCCACCGCCGCGCGGTCGACCGGGTGCGCAGCGCCCGTGCCGCGGGTGAACGGGAGCAGCGCGAGGCGATGCGCGCGGGGTTCCCCGCCTTCGACCAGGTGACCGAGGAGGTCGAGGCCGGACTGGAGCGCGAGTGGGTGCGCCGCTGCCTGGACCGGCTCACCGCGCTCCAGCGTCAGTCCGTCACCCTCGCCTATTACGACGGCTATACGTACCGTGAGGTGGCCGAGCGGCTCTCCCTGCCGCTGGGCACGGTCAAGACCCGTATGCGCGACGGACTCACCCAGCTGCGCAAGTGCCTGGGAGGTGTCGCATGAGTGTCCTCGGCAAGCTCTTCCACCGTGAGTATCTGCACTCGCTCGCCGCCCCCTATGCGCTGGACGCGCTCGAACCCGGTGAGCGGCGCCGCTTCGAGAAACACCTCGCGGACTGCGGCCGCTGTGCCGCCGAGGTACGGGCCCTGTCCGAGGACGCCGTGCGCCTCGCCTGGTCCACGGCCGCCCCGCCGCCGGCCGCGATGCGCGACCGGGTCCTGGCCGCCGTACGCACGACCCGGCAGGAGCCCGGCCCCGCGCGCGAGCGCACCCCCCAACTGCCGCCGCACGTCTGGGGCACGCAGCCCCCACCGGCACGCACCCGTACGCCCCGGGCGCGCCCCCTGTTCGTTCCGTTCGCCACGGCGACGGCCGCGGCGGCCCTCGTCGTCGCCGGGCTGTTCGCGGTCCAGGCCGACCGGACCCAGGGCAGGCTCGACGCCGAGCGGGCCCAGGCGCGTGAGATCGCCCACGTTCTGGCGGCCTCCGACGCCCGCGCGACCAGCAGCAAGGACGCGCAGGGCCGAAGTATCGGAGTGATCGGCTCCGCATCCGAGGGGCGGGCCGTCGTCACGCTCAGCGGATACGGAGAGCTGACCGGCGGACGCGTGCATCAGCTCTGGCTCATGCGCCCCCATGCGCAACCGCGCTCCCTCGGGCTCTTCAAGGGTGACACGCCCTTGGTGGCGGCCGGCCTCGGCAGATCCTCGACGTCACTCGCAGTGACCGTCGAACCCGACGGAGGGTCAGCTCAGCCCACAACTCAGCCAGTTGTCCAACTCGCCCTGAAATCAGTTGGATTCGGAGAGTAATCGTCAACCCCTTTACGGGGAAGGTGAATCCTGTGACCGCGATACACGCGTGCCCGGTTGGGGCGATAGGGTTACCCTGCCCGGGCCGGGTGGACTCGTACGGGTGGGGAGTGACATGGAGCAGATAACAGTGCGCAGCAGGGCGAGGGTCCCTGCGATCACCTGCGGGAGCAGCGCGACCAGTTCGCGCCTCGACCGCCATCTGTCGGTGCTGGGCGGTCCCGCCATACCGCAGCAGAAGACGGCCGAGGCGACCTCGCTGATGCGTGAGCTGACCGCGCGTGAGCCCGCCAAGCGCAGTGACCGGGGCACGCGGATGCGCCACGTCTCCCTGTTCGCGCCGCTGCGTCGGCTGCGTCGCTCGCTGTTCGGCGGCAACAGGCACTGAGGGCCCGCGCTCAGGCCGCCACACCGTCCCGGCGCAGGGCTGCGATCTGGTCGTCCGTCATCCCCACGGCACGCAGCAGCGCCTCGGTGTGCTGACCGAGCGCGGGCACGTCCCCCATCCGTGCGTCGTCCCCGCCCGGCATGGTGATGGGGGGCAGCAGCGCACGCAGCGGCCCCACCGGCGATCCCACCTGCCGCCACCGCTCCCGGGCCGCCAGCTGCGGATGCTCCGCCAACTCGTGCAGATCCCTCAGGCGCGCGCACGCGATGCCCGCGCCCTCCAGCCGGGCCAGCGCCTCGTCGGCCTCCAGCGCGCCCAGCGCCTTGCCGACCAGCTCGTCGGTGCGCCGCCGGTTCTCGACCCGCGCCGCGTTCGTCGCGAACGCCGGGTCCGTCCCCAGCTCGGGCCGTCCCATGACCTGCTCGGCCAGCCGCCGCCATTCCCGGTCGTTCTGCACCGACAGCAGCACCCGCCCGCCGTCCCCCGTCTCATAGGCGTCGTACGGCGCGATGACGGCGTGCGCGAGGCCGGTGCGCGCCGGGGGAGTTCCCCCGTGCATCGCATGGTGCAGGGGGTGGCCCATCCACTCGGCGAGGGACTCCAGCATCGACACCTCGACCGGGCCGCCCCGCCCGGTCGTCCCGCGTCGCACCAGCGCGGCCAGCACACCGGAGAAGGCGTACATGGCCGCCGCGATGTCCGCCGCCGGGATCCCCGCCTTGACCGGTTGCTCCGGCGTCCCGGTCACCGACACCAGCCCCGCCTCGCACTGCACGAGCATGTCGTAGGCCCGCTTGTCCGCGTACGGCCCGGACGCCCCGTACCCCGAGATGTCCACGGCGACCAGTCGCGGGTGCGCGGCGCACAGCGTGGCCGCGTCGAGCCCCAGCCGGGCGGCGGCCCCCTGGGCGAGGTTCTGCACGAACACGTCCGCGTCCGCGACCAGCCGCCGTACGGCGTCCAGGCCGCGCGGGTCCTTGAGGTCGAGGGCGATGGACTCCTTGCCCCGGTTGCACCACACGAAGTGCGAGGCGAGACCGCCGGCGGCGGTGTCGTAGCCGCGCGCGAAGTCGCCGCCGTCGATCCGCTCGACCTTGATGACGCGGGCGCCCAGGTCGGCGAGCTGCCGGGTCGCGAAGGGCGCGGCCACGGCCTGTTCGACGGCGACGACGGTGATGCCCTCCAGGGGCAGGGGGAGTCGGTCCATGGGGTGGATCATGACTCGGGCGCGCTGCCTTTGTCAGTAGTCGTCCACCACATGTGACCTGGTGCTCAGTGTCCGCCGTGCGTGTACCGGCGGACCGCGAGCGGCAGGAAGACCGCGGTCAGCGCGGCGCACCAGGCGAGCGACCCGGCGATCGGGTGGGCCACCGGCCAGGCGGCGCCGTCCGGGACGGGCGCGTTGCCGAAGAGGTCCCGCAGGGCCGTGGTGACCGCGCTGATCGGGTTCCACTCGGCGAGCGTGCGCAGCCAGCCCGGGAGATTGCCGGTGGGGATGTAGGCGTTGGACAGCAGCGGCAGCACGAAGGACGAGGCGCCGAGCTGCCCGGCGGCGTCCTCGCTGCGAGTGAGCAGCCCGAGGAAGATCCCGATGCTCGTGCAGGCGAACCGGAAGAACAGCAGCAGGCCCACCGCGCCCGCCGCCCCGGCCGCCGACCCCTCGACCCGCCAGCCCACCGCGAGCCCCACCAGCAGCAGCGGCACGGTCCCCACCGCCGTCACGACCAGGTCCGCCACCGCCTGCCCGAGCGGTACGGCCGCCCGGCTCACCGGCATCGTGCGGAAGCGGGCCATCACACCCCGGTGCGAGTCCTGGGCGGCCTGGAACATCCCGGTCAGGATCCCGCCGGCCGCGGTCGCCACCAGCAGCCCCGGCACCAGGAACGAGCGGTACTCCCGGCCGGGCATGGCGAGCGCGCTGCCGAAGACGTAGCCGAAGAACAGCAGCATGTTCACCGGCATCAGCTGGGTGAGGATTGCGAGCCCGGGACTGTTGCGGACCCGCCGCAGCTGCCGCCCCACCATCACGTATCCGTCGTACGCCACCGCACTCATGCCGCGAGCTCCTTGCCGTCCGTGGGGTCCGAGGTGAGCCGGAGGAAGACGTCGTCGAGGGTCGGCCGGCTCAGGCCGGCGTCGGCCAGCGACACGCCCGCCGCGTCGAGTTCGCGCACGAGGCGGGGGAGCGTGAGCGTCGGATCGGTGCTGACCGCGCCGACGGCGTTGCGGTCGTGGTCGAACGCGGGCTCGGTGCCGGTGAGCCCGCCGAGCACGGTCGCGGCCCGAGCCAGGGCGTCGGCGTGAGTGACGACGACTTCCGCGTACGACCCGACGAGCGCCTTGAGCTCGGCGGGTGAGCCGGTGTGCGCGACCCTGCCCCGCTGCACCAGGGCGATCTCGTCGGCGAGCTGGTCGGCCTCCTCCAGATACTGGGTGGTCAGCAGCACGGTGGTGCCGTCCGCCCTCAGCTCGCGCACGGCCTGCCATATCCCGTTGCGGCCGGCCGGGTCGAGCCCGGTGGTGGGTTCGTCCAGGAACAGCACGTCGGGCCGGCGGACGAGGCAGGCCGCGAGGTCCAACCTGCGCCGCATCCCGCCCGAGTAGGTCGAGGCGGGCCGGTCGGCGGCCTCGGCCAGCCCGAAGCGCTCCAGCAGCTCACCGGCGCGCCCGGCCGGTCCGCGCACCCGGTGCAGCCGGGCGAACAGCCGCAGGTTCTCCCGCCCGGTCAGATCCCCGTCCACCGAGGCGTACTGCCCCGTGACGGCGATCCGGCGCCGCACGGCCGCCGCGTCCCGTACGAGGTCGTGGCCCGCGACCCGGGCCGAACCCGCGTCCGGCCGCAGCAGCGTGGTGAGCAGCCGTACGGCCGTCGTCTTCCCCGCCCCGTTCGGGCCGAGCAGCCCGCAGACCGTGCCCTGCGCGACGGCCAGATCCAGCCCGCGCAGGGCGTGCACAGCGCCGAAGCGCTTCTCCAGACCCTCACTGAGTACAGCGTACGTAGTAGCCATGCGGCGACCATACCGCACTGCGTACGGCGTACGTAACTAGCATGGTGATCGAGGTGATGACCGATGGCAGTCCGAGGGGCCGAACCCGAGGTGATCTGGGCGCGCCCCGAGCGCACGGGCCGGGGCCCGAAGCCGGCGTACACCCGCGCCGACATCGCGGCCGCCGCCGTCCGGATCGCCGACGCGCGCGGGCTGGACGCGGTGTCGATGCGGCACGTCGCGGCCGAACTGGGATGCGGCACGATGTCGCTGTACAACTACGTCCCCCGCAAGGAGGACCTGTACGAGCTGATGGTCGACGCGGTCAGCGCCGAGCACGAACTCTGGGAGGCGAGCGGCGACTGGCGGGCCGACATGATCCGGGTCGCGAACCAGACCCGCGCCCTGATGCACCGCCACACCTGGGTGCCGCGCCTGATGTCCCCCGTCTACGGCTTCAGCCCGAACGCCCTGCGCTACCTCGAACACTGCCTGGCCTGCCTGGACCCGCTGGAGGCGTCCTACGGCACGAAGATGGAGCTCGTCGCGATGCTCAACGGCGTGGTGACGACGTACGTCAGGAACGAACTCGAAACCGCCGAACGCACCCGCTCCCTCCCCTGGTCGGAGGACCAGGAGAACGCGGCCCGCATCGCCTACCTGGGCAGCCGCATCGCCTCGGGTGCGTACCCGCACATGGCGGCGGCATTCACGGAGGACCAGGGCCCGATCGACCTGGAGGCGGTGCTCGCACGGGCGTTGAACCGCGTACTCGACGCTTTCGACGTGGAGCGCGGCAGCCGGTGACCGTTCCTCGGTGAAGTCACGCGCGACCACGGGGACATCGGCTGGTTCTCGTCCCCGGGCCGCCTGCGGAGCTGCGCTCGACTTCGTCAGGGACGGCCTGGAGAGCGGCTTCACGCGGCTGGACACGGCCGGGGGCGGCCGGGGACGGCCGGGTCGTGGTCGCGGGTGTCCCTCGGCCGGTAGGCCATGGCCGGCCGGCATGCGAGATGCCGCGCCCGGCCGCACAGGGGGTCTGGACGTGCCGATCGTCGCCCCTCGGGGCCAGACCGAGAGCAAGCGCATCAGGCCCACCCAGAACTTCACCCCGCCCCGCCGTGCGAAGGACGCCGAGGACATCGCGCGGCTGCAGGCGGCTCTGCGCGAGCGCTAGATCAGTGTGAACTGGCCCTCCGGGCCCTCCTCGTGGTGGTCCAGGACCGAGGCTGGTCTGCGGGAGGGCTCCGGGGGCGGGAGTATGCCGGCCTTGTGCAACGACGTGGCTGTGAGCGGGGCCGTCATGTGCAACTGCTCGGCCTGTGGGGAGTGGTGTTCCGCCAGTAGTGCCAGGACCGTGATGAGCTCCAGCAGTTCCGACGTCCACGGCTGCGGCCAGGTCGTCGGGCGGATCGCGGTCAGGGTGCCCGGTTCGGCGGGCGTGGTGCGGGTCGTGAACCACTGCTCCAGGACCCGGACCCCGGCCATCTCGAAGTCCCAGGCCTCGGGCGGCACGGGGGAGATACGGCCCTCGTCGAGGTGGAGGGTCTCCTCGTCGCGGTCGTAGTGCAGGGTGAGAGGGAGGGAAGGGAGCGGCGCGCGGACGTACGGGCGGCGGCCGCCGGGGAGTTTGGGGCGTTCGCCGTCGCGCCGCATCAGCCAGAGCAGCCGACGGCCCGACTCCACGCCCCGCGACCAGAGTTCGGCGTCCTCGGTGAGGGGAACCGTGAGGTCCGGGCCTACCGTCGCCATGACCCACGCGAGGACGTCCAACGGGGTGGGGGACAGGCCCAGCCGGGAACCCAGGTGCTCCAGCAGGCCCGGCGCCAGATTGGGTTCCGTGCCGCCGGGGCGGCGGTACAGCGGGCGGATGCGGCCGGGGCGCAGGACGGGCAACAGCGACGTCGCCAGCAGCGGCGGGCCCGGGGTGTCGGCGGGCGACTCCACGGCGAACACCTGGTGCTCGTCCGCCACCCGCCACAGCTCCGGGCGGGCCGTGTCCAGCAGTCGGTGGTCCGGGATCAGCCACTGCTCGTCGAAGGGGGCCGCCAGGACGCGTACCGGCTCCGGGCACGGCCCCGACGCGCGCACCAGCTTCTCCGTGCCGCTGGACTGTCCCGGCAGCTGACCCACCGCCGAGTGCAGCGTGCGCGAGCGCGTGGGCTCGAACAGGGCCTCCCGGTCGGGGCCGTCGGCCTTGAGCAGGGCGTCCCAGCGGGCCTTCAGACAGGCCGCGTCGGGCGCCGTCGGCCAGGCGCGGCCCGGCCGCAGGGGTGCGACGGACCACGGCATGAGGTCCGCGAGCAGCGGAGCGTCGTCGTGCGTCACGCTGGGCATGGTACGACCTGCCGGTCCGGGGCGGGTCAGGTGGCGTCCAAGGTCACCGTGAAGGAGAAGCGGTCGCCCCGGTAGTGGATCACCGCCACGTCGAGGACACGGCCGTCGGCGTCGTACGTCACACCCGTGTAGTGCAGGATCGGGCTGAGCAGCGGGACTTGGAGCAGCCGCGCGGTGTCCGGGTCGGCCAGGCGGGCCTCGACCGTGTCCGTGATGCGGCTGATGTCCGCCCCGACGACATCCCGCAGCACCTTGGTCATCGGCCAGCGGACCAGGTCGTCCAGGTCGATGCGCGCGGCCAGTTCGGGACGGATGTGGTTGCGCGCGTGGTTGGTCGGCTCGCCGGTCTTCTCGTCGCTGCGCAGCCGGTGGTACGACGCCACCTCGGCCAGATCCGGGAAGTACTCGGCGAGTTCGGCCGGCACGGGCCCCGTTCCGTGGTCCAGCAGCTCGGTCGTCATACCGGACTGCTGGGCCACGATCGCGTCCACCGAGCCCAGCAGACGCACGGGTGCGCCCCGCTGGACACCGGGCTCGATGAACGTGCCGCGCCGCCGGTGCCGGCTGATCAGCCCCTCGTCCTCCAGCTCCTTCAGCGCCTGCCGCATGGTCAGCACACTGACGCCGTAGTGCTCCGCCAGCTGCTCCTCCGTGGGCAGGCGCAGCGGGTCCCGGGGCGAGCGGCCGAGTATCGAGGCGCGCAGCGACTGCGACACCTGATACCAGAGCGGCAGCTTGCGGTTCAGGACGATCGAGTCCGGAGCGAAGGAGGTCACGGGGTCATCCGTACCTGGAGTGAATCTTCAGTGCAAGGGGCGGAAGTGCCGCTCGAGGCCCTGCCACACGTCGTCGTACCGCTGCTGGAGGTGGTCCGCCCGGGCCGCGTGGGGCGTGAGCGTCACCGGCCAGCGCGTCTCGAACATGAACGCGAGCCCGTCGTCGACCTTCTGCGGCCGCAGCTCGGCCGCGCTCGCCCGGTCGAAGGTCTCCCGGTCCGGTCCGTGCGCCGACATCATGTTGTGCAGCGAGCCCCCGCCCGGGACGAAACCCTCAGCCTTGGCGTCGTACGCGCCCTCGATGAGCCCCATGTACTCGCTCATCACGTTCCGGTGGAAGTACGGCGGCCGGAAGGTGTCCTCGCCCACCAGCCAGCGCGGCGCGAAGACCACGAAGTCGACGCCGGCCAGGCCCGGGGTGTCGGACGGGGAGGTGAGGACCGTGAAGATGGACGGGTCGGGGTGGTCGTACGAGATCGTGCCGATCACATTGAAACGGCGCAGGTCGTACACGTACGGGACATAGTTCCCGTGCCAGGCGACCACGTCGAGCGGCGAGTGGTCGTACGTGGCCGTCCAGAGGTTGCCGCAGAACTTGTTCACCACCTCCACCGGGCCCTCGACGTCCTCGTAGGCGGCCACCGGCGCCCGGAAGTCCCGGGCGTTGGCGAGCCCGTTGGCGCCGATCGGGCCGAGGTCGGGCAGCCGGAAGGCCGCGCCGTAGTTCTCGCACACATAACCCCGGGCGGAGGCGTCAAGCAGCTCCACCCGGAAGCGCACCCCGCGCGGGATCAGTGCCACATGCCCCGGCTCCGCGTGCAGCAGCCCGAACTCCGTGTGCAGCAGCAGCCCGCCGCGCTCCGGGACGATCAGCAGTTCCCCGTCGGCGTTGCTGAAGACGCGCTCCATCGAGGCGTTGGCGTGGAACAGGTGCACGGCCATGCCGGCGCGCTGGGTCGCGTCGCCGTTGCCGCCCAGGGTCCACAGGCCCGCGAGGAAGTCCGTCCCGGCCGGCGGCTCGGGCAGCGGGTTCCAGCGCAGGCGGTTCGGGTCCGGCTCGGTCTCGGCGAAGGGGCCCGTGCGGAGCGCGCCGTTGTCGGTGCGGGTGAACGCGGGGTGCGCGGCCGAGGGGTGGATGCGGTACAGCCAGGAGCGGCGGTTGTACGCCCTGGGCTCGGTGAAGGCCGTACCGCTGAGCTGTTCCGCGTACAGCCCGAGCGGTGCCCGCTGTGGCGAGTTGCGGCCCTCCGGCAGGGCGCCCGGCACCGCCTCCGAGGCGTGCTCGTTGCCGAATCCGGAGAGGTAGGCCAGTCCCTCGGCGGTCTTCCGTGCGTCCCCGCTCATGATCGCTCCCTTGCGAACCCGATTCCTATGCAACACCGTAGGATTGCGGTTTCGTCGGCGCAAGAGGGTCTTGGTCCTCCACGGGACCGACCGGAACCAGACCTCAGGGGGATCCAGTGGCCCCGAACGGTGTTCTAGTCTCCCCGCCATGTCATGGACGCGTGGATTTCGGGCCGCCCTCGCGGTCTGCGTCCTGCTGCTGGTCGCAACGGCGGGTTGCGGAACGGGCGAGGCGCACGAAGGCAAGGACGGGGGGTCGCCCTCACCGGTGGGCAGAGTCCTCGACGCGACAGACGGCCAAGGGCGGCACTATCGCGAGGTCGGCAAGAAAGGGGCGCCCGACGTCGACGTCGAGGTGGCCCCCGACGCCGCCGGCAACTGGGACGTCCGGCTGACCGTCCGCAACTTCCGCTTCTCACCGGCCGGCGCGAAGGCCGAGCCGACGGCCGGACGCGGCCTCGCGTACCTCTTCGTGGACGGCGGCCTGGTCACCCGGCTGCGCGCCCCCGACTACCGCCTCGCCCCCCGTCTCGTCCCGCACGGCACCCATCACGTCACGGCCCGCCTGTACGCGGACGACGGCACGGTGTGGGCCGTGCGCGGCAAGCCGGTGGAGAGCACGGCCGACATCACGGCGTCGGGGGCGGAGGCGGCGGCGAAGGCGGGGACGGTGACGGCGAAGGCGAAGGAGACGGCGAAGGAGACGGAAGCGACGCCGACCGCGAGCGGTGTGACGGGCACGCCGGCGCGATGAGTGCAACGGCCACCTTCCTCCGTACTCAGGGGCAAGGTTCACCGGACCCCGGCGGAAAGGCATCATGAAGCCCGTGCCCCATGCGACATCGCTTCGCCGAGCGCCCGTCCAGCGGCGCAGTGCCGAACGGCTGACCAGGATCCTCGACGCCTGCGCCGACCTCCTCGACGAGGTCGGCTACGACGCCCTGAGCACCCGGGCCGTGGCGCTGCGCGCCGGTGTGCCCATCGGCTCGGTCTACCGCTTCTTCGGCAACAAACGGCAGATGGCCGACGCGCTCGCCCAGCGCAACCTGGAGCGGTACACCGAGCGCGTCATCGAGCGGCTCGGGGACGGGGGGAGCGGTGACTGGCGGGCGGCCATGGACGCCGTGCTCGACGAGTACCTGGCCATGAAGCGCACCGCACCCGGCTTCTCCCTCGTCGACTTCGGCAACCAGATTCCGGTCGGCGCCCGGCACGCCGAGCCCAACCACCGTGTCGCCGACCGCCTCACCGAACTGCTCTCCGGCTACCTCGGCCGCACCCCCGACGACGATCTGCGCCGCACCTTCCTGATCGCCGTGGAGACCGCCGACACGCTGGTCCACCTCGCCTTCCGGGTGGACCCGCAGGGCGACGAGGCGATCATCGCGGAGACCCGGGAGCTGCTGCGGGCCTATCTGGCGCGCATGCTGGACTGAACCGTCCCTTTCCGGACCCCTTCCCGAGAGGCCTCCCCATTGGGCATACCGGTCGGTATGCTCGGCCTGTCCGTGCGCCACCGCAGCCGCGCCGCCGCCACCCGGGAGGACCCGTGTCCCGTACCGCCCTGCGAATCTGCCCCCTGTGCGAGGCCACCTGCGGGCTGACCCTCACCATCGAGGGCACCCGTGTCACCGGCGCCCGCGGCGACCGCGACGACGTCTTCAGCAAGGGGTTCATCTGCCCCAAGGGCGCCTCCTTCGGCGCCGTCGACGGCGACCCGGACCGGCTGCGCGCACCCCTCGTCCGCAAGGACGGCGAACTGCGCGAGACCACCTGGGAGGAGGCCTTCGACGCGGTGGCCGCGGGCCTGCGGCCGGTCGTCGAGCGGTACGGGCCCGACGCGGTCGGCATCGTCCTGGGCAACCCCAATGTGCACACCATGGCCGGCGCCCTCTACCCGACGGTCCTGCTCGGCGCCCTGCGCACCCGCAGCCTGTTCACCGCCTCCACGGTCGACCAGATGCCCAAGCACGTCTCCAGCGGGCTCCTGTACGGCGACGCCAACGCCATCCCCGTGCCCGACCTGGACCACACCGACCATCTGCTCCTCATCGGCGCCAACCCCCTGGAGTCCAACGGGAGTCTGTGCACCGCCCCCGACTTCCCCGGCAAGCTCAAGGCGATCAGGGCCCGCGGCGGCACCCTCACCGTCATCGACCCGCGCCGCACCCGCACCGCCAAACTCGCCGACCGGCACCTCGCGATCCGCCCCGGCACCGACGCGCTGCTTCTCGCGGCGATGGCGCACGTGCTCTTCGAGGAAGGACTCGTCGAGCTCGGTGAGCTCGCCGAGCAGGTGCAAGGGCTGGACGAACTCCAGGACGTGATGCGGGACTTCACCCCACAGGCCGCGGCGGAGGCCTGTGGCGTCGACGCGGACACGATCCGCGCCCTCGCCCGTGAACTCGCCGCCGCCCCCACCGCCGCCGTGTACGCCCGCATAGGCAGCTGCACGGTCCCGCACGGCACCCTCGCCAGCTGGCTCGTCGACGTCCTCAACATCCTCACCGGCAACCTCGACCGGCCCGGCGGCGCCCTCTTCCCGCAGGCCGCCACCGACAAGACCCCCCGGCCCGCCGGACCCGGCCACGGCTTCGCCCTCGGCCGCTGGCACTCCCGGGTGCGCCGGCACCCCGAGGCGAAGGGTGAACTGCCGCTCTCCGCGCTCGCCGAGGAGATCGACACCGCCACCGAGGAGGGCGAACCGGTCCGCGCCCTCATCTCCATCGCCGCCAACCCCGTGCTCTCCGCCCCGGACGGCAACCGGCTCGACAAGGCCCTGGACTCCCTCGACTTCATGGTCAGCGTCGACCCGTATCTGAACGAGACCTCGCGCCACGCCCATGTCGTGCTGCCCCCGCCGCCGCCCTCGCAGAGCCCGCACCACGACTTCGCCTTCAACACCCTCGCCGTGCGCAACCAGGTCCGCTACACCCGCCCCGCCGTCCCGCTGGAGCCCGGCCGGATGGCCGAGTCCGAGATCCTGGCCCGGTTGATCCTGGCGGCAAGTGGCATGCACGGTGCCGACCCCTCGGCCGTCGACGCCATGGTGATCGACCAGACCCTCGGCAAGGCGGTGCGCGAGGAGCACTCTCCCGTGCACGGCCGGGACCCCAAGGAGCTGGCCGCGCAGCTCACCGGCGAGACCGGTCCCGAACGCCGGCTCGACATGATGCTGCGCCTCGGCCCCTACGGCGACGGCTTCGGCGTACGGCCCGACGGACTGACGCTGCAACAGCTGCTCGACCACCCGCACGGCATCGACCTCGGCCCGCTGGGCCCGCGGCTGCCGCAGCCGCTGAAGACCAGGAGCGGCAAGGTGGAGCTGCTGCCGCAGCCGATCGCGGACGACCTGCCCCGGCTGCGGGAGGCGCTGGACCGGCGCCCCGACGGGCTCGTCCTCGTCGGCCGCCGCCATCTGCGCTCCAACAACAGCTGGATGCACAACGTGCCCGCCCTCACCGGCGGCACCAACCGCTGCACCCTGCACATCCACCCCGAGGACGCGGACCGCCTGGGAGTGCGCGACGGGGCGAACGTACGGGTGAAGGGGGCCGGGGGTGAAGTGGTGGCCCCCGCCGAGGTCACCGACGGCGTCCGGCCGGGCGTGGTGAGCCTGCCGCACGGCTGGGGCCACGACCGCCCCGGCACCCGGATGAACCACGCGGTCCTGGCACCCGGAGTCAACGTCAACCAGCTTCTCGACGGCAGCCTGCTGGATCCGCTGTCGGGCAACGCGGTCCTCAACGGAGTGCCGGTCGAACTCACCGCGACGTCGTGACCCGACGTCCTTGAGCCGGCGGGGTGATGTCCGAGGGGGCGCGCGGCGCCGTTCCCGTGTGGTGCGGGGTGGATGTGAAAGGGAGTCAGATGATGAGAGGCGTATGAAAAGCATCTGACGGAGGGCCGGCCATGTCGACTTCGTCCCTGCCCGGCAGAGCGGCCGCATGGACGGCGCTCACCGTCGCCGGAACCGTCCTCCTCGGCGCGCCGGCCGAGGCCGCTCCCGATGACGACGGGGACGTCGAGATCCATGTGCTGGGCACGGCCGTCGCCACGTACCTCGACGGGCCGAAGGCCTGCAGCCTCTACCTCGACGCGGTCGACTTCGACGAGGCCGAGGGGATCGACTGGACGATCGAGCCGCAGCCCGCGAGGCGGGGGGCCGTCACCCTCTCCAGTTCCCTGGCACTGGTCGACGGTGCCGGAACCTCCGACAATCTGCTGCTGCCCGCCGCGCAGTACAAGCTGACCTGGACCGTCGCCCAGGGCAAGGGCGCGGGCGGGCACAAGGTCTTCAAGGCCGACTGCCCGAACGCGCCCGGCGGCGCTCCCAGCAGCAGCCCGAGCGGCACACCGGGTGGCGGCAGCGGCGGCCCGGGCGGCGGGCCGGAGGGCGGTGACGGCGGTCCGAAGGGCGGCTCGCCCGCCGACGGCTCGGGACCGGCCCGCGACAACCCCTTCAGCCCGGTCGCGGGTTCCGCCGCCGTGGGGCTGGCCGCGGTCGGCGGGGCGGCCTGGTTCAGGCTGCGTCGCCGCACCCGCGAGGCGCACACGACGCCCGGCACCCGCTGAATCACGCCGTCCGTTTCCCTCCCCACCTGGCGTAATCCGGGTATTCGGGCGCGTGTCTTCCCCCGGCCGCACACATTCCGTTAATTTCCGTGACTCACAGGCCCCGTTCGACCCGCGCGAGGCCTTCCACCACGGAGCACCGGCACCAGCGCTCTGGACAGCCCCCGGGGGCAGCAGCCATGACACGCGCCATCTCCCTGCACGACGTGAGCAAGTCCTACACGCGAGGCGTCCGCGTCGTGGACCGGCTGTCGCTGGACATCGCGCCGGGGGAGTTCCTCGTCCTGCTCGGACCCTCCGGCTGCGGCAAGTCCACCGTCCTGCGCATGATCGCCGGACTGGAGGAGATGGACGAGGGCGAACTGCTGCTGGACGGCGAGTACGCCAACGATCTGCAGCCGTCCGCCCGGGACATAGCGATGGTCTTCCAGAACTTCGCCCTCTACCCCAGCATGACCGGCCGGGACAACATCGGCTTCCCGCTGCGCATCGAGGCCCCCGGCGCGGACCCGCGCCCCCGGGTGGACGCCACCGCCCGGCTGCTCGGCATCGAGGACCTCCTCGACCGCTACCCCAGCCAGCTCTCCGGCGGTGAACGCCAGCGGGTCGCCATGGGCCGGGCCATCGCCCGCCACCCCTCCGCCTTCCTGATGGACGAGCCGCTGTCCAACATCGACGCCAAGCTCCGCAACCATCTGAGGGCCGAAATCTCCCAGCTCACGCGCGAGTTGGGGGTCACCACGGTGTACGTCACCCATGATCAGGCCGAGGCCATGTCGCTCGGCGACCGGGTCGCCGTACTACGCGGCGGAGTGCTTCAGCAGGTCGGCGACCCACGCACCGTGTACGCGCTCCCGCGCAATGTCTTCGTCGCCGCCTTCATCGGCATCCCGCGCATCAATCTGCTGCGGGGACTCGTCCGTGCGCCGCTGGACGGGGCGATGACGATCAGCCTCGGCAAGCAGGCCCTGCGGCTGCCCGAACCGCTCAGCACGGACCACCGGTTGCTGCGGGTGCAGCAGGGCCGCGAGGTGATCGTGGGTCTGCGTTCGGAGGCCGTCCGCATCGCCAAGCCCGCCTCCGCCCGGCCCGGCGAGGTGCCCATCAGCGGGCTGGTGGAGCACGTGGAGTTCCAGGGGCACGAGGTCCTCGTCCACTTCAACACCGGTTCCCGCCCGGCCGTCGTACCGGAGTTGGAGGCCCCGCGCCCGGCCGTCCGCTCCTCGCGGCGCCGCCGTCGTGAGGGCCCGACGGTGCTGGAGCGGCTCAGGGAGCGGGCCGGTGCGCTGCGCGCCGGGCCGGTGGTGGTCCTGGAGGACCCGGCGGACGCCGAGCCCGGACCGGTGCCTGCGGAGGGCCGGCAGCCCGGCGACCTGGTCGTACGCACCACCCCCGACATCCGGCTCCGCCACGGCATGCAGGTCCCCCTCCTCGTCGACATCGCCCATCTCTTCGTCTTCGACCAGCACGGCGAACGCATCTGCCCGTCCCCGGCGCGGCTGCCCGACCTGGAGGAGTGGGCCCACTAGGGATGGGGCATGCGCAAGCGACTCACCCCCACCCGGGCCGCCCTCACCACGGCCGGCCTCCTGCTGGCCGCCGCCCCGACCGCCCACGCCACCCTCGCCGACGCCGATGCCCACGCTCCGGCGCGCGGTAAGCCGTACATCGAGACCCGGCTGCTGTTCGGCACCGCGCGCCCGGACGGCGGCCCGGCCGTCACCGACCCGCAGTTCATGGCCTTCGTGGACAAGGAGGTCACTCCGGACTTCCCGGACGGGCTCACCGTGCGGGACGTGCGCGGGCAGTGGCGGGACGCGCACGGCACGATCGAGCGCGAGCGGTCGTACGAACTGGTCCTGCTGTATCCGGTGGGGCGGGCCGACGCGAACGACCGGAGCATCGAGGAGATCCGGCGGGCCTACGAGAAGGCCTTCGGTCAGGAGTCGGTGGGCCGGGTGGACGAAGGGGCTCGGGTCGACTTCTGATATCCCGGAGCGTCCGGTGTTTCCGGAGCGTCCGGTCACGTCTGGCGCGAGAAAACTAACATCGCTAGTTTGTGAGTCGGACGACGCAGCCCCGCCGGGAGGAAGCAGCATGAAGTCACACGACGGCCTGTACATCGACGGCGCCTGGCGCCCCGCCGCCGGCCGGGACGTGATCGAGGTCGTGAACCCGGTCGACGAGCAGGTCATCGGCCGGGTCCCGGCCGGTACCGCCGAGGACGTTGACACCGCCGTACGGGCCGCCCGCGCCGCCCTCCCGGCCTGGGCCGCGACCCCGCCGGCCGAGCGGGCCGCACGGCTGACCGCCCTGCGGGACGTGCTCGTGGCCCGCAAGGACGAGATCGCCGAGACGGTCAGCGCGGAGCTGGGCGCACCGCTCCCGTTCTCGCAGACGGTCCACGCGGGCGTGCCGATCGCGGTCGCGGGCTCCTACGCCGAACTCGCCGCGACCCACGCCTTCGAGGAGAAGGTCGGCAACTCGACCGTCCATCACGAACCCGTGGGCGTGGTCGGCGCGATCACCCCCTGGAACTATCCCCTCCACCAGATCGTCGCCAAGGTCGCCCCGGCCCTCGCCGCGGGCTGCACCATCGTGCTGAAGCCGGCCGAGGACACCCCGCTCACCGCCCAGCTGTTCGCGGAGGCGGTTCATGAAGCGGGCGTACCCGCGGGCGTGTTCAACCTGGTCACCGGGCTCGGACCGGTCGCCGGACAGGCCCTCGCCGAGCACCCGGACGTCGACCTGGTCTCCTTCACCGGCTCCACGGCGGTCGGCCGGAAGATCGGCGCGGTGGCGGGCGCCGCCGTCAAGAAGGTCGCCCTCGAACTCGGCGGCAAGTCCGCCAACGTCATCCTGCCCGGCGCCGACCTCGCCAAGGCGGTGAACGTGGGCGTCGCCAACGTCATGTCCAACTCCGGCCAGACGTGCAGCGCCTGGACCCGCATGCTGGTGCACACCGACCGGTACGAGGAGGCGGTGGAGCTCGCCGCGGCGGCCGCCGCCAAGTACGGCGACCGCATCGGCCCGGTCGTCAGCGCCAAGCAGCGCGCCCGGGTGCGCGGTTACATCGAGCAGGGCCTCGCCGAGGGCGCGCGTCTGGTCGCGGGCGGCGCCGAATCCCCGCGCGAGACCGGCTACTTCGTCAGCCCCACCGTGTTCGCGGACGTCACCCCCGAGATGACGATCGCGCAGGAGGAGATCTTCGGCCCGGTCCTCACGATCCTCCGCTACGCGGACGAGGAGGACGCCCTGCGCATCGCCAACGGCACGGTCTACGGCCTCGCGGGCGCCGTCTGGGCCGGCGACGAGGCGGAGGCGGTGGCCTTCGCCCGCCGCATGGACACCGGCCAGGTCGACATCAACGGCGGCCGCTTCAACCCCTCCGCCCCCTTCGGCGGTTACAAGCAGTCCGGTGTGGGCCGGGAACTCGGCGCGCATGGACTCGCCGAGTACCTCCAGACCAAGTCCCTCCAGTTCTAAGGGAGTTCCGAGTCATGGCCGTACGTGCCGCCGTCCTGCCCGCCATCGGTGCCCCGCTGGAGATCACCGAGGTCGAGCTGCCCGACCCGGGCCCCGGACAGGTCCGGGTCCGCCTCGCCGCCGCCGGGGTCTGCCACTCCGACCTGTCCCTGTCCGACGGCACCATGCGGGTGCCGGTCCCGGCCGTGCTCGGGCACGAGGGCGCGGGCACCGTCGTCGCCGTGGGCGAAGGGGTCACCCACGTGACCCCGGGCTCCCAGGTCGTCCTGAACTGGGCTCCCTCCTGCGGCAGTTGCCACGCCTGCTCGCTCGGCGAGGTCTGGCTGTGCGGCAATGCGCTGGGCGGCGCCGCCGACGTCTACGCCCGTACCGTCGACGGCACCGACCTCCACCCCGGCCTCAACGTCGCCGCGTTCGCCGAGGAGACGGTGGTCGCCGCCTCCTGCGTGCTGCCCCTGCCGGAGGGGGTGCCGCTCGCGGACGCCGCCCTCCTCGGCTGTGCCGTCCTCACCGGCTACGGCGCCGTCCACCACTCGGCGCGGGTCCGGCCGGGCGAGACGGTCGCGGTGTTCGGCGCGGGCGGAGTCGGCCTCGCCACCCTCCAGGCGGCCCGGATCGCGGGCGCCGCACGGATCGTCGCGGTCGACGTCTCTCCGGCCAAGGAGGAACTGGCCCGCGCGGCCGGCGCCACCGACTTCGTCGTCGCCTCCGAGAACACGCCCAGGGAGATCCGCGCCCTCACCGGCAAGCAGGGCGTCGACGTCTCCGTGGAGTGCGTGGGCCGCGCGGTCAGCATCCGGGCCGCCTGGGACTCCACCCGCCGCGGCGGCCGGACGACCGTGGTCGGCATCGGCGGCAAGGACCAGCAGGTCACCTTCAACGCCCTGGAGATCTTCCACTGGGGCAGGACCCTGTCCGGCTGTGTGTACGGCAACTCCGACCCGGCCCGGGACCTCCCCGTGCTCGCCGAGCACGTACGGGCGGGCCGACTGGACCTGGGCACGCTGGTGACGGAACGGATCGGACTCGACGGAATCCCGGCCGCGTTCGAGAACATGCTGGCCGGAAAGGGCGGACGGGCGCTGGTCGTGTTCTGACGCGCGGTCGGCTTTTCGTGTTCTGGCGAGGCGGTCGGCTGTTCGTGTTCCGACGAGGCGCTCAGGAGACGCTCTCGGGCCGCGGCTCCGCTGCCGCGGTCCGGGACGTCCGGGCGCGCGGCCTGGACCGCGACACCGCCACACCCGCCAGACACAGCACACCGCCCGCCAGGGTGAGCAGCCCCGGCACCTCGCCGAGCGCCAGCCAGGACATCAGCACGACCAGCGCGGGAACGGCGTACGTGGTCGCGCCCATCCGGCTCGCGGTCGTCCGGGCAAGGGCGTAGGCCCAGGTCGTGAAGGCCAGTGCGGTCGGAAAGACGCCCAGATACACCATGTTGAGCGTCGCGGAGAGCGGTGCGCCGGCGGCCTCGTGCACCAACTGCCCGGCGAACGGCAGACACACCACGGCTCCGACCAGACACCCGAAGGCCGTCACCTGGAGCGCGCTCGCGCGGGCGAGGGCGGGCTTCTGGGCGACCACACCGGCGGCGTACGCCACCGCCGCGAGCAGGCACAGCACCACGCCCAGCAGCGAGGAACCGTCCCCGCCCGACATCGACAGCCCCACCGTCACCGCGCCGCCGAACGACACGGCCATCCCCGCCAGCAGCTGCGGCGGCATCGGATCGCCGAGCAGTCGGGCGCCCAGCAGGGCGATGAGCAGCGGGCCGACGTTCACCACCAGGGCCGCGGTGCCGGCGTCCACCTGCTGCTCGCCCCAGTTGAGGACGACCATGTAGAAGCCGAACCACAGCAGCCCGGATATCGCGATGCCACGCCACGCCGTTCTCGGCGGCCACCCTTCCCGCCGTACGACGCAGAACACCCCGAGCGCCAGCGCCCCGGCCAGCAGCCGTCCGAGTGCCAGCGCGCCCGGCGAGTACGCGTCCCCCGCACTGCGGATCGACACGAAGGCGGAGGCCCACAGCACGACGCTGACGGTGACCGCACCGGCGGCGAGCAGCCGGGGGCGGGTTGAGGAGGCGTTCATCATGCTCCACAGGCTAGGAGGGGGGAGGGACGGGGGCTCGCGAATTTCGGACGGGCAATCGAGCGCGGAGCCATGTCGGCCGACGGGGGTGCAACCTCCTGGGGGCGCGGGGCTGAATCGACATGCGGCTCCGCCGCGTGGGCGCGACCAGCCCCCACTCACCCGCACCCGGCACACCACAGACCCCCCACCCTCGTAGGCGGACTCAGCACAAAGCCCCCCGCTCGATCCCGAGCAACTCGCCCAGCGCCCGCTCCCCCGACGGAGTCACCTTCACCGCGCGCTCGGAGCCGATCCGTACGCACCACCCCGTGTCCAGGGCATGGCGGCACAGCGCCGCGCCCGCGACCCCCGCGAGGTGGGGCCGGCGTTCGGTCCAGTCGAGGCAGGCCCGGGCCAGGGGGCGGCGCCCGCCGCGGACGAGGGTGATGCCGGCCGAGCCGAACCAGTCGAGGCCCGCCTCGGTGAGCGCGAACCCGGTGTCCTGGCGGAGCAGCCCGCGCTCGGTCAGTGCGTCCGTGAGCGCGATGCCGAGCCGCCCGGCGAGGTGGTCGTAGCAGGTGCGGCCGCGGGCCATGGCGGAACCCGCGGTGGACTCCCGCAGGGTGCGCGGGCGCCGGGCCACGGGCGCGACATGCGTGGCCAGGTCCTCGATCAGCTGTGCCGCCCGGGCGTCGGCCAGCCGTACGTACCGGTGCCGCCCCTGCCGCTCCTCGGCGAGCAGCCCGCCCGCGACCAGCCTGCCCAGGTGCTCGCTCAGCGTGGACGCGGCGACGCCCGCGTGCCGGGCCAGCTCACCGGCCGTCCAGGCCCGCCCGTCCAGCAGCGCCAGCAGACACGCGGCCCGCGTCTCGTCCGCGATCAGCGCGGCCAGCGCCGCGAGTCCGCGCGCCTGCGGGTCCTTGGTGGTCATGCACCCCAGGATGCGGCACCGACACTTCGGCGGCCGCCGAAGTGTCGTTACGCGGTCGGCCCGACCTGTGCGTACTGCTGGGCCAGCCCGTCCAGCAGCGCTGTCAGACCCGTCTCGAAGGCGCGCTCGTCGATCTTCTCCTGCTGCTCGGCGAGGAGGTGCGCCTGCCCGAGGTGCGGATAGTCGGCGGGGTCGTACGCGCTCTCGTCGTCCACGAAGCCCCCGGCGAACGAGCCGAGCGCGGAGCCCATGATGAAGTACCGCATCAGCGCGCCGATGGACGTGGCCTGTGCGGGCGGCCAGCCGGCGCCGACCATCCCGCCGTAGACGGCGTCGGCGAGCCGCAGCCCGGCGGGGCGGCGGCCGGGCCCGGTGGCCAGGACCGGGACGATGTGCGGGTGGTCGCGCAGGGCGGACCGGTAGGAGACGGCCCAGTCGTGCAGCGCGGTCCGCCAGTCCCGGCCGTCCTCGAACATCGACAGATCGACCTGGGCGCTGACCGAGTCCGCGACCGCCTCCAGGATCTCGTCCTTCGTGCGGAAGTGGTTGTACAGCGAGGGCCCGCTCACCCCCAGCTCGGCGGCGAGCCGGCGCGTGGAGACGGCCGCCAGGCCCTCCGCGTCCACGAGCTCGCGTGCCGTCTCGATGATCCGGTCGGTGCTGAGGAGGGGCTTGCGCGGTCGGGCCATGGCGCACATAGTAGGGCTGCACCTTGAAACTAGCAGTGCTAATTTAAATGTACGGCTTTCAAGGTCCGCCGTGCGTTCCGTCAACCGTGGGGTGATCTCGTCGTGAACCTGGAGCTCAGCGAGGAGCAGACCGCAGTCCGGCAGCTCGCCCGGGACTTCGTCGAGCGGGAGATCGTCCCCCATGTGGTGGCCTGGGACCGGGCCGAGGAGGTCGACCGGGGCATCGTGAAGAAGCTCGGCGAGGTCGGCTTCCTCGGGCTGACCGTCGACGAGGAGTACGGCGGCTCGGGCGGCGACCACCTCGCGTACTGCCTGGTCACGGAGGAGCTGGGGCGGGGCGACTCCTCGGTCCGAGGGATCGTGTCCGTCTCCCTCGGCCTCGTCGCGAAGTCCGTCGCGGCCTGGGGGAGCGAGGAGCAGAAGCGCCGCTGGCTGCCCGGCCTCACGTCCGGCGAGTACGTCGGCTGCTTCGGCCTGACCGAACCGGGTACCGGATCCGACGCGGGCAACCTGTCCACCCGGGCCGTGCGCGACGGCGAGGACTATGTCATCAACGGCACCAAGATGTTCATCACGAACGGCACCTGGGCCGACGTCGTGCTCCTCTTCGCCCGCTCCACGGACGCCCCCGGCCACAAGGGCGTCTCGGCCTTCCTCGTGCCCACCGACACCCCCGGCCTGACCCGGCACACCATCCACGGCAAGCTCGGCCTGCGCGGCCAGACCACCGCCGAACTGGTCCTTGAGGACGTACGGGTCCCGGCCTCGGCGATGCTGGGCGAGGAGGGCAAGGGCTTCACGGTCGCCATGTCCGCGCTCGCCAAGGGCCGCATGTCGGTCGCCGCGGGCAGCGTCGGCATAGCGCAGGCCGCCCTGGACGCGGCCGTGCGGTACGCCGGCGAGCGCGAACAGTTCGGCAAGCCCATCGCCCGCCACCAGCTGGTGCAGGAGCTGATCAGCGACATCGCGGTCGACGTGGACGCGGCCCGGCTGCTGACCTGGCGGGTCGCCGATCTGATCGACCGCGGCCTGCCCTTCGCCGTCGAGTCCTCCAAGGCCAAGCTCTTCGCCTCCGAGGCGGCCGTCCGCGCCGCGAACAACGCCCTGCAGGTCTTCGGCGGCTACGGCTACATCGACGAGTACCCGGCGGGCAAACTGCTGCGCGACGCCCGGGTGATGACCCTCTACGAGGGCACCAGCCAGATCCAGAAGCTGCTCATCGGGCGGGCGCTGACGGGAGTTTCGGCGTTCTAGTTCTGAGTACCGCTCTGAGTACGTCGGCGGATGTGCCGGGGGCCGCGCCAGAAGAGGCTGTCCCCATGAGTGACACACCGGTCAAGCAGCAGAGTACGGCCGCGTTCTACGGGCAGGCCGTCGCCTCCTTCGCCATCGCCATGGCGGCCACGTCCATCGGCATCTACCGGCTGGACACCGACGCCTGGGTCAGGGCCTTCCTGGCCATCGCGGTCCTGTACCTGGTGACCTCCGCCTTCACCCTGGCCAAGGTGATCAGGGACCGTCAGGAGGCCGGCCAGATCGTGAGCCGGGTCGACCAGGCACGGCTGGAGAAGCTCCTCGCCGACCACGATCCCTTCGAGAAGATCTGAGCAGGCACTCTAAGCGACCGCTCACCTTCGGCGGTATGGTGTAGCTCCTGTCACCGAGAGGGGCGAGCGAGCGATGAGTACGGCCGAGGAGACGACCGGCGGCGAGGTCGAGCCGTGGGAAGAGGTCACCCCTGAGGCGGCCCGGCGCCTGCTCGTCGCGGCCGTGGAGGCCTTCGCCGAGCGGGGCTACCACGCGACGACGACCCGCGACATCGCGGGCCGCGCGGGCATGAGCCCGGCCGCGCTCTACATCCACTACAAGACCAAGGAGGAGCTGCTCCACCGGATCAGCCGGATCGGCCACGACAGGGCCCTGGACATCCTCCGTACGGCGGCCCGGCGCGAGGGCAGCGCGACGGAGCGGCTCGCCGACGCCGTGAGCTCCTTCGTCCGCTGGCACGCCGGGCGGCGCACCACCGCCCGTGTGGTGCAGTACGAGCTGGAGGCGCTCGGGCCGGACGCCCGCGCCGAGATCCTCGCGCTGCGCCGCCAGGTCGACGCCGAGGTGCGCGGCATCATCGAGGAGGGTGTCGAGGCCGGCGAGTTCGATGTGCTGGACCTCCACGGCACCACCCTCGCGGTGCTGTCGCTGTGTATCGACGTGGCCCGCTGGTTCAACGTGGAGGGCCCCCGGACACCCGAGGAGGTCGGCGCGCTCTACGCCGACCTCGTCCTGCGGATGGTCGGGGCGAAGTAGGCTCCGGCCCGCCGGGCGCCGAGGGCCGGATGCCGAGCGTCAGACGTAGTAGCGGGAGACCGACTCCGCGACGCAGACCGGCTTGTCCCCGCCCTCGCGTTCCACGCTGAAGGCGACGGTCACCTGGACGCCGCCGGTGACGTCCTCGACGCCGGTGATCTTCGCGGTGGCGCGCAGCCGGGAGCCGACCGGGACGGGCGAGGGGAAGCGGACCTTGTTCGTCCCGTAGTTGACGCCCATCTTCACGCCCTCGACCGAGATCAGCTGCGGTCCGAACAGCGGCAGCAGCGACAGGGTCAGATAGCCGTGCGCGATGGTCGTCCCGAACGGTCCCGCGGCCGCCTTCTGAGGGTCGACGTGGATCCACTGGTGGTCGCCGGTGGCCTCCGCGAAGAGGTCGATCCGCTTCTGGTCGACCTCCAGCCAGTCGGTGTAGCCCAGTTGCTCGCCGACGGCCGCCTTCAGCTCGTCGGGGGAGGTGAAGATCCTCGGTTCTGCCATGTTCCCGGCCTCTCGCGTCACGGAATCACAATCCCTAAGCAACTGCTTAGCATGGTCGGCGGCGGAACCGATGTCAACGGACGGCGCGGATGATCGGTGGGTAGGCTCTGAGAGGTGCCCCAGATCCCCGAGAAGATCCACGAGCTGACCGTCGGCCAGTTGTCCGCGCGCAGCGGCGCCGCCGTCTCCACCCTGCACTTCTACGAGTCCAAGGGCCTGATCAGCAGCCGGCGCACCACCGGCAACCAGCGCCGCTACACCCGTGACACCCTGCGCCGCGTCGCCTTCGTGCGGGCCGCACAGCGGGTCGGCATCCCCCTCGCCACGATCCGCGAGGCCCTCGCCGAGCTCCCCGAGGAACGCACCCCCACCCGCGAGGACTGGGCGCGCCTCTCGGAGGCGTGGCGCTCCGAGCTCGACGAGCGCATCAAACAGCTGAATCGTCTCCGCGACCACCTCACCGACTGCATCGGCTGCGGCTGCCTGTCCCTCGACACCTGCGTCCTGTCCAACCCCGACGACGCGTTCGGCGAACGGGGACCGGGCTCACGCCTGCTGCTGGAACGCCGCTGAGAGCTGCTGCCCGGCACCGGTACCGGTGCCGGGCAGCGCCGGCGCGGCTCACTCGTACTCGGTCCCGCCCTTCCGGGTCAGATAGGCCGGACTGACCGCCTTCGCGATCGCCCGGCCCCCGGTCACGGGGCTGTACCGCTCGACGGCGGCCCGTACGACCACGCCCTCCCGGAGGTGGAGCCCACGCCCGGAGACGGTCTCCCGCCCACTGGCGAACTCCAGCACCCGATCGATGTCGTACGGCCCCTCGTACAGCCGTGGCACCAGCGGCAGTTCCCCCTCCAGCGACTCCACCGCGTCCAGCCAGCGCACGGCACCGTCGATCTCCGCGGACACGTCGAACACCGCGTACCCGAGCGTCTCCCGGCGCCCGTCGGCTCCGTACGTCAGGTCCTGCACGCCCGCTCCGTACACCTCCCCGAAGATCCCGACGCGCCGCGCCCCGAGCCGCTCCGCGAGTCGCGCGGCCGCCTCGGCGACCCCGTGACCCCGGATCGCCCGCCAGTACAGGTTCCGCGGATCCTCCTTCAGCGCGAGGGACTTGGTGCCGAAGCCCTTGGAGGACACGAACACCTGGCCCCCGTCGGCGACATACGTCAGCAGGCACGCCGAACCGTGCAGCTTCTCGGTCAGGACCACATCCTCGCCCGCGGTGAATATCCCGGGGTAGCGCTGGATGTTCTCGATGTCGACCCAGGGCAGCAGATCCGGCGCGGACTCGACGTCGCCGTTCATGGTCGGCGGGATCGGCGGCACCCACTTGGTGATGCCGAGCGCTTCCGCGAAGTCGGTGCCGTCGGCCGCGGCCCGCGCCAGGTCGACGTCCGCGAGCGCCTTCGGCCGGCACACGATGCCCTGCGACAGCTCCCCGCGCAGCCGCACCGCCTTGACCCGGTCCGCGTTGCCGCCCGCCAGCCGTCCGGTCAGCCCCAGCTCCTCGATCAGCCCGGCCGGGAGCACGGACTGCTCGGGGATGTAGACGGCGGCCTCACCGGTGCGATACGCGCCCTTGGCGACGACCGCCCGGTACAGGCCCACCTGGGCCAGTTCGAGCGCATCGGCGTTGGGATGTTCATGGACGGTCAGCACTTCGGCGGTGACGCGCAGCGTCGACATTCGGACTCCTCGGACGTGGTTCCTCAGGCGTGTTTCATCGCCTCCCACTGTCCGGACGAGAAACGGATGGAGCGACCGGTTTACCCGCTGCTAGAGTCGCGCCGCCGCTCGGCCGACGACCGGTACTGGACCAGCGCCTCAGTCATCAACTGGGCGTTGGACATGGCTGGTTGACCGTCCGGCAGGAGCAGGGTGTCCTCCAGGCCCATCCGTGTGGCCAGCCCGAGCCGCCCGGCCAGCCGCAGTACGGGCCAGGCACCGCCCTCTTCGCCGTGCAGCAGCACGGGGCGGCCGTGGGCGTCGCCCAGCTCGGACAACAGCGCGCATGCGGACGCCTCCGCCGTGGCCGCCTGCGTGTCCGTCACCTCCGCGAGGACCCGCAGCACCTTCGGGCCGAGCGGCGAGGCGGCGAAGCGGGCCGCTCCGTCCGTGCCGGACCAGATGCCCGCCTCCACGCCGATGCCCAGGGCGATCAACTGCTCGGCGATCTCTTCGGCGCCCGGTTCATGCCAGTTGACCGAGGCGTGGTCGGGCAGCGGTACGGACCAGCCGCGTACCTGCTTGAGGCGGGTGGCCGGATCGGGCTCCGCCCAGGCACCCGTGGTCACTCCGACCGGCACCGGCACCCGTGCCCGTACGGCCTCCAGGGTTGCCGCGACCATGCGTGGGGAGAGACTGTCCCGTCCGCACGGTGTTCGCGGATGCACATGAATGTCTGTGGCTCCGGCCGCGACTGCCTGCGCCGCGGACTGTGCGAGCGCTGCCGGTGACAGAGGGACACACGCGCCATCGGCGCCCTCCCGGCGCCCGTTGAGACACACCTGCACGACGTCACGGTCCCCTTCGGTAGGGGGTGCGGCATCCCCGGCGCACCCCCGGCATGCCTCAGGCCGACACGAGCAGTCTGCCGCGCCTGGCGTAGGCCAGCGCCTCGGGGGTGAGTACGGGCCGGGGTACCAGAATCCCGCAGTCCGCGCAGACCGGACCCGCCGAGGGTTCGTGGTCCAGGTCGTACTTCCAGATGAGGCGCTCCCCGTCGCACACCGGGCAGGACGAGCCCGGTTCGCGTTCCAGGGCGGCGATCAGCCGTCGCAGCACCTCGGCCAGTGGTTCATGGGGGTGGACACGCGGGTCGTCGCACCAGGCGACACCGAAGCCGCCCCAGGTCAGCCGGTGCCAGTCGTCCACGCTGCCCGGCCGGCGCAGCCCGCCGTGCTTCTCCTTCTTGCGGCGCTCGGCGAACTCGACCTCATAGGCGAGCCAGACCGCCCGCGCCTCCTCCAGTTCATCCAACGCGTCCACGAGACGCGCCGGATCGGGGGACCGGTCCTCGGGGCCGAACCCGGCCCGCGAGCACAGATGGTCCCAGGTCGCCCTGTGTCCGTAAGGAGCGAACCTCTCCAGGCACTTGCGCAGTGAGTAGCGCCGCAGCGCCAGGTCGCACCGCGGATCTCGCACCTGTCTCGCCAGACTCCGGAAACCGGCCATCGCCCTGCACCTCCGTCACACCTGCACCTGTTCTTCGGTCACTTCGGCGTCGCCGTAGGGACTTCACTCGACGTCGCCGAATAGACGTATCGACACACGATTCGGCTCCATTCGATTTCCGATGCCGTCCATAAGGCGGCCCGGGTTGACCCGCCGGGGCAACGCCTCGGGTGACTTCAAAAAGTGACGCATGTTCATCTTCAATCTCGGGGATACCGGCGGTAACGTCCCGCCAACACCCGTTCCCCAGGAGCTGCCATGGCACGGCGCACCCCACGCAACGCGTTGTTCACCAGACTGAGAACTCCCCGCAGGCTCACCGGGTTCCTGAAGACGGCATCCGTATGCGCGCTGCTCGCGGGTCTGCTCTCCCCGCTGACCCAGGCGACCGCCACCGCGGCCACGGCCTCCAACGACTACTGCGGCGGCCAGTGCTCGGACATCCTGCCGCCCGGCGAGAACGGCAACGCGACCCTCGCCCAGATCCTCCTCAACCAGATCTTCGGCACCCAGCCCGACCACGCCGAGGACCAGCTCGGCCCCTACGCCAACCTGGCCACGGGCTACTCCGGGCTCACCGACGCGAAGATCAACACGTTCTTCAACGACGCGTCGTTCGGGGTCGCTTCCGACCAGGTCGCCTCCACCGAGAAGCCGGCCAACCGCGGCGACGTGACGATCGTCCGCGACAAGAAGGCCGGTGTGCCGCACATCACCGGTACCACCAGATACGGCACGGAGTTCGGCGCCGGGTATGCCGCCGCTGAGGACCGGCTGTGGCTGATGGACGTCTTCCGGCACGTCGGGCGCGGCCAGCTGACCACGTTCGCCGGCGGCGCGCCCGCCAACCAGGGCCTTGAGCAGGAGTTCTACCGCAACGCTCCCTACACCGAGGCCGACCTGCAGGCCCAGATCGACAACGCCGTCGCCAACAACGGCGCACGCGGCCAGCAGGCCCTCTCCGACGCCAACGCCTACCTGGACGGCATCAACGCCTATATCGACGCCTCGGACAGCGGTCGTTACTTTCCGGGTGAATACGTACTGACCGGACACAAGGACTCGATCACCAACGCCGGCACCATCGACCACTTCAAGATCACCGACCTGGTGGCGCTGGGCTCGGTCATCGGCTCGCTCTTCGGCTCGGGCGGAGGCGGTGAGGTCAACAACGCGATCTCCCTGATCGCCGCGCAGTCCAAGTACGGCGTGGAGGAGGGCACCAAGGTCTGGGAGTCCTTCCGTGAGCGCAACGACCCCGAGGCCGTTCTGACCGTCCACAACGGTGAGAGCTTCCCGTATGCGACCAAGCCGGACAGCCCCCAGGGCGAGGCGCTGCCCGACGCCGGTTCGGTGAACCAGGAACCGCTGGTGTACGACCGTACGGGCAGCGCGGGCACAACGAGCGCGACCAGCGCGTCGGCGACGGCGGCGGCCACGACCCTGAGCTCCGCCAAGCGCGGTATGTCCAACGCCCTCGTGGTGAGCGGCAAGTACACCGCGAGCGGCCACCCGGTCGCCGTCTTCGGACCGCAGACCGGCTACTTCGCCCCGCAGCTGCTCATGCTCCAGGAGATCCAGGGCCCGGGCATCAGCGCCCGCGGCGCCTCCTTCGCGGGGCTGAGCATGTATGTCGAACTCGGCCGGGGCCAGGACTACTCCTGGAGCGCGACGACCTCCGGTCAGGACATCATCGACAGCTACGCCGTCGAGCTGTGCCAGGACGACTACCACTACCTGTACCACGGCACCTGCACGGCCATGGACAAGGTCGAGCAGAAGAACGCGTGGAAGCCGACGACCGCCGACGGGACCGCGGCGGGCTCGTACACGATGCGGGTGTGGCGGACGAAATACGGGCCGGTGGAGTACCGGGCGACCGTCGGCGGCAAGAAGGTCGCCTACACCACCCTGCGCTCCTCCTACATGCACGAGGCCGACTCGATCATCGGCTTCCAGATGCTGAACGACCCCGACTACGTCAAGGGCCCCAAGGACTTCCAGAGCGCGGCGCAGCACATCAACTACACCTTCAACTGGTTCTACGCCGACTCCCAGCACACCGCGTACTACAACAGCGGTGACAACCCGGTGCGGGCGAGCGGTGTGGACGCCGAGTTCCCGGTGTGGGCGCAGGCGGCCTACGAGTGGAAGAACTGGAACCCGGCCACCAACACGGCCGACTACACCCCGGCCTCCGCGCACCCCAACTCCGTCGACCAGGACTACTACGTCTCCTGGAACAACAAGCAGGCCAAGGACTACACGACCGCGCCCTGGGGCGACGGGTCGGTGCACCGCGGCAACCTGCTGGAGGACCGGGTGAAGAAGCTGGTCGCGGCAGGCGGGGTGACGCGGACGTCCTTGGTGAAGGCGATGGCGGACGCGGCCCTTGCCGACCTGCGGGCCGAGGACGTGCTGCCGAAGCTGCTGAAGGTCGTCAACAGCTCGCCGGTGACCGACTCCACGGCCGCGGCGGCGGTGAGCAAGCTGCAGGCCTGGGTGACAGCGGGCGCCAAGCGCACGGAGACGTCGGCAGGTTCGAAGACCTACGCCAACGCGGACGCGATCCGGATCCTCGACGCGTGGTGGCCGCTGCTGGTGAAGGCCGAGTTCGAACCCGGCCTGGGCAGCGACCTGTACACCGCCCTCTCCGGCAACCTGCCGATCGACGAGGCCCCGTCGGCCGGACACGGCCCGACCGGCTCGCACGCCGGCAGCTCCTTCCAGTACGGCTGGTGGAGCTATGTCGACAAGGACATCCGGGCGGTGCTCGGTGAGTCCGTGCAGGGCGGCCTGGAGCAGAAGTACTGCGGCGCGGGGAACTTGAGCTCCTGCCGGGACATCCTGATCAGCACGCTCAAGTCGGCGGCCGGCCTCACCGCGGCCCAGGTCTACCCCGGCGACGACCAGTGCTCGGCGGGCGACCAGTGGTGCGCCGACTCGATCGTCCAGCGCACCCTGGGCGGCATCAAACACGGCAAGATCAGCTGGCAGAACCGCCCGACCTTCCAGCAGGTAGTGGAGTACACCTCACACCGGTGACACCCGCACGGCGGCGGGTCAGGCGATACGGCCCGCCGCGTACCGGTCCCCGACCAGGGCCTTGGCCTCTGTTCGCCCGCTCCACCTCGCAACGCGGAGCGGTGCCCGCACGGGTCGGGGGCGGGCGTGGCCTGGATCGACCGTTGATGTCCGTCCGGCGGCGGGTCAGGGGATACGGCCCGCCGCGCACCCGTCTCCGACCGGAGCCTTCGCCTCTACCGGCGGCCGCTCCACCTCGCAACGCGGAGCGGTGCCCGCACGGGTCGGGGGCGGGCGTGGCCTGGATCGACCGGTGATGCCCGTCCGGCGGTGGGTCACGTGATGCGGCCCGCCGCCAGTACCACCCTCGCCAGTTCGGGGTGGGCGATGTCGCTGTGTGCGCCGGCCGGTGGGCCTCCGTGTCTGACGACCGCTGCCGCGTCGATGTTCACGCAGCCCGATGAGGGCAGCGGTCCGTGCAGGGCCGTGGCGAGGTCCAGGGCGTGGGTGCCCGGTACCGCCTGCACCCCGTCGTGGCCCATCGCGCCCCACTTGGGGCCGAGGGACCGGCCGAGGTCGAAGCCCGCGAAGGATTCCTCGTCGTCCGCCATCCGGGAGGCGAGTGGGTAGAGGGTGCCCAGCGCCGAGTCGAAGTGGGAGTAGCAGCACACCAGGGGGCCGTCGATCCGGTTCTGCTGGCCCTGCAGCACCCCGCCCGCGCGCGAATCGTGCGGCAGGCGGGCCGCGAACGCGTAGTGCGAGAAGGCACCTTGGAGCAGTGTCAGGGACTTCACCGTGTGCACGCCCTCGGGCAGCCCGCGCAGCGCGAACGACACCAGCCGCCCGCCGAAGCTGTGCCCCACCAGATGCACCCGCAGATTCGGCGCCGTACCGGCCAACTGTCCGATCACCCGCCCGAGTCCACGTTCCCCGACGGTGCCGGCCCGCCGCTTCATCGCGTAGTACGTCGCCTGCCGCAGCAGCTCCCGCGCCCCGTTCCAGGGGTTGGGCAGCGAGAACTCCGCCGTGGCGCCGCCGGAGCGGAGGTGCGCCAGCGCCTCGGCGAAGTCGTCGCAGACCGTCGCCGTGTCCCCGGTGAACAGCACGGGCTCGCTCTGCGGCACCCCCTCCGCGAGGACGTCCGCCGCGAACAGCGGCTGCGGCCCGCCCGGCACCACCTCGACCAGCAGCCGCACCAGCCGTCCGAACTCCTCCAGTTCGGACTGGTCGCCGGGCTGCTGGTCCAGCATCCGGGCGATCTGGTCGACCACCGTCGCCCGGCCGGGAAAGGTCTCCAGGAGAGCGTGGCGGGTGTCCTGGTCCAGCGCCGGGTGCGGTGCCGCCTCGGCCTCCGTGGCCACCACCGACTTGGGGAAGTTGGGGATCGGCTCGTCGCAGAACCGCATCGACGGCCAGATCACACCGACGTAGCCGAGTTTCGCCCTGGGAGCCAGGTTCGGGACGGGCGCGAAGAACTGGTGGTACAGACCCGTCGCGCCCGACCGGTCGTTGTTCCAGCCGTGCGCGAAGACGATCAGATCACGGACGGCACGGGCCGGGACCTCGGCCAGCAGCCGGTCCCGTTCGCGGCCGTCCACGTCTCCGTCCGCGTCGAAGGTCAGCTCCCAGTAGGGAGTCACGCTCATCCCAGGATCCGCCATGACAGGCTCCCTCGTCCCCCGAAGTGGTGCGATGTGCGCGCATCGTCCCGCCGGCGGGCAAGAATGGCCATACGTCGCGGCTCACCTGTACAGCAGATATTCCTTTCGAATCCGCCGGAACGCCGCCAGCTCGTCCTGCCAGCCGGCGACCACCTCGTCCGCACCCGCGCCCGCGTCGATCGTCGTGCGCACCCGGGTGGACCCGGTGAGCTTGTCGATCCAGTTGTCGGACCGCCAACCGAAGCCGCTCCAGGCCTTCTTGGCGGTCACCAGCAGCGCGATCCCGGTACGCACCGGGTCGTACGCGTCCCGGTCGTGCACATGGATCTGCACACCCCCGATCGTCTTGCCCTGGAACTTGGAGAAGGTGGGCGCGAAGTACGCCTCCCTGAACCGCACGCCCGGCAGACCGAGTTCGTTCGCCGCGGCCGCCCAGCGCCCGTCGACGCCCTCCGCGCCGAGCAGTTCGAAGGGCCGCGTCGTGCCCCGCCCCTCGGAGAGGTTGGTCCCCTCGAAAAGACACGTCCCCGAGTAGACGAGGGCGGTGTCGGGCGTCGGCATGTTCGGGCTCGGCGGCACCCAGGGCAGCCCGGCGGCGTCATAGAAGTCGGACCGCTTCCAGCCCGTCATCAGTACGGTCTCCAGCGCGACCGGCGCGCTCAGGAACTCCCCGTTGAACAGCCGCGCCAGCTCGGTCACCGTCATCCCGTGCGCCTGCGCGATCGGCTCACGCCCGACGAAACTCGCGAACTCCTTGTGCAGCACCGGCCCTTGGGCGGACCGCCCGGTCACCGGGTTCGGCCGGTCGAGCACCACGAACCGCTTGCCCGCGAGCTGCGCCGCCTCCATGCAGTCGTACAGGGTCCAGATGTAGGTGTAGAAGCGCGCACCCGCGTCCTGGATGTCGAAGACGACCGTGTCGACGCCGGAGGCGGTGAAGACGTCCGCCAGCGGCCGGCCGCTCTTGAGGTAGGTGTCGTAGACCGGCAGCCCGGTCGCCGGGTCGTCGTAGCGCCCCTCCGAGCCGCCCGCCTGCGCGGTGCCGCGAAAGCCGTGCTCGGGGCCGAAGACGGCGGTCAGCCGCACGCGCGGGTCGGCATGCATCACATCCACGATGTGGCGTGCGTCCTTGGTGACGCCGGTCGGGTTGGTGACGATGCCGACACGCTGTCCTTCCAGCAGGGCGTACCCGTCGGCGGCGAGGCGTTCGAACCCGGTGCGCAGCCGCCCGTGGCGCTCGGCTCCGGCCGGCGTCGGCGCGGGCGGCACGGCCACCACCGTGGCCGATGCCAGGAGACCTCGTCTTGACAGGCGCATGGTTGACCTCCGTAAGTGGGGCGGGTGCGGGCCGTCAGCGGTCCCTGAAGGTGTTCCAGTCACCCTTCCGCTTACACATACCGACTGGTTAGTCTGGCTCGGCAGAGCCGAGTCGCGTCGCTTCGAAGGAGACCGATGGTGGAAGCCGTGCAGGACGCGGGAGTGGTCGTCACCGGAGCGGGCGGGGGCATCGGGGCCGCGCTGGCCCGCCGGTTCGCCGCCGAGGGCGCCCGGGTCGTCGTCAACGACCTGGACGCGGCCAAGGCCGAGGCCGTCGCCGACGAGATTGGCCAGATCGCGGTCCCCGGCGACGCCTCCGCGATCATCGGCGCGGCCCGCGACGCACTCGGCGGCACGGTCGACATCTACTGCGCCAACGCGGGCCTCGCCTCCGGCGGCTCCGAGGCGGCCGAGGAGTCGGTCTGGGCACGGGCCTGGGACGTCAACGTCATGGCCCATGTACGCGCCGCCCACGAACTGCTCCCGGCCTGGCTGGAGCGCGGCAGCGGCCGCTTCGTCTCCACCGTCTCCGCCGCCGGCCTGCTCACCATGATCGGCGCCGCCCCCTACAGCGTCACCAAGCACGGCGCCTACTCCTTCGCCGAGTGGCTGTCGCTGACGTACCGCCACCGCGGCCTCAAGGTCCACGCGATCTGCCCGCAGGGCGTCCGCACCGATATGCTCGCCGCCACCGGCAGCGCGGGCGACCTGGTGCTCCAGCCCACCGCGATCGAGCCGGAGGACGTCGCGGACGCCCTCTTCAAGGGCATCGAGGACGACCGCTTCCTGATCCTGCCGCACCCCGAGGTCGCCGGGTACTACCAGGCGCGGGCCACCGACCCCGACCACTGGCTGACGAACATGAACCACATCCAGCAGAAGTGGGAGGCGACCCGGTGACCGAATCCCGCTATGCGGCCAAGCCCTGGCTGAGCCTCCTGAGCGACGTCCAGCGCGCCCCCGTCGCCCCGGCCGACTCGCTGGTGCACGCGCTGCGACGCGCGGTCGCCGAGGCCCCGGACCGCGCCTTCCTGGCCTACTTCGACGGCCGTCTCAGCTACCGCGAGGTCGACGAGCTGAGCGACTCGGTCGCCGGTCATCTCGCCGCCCGCGGTCTGGAGCGCGGCGACCGGGTCGCCGTCCTGCTGCAGAACTCCCCGCACTTCGTGCTCGCCGTCCTGGGCGCCTGGAAGGCGGGAGCCACCGTCGTCCCGGTCAACCCGATGTACAAGTCGGCGGAGGTCGCCCACGTCCTGCGTGACGGCGAGGTGGCCGCGCTGATCTGCTCCGACCGGGCCTGGGAGTCGTATCTGCGCGAGACGGCCGCCGCCTCGCCGGTGCGGATCGTGCTCACCGGCTGCGAGCTGGACTTCCAGACCCGCGACGACGCGCGCGTGCTGACCTTCGAGCGGCTGCCCCCGGCAGCCGACGCCGACGACCTCGTCACCGTCGCCCGGCAGGGCGGCACGGCACCCGAGGGACGGGACCCCGCCCCCGCCGACATCGCCCTGATCAGCTACACCTCGGGCACCAGCGGCACCCCCAAGGGCGCCACCAACACGCACGGCAACATCATGTTCAGCGCCGAGCGGCAGCGCACCGGCCTGGCCCTGCCCGAGGGGCCGGTCTACTACGCCCTCGCGCCCCTGTTCCACATCACCGGGATGGTCTGCCAGTTCGGCGCCTGCCTCAACAGCGCGGGCACGCTGGTGCTCGCCTACCGCTTCGAGCCCGGCCTGGTCCTGGACATGTTCACCGAGCACCGCCCGCACTACACGGTCGGCCCGTCCACCGCCTACATGGCGCTCGCCGCCCACCCGGACAGCACCCCGGAGCACTTCGCCTCCTTCGTGAACCTCTCCTCGGGCGGCGCCCCGGTGCCGCCCGCCCTGGTCGAGAAGTTCCGCGCCGGCTTCGGCCCGTACATCCGCACCGGCTACGGGCTCACCGAGTGCAGCGGGCCCTGCGCCTCCGTGCCGCCGGGCCTTGAGGCGCCCGTGGACCCGGTCTCCGGGACCCTGGCCGTGGGCGTGCCGGGCCCGGACTCGGTCGTCCGCATCCTCGACGACCAGGGCGCCGAGGTTCCCTTCGGCGAACAGGGAGAGATCGTCGTACGCGGCCCGCAGGTCGTGCCCGGCTACTGGCGGCAACCCGAGGCGACCGCCGAGACCTTCCCGGACGGCGAGCTGCGCACCGGCGACATCGGGTTCATGGACGAACAGGGCTGGGTGTACGTCGTCGACCGCAAGAAGGACATGATCAACGCGTCCGGCTTCAAGGTGTGGCCGCGCGAGGTCGAGGACGTGCTGTACACGCACCCGGCGGTGCGCGAGGCGGCCGTCGTCGGGGTGCCGGACGGGTACCGCGGGGAGACCGTCAAGGCCTACATCAGCCTCCGTCCGGGTGCCGAAACCGACCCCGACGCACTTGCCGTCTACTGCAAGGAGAGACTGGCGGCCTACAAATACCCGCGTCAGGTGGAGATCCTGCCCGACTTGCCCAAGACCGCAAGTGGGAAGATCCTCCGTCGGGAACTTCGTTCCCGAGCGCACGAAAGCCGGTGAGGCATGACGGAAAGGCAGGTGGCGGCAGTGGCCAGGACGACGGACGGGGACGGGGCTCCTGTTCCGCAGCGGCTCCTTGCCGCCGCCACCCGGCTCTTCGCCGAGCAGGGCTACGACCGCACCTCGGTGCAGGAGATCGTCGAGGCGGCGGGCGTCACCAAGGGGGCGCTGTACCACTACTTCGGGTCCAAGGACGACCTGCTGCACGAGGTGTACGCGCGCGTGCTGCGCGTCCAGCAGGAGCGGCTCGACGCCTTCGCGGGCGCGGACGAACCGGTGGAGAAGCGGCTGCGCGCCGCCGCGGCGGACGTGGTCGTCACGACGATCGAGAACCTCGACGACGCGATGATCTTCTTCCGCTCGATGCACCATCTGAGCCCCGAGAAGAACAAGCAGGTGCGCGCCGAGCGCCGGCGCTACCACGAACGCTTCCGTGCGCTCATCGAGGAGGGACAGGAGGAGGGCGTCTTCTCCAAGGCGACCCCGGCCGACCTCGTCGTCGACTACCACTTCGGCTCGGTCCACCACCTGTCGACCTGGTACCGCCCCAACGGCCCCCTGAGCCCCCAGGAGGTCGCCGACCACCTGGCGGACCTCCTGCTGCGCGCGCTGCGGCCGTAGCGGTCGACGAGGGCATCGGCGAGCACATACACGAGGACATCAGCGAGCACACAGGAGGGGCGGCCGCCACGGGCGGCCGCCCCTCACCTGTTGGTCAGAGGTACGTCCTGCTCAGAGGTACTTCTTCAGCTCGCGTCGTGCCAGTGAGCGCTGGTGGACCTCGTCCGGGCCGTCGGCGATCATCAGGGTGCGGGCCGCCGCGTACAGCTCGGCCAGCGGGAAGTCCTGGCTGACGCCGCCCGCGCCGTGCAGCTGGATCGCGCGGTCGATGATGTCGACGACCGTACGGGGCGTGGCGATCTTGATGGCCTGGATCTCCGTGTGGGCGCCCCTGTTGCCGACCGTGTCCATCAGCCAGGCCGTCTTCAGGACCAGCAGCCGCAGCTGTTCGACCGCGACCCGGGCGTCCGCGATCCAGTTGTGGACCACGCCCTGCTGGGCCAGCGCCTTGCCGAAGGCGGTGCGGGACACGGCCCGGCGGCACATCAGCTCGATCGCCCGCTCGGCCATGCCGATCAGCCGCATGCAGTGGTGGATACGGCCCGGACCGAGGCGCGCCTGGGCGATCGCGAAGCCGCCGCCCTCCTCGCCGATCAGGTTGGACACCGGCACGCGCGCGTGATCGAAGACGACCTCGGCGTGGCCGCCGTGCGAGTGGTCCTCGTAGCCGAAGACCTGCATCGCCCGCTCGACGGTGACACCCGGCGTGTCGCGCGGGACCAGGACCATGGACTGCTGCCGGCGGATGTCCGGCCCGTCGGGGTCGGTCTTGCCCATCACGATGAAGATCTTGCAGTCCGGGTTCATCGCCCCGGAGATGTACCACTTGCGCCCGGTGATGACGTACTCGTCGCCGTCCCGCTCGATCAGCGTGGTGATGTTGGTGGCGTCCGAGGAGGCCACCTCCGGCTCGGTCATCGCGAACGCCGAGCGGATCTCACCCGCCAGCAGCGGCTCCAGCCACTGCTTCTTCTGCCGCTCGTCACCGAACTGCGCGAGCACCTCCATGTTGCCGGTGTCGGGCGCGGCGCAGTTGGTGGCGGTGGGCGCCAGGTGCGGCGAGCGGCCGGTGATCTCGGCCAGCGGGGCGTACTGGAGGTTGGTGAGTCCCGCGCCGTGCTCGTCCGGCAGGAAGAGGTTCCACAGGCCCTGCCTGCGCGCCTCCGCCTTCAGCTCCTCCACCACGGCGGGCGTGTCCCAGGGCGACGCCAGCCGCGCGCGCTGCTCCTCCGCCACCGCCTCCGCCGGGTAGACGTACTCGTCCATGAAAGCCAGCAGCTTGCCGCGCAGCTCCTCGGTGCGCGCGTCGAACGCGAAGTCCATGCCGGTCAGCCTTCCTGAAGAGTGGTCAGTCCGTGGTCGATGAAGACGGGCACGAGGTCGCCGATGCGGTCGAAGCCGCGCCCGACCGTCTGGCCCAGCGTGTAGCGGTAGTGGATGCCCTCCAGGATCACGGCGAGCTTGAACCAGGCGAAGGCCGTGTACCAGGAGACGGCGGAGACGTCCCGCCCGGAGCGCGTGGCGTAGCGCTCGATCAGCTCGGCCGGAGCGGGGTGCCCGGCGGCCTCGGCGGTGGTGGAGACGGGCGATCCGGGCAGGCTCAGCGGCATGCTGTACATCACCAGCAGGCCCAGGTCGGTGAGCGGGTCGCCGAGCGTCGACATCTCCCAGTCGAGGATCGCCTTGATCCTGTCGTCGGACCCGATGAGGACGTTGTCGAGCCGGTAGTCGCCGTGCACCACGGCGGGCGCGGGGGAGTGCGGCAGCTGCCGTCCGAGCGCCGCGTGCAGCTCGTCGATGCCGGCCAGTTCGCGATTGCGGGAGGCGTCCAGCTGCTTGCCCCAGCGGCGCAGCTGGCGGTCCAGGAAGCCCTCGGGACGGCCGAAGTCCGTCAGGCCCACCTCGGCGGGGTCCACCGCGTGCAGCTCGACCAGGGTGTCGACCAGGGAGAGCACAGCGTTGCGGGTGCGCTCGGGACCCAGCGGCGCGAGCTGGTCGGCGGTGCGGTACGGCGTGCCCTCGACGAACTCCATGACGTAGAAGGGCGCCCCGAGCACCTCCTCGTCCTCGCACAGCAGCACCGGACGAGGCACCGGCACATTCGTCGGGTGCAGCGCGCTGATCACCCGGTGCTCGCGCTTCATGTCGTGCGCGGTGGCCAGGACGTGGCCGAGCGGGGGACGCCGTACGACCCACTTCGACGTGCCGTCGGAGAGCGCGTAGGTGAGGTTCGACCGTCCGCCCTCGATCAGCCGGCCTGTCAGGGGGCCGTTCACCAGACCGGGCCGTTCACGGTCGAGCAGGCCGCGCAGCCGGTCCAGGTCGAGTCCGGGCGGGTGGTCGGGGCTCATACATCGCTCCTACGAACGGATTTACAGGACCCGACTCATGATGCCGACCGGTCGGTATGCCGTCCAGTGGGGGAGCCAAAAGTGATCGGTGCCACGATAGGCGGACGGCTCCCGGCGCAGGACGCGTGGGAGCCGCCGACCGTCGGATTCCGGCCTGTCAGTGGTCGTCCCAGTGGCCGTCGTGCTCGGCGTGCCGGTGGCCGTCGTGCAGATAGTCGACATGGTCGCCGTGGCGCACGCGCCCGTGCCCGCAGCCCGCGCCGTGCTGGTGGTCGTGATCCTCGTGTGTGACGTGCCCGGTGGGCTCGCACTCGTCCCAGTGCTCGTCGTGCTCGCGGTGCAGATGCCCGTCGTGCGCGTAGTCGAGGTGGTCGCCGTGCGGAACGGCGGTGTGCCCGCAGCCCGGGCCGTGGACATGGGTGCCGTGGGCGGTGTGTTCCTGGTGAAGGGTGGTCATGGGTGCTCACCTTCGGTGGTACGGGGTGATGACGTCGGTGGTATGAGGTGATGACGTCGGACAGGCTGCCACGCGAACGGCACATATCGGGGCATCCCGGTTGCGTGGCGTCCGACTACCCCAGAGGGTCGGTGCCATGAAGGGCATCAGCTACAGCCGGTACGGCGGACCCGAGGTGCTGGAGTACGGCGACGTGCGCGACCCGAAGGTCGGTCCCGACTCGGTGCTGGTGAAGGTGCGCGCGGCGGCCGTCAACCCCGTCGACTGGAAGTGCCGCGAGGGCCACCTGGACGGCGTCCTGGACACCGTCTTCCCGGTGATCCCCGGCTGGGACGTCTCCGGGGTCGTCGTACAGCCCGGCGTCGCCGTCACGGAGTTCACCGTCGGCGACGAGGTCGTCGGCTACGTCCGGGAGGACTTCCTCTCCCGCGGCACCTTCGCCGAGTACGTCGCAGCGCCGGTGCGCACCCTCGCCCGCAAGCCCCGCAACGTCTCCTTCGAGGAGGCGGCCGGACTGCCGCTGGCCGGGCTCACCGCCTACCAGTCGCTCGTCAAGGTCCTGGAGGTCAAGCGGGGCGAGACCGTCCTGGTGCACGCGGCCGCGGGCGGGGTCGGCTCGATCGCCGTCCAGATCGCGGCCCGTCTCGGCGCCCGGGTCATCGGTACGGCGAGCGAGCACAACCACGACTTCGTGCGCGGCCTCGGCGGCGAACCGGTCGTCCACGGCGGTGGCCTGGCCGAGCGGGTGCGCGGACTGGCGCCCGAGGGGGTGGACGCGGCGCTCGACACCATCGGCGGCGACACGCTGCGGATCTCGGCCAACCTGCTCGCGCCCGAGGGTCGCCTGGTGTCGATCGCCGACCCCGAGGTGCTGAGCTACGGCGGCCGCTACCACTTCGTGCGCCCCGACGCGGCGGACCTGCGCAAGTTGTCCGAGCTGGTCGAACAGGGGGCGGTGGCCGTGCATGTGTCCGAGACCCTGCCGCTGGAGCGGGCGGCGGACGCCCACCGCATGAACCAGGAGGGCCGGACCCGCGGCAAGATCGTGGTGACGGTGGACTGGGAGGCGGAGACGGAGACGGAGGTGTAAGGGGAGCCGCCTAGAAGACGAGCACCGCCGCGCACACCGCCGTCGCCACGATGCACAGCACCGCCACCGTGGCCTCCGGAGGTGTCAGGGCCGCGGGACGACCGGAGGCCGCGAGGGCGCGGATACGGCGATGGGCGGCCCAGACGAAGCCCAGCCAGAGGGCACCGCACAGGGCGCACACGACGAGCACGGTGGCCGTCACCCCGCCGTGCACGGCGTTCCGCAGCGCGAGCACGGCGGCGACGGCGTACGACAGCGTCGTACGGCGCCAGGCGAGCCTCGTCCGCTCCGGCTGCAGCCCCGGGTCCCGCTCGGTACTCACCCCTCCCACCCGACGAGTACGACGACGACCATCGCCACCGCCACCACCGCGATGACCAGGCTCAGCAGCGCCGGGAAGCGCGACACCGGCAGGTCCTCGCCCCTGCGCATGGCGCGCTCGCATCGCACCCAGTGGTTGACCGCGCGCAGCGAGCACAGCACCCCGGCCCCCAGCAGCGCGAGCGCCAGCCCGACGCGCCAGCCCCAGCGCAGGTCCGGCAGGAACTGGTCCACGGCGAACCCGCCGCCGATCAGCGCGAGCGCGGTCCGCAGCCAGGCCAGGAAGGTGCGCTCGTTGGCCAGGGAGAACCGGTAGTCCGGGGTGCTGCCCTCTTCCCGAACCAGGTCCGGCGCGAACCACAGGCGGACGTTCCGCACGAATTCGATCACGGCCAGGACCCTATCGAGCCGTGTCCCCGGCCGTCCGGTAGGCCTTGAGCCGCTCATGGGCCGACACCCCGTCCGGCACCCACTCCCACTCCCCGAGGCGCCGTTCCACCTCTTCCTCGGTGAGGAAGTCGTGCCAGGCGACCTCCTCCACCTGCGGTCGTACCGGAAGGTCGCAGCGCACCTCGTACACCGCGGACCACCAGGTCCGGGCCGCCTCGTCGGCGTACAGGAACTTGAAGAGGAAGGTCGGGCGCGGGAGGCCGGACACCCCCAGTTCCTCCTCGGCCTCGCGCAGGGCCGCGTCGTCGTAGGACTCGCCCGCGCCGACGACTCCGCCGACGAACATGTCGTACAGGGAGGGGAAGACCAGCTTGGTCGGTGTGCGGCGGTGCACGAAGATCCGGCCCTCACGGTCGCGGACCTGGATGAAGGCGCAGCGGTGGCGCAGCTTGCGGGCGTACGCCTCGCCGCGCGGGAACTGCCCGATGACCTGGTCGTTCTCGTCGACGATGTCGAGGATCTCGTCAGCAGCGCTCATGGGCCCATCCAATCAGGGGCCGCGACCCGGCCGGGCCGGGCGGTGGGGGTCAGTGCGGCTGCAGGTCCCGGGCCGTGCTCGCCTCCGCCGTGCCGCGCGGCATCGCCGGGTGCAGGCCGAGCAGGACGATGCCCACCACCACGGCCGCGAGGCCCGCCGCCTCCCAGGCCAGTGCCCCGGTGTCGGTGCGCAACTGGTCGCCGAGGAAGCCCACTCCGCACAGGATCCCGGCGAGCGGCTGGGCGGCGGTCAGGGCGGGCAGCGACATGCGCAGCGGCGCGGTCTCGAACGCGCTCTGCACCAGGATCAGCCCGGTGACACCGAGCACGAGCACGCCGTACGGCTGCCAGCCGGTGAGTACGTCGGTGAGGCCGCCCGCGCCGAAGCGCTGCCCGCTCACCCGGGTCAGCGCGTCCTGTACGCCGTACAACAGGCCGGCCGCGAGGGCCAGCAGCACCGGGGCCCAGGTCAGCCGGGAGCGCTTGGCGTAGGTGGTCAGGATCAGTGCCGAGCCCAGCATGATGCCGATGATCAGCCAGTGGCGGAACGGGCTGTCGACCGCGGTGCCGCTGCGCGGCTGCCCCGCGACGATGAACATCGTCACGCCGCCCGCGAGCAGAGCGAGGCCCGTCGCGCCCTGGTGGCTCAGCTTGTGCTTGGTCTGGTGCCGGGAGAGAGCGAAGGCGAACAGGAGGTTGGTCGCCAGCAGCGGCTCCACCAGGGAGATCTCACCCTTGCCGAGAGCGACCGCGCCCAGGATCATGCCGGCCACCATCAGCCCGATGCCGCCCAGCCAGCGCGGCACCTTCATCAGGTCGAGCAGCAGACGGGGCGAGAGGAAGTCGCTGAGCGGTGCCTGCTGGGCCGCGTTCTGCTGGAGCACGAACCCGAAGCCCAGGCAACAGGCCGCGCTCACGGCGAGAATCAGAACCAGAACCGACACGCTGCGTACCTCGATCATCCGGCCGGGCCACGGTGTGCGTCAGTGGCCGACTCTAGCGCTCCCGGGACGCCGTTGCCCCTGGGAGTGCCCGGAACCGGGCGGTTGAATCGGTCACGATGCCCAGTCGATCAAGGCGGGATCACGGGCGGCGGCGGGACCGTACGGCCATGGTCCGACGCCCGGAGGGGCGACGCTATGGCGTACGCCACACGGGTGACCCGAAGCGCAGCGCTCACGGGCGGCCGCGACCGCCTCAAGTCCCGCTTCCGCAAAGGTAGTTGAAGCAGTAATAGCCCGGTTCGGCTTGACGCAAAGTGTTGGCTGAGGGTTTGCTGTGCGTGATCGGTCGATGGCAGTCCGAGAACCAGGAAGTCCAGCGGTGCCCCCACTCCCACACCCGCCTCTGCTCGGCCCCGGCCGCGAACGCACGGCCCAGGCCTTCGACGGCGCCCTCGGCGACACCGAACTGGTCGTCGCGCGCACCGCTCTGGTCCAGGGCCGTCGGCAGGCGGTCCGCTCGTTGCTGCTGCACACCGGCGACGACTGGGACCGCCGCGGACACCGGATCACCGTCCTCGCCCGGGAGCCCTACGCCGCCGCCTGGGCCCGCGACTGGCTGCTCGCCGAGCCCGGCTCCGCCGACGCCTCCGTATTGCTCGCCCTGAGCCTGGTGCGGCGCGCCCGGTGCCGCAAGGAGGACCCCGCCGCGGCCCGCGAGGCCTGCCGGGCCGCGGCCGCGCTCGCGCCCGCCGACCCGACCCCCTGGCTCGGCCTGCTCCGGCTGGAGCGCGCCGGGAAGGAGGCGGACCGGATCTTCGCCGAGGTGTGCCGGCGCCACCCCGACCACCACCACGCCCATCATCTGATGGCCGCCCGCCTCGCCGAGCGGCAGACCGAGGACGGCCCGGACCCACGGCACGAGGTGTACGACTTCGCCCACCGCGCGGCCGAGCGGGCACCCGCCGACTCCCCGCTCGCCGTCCTGCCGGTCGTCGCGCACACCGAGCGCTACCGGGCGCTGGCGGCGACCGGACGGGCGCCCGCCGACCCGGCCGTCTCCGGGCACTGGACGGGGCGGCGGGCCCGGCGTGTGCTGCGGGCCGCCTTCCAGTGGTGGCTGGAGTGGGAGCACGACGACCACCCGCGCCGCCATGTCGACCTGAACTTCCTGGCCCACGCCATGTCCTGCGCGGGCCGGGGCGCCGAGGCCGCCGCGCTGTTCCGGGGCATCGGCCGGCACGTCACTCCCGCGCCCTGGTCCTATCCGGACCGGGACCCGTGCGCCGCCTTCCGCGCGGCACGGGCCCGCGCGCTCGGCACGGCCCAGGACACCGTCTCCCGGCAGGGCGCCTTCCGGGACGTGTACCTGCATTTCTGAGACGTGTGTGCGTACGAGACGCGTGTAAGAAGTGATTACGGAAGTCTGACCTGTGCCCGCGTTCCCTGGTCCCGCCGGGACCCGGAGTGCTCGAATGGATACGTGAACTCCGAACAACCCGAGGAGCGGCCGCGGCAACCCGAGCGGCGGGCGTCCGAGGAGGGCCGGCCGATAGGCCGCCGCGTGCTGCTCGGCACCATCGGCCTGGGCGCACTCGGCGTGGTCACCGCCCCCACCCTGCAGCGAGGCATGGAGGCCTTCCTCGGCACCGTGTCCGGCAAGGACCCCACGGGCCTGACGGGCCTGCTGCCGAACGGCGGCGGGTTCCGCTACTACTCGGTGGCCGCGTCCGTGCCGCACAAGGGCCCCGTGAACTACCGCCTCACGATCGACGGACTCGTGGACCGCCCGCGCAGCTACACCCTCGCCGACCTGCGCGCCCTGCCCCAGACCCGGCTGGTCAAGGACGTCCAGTGCGTCACCGGCTGGCGGGTCCCGGGCACCCCCTTCGAGGGCGTACGGCTCTCGGACCTGCTGGACGCGGCGGGCGTGCGCGGCAGCGGCAAGGCGATCCGCTTCACCTGCTTCGACGGCGTCTACAGCGAGAGCCTCACCCTCGAACAGGCCCGCCGCGCCGATGTGCTGGTCGCCCTGCGCATGCAGGACAAGGACATCGGCCACGACCACGGCGGACCCGTCCGCCTCTACGTCGCCCCCATGTACTTCTACAAGTCCGCCAAATGGCTCTCCGGCATCACCGTGACGGACCAGGTCCAGCCGGGCTACTGGGAGAAGCTCGGCTACGACGTCGACGCCTGGGTGGGCCGCTCGAACGGACGGACCGATGAGCCTACGAGCTGAGACGCCGGCCCCGCCGGACTCCCGCGTCCGCCGCTTCACTCCGGCCGAGCGCTGGATCCACCGCACCACGGCCGCCCTGATGGGCATCGTCGTGCTGACCGCGGCCTTCCTGTACATCCCGCAGCTCGCCGTCCTGGTCGGCCGCCGCGAACTGGTCGTCCGCATCCACGAGTGCGCGGGCCTGGCCCTGCCCGTGCCGGTCCTGCTCGGCCTCGCCTCCCGTGCCTTCCGCGCCGACCTGGGCTTCCTCAACCGTTTCGGCCCGCACGACCGGCTCTGGCTGCGGGCGGCCCTGGTCCGCGACAAGCGGCGCTCCTCCCGCCCGGCCGGCAAGTTCAACGCCGGGCAGAAGGTGTACGCCGCGTGGATCGCCGGCGCCACGGTGGTGATGCTCGCCACGGGCCTGATGATGTGGTTCACCCATCTCACCCCGCTGATGTGGCGCACCTCGGCGACCTTCGTCCACGACTGGCTGGCCCTCACCATCGGGGTCGTCCTCGCGGGCCACATCGGCATGGCCCTCGCCGACCCGGAGGCCCGCCGTGGGTTGCGCACCGGCAGGGTGAGCCGGGAGTGGGCGAAGCGGGAGCATCCGCTGTGGCGGCCCTGAACACGGTCGCCGAGCGGCGGCTCCGGACGCGGTGATCTGCCACCGTCAGACCGGTTCGTCGTTCCCGAGGACCGTGGCGAGGCGCGCCGGGCCTTCTGTCCCGTGACCGGCGGCGACGGCCCGGTCGGCTGTGTGTTTGGCCGCGCTCGGTGCGCGGGTGTCGAGGCCGCGGGTGGCGGTCGTTTCGACGAGATGTCCGGGCGTCGTCGTGGCGGCTGTGGACGCGGTAGTCGTTGTCGTGCCGCGACGCTGGACATTCACGTCGACGTGAGAGTCAAGTCCCTGCTGGACCCGGCCCCATGAGAATCGGTGAGCTCTCCCGGCGCACCGGCGTGAGCCCGCGTGCCCTGCGCTACTACGAGGAGCAGGGTCTGCTGGCTCCGCAGCGGCGGCCCAGCGGATACCGCGAGTACGAGGAGCGGGACGTCACGACGGTGCGGCGTGTCCAGGTCCTGCTCTCCGCGGGCCTCGGCACCACCGCCATCGCGGAGATCGGGCCCTGCGTCGACGACCCCGATGTCGTCCTGGTCGGCAGGTGCCCCGAACTCCGGGACGGCATCGCCAGGGAGCGGGCCAGGATCACGGCGGCGATCGACGACCTGACCGCCGCCCGCGACATCCTGGACTCCTTGGTGGGCCGCCCCCTGTAGGCCTCCGGGAGACGGCGACCGGTCGCTGGGGGGTGTCGTTTGGATCATCCCGGCGTCGCGGGGCCTGGCACGCACTTTCCCAAGCTCTTCGAGCAGGGGGCACCCCCATGACCCCGCTCGGGTCCGCCGGACCGCACCGTTCATCACGGCCGACCTGATCCAAACAACACCCCCTAGATCACGAGTGACAGGAGCAGGACCAGACCGCCCGCGACCACCGAGATGATGCACTCCATGACCGACCAGGTCTTCAGGTTCTGGCCGACGCTGAGGCCGAAGTACTCCTTCACCAGCCAGAACCCGGCGTCGTTGACATGGCTGAGGAAGAGCGATCCGGCGCCGATGGCCAGGACCAGCAGGGCCGCGTGGGTCGTCGACATGTCGGCGGCCAGCGGGGCCACGAGACCCGCCGCCGAGACGGTCGCCACCGTCGCCGAACCCGTCGCCAGCCGGATCGCCACCGCGATCAGCCAGGCCAGCAACAGGGCCGGGATAGACCAGTCCTTGGAGATGTCCAGGATCATCTGACCGACACCGCTGTCGATCAGCGTCTGCTTGAAGCCGCCGCCCGCGCCGACGATGAGCAGGATGCCCGCGATGGGAGCGAGACCCTTCTCGACCGTCCGCGAGATCCGCTCCTTGCTGAACCCGGCCGGCCGGCCCAGGGTGAACATGCCGACGATCACGGCCGTGAGCAGGGCGATCAGCGGCGAGCCGATGACGTCGAAGACGCGCTGCACCAGGTGCGTCGGATCGTCGACCACGATGTCCACGAGCGCCTTGGCCAGCATCAGGACGACCGGCAGCAGGATCGTGGCGAGGGTGACGCCGAAGCCGGGGCGCTTCTCCAGCTCCTCGGAGGGGCGCTGCGGGATCATGCGCTCCGGAGCGGGCACGTCCACCCACCGGGCAGCGACCTTGGAGAACAGCGGACCGGCGATGATCACGGTGGGTATCGCGACGAGGACGCCGAGCGCGAGCGTGACACCCAGGTTGGCCTTGACCGCGTCGATCGCGACCAGCGGCCCGGGATGCGGCGGCACCAGGCCGTGCATCACGGACAGGCCCGCGAGCGCCGGGATGCCGATGCGCATCAGGGAGTAGTTGCCGCGCTTGGCGACCATCAGGACCACCGGGATCAGCAGCACGATGCCGACCTCGAAGAACAGCGGCAGACCGATCACGGAGGCGATCAGCACCATCGCCCACGGCATCGCCCGGCCCCCCGCCCTGGCGAGGATCGTGTCGACGATCTGGTCCGCGCCGCCCGAGTCGGCGAGCAGCTTGCCGAGGATCGCGCCCAGCGCGATGAGCACACCGACGCCGGCGACCGTGGTGCCGAGCCCGGTGGTGAAACTGACGATCGCCTTGTCGAGCGGCGCCCCGGCGAACGCGCCCAGCGCCAGCGACCCGATGGTCAGCGCCAGGAAGGCATGGAGCTTGAACTTGGTGATGAGCAGGACGATGACGGCGATACCGGCCAGCACGGCGATGCCCAGCTGGGCATGGCCGGCCGAGGTGATCGGCTCGACGGTGTCCGCTGCCAGCATCTCGACGCTGAGTCTGGTCACGGGGTTCCCTTGCAGATACGGGGGACGGGGGAGGGGTGTTGCTGCGGTGGGGGGTGCTGCCGCGGTGCGGCGGAGGTGCTGCCGCGGGGGTGTTACCGCGGTGCGTCGGGAAGTGCGTCCAGCGCCTTGGCGGCCCGCTCGGTGATCTCCTTCGGGGACCCGGAGACATCCACGGCGACACCCGCCTCGTCCGGCTGGAGCGGCTGGAGTGTGGCGAACTGGGAGTCCAGCAGCGCGGCCGGCATGAAGTGCCCCTGCCGGTGGGACATCCGGTCCTCGATGAGCTTCCGGTCGCCCGTGAGATGCACGAACACGATGCCGGGTGCCGTCGCCCTGAGCCGGTCGCGGTACGACCGCTTGAGCGCCGAGCTGCTGACCACCCCGCCGAGCCCGCGCCGCCCGTCCGCCCAGGCGCCGATGGCGTCGAGCCACGGCCACCTGTCCTCGTCGCCGAGCGGGATCCCGGCCGACATCTTGTCGATGTTGGCCTGCGGGTGGAAGTCGTCGCCCTCGGCGTACGGGACGCCGAGCCGGGCGGCGAGCAGGGGACCGATCGTGGTCTTGCCCGTGCCGGCGACGCCCATCACCACGACGACGTGCGGGGTACGCATCACTGCCTCGCTGTCTTCCTCGACATGCGACGCCGGCGTCCGACATCCGGCGTCGGCCTCACTGAAACGCATTAGGTACGACGAATTCAAGAGTCTGTGATGTATAAGTCTGACTTTTTATCTCGGTGATCCACTCTGTACGCTGAGTGCATGAGCACACCGGGCCGGGGTCTGCACGGCCATGTACTGGACTCCCTCGGCCCCGCCATCACTGCCGGTGAGTACCCGCCGGGCAGCGTTCTGCGCACGGACGAGATGGCGCAGCACTTCGAGGTGTCACGGTCGGTGATGCGCGAGGCGGTGCGTGTCCTGGAGTCCATGCACCTGGTCGAGTCCCGCCGCCGGGTGGGCGTGACGGTCCGCCCCAAGGCCGAGTGGAACGTCTACGACCCGCAGGTCATCCGCTGGCGTCTGGCGGGCGCCGACCGCCCGCACCAGCTGCGCTCGCTGACGGTGCTGCGCTCGGCGGTCGAACCGGTCGCGGCGGCCCTCGCGGCGAAGAACGCGACGGCGGAGCAGTGCGCCGAGCTCACCGAGTGCGCGCTCGGCATGGTGGCCAACTCACGCGGCCACAGGCTGGAGGGCTACCTCGTCCACGACATCGCCTTCCACCGGGTCATCCTCGCCGCCTCCGGCAACGAGATGTTCGCCCGCCTCGGGGACGTCGTCGCCGAGGTCCTCACGGGCCGTACCCACCACGAGATCATGTTCGAGGACCCCGACCCGGCCGCCGTCACGCTGCACGTCCAGGTCGCGGAGGCGGTGCGCGCGGGCGACGCGGCCCGCGCCGAACAGCTGACCCGGGAGATCACCACGGGCGCCCTCCAGGAACTGGACATCCTCGCGCCGTAGGCCTACTCGCCGAGGAACTCCCCGTCGACATACATCCACGCCCCGTCGACCCGCTCGAACCGGCTCCGCTCGTGCAGCGAGCCGCCCCGGTAGGACGCCCGGAACGTCACGGTCCCGGTGCTGTGGAAGGCCGACCCCTCTGTCGCACCCAGCACCTCGAGCCCGGTCCACGTCATTCCCGGGTCGATGTCCAACCGCGCCGGCCGCGTACGCGGATGCCACGTCCGCAGCAGATACCCGCTGTCCCCCTTCACGAAGGCGCTGTACCGCGACCGCATGAGCGCCTCGGCGGTAGGCGCGGCCGCACCACCGCAGTGATACCGCCCGCAGCACGTCTCATACGGCTCGGACAGACCACAGGGGCAGACGGACACGGACTTCACGGGACGGGCGGCACGTCGGGACACGGCCCCTATTGTGCCGTGCCGGAGACCACCGGCACGGCGCCGGGTCTCAGGCCGAGTCCGCCGTCCCCCGTGGTGCGGCCGGCGTCGGCAGTGGGGGCAGTGCCCCCCGGTGCAGCCAGGCCTCGAACAGGCCGTCCAGTGGTTCGTCCGCGAAGCGGGCCACGTGCGTGGTGAACATCGGCGTGGACACCACCCCGTTGCGGTGCAGCCGTACCCAGCTGCGCAGCATCAGGAAGAACGCGTCGTCGCCCAGCGCGCAGCGCACCGCGTGGATCGCCAGGCCGCCGCGCTCGTAGAGCCGGTCGTCGAACATCGACTTGCGGCCCGGGTCGGCCAGCCGGAGGTCCTGCGGCAGTGTGGACAGCAACCGGTGTGCGGTCGCGGCGAGTTGCTGCGTGCTGCGGCCGCCCGAGCGCTCCGACCACAGCCATTCCGCGTACTTGGCGAAGCCCTCGTTCAGCCAGATGTGCCGCCAGTCCGCGATGGACAGACAGTTGCCGAACCACTGGTGCGCCAGCTCGTGTGCGACCAGCCGCTCCGAACCACGCGCCCCGTCCACGTGGTTGGCGCCGAACAACGACAACCCCTGTGCCTCGACGGGCACATCGAGCTCCTCCTCGGTCACAGCGACCGCGTACTCGTCGAACGGGTACGGCCCGAACAGCTCCTGGAACAACTCCATCATCGCGGGCTGCCGCGCGAAGTCCCGCGAGAACTCCGGGAGCAGCTGCGCCGGGATGTGCCCGTGCTGCGGAACCCCGCCCGGCCCCGGGTCGCCCAGCAGCACCGTCTGGTACTTGCCGATCGCCAGCCCGACCAGATAGCTCGACGTGGGCGCGGACTGCTCGTACACCCAGGTGGTCGTCGACGCCTTCGTCGTACGGGTCAGCAGACGCCCGCCCGCGACCACCGAGTACGCCGACGGCGTGGTCACCGAGATGAGATACGACGCCTTGTCGGCGGGCCGGTCGTTGCACGGGTACCAGGACGGCGCCCCGATCGGCTGGCTCGCCACCAGCGCCCCGTCGTCCAGCTCCTCCCAGCCGATCCCGCCCCAGGGGCTCGGCACCGGCCTGGGGTTGCCCGACCAGTGCACCTCGACGGTGAAGGCGGCCCCGGCCCGCAACGGCTTCGCCGGACGGATCCGCAGCCGGCCCCCGCGGTGCGTGTAGTGCGGCTGCCGGCCGTCCACCCGCACCCGGCCGATTTTGAAGTCGGCCAGGTTCAGCTGGAATTCGGTGAGCGTCGAGCGCCCCGCGATGGCGTTGATCCGGGCCGTCCCCGCCAGCCGGTTGGGGCCGGGACGGTAGTCCAGCGTGAGTTCGTAGCGGTGCACCCGGTAGCGGGGGTCACCGTTGTCCGGGAAGTACGGGTCCCGGCCCACTGACTGCTGAACTGCCACTGCCGCGTTCGCTCCCTGCACTGTGCCGCCACTCCGCTCCACCGGTGCACCGCCCACCGGCGCCGAGTGGCCCGCGTTCAGGGCCGCCATGCCTCGATCGGGTTGCCGAGCCAGCGGGTGTCGTCCGGGACGGACTCCGCGGCCATGACGAGCGACGCGGGACCCAGCGTCGTACGGGCCCCGACCGTGCTGCCGGGCAGCACGATCCCGCCAGGGCCCAGCGTGGCGCCCTCACGGAGAACAACAGTATCCGTCCGCAAGATCCGGTCGTGGAAGAGGTGCGTCTGGAGCACACAGCCACGGTTCACGGTGGCGGCGTCCTCCAGGGTCACCAGGTCCGTCTCCGGCAGCCAGTAGCTCTCCACCCACACGCCCCTGCCGACCCGGGCGCCGAGCCCCCGCAGCCATGCCGTCATCAGCGGCGTGCCCGGCACCGACCCGGCCAGCCACGGCACGGCCACGACCTCGACGAACGTGTCCGCCAGCTCGTTGCGCCACACGAAGGAGCTCCACAGCGGATGCTCCCCGCTGCGGTGCCGCCCCACCAGCAGCCACTTCGCCACGATCGACACGACCGCCGCCGTCGCCCCGGCCGCGAGCAGCACGAGACCCGACAGCAGCGGGGCCCACGCCCCCAGCGCGCACAGCGCCGCCACCGTCAGCACGGCCAGCGCCGCCGAGCAGAACACCGGCACGATCCGGCACAGCTCCACCAGCCCGCGCGCCCACAGCAGCCGGGCCGGCGGGTCGTACGTACGGCTCTGGTCGCCGTCGTTCGCGCTGCGCGGCAGCTTCACCGGCGGCAGCCCGAGGTACGAGGTGCCCTTCTTGGCCTTCTTCGGCGTCGCCGACAGCACGCCGACCAGACCGCCGTCCGGCACGCTCCGCCCCGGCGCGGTCATCCCGGAGTTCCCGAGGAACGCCCGCCGCCCGATCTCCGCGCGCCCGATCCGCACCCAGCCACCGCCGAGCTCGTACGGCGCCGTCAGCGTGTCGTCCGCCAGGAAGGCCCCGTCCCCGACGGTGGTCAGGCTCGGCAGGGCGAGTACGGTGGACACCTCGGCGCCCCGACCGATCCGCATCCCGAGCAGCCGCAGCCACACCGGCGTCACCAGGCCCGCGTACAGCGGGAACAGCGTCTCCCGGGACCGGTCCATCAGCTGGGTGACCGTCCACGCCTGCCAGCCGATCCGGCTGTGCGTCGGATGCGTGCCCTCGCGCAGCCCCACACTGAGCAGCCGTACGGCGATCAGGATCTTCAGCGCGTACACCAGCCCGTAGGCCAGCGTGGCCGGGACGAGCGCGAGCGCGGCTCCCCGCAGGGCCTCGCCGAGTCCCGCCCCGGGCGTCACGAACACACCGGCGACCAGCACCGCGGCCATCGCCGCCGACAGCGGCAGGGCGCTCAGCGCGACGCCCGTCACGCCGTACATCACCCGCCAGTACGTGCCCCGCTGCGGCCGCTCCTTGGGCCAGTTGCGCTTGGCCTTGCCGAGCTTGACCGCGGGCGCGCCGGCCCAGCGCTGACCGGTGGGAATCTGCCCGGTGACGGCCGAACCGGGCGCCACCTCGGCCCGCTTGCCGACCCGCGCGCCGGGGAAGAGCATGCTGCGCGTCCCGACGACGGCGTGCGCACCCACCTTCACCTGCCCGATCTCCAGCCGGTCCCCGTCCAGCCAGTACCCCGACAGGTCCACCTCGGACTCCACGGCGGCACCCCGCCCCAGCTTGAGCATGCCGGTGACCGGGGGCAGCGAGTGCAGATCCACGTCCTGGCCGACCTTGGCGCCCAGCGCCCGCGCGTACCGCTCCAGCCACGACCCGGTCAGCGTGGTCGCCCCGGTGAACTCGGCCAGCCGCTCGGCGGCCCATAGCCGCAGATGCACGCTCCCACCGCGCGGATACCGGCCGGGCCGCACGCCCCGCAGCAGCAGCCGCGCCCCGCCCGCGGCGAGCGCGAGCCGTCCGGGCGGGCTGAAGAGCAGCACGGCGCCCGCCGCGATCAGCCACCAGGGTGCGGTCGGCAGCCAGGAGTAGCCGGGCAGCAGGTTCCCGAGCGCGGCCAGGGCCACCGTCCAGCGCAGCCCGAGCAGGGTGTACAGGGGGACGAGCAGGAGGAGCTGGATGACTTGGGCGCGCACCGGGACCGGCGCGACCGTCCGCCGCGCGCTGTCGTCGTGCGCGGACGCCTCCAGGCGCCGGGCCAGCTTGCGCAGGGTGGGCTGCTGGTAGATGTCGAGGACGGCGGCGCTCGGGTAGCGGGTGCGCAGCCGGGTGGTGAGCTGGGCGGCGGCCAGGCTGCCGCCGCCGATCGCGAAGAAGTCGTCACCGGCGCTGCTCACCGGGATGCCGAGGACTTCCGTCCACTGCTCGGCGAGCCAGGCCTCGGTGCCGTAGAGCTGCTCGGCCTTCCCGCCGGTCTCCAGACCCTCCAGGGGCCACGGCAGGGCGTCCCGGTCGACCTTCCCGGACGTCCGGGTCGGCAGTTCGCCGACCGGGGCGAGCAGCGGCACCAGGGCGGCGGGCAGCTCGGCCCGGAGCTTCTCGACGGCGGCCGTGTGGTCCCAGCCGTCCTGGGTGACGACATAGCCGACGAGGAGCTGGTTGCCGCCGCGGGCGGTGCGCACGGCGGCCGCGGCCCCCGCGACGCCCGGGAGCGCCTGGAGAGCGGCGTCCACCTCACCGAGCTCGATCCGGCGCCCGCCGAGCTTGATCTGCTCGTCGGCCCGCCCCAGGAAGATCAGCCCTTCGGGATCGGCCTTGACCAGGTCACCGCTGCGGTATGCGCGCTCCCAGCCCAGCGACTGGAGCGGCGCGTACTTCTCCGCGTCCTTCTCGGCGTCGAGATACCGCGCGAGCCCGACCCCGCCGATGACCAGTTGCCCGCTGCCGCCCATGGGCACGGGTTCCCCGGCCTCGTCGACGACCGCCAGCTCCCAGCCGCCCAGCGGCAGCCCGATCCGCACCGGCTCCTCGCCGGTCATCAGCGCCGCGCACGCCACGACGGTCGCCTCGGTGGGCCCGTAGGTGTTCCACACCTCGCGCCCCTCCGTGACCAGCCGCTGCGCCAGCTCGGGCGGGCAGGCCTCACCGCCGAAGATCAGCAGACGTACGTCGTTGAGGGTCTCCGGCTCCCACAGCGCGGCCAGCGTCGGCACCGTGGACACGACGGTGATCTCCTGCTCGACCAGCCAGGGACCGAGGTCGGCACCGCTCCTGACCTGCGAGCGGGGCACGGGCACCAGACAGGCGCCGTACCGCCAGGCCAGCCACATCTCCTCGCAGGACGCGTCGAAGGCGACCGACAGCCCCGCCATGACCCGGTCCCCGGGCCCGATGGGCTCCTCGACGAGGAACAGGGCCGCCTCGGCGTCCACGAACGCGGCGGCGCTGCGGTGCGTGACGGCGACGCCCTTGGGCTTGCCGGTGGACCCGGAGGTGAAGATGATCCAGGCGTCGTGCTCGATGCCGGGGCGGCCGGCCGGGACCTCCGACGTGCCGTTGACGATGATCCGGTGCCCGGCCCCGATCACGGCCCGCACCTGCGCCTCCCCGAACACCAGCTCGGCCCGCTCGTCGGGGTCCTCGGCGTCGACGGGAACATAGGCGGCACCGGCCGCGAGCACGGCCAGGACGGCGACGTACAGCTCATTGGTCCCGGACGGCACCCGCACGCCCACCCGGTCCCCGAGCCCGACGCCCGCGTCCGCGAGCCGCAGCCGCAGTCGCTCCACCTCGACGGCCAGGGCCCGGTAGGTGAGCCGCGTCGTGCCGTCGTCCAGGGCGAGCTCGTCCGGGTACGACCGTACGGATGCGTCGAACACGTCGACGAGCGTGCGCGGCGAGGCGGCCGCTCCCGCGGAGAAGCGTGCCGTGTCGCCGAACTGCTCGCGGATTTCCTCGTCGAGCAGGCCGAGGGCGCTGCCCTCCTGTATGGCTGCCATCCGGTCCTCGCGTCTAGTTCCCGGAAGCCTCCGGGGCGCTGGCGGGCCCGCAGGTCTGCCTGGGGTTGTCCGGCTCCAGCTCGGTAACAAGCCGGAAATATTAGTACGACGCTATGCTCCACCCCTTCGTCCGGCCACTTGGGGCAGCCGTCCGGGGGAGGCCGCGGGCGCGGGCGCACGCCTGTGACCTGGAGATCCGTGGGGGAGACGAGAGATGGCCCACATCCGTGCAGACGGCATGCGGAACTGGCGCCGCGCACCGCCCAGTTGACCGACCGCGTGGTGCGCCCGCGCGGATGACGGACCGTCAGGAACCATCAGGGGGAAAGCCTGAGGGCCCCTGCTGAGCAGGGGCCCTCACTGGTGTCCGAGGGGGGACTTGAACCCCCACGCCCGATAAAGGGCACTAGCACCTCAAGCTAGCGCGTCTGCCATTCCGCCACCCGGACAAGGTGTCTGTCGTGCGGGGTTTCCCTCGCAGCGACGAAGGAAACATTACCAGGCTTTCGGGGGTGGCCGATCACGCCCTGTCCCCGGGCCCGCGGCCGCGTGAACGGCCTGTGACGGACCGGGTCCGGTCTTGGGGCGGGCGCGGGAGGAGAGGGAGGATGAGAGGGACCGACCAGCAGTGACAGTGGGAGGAATCGGCGTGAGCGAGACGGACACGGCCAGAGGCGTCACCGGCGAGGACGAGGTCGTGGACCTCTGCCGCGAGCTGATCCAGATCGACACCAGCAACTACGGGGACCACTCCGGCCCCGGCGAGCGCAAGGCCGCCGAGTACGTGGCCGAGAAGCTCGCCGAGGTGGGTCTCGAACCGAGGATCTTCGAGTCGCACCCGGGGCGTGCCTCGACCGTGGCCCGTATCGAGGGCGAGGACCCGTCGCGGCCCGCGCTGCTGATCCACGGCCACCTCGACGTCGTACCGGCCAATGCCGACGACTGGACCCACCACCCGTTCTCCGGCGAGGTCACGGACGGATGCGTGTGGGGGCGCGGTGCCGTCGACATGAAGGACATGGACGCCATGACGCTGGCCGTGGTGCGCGACCGGCTGCGCGGCGGGCGCCGGCCGCCCCGGGACATCGTGCTCGCCTTCCTCGCGGACGAGGAGGCGGGCGGCACGTACGGCGCCCGGTGGCTGGTCGACAACCACCCCGACCTCTTCGACGGCGTCACCGAGGCCATCAGTGAGGTCGGCGGGTTCTCGTTCACCGTGAACGAGCAGCGGCGCCTCTATCTGATCCAGACGGCCGAGAAGGGCATGCACTGGATGAAGCTGACCGTGGCCGGCACGGCCGGGCACGGGTCGATGATCCACCGGGACAACGCGATCACCGAGCTGTCCGAGGCGGTCGCGCGCGTCGGGCGGCACAAGTTCCCGGTGCGGGTCACCAAGACCACCCGTGCCTTCCTCGACGAGCTGGGCGACGCGCTCGGCACCGAGCTCGACCCGGAGGACATGGAGTCCACCCTCGCCAAGCTGGGCGGCATCGCCAAGCTCATCGGCGCGACCCTGAGCAACACGGCCAACCCCACGCAGCTGAACGCCGGCTACAAGGTCAACGTCATCCCGGGCGAGGCCACCGCCAATATCGACGGCCGGTTCCTGCCCGGGTTCGAGGAGGAGTTCCTGGCCGACCTCGACCGGATCCTCGGCCCGAAGGTCAAGCGCGCGGACGTGCACTCCGACAAGGCCCTGGAGACCACCTTCGACGGGGCGCTCGTCGAGGCCATGCAGTCCGCGCTGCTCGCCGAGGACCCGGCCGCCAGGGCGATCCCGTACATGCTCTCGGGCGGTACGGACGCCAAGTCCTTCGACGACCTCGGCATCCGCGGCTTCGGCTTCGCGCCGCTGAAGCTGCCGCCGGAGCTGGACTTCGCGGGCATGTTCCACGGCGTCGACGAGCGGGTGCCGGTGGACGGGCTGCAGTTCGGTGTGCGGGTGCTCGACCGGTTCATCGACGCGTCCTGAAAAAGCACAGCCGAATCGAAACTCCCGGCACCCCGATAATCGGCCACCTGTGCGGAGGCGACTGAGAAGAGTGAATGTGACCATAGGCTCGTAGCTCCATTACTCCCTCCTCGTTACTGGTGATGCGATCAGCTACTTGGGATCGCTTTGCCAACAAGGAGGAACAATGCTCAAGAAGGTCGTCGCTGCTGCGGCTGCCACTGGTGGTCTGGTGCTCGCTGGCGCGGGCCTCGCCGTCGCCGACTCCGGTGCCCAGGGTGCCGCCGTGCAGTCCCCGGGTGTCGTTTCCGGCAACGTCATCCAGGTGCCGGTGCACGTCCCGGTGAACGTCTGCGGCAACACGATCTCGGTGATCGGGCTGCTGAACCCCGCCTTCGGCAACACCTGCGTCAACCACTGACGACGACTCCCCGAGGGGCGTCCTTCCGTCGGCCCCGGAGCGCGCGCCATGCGCTCCGGGGCCGAACGGTCTTTTCACGCTGAATTCACCAGCGGATTCGCCGTACGAATTCAGTGCAGGAAATTCGTAGCAGGAACGAAGGCAGGGGGGAATCACCAATGCGACTGGGTACCCGCAAGGGACTGATGACCGTGGCTGCGGCCACCGGAGTTCTCGCCGCGGCGGGCGGCTACGCCCACGCCGACTCGGGCGCGAGCGGCACCGCTTCGAACTCGCCGGGCGTGCTGTCCGGCAACACCGTGCAGGCACCGGTGCACGTGCCGGTGAACGTCTGCGGCAACACCGTGAACGTCGTCGGGCTCCTCAACCCGTCCGTGGGCAACAAGTGCGCCGACCAGGGCGGCTCCGGTGATCACGGCGGCTCGCACGCGGGCGGACACACCTCGGGCTCGCCCGGCGTCGGCTCGGGCAACACCGTGCAGGCGCCGATCGACGTGCCGGTCAATGTGTGCGGCAACAGCGTCAACGTCGTGGGGGCCGGCAACGCCGCCATGGGCAACGACTGCGGCAACGGCGGCTCCGGAGGTGGACACCCCAGCCAGCCGCCCGGCGGGGGACATGGAACGCCTCCGGGGGGCGGTCACGGTACGCCGCCGCCCGGCAACCCCGGGCAGCCCGGCCAACCCGGCAACCCTGGGCACCCCGGTCAGCCGGGTACGCCCGGTCACCCGGGCCACCCCGGAACGCCTGGCCACCCCGGAACGCCCGGTCACCCGGGCACACCGCCCGCCAAGGGCCACGGCACCCCCGGCGGCTCCTCGCACCGCGGCCCGCAGGGGGCGAGTTCCGTCGTCGCCCAGCTGCCCTCCGGTGCCGCGCAGCTCGCCCACACCGGCAGTGACCTGCCGATCGGCCTTGTGCTGCCGGTGGGCGCGGGGGCCCTGCTCGCCGGGGCCGTGATGTACCGCAAGGCCCGCGCCTCGGCATAGCGCACGAGCACGGGACAGGACCGGAACCCGGGAAAACGGAGCGGGCCCCGCCGAAGCGGGGCCCGCTCCGTTCAGGTGCCCCGGCTCACCACGTGGCGCGCACCTGGCGGATGATCCGCCGGCGCAACCGCACCCTGCGGCTGCCGTCGCGCATCAGGCTCAGTCGGTCCAACTCCCAGTGTCCGTACTCGGCATGGTCCGTCAGCAGACGCGTCGCCTCCTTGCGGGAGACCCCGCGCGGTACGTACACGTCGACAAATTCGTATTCCGGCATCGCATCTATTGTGCGGGCTGGGGCCCGGTACGGATAGCGTCTGCACTATGTCTGATGCTGCGCAGCCCACCGCTGCCGAGGTACGCGCCGCCGCCGAGGCGGTCAAGACCGCGCTCGACCGTCACCTGGCTGCGGTCGAACGCAGGTCGGGGGAGGACGACCCCGCTGTCTACGAGGCGTTCAACGAGCTGGCCGCGGCCGCCGAGGCGTACGACGAGCTGCTCTACGACCGCTATGACGAGGTCACGCCCTTCGAGATCCCCGGTACGGAAGACACGCTGCCGCCGTACGCGGGCCCCGAGGAACCGAGTGCGATCAGTGTGCTGATCCGCCGCGACTACTCCGTCGCGGAACCGCAGCGACTGCTCGCGCAGGCCGAGCGGGTCGAGGCGGTGGAGTACGGGGAGGGCGCGGACACGGAGACCTCCGGCACGGTGCACGGGGCGCTGGGGGTCCTGTTCGGGGAGTTCGAACCGGACGAGATCGCCTCCCGGCACAAGGAGTTCGGGCTGGAGGAGGGCGACGCCACGCTGTGGGTGACCGCCGCGGACGACCCCACCGACCCCGGCGAGTGGCTGGAGGCGCCCTTCGAGCAGGTCGACCCGCAGCGGGTGGTCTGCCGCTTCGACGTCAGCGCGGTCTTCGACGACGAGATCGACGACGAGATCGACGACATGACCGGGGACGACGATCTTGAGGACGAGCTCGACCTGGACGGCGACGAGGACTTGGAGCCGTTGGACGCGGATCGCTGATCCGTCGATCACCGCTGCGAGCGTCACCGATCGTGGATCGCTGACGCACTCAGCGGTGCCGGACCGACGCCGAGGCCGGTCCGGCACCGCCGGAGCGCTCAGCCGGACGCCGGGACCTGGGCCTTCAGCAGGGCCGGCAGCCGCGTCGTGCGCGGCTTGGCCAGGGTCTCGGCGACCGCCCTCGGCAGCGCCTGCTCCACACCGTGGACCACGGACAGATGGCGGGCCGCCCGGCTGAACGCCGTGTACACCCAGGGCCGGCTCAGAGCCTGTGCGGCGTCACCGGGCAGCACCACGACCACCGCGGGCCAGCGGCCGCCCGCGGCTTGGTGCGCGGTCAGCGCCCACCCGTGGCGCACGGACTGCTCCACGCGCTCCCTCGGTACGACCACGGGGGCGCCCGAGCACGACAGGTGCAGCCCGTCGGCGTCGGCCTTCACCACCAGGCCCGGCACTGTGCGCCCCGGCGCGGGGGAGTAGGCGATCCGGTCACCGGGGTCGAAGCCGCCGAAGCGGCCCGGACCCGGGTTGAGCCGCTCCTTGAGCGCCGTGTTGAGCGCACGGGTGCCCGCGGCTCCGCCATGCCCCGGGGTGACCACCACGGTGTGCTCGGCCGGTACGCCGATGGCCCGCGGCACGGAGTCCGCGACCAGCTGCACGGTCCGGTGCACCGCCTCGCCCGCGTCCCGCACCGGCACGATGACGATCTCCTTGCCGGGCGCCTCGACCTGGTGGAGCTCGCCGATGCCGATGCCGGAGACCAGCTCGCCGAGGGGGCCGGGATCGGGCACGCGCGAGGCGACCTGCGGGCACACCCGCGCCGCCAGCAGGTCCGCGAACACCCGCCCGGGCCCGGCCGACCAGAGCACGGCGGGATCCCCGGCCAGCACCAGCCGGGCGCCGTCCGGCAGCGACTCGACGAGCAGGGCCGCCGTCTCCACGTCCAACTGGGGCGCGTCCAGCACGATCAGCAGGTCGAGGTCGAGGGCGCCGTCCGCGTCCCGCCCGGGGCTCTCGGCACCGGACAGCAGCCCCGCCACGGTGGCCGTCCCGCCGCCGGACGGTCCGTCCTGCTCGCCGAACCCGGCCGCCAGGGCCGTGAAGTCGTCCCGGCCGCCGTCGGTGTGCGTCACCGCCCAGGCGCGCAGCCCGATACCGGGCGCCTCGTGCAGCAGGCGCGCCGGGTCGGCGAGGGACGCGTGTCCGCCGGTGTGCAGCACCAGCCCGTGTGCCGCGACCGCCCGGATCAGCTCGCCCGCGGAGCCCCCGGCAGTGGCGGCGGCCCGCTCCCGGGCCTCGCCCGGACCGTCCTCCTTGGGCACGGAGTTGAGCAGGCGGGCCAGGCCGTCGGCGAGGCTCTCCTCGGCGAGCGCGTACCGCTCCAGGCCGACCAGGACACGGACGGGCCGCTCCTCGCCGTCCTCCTCCCCGTCGTCCTCCCGGGGTTCCGGCCGGACCGGGGCTCCCGGCTCGTCCAGGGCGTCCTGGAAGACCAGGGCCTCACCCTCCGCGAGGGCGCTCTGCACGGCGCCGTCCGGATCCGGCACGCCCCGCTGGGCCAGCGCCGCGGTGAGCACGGGCAGCTCCAGGGCGGTGTGCCCGGCCAGGGCAGCCTGTTCAAGGAGCCAGCCGGTCACCGCACGGCCGCGCCGCTCGTCGTCCGGGCCGCACTCCGCGCCGAGCAGCGCCCGCGCGAACCCGTCGGCCTGCTCCGGCCGCACCCCGGTGACCTTCAGGAGCTGCCACGGGTCGTCCCGCAGCTGTGTGTCCGCACCTTCGCCGAGGGCCGCCGTGACCTGAGGCGCGAGGGCGTCGGGCGCGCCGCCCTCGGTCAGGACACGGCGTACGGCGTCGACGGCTTCCGGGGCAGGGGCAGGGGCGGCCGCGGTGAGTGCGGGAGCCTGACCGGCTGCCTGTGCCGCGGGCTGGGGTCGGCGCGCGGGCTCAGGCGACGCCGGTCTGCGCGGGGCGGGGGCCGGTTCGGCGAAGACCGTGGAGGCCGGCTTCTCGCCGCTCTCCACCGCCCGTACGGCCGCGAGCAGGTCGGCCGCCTTGCCGCTGAGCTTGGCGCCGGCGGCGACCGGCGCCTTCTTCTCGGCCTTGCGGCGCTCGATCCGCTCCCGTTCGACCTGTTGGGCCGCCAACTCGGCTTCCGCCTCGGACCGTTCGGGCGCGGCGGCGGCCTCCGCCCCGGCATCCGAGGCCGACGGGCCGGCGGCGGTGCCGCTCTCCGCGGCGTCCGGGACCTCCGGGGGCCCCGGCTCGGCTTCGTCCGGGGTCTCCGGCTCCGTACTCACAGCGTGCTCCAGTCGTGATCGGGATAGCGGTGCAGGGGCGCCGACACATCGTCCAGCGCCCGGCAGATCTCGTCAGGAAGACTAAGGGCCTCCACTGACAATGCCGCCGTGAGCTGCTGTGCGTTGCGCACGCCGATGATCGGGGCGGCCACGCCTGGCCGGTCGCGCACCCACGCGAGGGCCACCTGGAGCGGGGTCACCGCCAGCCCGTCCGCGGCCGTCGTCACCGCGTCCACGATGCGGGTCGCCGTGTCGTCGAGATACGGCGCCACGAAGGGCGCCAGATGCTCCGAGGCACCGCGCGAGTCCGGGGGAGTGGCATGGCGGTACTTGCCGGTCAGCACACCGCGGCCGAGCGGCGAGGAGGGCAGCAGACCGACCCCCAGGTCGAGGGCGGCGGGCAGCACCTCGCGTTCCACGCCGCGCTGGAGCAGCGAGTACTCCATCTGCGTGCTGGCCAGCCGGGTGCGCGTGCCCGGGGCCGCGAGCTGCCAGGTCGCCGCCTTGGCGAGCTGCCAGCCGCAGAAGTTGGAGACTCCGGCATAGCGGGCCCGGCCGCTGCTCACCGCGAGGTCGAGGGCCTGAAGGGTCTCCTCCATCGGGGTGTCCGGGTCGAAGGCGTGCACGTGCCAGATGTCGACGTGGTCCGTGCCGAGGCGGGCGAGGGAGGCGTCCAGCGCGGCGAGCAGATGACCGCGCGAGCCGTCGAAGCGTCGGTCCGGGTCCGGAACACTCCCCGCCTTGGTCGAGATGACCAGGTCCCGGCGCGGCACGAGCCCTTCTATCAGCTGCCCGAGCAGATACTCGGCCTCTCCGTCGCCGTACACGTCCGCGGTGTCGACGAGGGTCCCGCCCGCCTCCCAGAACGCCTTCAGCATGTCCGCGGCGTCGTGCTCGTCGGTGTCCCGGCCCCAGGTGAGGGTGCCGAGCCCGATCCGGGACACGCGCAGGCCGGTCCGGCCGAGATGCCTCTGCTCCATGAACGCCGAGATTACTGGCCAGAGGTGATGGATTGGGTTGCCTGTGGACAACCGATTTCCGCACGCGGACCGGGGCCGGGCCGGCCGCCGCGCCCACCGAAGGCGGCACCCTCTGCCGACGGAAGGCCCGCCGCGCTAGTGTCTCCGGCACAGGGACATTACTGATCAGTAAGGGGATGCGCTCATGCAGCTCGGGATCAACCTCGGCTACTGGGGTGCCGGAATGGACGCGGACAACCTCGCCGTGGCCCAGGAGGCGGACCGGCTCGGGTATGCCGTGTGCTGGGCCGCGGAGGCCTATGGATCCGACGCGCCCACGGTGCTCTCCTTCGTCGCCGCGCGCACCGAGCGCATCGACGTGGGCTCCGCCATCATGCAGATCCCCGCCCGCCAGCCCGCGATGACCGCGATGACCGCCGCGACGCTCGACTCGCTCTCCGGGGGACGCTTCCGGCTCGGCCTCGGTGTCTCCGGGCCGCAGGTCTCCGAGGGCTGGTACGGCGTCAAGTTCGACAAGCCGCTGGCGCGGACGCGGGAGTACGTCGAGATCGTACGCAAGGCCATGACGCGCGAGCGGCTGTCGTACGAGGGCGAGCACTGGACGCTGCCGCTGCCCGGCGGCCCGGGCAAGCCGATCAAGCTGACCGTCCATCCGCAGCGCGAGCACATCCCGCTCTACATCGCCGCCATCGGCCCCAAGAACCTGGAGCAGACCGGTGAGATCGCCGACGGCGCGCTGCTGATCTTCCCCTCGGCCGAGCACCTCGAGGACACCGCCATGAGGTACCTGCGTGCGGGCCGGGAGAAGGCGGGCCTGACCCTCGACGGGTTCGACGTCTGCCCCACCCTCCCGCTGGCCGTCGGCGACGACAAGGACGTGACCCGGCTCGCCGACACCTTCCGCCCCTACACCGCGCTGTACGTCGGCGGCATGGGCAGCCGCAAGCAGAACTTCTACAACCAGCTCGCCCAGCGCATGGGCTACGAGAAGGAAGCCGCCGAGGTCCAGGACAAGTACCTGTCGGGCGACAAGCAGGGCGCCGCGGCCGCCGTACCGCACGAGCTGATCGACCAGACCACGCTGCTCGGCTCCGTGGACCGCATCGCCGACCGCATGAAGGCCTACGCCGAGGCCGGGGTCACCACCCTCACCCTCGCTCCCGCGGGCTTCACGCTCGACGAGCGGATCGCCTCCCTCCGCGCCGGCAGCGAGGCGGCCGAGCGCGCCGGACTGGTGTGAGGCCGACCGGCGAGGAAATGCCATGCGGAGGTAAAGTGGGCGTAAAGGGAGCGTGACGTCCGAAGGGGATTTTCAGCGGCCGTGGTGGGGGCTCGGGGGTCTTCCCCGCCACGGCCGTCACGGGGAACAACGCGCCTGGGCCCCCGGCGGTTACGCCCCCGGTACGACACCGGTGCTCCTTCTTTCGGCGCACTTGTCCGACGCAGCTGTTGCAATGCCTCCGGTGCCGCAATTGACTCGTTCTTTGCGGAACCTGCGGAAATATGCGGAATTCGCGCGTCCTGCGGAGAGGTGCCCACCATGCTTTCGGCCAAGAGTCTGTTCCAGGAGATCATCGACGACGACGAGTCCTTCCGGCTCTTCTGCTCCATCGCGGCCAGCGGGGAGTCCCAGGGCGGCTGGGAGAACGCGCGGATCGCCGCGCTGGTGCCGCAGACCGAACGCGAACTCGCCCCCAAGATCGCCCGCCACGGCGCGGACGAGGACAAGCACGGGCGGATCTTCAACGCCCTGATGAAGAAGCGCGGACTGCGACCCGTCCCCGTCCCGCCCGACACCGACTACACGATGCTCCTCGAACGGCACGGCATCGGCCTCGCCCACGAGAAGCTCACCGCCGACAGGCCGCTGACCGTGCAGGACATCGTCACCTACCTCGCCCACAGCCGGGTCACCGAGCAGCGGGCCGCCGAGCAGATGGAACTGCTGCGCAAGCACTTCGCCGACCACCCGGACATCGGCCGCGCGGTGCGGATGATCTCCCAGGACGAGGACAACCACCTCGCCTACTGCCACGAGGAACTGCTCCGCTTCGCCCGCGCCGGCCACGGCCGCGCCATCCAGCGCACCCTGCGCGAGTGCGCCCTGGCCGAGATCCGGATCTACCGGGACGTCAGCCTCGCGGTCATGGCCCACATGGGGCGCATCCTGCGCTGGCCGAGGTCCAGGTCCCTGGTGCTCGCGGCCGGTATCCACGCCGTCTACGCGTGGGAGCGGCTCGCGGGTTGGCGGCGCATGGTGTCCCTGCGGATGCCCGAGCGGCGCAACGCCCTCGGCGGGCCCGCGACCACCGCCGCCGAGTTCGCCTGAGACCGCGTCACAGCCAGCCGCGCCGCTTGAACAGGCGGTACAGCACGACCTCCAGCGCGATCACCGCCACGATCACCGCCGGATACGACCACAGCCAGTGCAGCTCGGGCATGTGGTCGAAGTTCATGCCGTAGATGCCCGCGATCATCGTGGGGACCGCGGCCATCGCCGCCCACGCCGAGATCTTCCGCATGTCGTCGTTCTGCCGGACGCTCATCTGCGCCAGGTACGCCGACAGGACGTCCGACACCAGACGGTCCAGACCCTCCACCGACTCGTTCACCCGGGTGAGGTGGTCGTTGACGTCCCGGAAGAACGGGCGCGCCTTCTCGTGCACGAACGGCACCGCCGTGCCGGAGGCGCCCACTCCAGCGAGCCTGCCCATCGGCACCGCGAGCGGCACCGTCGCCCGGCGGAACTCCAGGACCTGCCGCTTGAAGGCGTAGATCCGCGACGCCGTGTGCCGCGAGCCGCCGAACGACGGCGAGAACACCTCGGTCTCCAACTCCTCCAGATCGGTGCCCAGTTCGGTGGCCACCTCCAGATAGTGGTCCACGATCGCGTCGGCGATCGAGTACAGCACCCCGGTCGTACCGTGCCGCAGCATCTCGTGCTGCTCCTCCAGATGGCGCCGGATCGTCCCCAGGGGCGAGCCCTCGCCGTGCCGCACGGTCACCACGAACGAGTCGCCGAGGAAGAGCATCAGCTCGCCGGAGGTCACCCGGTCGCTCTTCGGCTCGTACGTCACCGGCTTGAGCACCACGAACAGCGAGTCGTCGTACACCTCCAGCTTGGGCCGCTGGTGCGCCTTCAGGGCGTCCTCCACGGCCAGCGGATGGAGCCCGAACTCCTCCGTGACCAGGTCGAACTCTTTCGCCGTCGGCTCGTACAGACCGATCCAGAGGAAGCTGTCGCCCCGGGCACGCGCCTCGGCGAGGGCGTCGGAGACGTCGCCGGGACCCTCCATCCGGTGCCCGTCGCGGTAGATGGCGCAGTCGACGATCACGGAGCGTATTCTCCCCTCGTCCGCCCGTCTGCGCACTCCGGTGTGCGCCTACCCTGGGCCGCATGCCCACCCTGATCCTCGTAAGGCACGGACGGTCCACCGCCAACACCGCGGGCGTGCTCGCCGGCTGGACGCCGGGTGTCGCCCTCGACGAGCGCGGGGCCGCCCAGGCCGCGGCGCTGCCCGGGCGGCTGGCCGAACTGCCGGTCGCCGAGGTCGTCACCAGCCCGCTGCAGCGCTGCCAGGAGACGATCCAGCCCCTCCTCGACGCCCGGCCGGGACTGCGCGCGCACACCGACGAGCGGATCGGGGAGTGCCACTACGGCGACTGGTCCGGCCGCAAGCTCGCCGAGCTCAAGGACGAGCCGCTGATGCAGGTGGTGCAGGCCCACCCGTCGGCGGCCGCGTTCCCCGGCGGGGAGTCCATGCGGGCGATGCAGACCCGCGCCGCCGAGGCCGTACGCGAGTGGAACGCGCGCGTGGAGCGCGAGCACGGCGCCGACGCCGTGTACCTCATGTGCTCGCACGGCGACATCATCAAGTCCCTCGTCGCGGATGCCCTCGGCCTTCATCTCGACCTCTTCCAGCGGATCTCCGTCGAACCGTGTTCCATCACCGCGATCCGCTACACCCGCCTCAGGCCCTTTGTCGTTCGTCTCGGCGACACCGGGGATTTCGCCTCCCTTGCCCCGCGCGAGGAACCCCCGGGGGAAGACGCACCGGTCGGGGGTGGTGCGGGCGCACCGTGATCGTCGGCCGCAGTAGGGTGAAGCGATCCACCCATCCGCGTGCACGCACGAACCTCCACGCAACCCCCCGATTGCCGCACTCTCGATTCACGCACTCTCGATTCCAATGGAGACAGGACGTGTCCCGTCAGGTTTTCCTCTACGACCCGCCGGACCGCTTCGTGGCCGGCACGGTCGGACTGCCCGGGCGCCGTACGTTCTTCCTCCAGGCCACCGCCGGCCCCCGGGTGACCAGCGTGGTTCTGGAGAAGACCCAGGTCGCCGCGCTCGCCGAGCGCATGGACGAGCTGCTCGACGAGGTCGTACGCCGTAGTGGCGGCAACGCTGCCGTCCCTGCCGTGGCGCCCACGGAGATCGCCGATTCGGCTCCGCTGGACGCCCCCATCGAGGAGGAATTCCGCGTCGGCACCATGGCCCTGGCCTGGGACGGCGAGGAGCAGCGCATGATCGTCGAGGCCCAGGCGCTCGTCGAGCTGGACGCCGACACCGACGAGGACCTCGCGGAGGCCGAGGAGCGGCTGCTCCAGGACGAGGAGAACGGGCCCCCGATGCTGCGGGTCCGGCTCACCGGCGCGCAGGCCAGGGCCTTCGCCAAGCGCGCCCTCGACGTCGTCAACGCCGGGCGGCCGCCGTGCCCGCTGTGCAGCCTCCCGCTCGATCCGGAAGGACACGTATGTCCGCGCCAGAACGGATACCGCCGCGGAGCGTGACCGCCGCCGAACTGCTCACCCACGGTGAGCTGAAGGTGCGCGGCCGCATCCGCGAGGCGTCCAACGCGGCGCTGTTCTGCACGGTCGCGATCGACGGGCAGGAAGCTTCCTGCGTGTACAAGCCGATCGCCGGGGAACGCCCGCTGTGGGACTTCCCCGACGGCACCCTGGCCGAGCGCGAGGTGGCCGCCTACGAGGTCTCCGAGGCCACCGGCTGGGGGCTCGTGCCGGCCACCGTGCTGCGCGACGGGCCGTACGGCGAGGGCATGTGCCAGCTGTGGATCGACGCGGCCCCCGAGGCCGAACTGCTCGCCCTGGTGGACCGCGAGGAGCCGGGACCGGGCTGGAAGGCGATCGGCTTCGCCGAGGTGGGTGAGGGCCGCACCGCGCTGCTGGTGCACGCCGACGACGAGCGGCTGCGCCGGCTCGCCGTCCTCGACGCGGTGATCAACAACGCCGACCGCAAGGGCGGCCATCTGCTGCCCACCGCCGACGGACAGCTGTACGGCATCGACCACGGGGTCACCTTCAACGCCGAGAACAAGCTGCGCACCCTGCTGTGGGGCTGGGCGGGGGAGCCGCTCACTCCCGAGGCGGTCGGCGTCCTGAAGGGCATCGAGGAGGCCCTGGGCGACGGTGGCGCGCTCGGTGTGCGGCTGGCCGGGCTGATCACCGGCGTGGAGCTGGCGGCCACGCGTGCGCGCGTCGGGGCGCTGCTCACGTCCGGGAAGCACCCCGAGCCGAGCGGGGAGTGGCCGGCGATCCCCTGGCCGCCGGTGTAGTCCGGGAAGGCACACCGTCAGCACCGGGAAGGCACACCGGGCGCCGGATCGCAAGATCGCCTTTCCGGCCGTCCGGCCCGGTCCGGTTCGTATACCGAACTTCTGGCCGGTTAGGCTCATGTACATGCATGCCTGGCCCGCTTCCGAGGTCCCCGCCCTGCCTGGTCAGGGCCGCGACCTGAGGATCCACGACACCGCGACCGGCGGCCTCGTCACCCTCGACCCCGGTCCCGTCGCCCGTATCTACGTCTGCGGCATCACCCCGTACGACGCGACCCACCTGGGTCACGCGGCGACCTACAACGCGTTCGACCTGGTTCAGCGCGTGTGGCTCGACACCAAGCGGCAGGTTCACTACGTCCAGAACGTGACGGACGTCGACGATCCGCTGCTGGAGCGCGCGGAGCGGGACGGCCTCGACTGGGTCGCCCTCGCCGAGAAGGAGACGGCCCTGTTCCGCGAGGACATGACCGCCCTGCGAATGCTCCCGCCGCGGCACTACATAGGCGCCGTCGAGGCGATACCCGGCATCGTCCCGCTCGTGGAGCGGCTGCGCGACCTCGGCGCCGCCTATGAGCTCGACGGCGACATCTACTTCTCCGTCGAGTCCGACCCGCACTTCGGCGAGGTCTCGAACCTCGACGCCGCGGCCATGCGGCTGCTGTCCGCGGAGCGCGGCGGCGACCCGGACCGTCCGGGCAAGAAGAACCCGGTCGACCCGATGCTGTGGATGGGCGCCCGCGAGGGCGAGCCCAGCTGGGACGGCGGCTCGCTCGGCCGGGGCCGCCCCGGCTGGCACATCGAGTGCGTCGCCATCGCCCTGGACCACCTCGGCATGGGCTTCGACGTCCAGGGCGGCGGCTCCGACCTGGCCTTCCCGCACCACGAGATGGGCGCCTCGCACGCCCAGGTGCTGACCGGCGAGTTCCCGATGGCCAAGGCGTACGTCCACGCCGGCATGGTCGCCCTGCACGGCGAGAAGATGTCCAAGTCCAAGGGCAACCTCGTCTTCGTCTCGCGGCTGCGCCGCGACGGCGTCGCCCCCGCCGCCATCCGGCTCGCCCTCCTCGCCCACCACTACCGGGCCGACTGGGAGTGGACCGACCAGGTCCTGGCCGACGCGGTGGCCCGGCTCGGCCGCTGGCGCGCCGCGGTCTCCCGGCCCGACGGCCCGCCCGCCGAGGCCCTCGTCGAGGAGATTCGCGAGGCCCTCGCGAACGACCTGGACGCCCCCGCCGCGCTGGCCGCCGTGGACCGGTGGGTGGCGCTGCAGGACGAGCGGGGCGGCACGGACACCGGCGCCCCCGGCGTCGTGTCGCGTGCGGTGGACGCCCTGCTGGGCGTGGCGCTCTGACAAGCCGGAAGGGGCGCTTCCTCCGTGGAGGAAGCGCCCCTTCGTCTATGCGTGGGTCAGAGCCGGCCGGGCACGGGTCAGAGCTTCTGCACCCGCACACTGCGCAGGATCGCCGGTGACGTGCTGTCCCAGACGCCGATCACCTGGTGGCCGCGGGCGAACGCCTCCTGGATCTCCCGGTGGGCCTGCTGGGTCGGGTTGTTGAGGACCCGGAAGCCGTCCTGGAAGCGCAGGAAGATCTGCTGCGGCTGACCGGGCAGCGGCTGCACGATGTCGATGAAGCCGTTGGCGATGCCGGCCTGCAGCACCTGCGCCGAGACCTGCTGGATCGCGGCCTGCGTCACGTGCTGGAGCTGCTGCTGCATCTGCTGCTCGCCGTGTACCTGCGGCTGCCCGAGCTGCTGCATCAGCTGCTGGTACGGCTGCTGCTGCCCGAGCTGCTGGAGCTGCTCCAGCGAACTGCCCAGCCCGTACGTGCCCATGCCGTACGGCTGCTGCTGGGGCGAGGTGGTCGGGAACTGCTGTCCCATCGGGCTCATCTGCGGGGTGGTGCTCATGAGGTGTCACCTTCCCTTGATGGACTCTTGCTCGGTGATGAACGTCAGCCCGTCACGACCAGGCCGACGATCTCGTCGTCCGCGAACCACACGCGGACATCGGGCCGTCCCCCCGCGAAGGCGGTGTGCACCGCTTGGCGGATCTCGGGGGACGGACGATTCAGGTTCCGCCAGGAGCCGGCCACGAACAGCCGGAGCCTGGGCGGGAGTTCACGGGGGTACGGCAGCAGCTCGTCCCAGTACCGCTCCGCCGGGCCGGAGCCGACCGCCTGCGGCAGCAGATGCGTGACCGCCGCCCTGACGTCGGGCCGGGCGCCGATCCGCTGGGAGGCGGGCCGGCCCGGTGCGTCCTGCTGCGGGGAACCGGTGGCCCGCAGCACCTCGCGGGCCCGCCCCGGGGACATCGGGGGCTGGGCGGCCGCCTTGAGCATGCCCTGCAGCGCGGCCAGCGCGCCCGCCACCACCGGGGTGGCCGAAGAGGTCCCGGAGAACGTGTCCGTGTACCAGGCGATCTCCTCGGGCCCGCCCTGCAGGTCGCCGGGCCGGTCCCAGAAGCCGCCGGTGGTCGTGACCTCGTGCCCCCAGCCCTGGGCGTCCACGCGGGCGCCGTAGTTGGAGAACGCCAGCCGTGAGCGGTCCGGCCCGTGGTCGCGGCCGTGGGTGCCGGGAGGCGGGGCACCCGCGCCGACCAGGACGGCGCCGGAGGACGGGTTGGCCGAGTTGAACGGGTTGCGCCACCAGGACGGGAAGCCGTCGGGACGCCGCTCGTACACCGCGTCGTCGAGGGACTCGCCGCCGTTCCCGGCGGCCGCCACGACCACGACGCCCCGGGAGGCGGCGTACCGTACGGCCGCGTAGTCGTCCGGCCACCACTCCAGTGGGATGTAGCCACGCTGGTCGTCGCGGTCCGCGTACTCGAACCGCGGCCCCGGGCGGTGCAGTTCGACCAGCAGGAGGTCACCGGGGCCGAGCCGGTCGGCGGCCGCGTGGATCGCCGCGGCTGTGCCGATGCCCTGGAACGACGCGGCCGCGGTCACCGCGTCCGGCACGATCCCGGTGACGCCGTATTCGGTGCGGTCCCCGCCGAGCACCCCGAGCACGGCGGTGCCGTGGTTGCGCCAGGCCGGGTCGGTCAGCGGGGTGCCGACGACCACTCCGGCCAGCTTGGCGGCCAGGTCCTCGTGCCCCAGCTGCCAGGCTCCCTCGACATCGATCACCGTCACCCCCTGGCCGGCGCCACCGGGCCGCTGCCAGGCCCAGTGCGCGTCGACCCCCTCCGGCGCCGGCCGCAGATACCCCTGACGGCCGCTGAAGTCAGGGGTGACCGGGGCGCCTTCCTTCAGCCGCCGGTCGTCGTCCGAGAGGGTGGCCGGTACGGCACCCGGCTTGACGTACGCCGTGTCGATCCCCGGCAGCGCGGCCATCCGGGCCCGCAGCTCCTGCGCCCGGCTCTCCCCGCCGCGCACCCGGTAGAACAGCGTGAGGTCGGGCACGCCCTCGCCGCCGGACTGCCGCACCCGCTCCTCACTGCCGAACAGCGGCTCCAGGGCCAGCTGTTCGTCGCCGAGGAACATGGCCAGGGCCGACAGGTCGGCACCCGCCGCCGAGCGGACCCCGTCGGCCCCGGCACGCAGCCGGGTCTCGGGACGCGCGACGACGATCAGTTCCTGTTCGGCTCCCCGATAGGTGAACCCCGCTCCGTCGGGCCCCGGCCCGGACGTCCCCGGGCCCTGCGCCGGCACTGTCTGGTCGTTCATCGGTACCGCTCCCTTCGGTCCGTGCGAGCCGCCACCGAGAGACAACCAACCACTCCCGCGCCGAGTCGTCCAGACGTGTTTCGGCAACTCGGTTTGGAAAGAAGTTGAATTGGGTAACGGGTGCAATCCGACCTGAAACAGCTTTGACGCCGACATCCGACCGGACACTGCGGAGGCGCCGTTGAATCTCTGCGGAGTGCGGGGGCGCCCGGGGCCCGTGTGATGCAGTGGGCGGGGCGGCGACACTCGACGCGGCGGCGGTCGGCTCATGCGCCGACGGGGCCGCTTGCCTCGGCTCGCTCGCCGACGGCGCGCTTTACGCCGCCGACCTGCCCGACCCGCGGTTCACTACGACGTCGCCGCCCGGCGCCCCGTGCACCGTGACCGCCGTCGGCGCGGGACGGCGAAGGGGCGGTACGCGTGTTGCGTACCGCCCCTGCTCAGTCCTCCGAGGTGTCCTCGTCGTCGGTCCCGGAGGTGTCGGGTTTCGGTGGCTTCGGGGGCCGGGTGCGGCCTCCCGGGTTGTCCCGCAGGTACGACGTGCTGTCCGTGCCGTCCGCCGTGGCGTGGCCGCCCGGCGGGCTGACGTCCCGTCTCCGCAGATAGCGCTCGAATTCGCGGGCGATCGCCTCGCCCGACGCCTCCGGCAGCTCGGCGGTGTCGCGGGCCTCCTCCAGCGTCTGGACGTACTCGGCGACCTCGCTGTCCTCTGCGGCCAGCTGGTCCACGCCCACCTGCCAGGCCCGTGCGTCCTCGGGCAGCTCGCCCAGCGGAATGCGCAGGTCGAGCAGGTCCTCCAGCCGGTTGAGCAGGGCCATCGTGGCCTTCGGGTTGGGCGGCTGCGACACATAGTGCGGGACGGCCGCCCACAGCGACACCGCCGGGACACCCGCGTGCGTGCACGCCTCCTGGAGGACGCCGACGATGCCCGTGGGGCCCTCGTACTTGGTCTCCTCCAGGTCCATGCGCTGGGCCAGGTCCGGGTCGGACGTGACCCCGCTGACCGGGACCGGACGGGTGTGCGGGGTGTCACCGAGCAGGGCGCCCAGGACGACCACCAGCTCCACGCCCAGCTCGTGCGCGAAGCCGAGCAGTTCGTTGCAGAACGAGCGCCAGCGCATGGACGGTTCGATGCCGCGGACCAGCACCAGGTCGCGCGGCTTCTCGCCGCCGACCCGAACCACCGACAACCTTGTCGTCGGCCAGGTGATCTTGCGGACGCCCGCATCCATCCACACCGTGGGGCGGTTCACCTGGAAGTCGTAGTAGTCCTCGGCGTCCAGCGCCGCGAACACCTCGCCCTTCCACTCGCGCTCCAGATGCGCGACCGCGGTGGAGGCGGCGTCGCCGGCATCGTTCCAGCCCTCGAACGCGGCCACCATGACTGGGTCGATCAGCTCGGGAACTCCCTCCAGCTCGATCACCCAGCGCCTCCTTCCGACGTGCCCTCGCGTACGTCCCAACCTTACGGCGTCCGGTGGGGGCGCTCGCAGCCCCCTTGCACGGGGGAGTGAACGGATCACTGCCCCGTTCGCCACGCTCGAACACCCCGCGGCGAACGGCAGCCCCACCGGTTTTCCACAGGGGATTCACGTCAGTTCCCCACGGGGGCTTCACAACGAGCTGCGCAGCCACTGCTCCACGCTCGCGATGTGCACGGTCGCCCATGAGCGCGCCGCCTCCGCGTCCCGGTCGCGCAGCGCGGCCAGGATCGCCCGGTGCTCGCGCAGCGTGCGCCCGACCGCGTCCTCCTGGGTCAGCCCGCGCCAGATCCGGGCCCGGGTGGTGGGCCCGGACAGACCGTCGAGCAGCGAGCACAGCACCGAGTTGCCGGCGCTCTGCACGATCCCCCGGTGGAACTCCAGGTCGCAGGCGACCAGCTCCTCCACCGAGGGCGCCGCGCCGAGCGCGTCCAACTGCAAGGAGAGCGCGTCCAGTTGCTGCTCGCTGATCCGGGAGGCCGCCATCGCGGTCGCGGCCGGCTCCAGGATGCGGCGCACGGCGAGGAACTCCAGCACCGTGTCGTCGCGGTGGAAGTCGACGACGAAGCTCATCGCCTCCAGCAGCAACTGCGGGTCCAGGCTGGTGACGTACGTCCCGTCGCCCTGCCGCACATCCAGGATCCGGATCAGCGACAGGGCACGTACGGCCTCCCGCAGGGAATTGCGCGACAGCCCGAGCTCGGCGGCGAGTTCACTCTCCTTGGGCAGCCGGTCGCCGGGGCGCAGCGCACCGGAGACGATCATGTCCTTGATCTTCTCGATCGCCTCATCGGTGACTGCCATGGCGGGCCTCCCTGTCGCTCAGACATCCGATGACTCAGCACATTATGGGGCCACCGCACAGGCCCCCTCCGACGACGGCCGGCCTAGCCCGGCCCGTCGCGCACCTCGCGTGGCCGGGCCACCTCGGCCACGGTGGGACGAGGCCCGTCGTCTCCTCTCCCGGCGCCCGCCAGATGCGACAGCAGCCGCAGATGCCGGAACTCGAAGCACGCCCCCGACTGCCGCAGCACCCCGCGCCGATGCGCGTCCTCCAGGAACGTCATCAGCCGCCACGGCATCCGTCCCGTCACCGCGAGCCAGACACGGGCGACGGTGAAGCGCCCCCAGGCGCTCAGCGCGAGCGCCGCCGCACCCATCGGCAGCCACAGCTGGGTGCCGATGTGCACCAGACCGCCCCAGTCGCCGGGCAGCGCCACCACCGGCACACAGACGACGGCGACCAGCAGCGCGACCACGCCACCGCGCGTGAAGGACGCGGTCCGGTCCGTGCGCAGCGAGGAGCCCGGGCCCGACGCGCGCATGATGTCCGACGGCACGCTCAGGGCACGGTAGACACCGCACACACACCCGCCCACCACCCCGATGAGCACCCCACCGGCCATGAACGGCGGCAGACAGCGCGCCACAACGCCCTCGGCCGGGCCCCGGGTCAGCCAGGCGCGGGCCGCCTCCGGCAGCACGGAGCGCAGGTTCGCCGCGTATGCCAGGGTCGTTGCCCGCCGCTCCAGTGGCGCGTCGCCGGTCGAGGCGAGGCGTACGACCACGGCGCCGTCCCGTGACTCGAACACCGTGCGCCAGGAGGTGAAGGCGACGCACCTGCGACCGCGCAGCAGCGGCAGCGCGCAGTCGGGCGGCCGCGAGCCCTCCGGGTAGGCGACCGGTTGTGCCCCGCCGCCTGGGAGCAGCAGCGTGCCCCGCACCGGCCGCACGGTGTCCGCCGTCCTCAGCCCGTCCCGCTCCGACAGCCGCCAGCCGTCGATCCGCCGGCCGGACAGGTCGGCCCCGGCTCCGGACTTGAGCACGGTCACTCCGACGGCGGCGAGGCCCGCGACCGTGCACGCGGTGACCCCGATCAGCAGCGCGGCGGCGGTGCCCCGGACCACGCCTGCCGCGAAACGCCGGGCGATCCGGCCCGCGCGGGCCGGATGCGGGGCGTCCTGTACGGCCCGGCGGGTACCGCTCACCAGCAGCGCCGCCCCCGCCCCCGCAGCGGTGGTGCCGACCAGCACGGTCCAGGGGTTGCCCGACCGCCCGAGCAGCACCGCGCCCGCCGTCCCGAGTCCGCCGAGCAACAGGGCGGCCCCGCAGATCCGGGCCACCGCGCGCCCCGTGGTACCGCTCCAGGGCAGGCCGAGCGGCATCGGCCGCCGCGGCAGCCCCGCGATGCCGAAGAACAGGGTGAACAGCAGCGAGAACAGACAACCGCCGAGCAGGTCGGGCACCCAGCCGTCGGTCACCGCGCCGAACCGGAAGCCGAAGCGCAGGTCGTCGGCGTAGGCGTAGCCCGCCCACAGCAGCGCGCTCACCGCCGCGGTGAGCAGGGTCTGCCGGGCGAGGAACCGCCGGTCCGGCCGGCCCCCGTGCGACGGCAGCAGACACACCGCTCCGAAGGCGAACCCCAGGGTCTGGCCGACCAGCGTGGCGCCCACCGACACGACGTCCCGCACGTCTGCCAGGTCGCTCGTCGCACGCGCCACCGAGACCGGCAGCAGCAGCGCGGACATCACGGCCATCGCCAGCAGCCCGGGCGTGTACACCCGCAGGGCCCGCGGCAGCATCGACTCCAGCTCCCACCACGCCAGCCGCCCCGTGCCACGCCCGTGCAGCGCGCGGGCCAGCAGGGTGAGCCGGCGCACGGCGTCGCCGGCCGCCCGTGGCCCCATGTCCGCGAACGCGGCGGGCACGAAGGCGCCGAGCAGATGCTCCTCGACCGCGTCGACCGTGGGGAAGCGCTCCCTGTCCAGCAACTCCGACGGGTCGCGGGAGGTGTCCCCGTAGACCGCGCGGGCCAGGGCCACCATCAGGGGAGTGGCGAGCGCCTGCGCCAGTGGGGCCCGGGGCCGGCGCGCGAGTTCGCTCAGCACCGGCGTCCACACGGTGCGGGGCTCCCCGTCCGCCGGATACAGGGGCCGTGCCGTGCGCTCCAGATGGCCCCCGGCCTGCGCGAGGTCGAGGGGCAGGAGCTCGATCACCTCGGCGGCGGTGAGCACGTCGCCCTCGGCCACCGCCGTCGCCCAGGCCGCGCCGCGGCTGGTGAGCAGCAGCGGCAGGTCGTCGTCGAGTTCGGCGTTGATGCGGCGTACGGCCTCCCCGTAGGCGGGCCGGGCCAGTTCGTCGAAGCCGTCGAGGACCGGCAGGACGAGCCCCGCGTCGAGGAGGGCGCGGGCAAGGGTGTGCCGGCCGTCGGCCAAAGCGGCCAGCGGCCGGTAGTCGGTGGCGAGCCGGTCCGCGAGCCAGTCGCGCAGGCCGGTTTGCCGGGGGTCCCAGCCCGCCAACGGAAAGATCACCGGCACGGGTCCGCCGGACCGCCGTGCGGCCAGCCTGCCGAGGACGAACCGCATCGCCAGCACGGTCTTGCCGGAGCCCGGTCCACCCAGCACCACCAGGCGCCGGCCGGGCAGCGTCGCGAACGGCCCGCCGGCGTCCTCGGTGCGGCGGTCACGGGGCGCGGGCAGGGGCTGGGCCCGCCGGATGTTCACCGCGTGGTCGGCCAGCCGCCGGTCCGCCGGTGCCCAGCCCACGTCGAGCGGCACGGGGTCCTGGAGCCTGCGCAGCCGGGCCTCCGCCGCCCACTGCTCGCGTACGGCCTCGGCCAGCGCGTCGGCCGCCCGTCCGCGGTCCGCGTCGGCCGACCGCGGGGGCGGGTCGGCGTCGCCGCGCAGGATGTCGGCGACGAGCGCCGCGACCGACACGAACGCGCCGATCGCCGAGATCAGGACGCCCGCGGTGGCGGCGTTTCGCCACCAGAACCGCAGGACGCCCGCCAGCGCCGCGAGCGCGGCCCCGCACACGGCGATCCCCAGGCGCCGCCGCATCCGGGTACTGAGCCATCCGGCTTGCATATGACCGCTCCCCGCGGCCGGACTCCGGTGCCGTACCGCTGTGTCGGAGTCATCCGTTCTAGTGGCCGAACCGGTGACTGACCGCCCGTTCGAAACACGTGTGAGGGAGCGTGCGGATGCATTCGGGGAGCGTGTGGATGTGCGATCCGGCGCCGCGGCACGGGCCGTCGGCATGAGCCGTGGGCACGCACACAAGAGAGAGGGGCGGCTCCATCGGCGTGGAGCCGCCCCTCTCGTGTCCCGGCCCCGGTGCGGAGGGGGCCGGTCCGACGGTGCCGACCCGGTCAGGGGGAGTCGGCCGGCACCGAGCGCCTACTTCTTGTCGAGCAGGTCCTGGACCTTGGCGCGGACCTCGTCCGTGGCCAGGCCGCGGATCGTCAGCGTCGTACGGCGGCGCAGCACGTCGTCCGGCGTCTCGGCCCACTCGTGGTCACGGGCGTAGACGACCTGCGCCCAGATCTCCGGCGCGTCCGGGTGGACGCGCTCGCCCAGCTCCGGGTTCTCGTTGGCGATGCGGGCGATGTCGAAGGCCAGCGAACCGTAGTGCGTGGCCAGGTGCTTGGCGGTGTCGGCGGCCATGCGCGGGCCGGGCGCCGGGTTGTCCACCAGGAGGCGGTGGGCGACGGCACGCGGGTTGGCGACACCGGGCAGCGGCAGCTTCTTCGGCAGCGAGGAGATCGGCTCGAAGTCCTCGCCCAGCGGGTGACCCGGCAGCTCTTCCAGCTTCTGCATCACCGTGCGGCCGATGTGCCGGAAGGTGGTCCACTTGCCGCCCGCGACGGACAGCATGCCGCCCTTGCCCTCGGTCACCACGGTCTCGCGCTTGGCCTTGGCGGTGTCGCCGGGGCCGCCCGGCAGCACGCGCAGACCCGCGAAGGCGTAGGTGATGAGGGACCGGTCGAGCTGCTGGTCGCGGACGGAGAAGGCCGCCTCGTCGAGTATCTGGGCTATGTCCTTCTCGTTGACCGCGACATCGGCCGGGTCGCCCTCGAACTCCTCGTCGGTCGTGCCCAGCAGGAGCATGTCCTCCCAGGGGAGCGCGAAGGTGATGCGGTACTTGTCGATGGGGGTCGCGAGCGCGGCCTTCCAGGGCGAGGTCCGCTTCAGGACCAGATGCGCGCCCTTCGAGAGGCGGATGGACGGCGCTGCATTCGGGTCCTCCATACGGCGCAGGTGGTCGACCCAGGGGCCGGTCGCGTTCAGCACCAGGCGGGCGTTGACGCCGAACTCCTCGCCACAGACCCGGTCCCTGAGGTCGGCGCCGGTGACCCGGCCCTGGGTGAAGCGCAGGCCGGTGACCTCGGCGTGGTTCAGGACGACCGCGCCCGCCTCGACGGCCGCGCGGACCGTCATCAGCGCCATGCGCGAGTCGTTCATCTGGTCGTCGCCGTAGACGGCGACGGCCTTGAGGTTCTCGGTGCGCAGCTCCGGTACGTCCTGCGCGGCCTTCGCGGGGCTGAGCAGGTGACCGACACCGTCACCGAAGGCGGAGAGCGCGGAGTAGGCGAAGACGCCCGCTCCGAGCTTCGCGGCGCCGTGCGGCCCGCCCTTGTACACGGGGAGGTAGAAGGTGAGCGGGTTCGCCAGGTGGGGGGCCACCTGGCGGGAGACCGCACGGCGCTCGAAGTGGTTCTCCGCCACCAGCTTCACCGCGCCGGTCTGCAGGTAGCGCAGACCGCCGTGGAGGAGCTTGGAGGAGGCGGAGGAGGTGGCGCCGGCGAAGTCGCCGGCGTCGACCAGAGCCACCCTGAGGCCGGACTGCGCGGCGTGCCAGGCGGTGGAGATGCCAAGGATGCCGCCGCCGATCACGAGGAGGTCGTACGACGCCTTGGAGAGCTGCTCCCTGGTTTCGGCTCGGCTCGGGTGGGAGCCGGAGGCCGGGTGCGTCCCCAGGGCAGGCACGGACTGCAGGGTGGACTGACTGGTCATGTCGGGTTCTTACTCCTAGTCAGAGTTGGCTGGGCGGTCCGAGCCGCTCAGTCCTCGTCCTCGATCCAGCCCATGGTCCGCTCGACGGCCTTGAGCCAGTTCTTGTACTCACGGTCGCGGGTCTCCGCGTCCATGTTGGGGGTCCATTCGGCGGCCCGGCGCCAGTTGGCGCGCAGTTCGTCGGTGCTGGACCAGAAGCCGACGGCGAGGCCGGCGGCGTAGGCGGCGCCGAGGCAGGTGGTCTCGGCGACCATCGGGCGCACCACGGGTGCGTCCAGGACGTCGGCGAGGGTCTGCATCAGCAGGTTGTTGGAGGTCATACCGCCGTCGACCTTGAGGGCCACCAGCTCGTCGCCGGAGTCCTTGACCATGGCGTCGGCGATCTCGCGGGTCTGCCAGGCGGTGGCCTCCAGGACCGCGCGGGCGAGGTGCGCCTTGGTGACGTACCGGGTCAGGCCGGCGATCACACCGCGGGCGTCGGAGCGCCAGTGCGGGGCGAACAGGCCGGAGAAGGCCGGTACGAAGTAGGCGCCGCCGTTGTCCTCGACCGAGAGCGCGAGCGTCTCGATCTCGGCCGCGGTGGAGATCAGGCCCATCTGGTCGCGCATCCACTGCACGAGGGAGCCGGTGACGGCGATCGAGCCCTCCAGCGCGTACACCGTCGGCTGCTCGCCGATCTTGTAGCCGACCGTGGTCAGCAGGCCCGCGTAGGAGTTGATGATCTTGTCACCGGTGTTCATCACCATGAAGGTGCCGGTGCCGTAGGTGGACTTGGTCTCGCCCTCGGAGAAGCAGGTCTGGCCGAACAGGGCCGCCTGCTGGTCGCCGAGCGCGGAGGCGACCGGGATGCCACCGAGCAGGTCGCCCAGCTTGCCGCCGGTGACCTCGCCGTAGACCTCCGCGGAGGAGCGGATCTCGGGCAGGATCTGCAGCGGTACGCCGATCGACTCGGCGATCTTCTCGTCCCACTGCATGGTGTGCAGGTTCATGAGAAGGGTCCGCGAGGCGTTGGTGACGTCGGTGACGTGGTGGCCGCCGTTGACACCGCCGGTCAGGTTCCAGATGACCCAGGTGTCCATGGTGCCGAAGAGGATGTCCCCCGCCTCGGCGCGCTCCCGCAGGCCCTCGACGTTGTCGAGCAGCCAGCGGGCCTTGGGCCCGGAGAAGTACGAGGCCAGCGGGAGGCCGGTCTCGCGGCGGAAGCGGTCCTGGCCGACATTGCGCCCGAGTTCCCGGCACAGGCCGTCGGTGCGGGTGTCCTGCCAGACGAGGGCGTTGTGGACGGGCTCACCGGTGTTCTTGTCCCACAGCACGGTGGTCTCGCGCTGGTTGGTGATGCCGATGGCCTTGATGTCGTCACGGGTGATGCCGGCCTTCTGGATGGCTCCGGCGACGACTTCCTGGACGTTGGTCCAGATTTCGTTGGCGTTGTGCTCGACCCAGCCCGGCTTCGGGAAGATCTGCTCGTGCTCCTTCTGGTCGACGGAGACGATGCGGCCGTCCCGGTCGAAGACGATGCAGCGGCTGGAGGTCGTGCCCTGGTCGATGGCCGCGATGAAAGGGCCGGCCGTGTGGGCGTCGGTCACTGTGTGCTCCTGGGAGTTCCGTGGTTACGAGGGCTGTACGTACGACGCGTGCTGTGAAGCTCGGTGCTCGAAGACGAAGCTCGGTGCTCTTTAAGCAAATGCGACGTTGTAGATGCCTGCAGCGATCGCGGCGCCGATCAGGGGACCGACCACCGGGACCCAGGCGTAGCCCCAGTCGGAGCCGCCCTTGTTGGGCAGGGGCAGGAGGGCGTGCACGATACGCGGACCGAGGTCACGGGCCGGGTTGATCGCGTAGCCGGTCGGGCCGCCGAGGGACAGACCGATGCCGACGACCACGAACGCGGTGATCAGGGCGCCCAGGGTGCCCAGGCCGTTGCCCTTGTCGTTGAGGCCCTGCGTGAGGACCGCGAGGACGAGGACGATCGTTCCGATGATCTCCGTGGCGAGGTTCTGCACCGCGTGCCGGATCTCCGGACCGGTGGAGAAGACACCCAGGACCGGGCCGGCGCCCTTCTCCTGGGCTTCGACGGCCTTGGCCGTCGTGGCCTGCGCACCCGGACCGCCGACGATCTCCTTGTCGGTGAGGTGTGCGCGGAACTGACCGTAGTAGGCCACCCAGACCAGGGTCGCGCCGATCATGGCGCCCAGCAGCTGGCCGCCCCAGTAGGTGGGGAGGTTGCTGTAGTCGTGGTCCTTGATCGCGAGCGCGAGGGTCACGGCCGGGTTGAGGTGGGCACCGGAGAGCGGTGCCGAGGTGTAGACCGCCGTCAGGACGGCGAAACCCCACCCGAAGGTGATGGCGAGCCAACCGGCGTTACGGGCCTTGGAGGCCTTCAGGGTCACGGCGGCGCACACGCCACCGCCGAGCAGGATGAGTATGGCGGTACCGATGGTCTCGCCGATGAAGATGTCGGAGCTGGACACCCGCGACTCCTTTGTCCTTCGTCCAGGGAAGCCGAACCCCGGGTCCCTCCGGGGGTTCTGGCGCCCTCGGGGGTGAGAGCGAAACCGGTCCTTGGCGTTGTCACACTCTAGCGCGTATTGCCGGTAGGTGTTCGACAATGCCGACCGATGGACGGGAGTCTTGCCCCGGCGTTACAGGCGCGTCAAGAGTTCTGTTATCGAAAACCTGATCGTTATTGATCGCGGCGAGTTATCGATCTTCGAGCACCGAACGACGACGTTCGTCCGTTATGTCCATTTCAGGGTATGGCGACAGCCGGAACGCCGCTCAGCGTTCCGGTCTCGTCCTTTTCCGGCTCTTTCCGGCCTTTTCCGGCTCTTTCGTCGTGCGGCGCTCAGAACCGTCCGGCGCCCAGATCCCGCGACACCGCGCGGGCGCAGTCCCGTACCGCCGCGATCAGTTCGGGGCGCAGCTCCCCGTCCCGGCACAGCCGTTCCACGGCGCCGGTGATGCCGACCGCGCCCACGGGCATGCGCCGGCGGTCGTGCACGGGCGCGGCCACCGAGGCCACGCCCTCCCAGGTCTCCTCCACGTCGGCGGCATAGCCACGCGCGCGTGTGATGTCCAGGATGTGCTCGAAGTCCTCCAGCTCGCACACCGTGCGGTCCGTGAAGGGCTTGCGGTCGGCCTCCAGCGCCTCGCTGTGCGCGACCGGGTCGTACGCCGACAGCACCTTGCCCAGGGCCGTGGAGTGCAGCGGCTGCATGGCCCCTATCTCCAGGACCTGCCTGCTGTCGTCGGGCCGGAAGACGTGGTGGACGATCAGCACGCCCTGCTGGTGCAGCACGCCCAGATAGACGCTCTCCCCGCTGGAGCGGGCCAGGTCGTCCGTCCATACCAGGGCGCGCGCCCGCAGTTCGTGGATGTCCAGATAGGTCGTGCCCAGCCGGAGCAGCTCGGCGCCCAGCTGATACCGGCCGGAGGCGTCGTCCTGTTCGACGAAACCCTCCTGTTGGAGGGTGCGCAGGATGCCATGGGCGGTGCCCTTGGCGAGGCCAAGGGACGAGGCGATGTCCGACAGGCCGAGCCGTCGCTCGCCGCCCGCGAGCAGCCGCAGCATCGCGGCCGCCCGTTCGAGCGACTGGATGTTCCGTGCCATCGCCGTACTGCCTCCGTCCCCGTCGACCGCCGTCGCGCGGTGTCGTTTTACCGTCGTTCGACAATGCCGAACACTACCGGTCCATGCCGACCTCCCGCTAATGGTCGGTCGGCACCTGTTACATCACATGTGGCCTGGGCGTGGCTCGGCCGCCACACCCGTCCGCCTCGTGGACGCCCTGCCCATCCAAGCCCACAGCCGGTTACTCTGGCGCCGTGCGTCCTGCCCGGCCCGCCCGGGAAGCCGCATAGCCGACAGCCGTCGCATCCCAGGGAGCCCCTTCATGGCCTCGTTGCCACCGTCCCCTTCCGCCGACAGCCGGACCCGTGCGTCCGCGCTCCGAGAAGCACTCGCCACCCGTGTGGTGGTCGCCGACGGAGCCATGGGCACCATGCTCCAGGCGCAGGAACCCACCCTCGAGGACTTCGAGAATCTTGAGGGCTGCAACGAGATTCTGAACCTCACCCGCCCCGACATCGTCCGCTCCGTCCACGAGGCGTACTTCTCCGTGGGCGTCGACTGCGTCGAGACCAACACCTTCGGGGCCAACCACTCCGCGCTCGGCGAGTACGACATCGCCGACCGCGTCTACGAGCTGTCCGAGGCGGGCGCCCGGATCGCCCGGGAGACCGCCGACGAATTCGGTGCCCGCGACGGCCGCCAGCGCTGGGTGCTCGGCTCGATCGGACCCGGCACGAAGCTGCCGACCCTCGGCCACATCGGCTACGGCACGCTGCGCGACGGCTTCCAGGCCAACGCCGAGGGACTGCTCGCCGGCGGCGCCGACGCCCTGATCGTGGAGACCACCCAGGACCTCCTCCAGACGAAGTCCTCGATCCTGGGCGCCCGGCGCGCAATGGAGGCGACCGGTACCGAGGTGCCGCTGCTGGTCTCGATGGCGTTCGAGACGACCGGCACCATGCTGCTCGGCTCGGAGATCGGCGCCGCGCTGACCGCGCTGGAGCCTCTCGGCATCGACATGATCGGCCTGAACTGCTCGACCGGCCCGGCCGAGATGAGCGAGCATCTGCGCTATCTGGCCCGCCACTCGCGCACCCCGCTGCTGTGCATGCCCAACGCCGGCCTGCCGATCCTCACCAAGGACGGCGCCCACTTCCCGCTCGACCCGAAGGGCCTGGCCGACGCGCAGGAGACCTTCGTACGCGACTACGGCCTGAACCTCATCGGCGGCTGCTGCGGCACCACGCCCGAGCACCTGCGTCAGCTGGTGGAGCGGACCCGGGGGGCCACGCCCGTCGAGCGCAACCCGCAGCCCGAGCCCGGCGCCGCCTCCCTCTACCAGACCGTCCCGTTCCGCCAGGACACCGCCTATCTCGCGATCGGCGAGCGGACCAACGCCAACGGCTCCAAGAAGTTCCGCGAAGCCATGCTCGCCGCCCGCTGGGACGACTGCGTCGAGATGGCCCGCGAGCAGATCCGCGAGGGCGCGCACATGCTCGACCTGTGCGTGGACTACGTCGGCCGCGACGGCGTCGCCGACATGGAGGAACTGGCCGGCCGCTTCGCCACCGCCTCCACCCTGCCGATCGTCCTCGACTCCACCGAGGTCGACGTCATCGAGGCGGGCCTGGAGAAGCTCGGCGGACGCGCGGTCATCAACTCCGTCAACTACGAGGACGGCGACGGCCCCGAGTCCCGCTTCGCCAAGGTCACCCGGCTCGCCCAGGAGCACGGCGCCGCCCTGATCGCGCTCACCATCGACGAGGAGGGCCAGGCCCGCACCCCCGAGAAGAAGGTCGAGATCGCCGAACGGCTCATCGACGACCTGACCGGGAACTGGGGCATCCGTGAGGAGGACATCCTCATCGACACCCTGACCTTCACCATCTGCACCGGTCAGGAGGAGTCGCGCAGGGACGGCATCGCCACCATCGAGGCGATCCGCGAGCTCAAGCGCCGCCACCCGGACGTCCAGACCACCCTCGGCCTGTCCAACATCTCCTTCGGCCTCAACCCGGCCGCACGCATCCTGCTCAACTCCGTCTTCCTCGACGAGTGCGTGAAGGCGGGCCTCGACTCGGCGATCGTGCACGCCTCCAAGATCCTGCCCATCGCCCGCTTCGACGAGGAGCAGGTGCAGACGGCCCTCGACCTGATCCACGACCGCCGCAGCGAGGACTACGACCCCCTCCAGAAGCTGATGGCCCTGTTCGAGGGCGCCACGGCGAAGTCACTGAAGGCGGGCAAGGCCGAGGAACTGGCCGCCCTGCCGCTGGAGGAGCGCCTCAAGCGCCGCATCATCGACGGCGAGCGCAACGGCCTGGAGGCCGACCTCGACGAGGCGCTGCAGACACGGCCCGCGCTGGACATCGTCAACGACACCCTCCTGGACGGCATGAAGGTCGTCGGCGAACTGTTCGGATCCGGCCAGATGCAGCTGCCGTTCGTGCTCCAGTCCGCCGAGGTCATGAAGGCCGCCGTCGCGCATCTCGAACCGCACATGGAGAAGTCGGACGCCGAGGGCAAGGGCACCATCGTGCTCGCCACCGTGCGCGGCGACGTGCACGACATCGGCAAGAACCTCGTCGACATCATCCTGTCCAACAACGGCTACAACGTCGTCAACCTCGGCATCAAGCAGCCGGTCTCCGCGATCCTGGACGCGGCCGACGAGCACCGCGCCGATGTCATCGGCATGTCCGGGCTCCTGGTCAAGTCCACGGTGATCATGAAGGAGAACCTGGAGGAGCTCAACCAGCGGGGCCTGGCCACCGACTACCCCGTCATCCTCGGCGGAGCGGCCCTGACCCGCGCCTACGTCGAGCAGGACCTGCACGAGCTGTACGAGGGCGAGGTCCGCTACGCCCGCGACGCGTTCGAGGGGCTGCGCCTCATGGACGCCCTCATCGGCGTCAAGCGCGGTGTGCCCGGGGCGAAGCTGCCGGAGCTCAAGCAGCGCCGGGTGCGCGCCGCGGCCGCGGTCGAGATCGAGGACCGCCCGGAGGAGGGGCACGTCCGCTCGGACGTCGCCACCGACAACCCGGTGCCGACCCCGCCGTTCTGGGACACCCGGATCGTCAAGGGCATCCAGCTCAAGGAGTACGCGAGCTGGCTCGACGAAGGCGCGCTGTTCAAGGGCCAGTGGGGCCTCAAGCAGGCCCGCACCGGTGAGGGACCGAGCTACGAGGAACTTGTCGAGACCGAGGGCCGCCCCCGGCTGCGCGGCCTGCTGGACCGGCTCCAGACGGAGAACCTCCTGGAGGCGGCCGTGGTCTACGGCTACTTCCCCTGCGTCTCCAAGGACGACGACCTCATCATCCTCGACGAGCAGGGCAACGAACGCACCCGCTTCACGTTCCCGCGCCAGCGCCGCGGCCGCCGCCTCTGCCTGGCCGACTTCTTCCGCCCGGAGGAGTCGGGGGAGACGGACGTCGTCGGACTGCAGGTCGTCACCGTCGGCTCCAGGATCGGCGAGCAGACCGCCAAGCTGTTCGCGTCGGACTCCTACCGCGAGTACCTCGAACTCCACGGCCTGTCCGTGCAGTTGGCCGAGGCACTCGCCGAGTACTGGCACGCCCGCGTCCGCTCCGAACTGGGCTTCGCCGGGGACGACCCGGCCGACATGGAGGGCATGTTCGCCCTCAAGTACCGAGGCGCCCGCTTCTCCCTCGGCTACGGCGCCTGCCCCGACCTGGAGGACCGCGCCAAGATCGCCGACCTGCTCCAGCCGGAGCGCATCGGCGTCCACCTGTCCGAGGAGTTCCAGCTGCACCCCGAACAGTCCACGGACGCGATCGTGATCCACCACCCGGAGGCCAAGTACTTCAACGCTCGCTGAGCCCTCCGGGGGTTCGCCGGAGGACGTCCCGGCCGCGCGGGTGTTTCACCGGCCGGGGGACGATGACGCCGACACCTCCCAGCGCCGCTCTGGACGTGGTGTCACGCTGCAGGGCAGGCGCACCCGGGTCGTCACCGCCTCGGGGCACGGCGAGGCGCCGGCCCGCGGGGGAGCCCAGGGCACGCGCACCGCGCGCAGCATCGACCGGGCGGGCGCGGGTGTTTCACCGGCCGGGGGACGATGACGCCGACACCTCCCAGCGCCGCTCTGGACGTGGTGTCACGTCGCCGGGCAGGCGCACCCGGGTCGTCACCGCCTCGGGGCACGGCGAGGCGCCGGCCCGCGGGGGAGCCCAGGGCACGCGCACCGCGCGCAGCATCGACCG
>NZ_JBIAWG010000007.1:179536-180373 GCF_042895285.1 Streptomyces sp. NPDC001406
CGGGCGGGCGCGGGTGTTTCACCGGCCGGGGGACGATGACGCCAACACCTCCCAGCGCCGCTCTGGACGTGGTGTCACGTCGCCGGCAGGCGCAGCCGGGTCGTCAGCGCCTCGGGGCACCGACCGGGGCACGGCGAGGCGCCTGCCCGCGGGGGGCCCAGGGCAGCAGTACACCCCGACGCGCCGCCCCCTCGGGGTGGGACGTCACGCCTCGGACGCGATCGCGCTCCGCACCACGAAACCGGGGCCGATCGGCGAGCGCCCACCGGCGCAGCGCGAAGCATCGCCGGGCGGCACCCGCAGCCGACGGCCCGTCGGGCCCCCACCCGGGTGTGCGAGCCACAAGGCTTGGCACCGTGGTGGCTGCCGTGGGAGCCCCCCAGCGAGCCATGCTCGGCGGTGCCCGGCAGGCGTGTGCCCGTGGGGGGCGCTCTGCCGGGCATGCCTTCCGGCAGGCCGGTGCGTCCCGCGAAAAGACACCCGTGGGCATGCCTCAGGCGTCCTGGGCGGTGCCCTGGCGGGCGGGTGCCCGTGCGTGGTTGCCCACCCGGGCGTGCCCCCAGCAGGGCGGTGCACCCCGCCGAAAAGACACCCGTGGGCATGCCTCAGGCGTCCCGGGCGGTGCCCTGGCGGGCGTGTTGCCGGTAGTCCGGTGTGTCCCGCCGAAGGGTCCTCGGGCGTCCTGGGTGGTGCCCTGGCGGGCGGGTGCCCGTGTGTGGTTGCCCACCCGGGTGTGCCCCCGGCAGGGCGGTGCACCCCGCCGAAAAGACACCCGTGGGCATGCCTCAGGCGTCCCGGGCGGTGCCCTGGCGGGCGTGTTGCCGGTAGTCCGGTGTG